>NZ_JBIVWS010000004.1:0-513441 GCF_044768905.1 Streptomyces sp. NPDC090994
GGACGCTTCCTTTGTACTCACCCGAGAGACTCTCTCAGGCTTTCCTCCGGGCGCTTCCCTTCGGTCTTGCGTTTCCGACTCTATCAGATCTTTTTTCGATCCGATTTCCTCGGTGCTTTCCAGGTTCCCGCTTCCGCGTTTCCCTTTCCGGCGGCTCCGACTTTATCAGAAGTTCTCGGCCGGTTTGACCGGCGCGGTTCGTTTCCGATTCATCGGGAGTGGCTTCTTCGAATCTCGTAGGAATCGAGAAGCAGGTAGATGCTTCCAGTCGCCTCGGGGCATGGCCTCCAGCAGGCAACTGTTTGAATCTACCTCCCCGCTCCTGCCGTGTCAACGGCTCTTGTGGGGCGAAGAGGAGATTAGCAGCTCACCAGGTGTGCGCGCACATCAGGCGGCCGTCGGCACGGTGGCGCTGCGCTCGGCGGCGTCGACGTCGCCGGTCGTTCCGGCACGCGCGGCTCGGCCGCCGAGGACGTAGACGTAGGCGAGGAAGGCCAGCTCGGCCAGGACTCCGATGGTCAGGCGGGCCCAGGTGGGCAGGCCGGACGGGGTGACGAAGCCTTCGATGGCGCCGGAGACGAAGAGGACCAGGGCCAGGCCTATCGCCATGCCGATGGCAGCGCGCCCTTCTTCGGCGAGGGCCGTGCGGCGGGTGCGCGGACCAGGGTCGATGAGGGTCCAGCCGAGACGCAGGCCGGTGCCCGCGGCGACGAAGACGGCGGTCAGTTCGAGCAGGCCGTGCGGGAGGACGAGGCCGAGGAAGGTGTCGAGGCGGCCGGCCGAGGACATCAGGCCGAAGCCGACACCGAGGTTGAGCATGTTCTGGAAGAGGATCCAGAGGACCGGCAGGCCGAGGAAGACGCCCAGGATCAGGCAGAGGGCGGCGGCCCAGGCGTTGTTCGTCCAGACCTGGGCGGCGAAGGAGGTCGCCGGGTGGGTGGAGTAGTACGCCTCGTACTGGCCGCCCGGGCGGGTGAGCTCGCGCAGTTCGTTCGGGGCCGCGATGGTGGCCTGTACCTCGGGGTGGGTGCCGATCCACCAGCCCAGGAGGGCTGCCACGGCGGTGGAGAGGAGAGCGGTGGGGACCCACCAGTGGCGTGCTTTGTAGACGGCGGCCGGAAAGCCGTGGGCGAGGAAGCGGGTGACGTCGCGCCAGGAGGCGCGTCGGGTGCCTGTCACGGTGGCACGCGCGCGTGCCACGAGTTGGCTGAGCCGGCCGGTCAGCTGAGGGTCCGGGGCACTGGACTGGATCAGGGACAGGTGGGTGGCCGTGCGCTGGTAGAGGGTGACGAGTTCGTCGGTCTCCGCGCCGGTGAGGCGACGCTGGCGCTTGAGCAGGGCGTCGAGGCGGTCCCACTCCGCTCGGTGGGCGGAGACGAAGACGTCGAGGTCCATCGGTGTGCCTGCTCCTGGGCTCTCGTCGGGGCTCGTCGTGGATCAGCTTGTCGCACTGCGGCGCGATGTGCCCTCAGCTTGGCAGACTGGCCATGTCGGGGGCAGGTCAGGGGAAGGGCGGCAGGGCGTGAGTGAGCTGGTGACCGGCGAGGCGGTGGCGTTGGAGCTGCGTCCCGCGAAACTGCCCAGCAGGGCACTGGCGGTGCTGCTCGATCTGGCGGTGGCCGTGGCGCTCTACGTGGCGGTGACGATCGCGCTCGTCGTTGCCACGGCGTCCCTGGACGAGGCGGCGCAGACGGCATTGTCGATCGCCGCCTTCGTGCTGCTGCTGGTGGGCGTGCCCATCGCGGTCGAGACGCTCAGCCACGGGCGGTCGCTCGGCAAGTTGGCGTGCGGGCTGCGGGTGGTGCGGGACGACGGCGGGCCGATCCGCTTCCGGCACGCGCTCGTGCGCGGTCTCATCGGGGTGGTCGAGATCCTGATGACCTTCGGGGTCGCGGCCTGTATCGCCTCGCTGGCGTCGGCGCGTGGGCGGCGGATCGGAGACGTGTTCGCGGGCACGCTGGTCGTGCGGGAGCGGGTGCCGGCCGCGCCCGGGGGTTTTGTGCCGCCGCCTCCGCCGTGGCTGGCGGGGCGGTTCTCGGGGCTGGACCTGTCGGCCGTGCCGGACCATCTGTGGCTGGCCGTCCGGCAGTACCTGACGCGGATGCACCAGCTGGATCCTCGGGTGGGTCAGGACATGGCGGGACGGCTCGCCGGTGATCTCGCGGCCCGTACGGGGGTGCCCGCGCCGCAGGATGTCCCGGCGGCCGCCTATCTGGCGGCTGTGGTGCGGGAGCGGCAGGACCGTGAGGCGCGGCGGGCTTTCGGGGCCGGTGGTGCCGGGGTCCCGGGTCCTGGTGGGGAGGCATGGCCGTCCGGGACGGGCGTCGGGGTCGCGGGTGGCTCCGCCGGTGGGTTCGGGCCGTCCGCGATACGGCCGTCGGCGCCGCCGCACGGGTCCGGGGGGCCGTCTGGGCCGTTTGGTGGGGCTGCGGGGCCGTCGGGTGGCGGGCAGCGGCCGGCGGCGTCGGAGGGGGCGCCGGCGGAGAAGCCTCCGGGCACCGGTTTCGTGCCGCCCTCGTAGGGGGCGAGGAGCGGCAGTGGGTGGGGCGGTCGGCGGTGGCCGGGTCAGGGGAAGACGGACGGCGGTGATTCGAGGTCCTCGAGCTCGATGCCGGGGGCGGCCAGGACCACGTCGCCGGCGAGGTGCACGGTGTGCTGCTCGCCCGTGTCCAAGGCTGTGACCTGGTATTCCTCCACGGTGAGGGGGCCACTGTCAGTGGCGTGTGCTTCTCTTTCCAGCAAGGCCCAGGACTGGTCCACGGTGCGGGGGGCGAGGACCGGGTCCGTGAGGGCTACGAGGCGTACTCGGGTTGCCGAGGGGGAGGGGGTGAGGCGCAGGAGACGGGCCGTGGCGACGAGGAAGGCCGGGGAGGTGCCGGTGAAGGCGTGGGCGCGCACATTGCCTTCGGTGGCATGGGTCCCGGTGGCGTCGGAGCGGACCCAGGTGACGCCGTCGAGGGCGGCGCCGCGGACCTGCCAGCCGGCGGCGTGGAGTTCGAGGCGGATGGGGCGGCCGAGTTCGTCGAGGGTGAGGTCGACGGAGCCGCTGTGGTCTCCGGTCGGTGTGACCGACTGGGAGACGTAGCGCCAGCCGGAAGGGCCGGGGGCGCACTGGAAGTGTTCTTCCGCGAGGGGGGTGTGATCGTGCGGATCGTGGAGCGAATAACGGCCGCGGGGCATGGGGGTCCTGGGTCGTGACGGGCTGGGCCGGTGCTGCCGGTCCGCCGACGGGGCAGGCCCCCGGCACGGGGGTGCGGGGGCCTGCCTCGGAGGAACTGCCGCGGTGAGCGTGTCAGTGCACGGACACGCTCACGCACGCTCGTGGCGAGCTGCGGGCGGGCTCAGTAGCGGTAGTGGTCCGGCTTGAACGGGCCCTCGACCTGCACGCCGATGTACTCGGCCTGCTCCGGGCGGAGCGTGGTCAGCTTGACGCCGAGGGCGTCGAGGTGGAGCCGGGCGACCTTCTCGTCGAGGTGCTTGGGCAGCACGTACACACCGGTCGGGTACTCGTCGGGCTTGGTGAACAGCTCGATCTGGGCCAGCGTCTGGTCCGCGAACGAGTTGGACATCACGAACGACGGGTGGCCGGTGGCGTTGCCCAGGTTCAGCAGGCGGCCCTCGGACAGCACGATGAGGACCTTGCCGTCGGGGAAGGTCCAGGTGTGCACCTGGGGCTTGACCTCGTCCTTGACGATGCCCGGGATCTGCGCCAGGCCGGCCATGTCGATCTCGTTGTCGAAGTGGCCGATGTTGCCCACGATGGCCTGGTGCTTCATCTTGGCCATGTCCGAGGCCATGATGATGTCCTTGTTGCCGGTCGTGGTGACGAAGATGTCGGCCTTGTCGATCACCTCGTCCAGCGTGGTGACCTGGTAGCCGTCCATGGCCGCCTGGAGGGCGCAGATCGGGTCGATCTCCGTGATGATCACGCGGGCGCCCTGTCCGCGCAGGGACTCGGCGCAGCCCTTGCCCACGTCGCCGTAGCCGCAGACGACCGCGGTCTTGCCGCCGATCAGGGTGTCGGTGGCGCGGTTGATGCCGTCGATCAGGGAGTGGCGGCAGCCGTACTTGTTGTCGAACTTCGACTTGGTGACGGCGTCGTTGACGTTGATCGCCGGGAACAGGAGGGTGCCGTCACGCTGCATCTCGTACAGCCGGTGGACGCCGGTCGTGGTCTCCTCGGTGACGCCGCGGATCTCGGACGCCAGCTGGGTCCACTTCTGCGAGCCGTCGGTGATGGTGCGGTTGAGCAGTTCGAGGATGACGCGGTGCTCGTCGGACTCGGCGGTGTCGGGCGAGGGGACCTTGCCGTCCTTCTCGTACTCGACGCCCTTGTGGACGAGGAGGGTGGCGTCGCCGCCGTCGTCCAGGATCATGTTCGGGCCGCCGGTGGGGCTGTCCGGCCAGGTCAGCGCCTGCTCCGTGCACCACCAGTACTCCTCCAGGGTCTCGCCCTTCCAGGCGAAGACCGGGACGCCCTGGGGGTCGTCCGGGGTGCCGTTCGGGCCGACGGCGATGGCGGCGGCCGCGTGGTCCTGGGTGGAGAAGATGTTGCAGGAGGCCCAGCGGACCCGGGCGCCGAGGGCGACCAGGGTCTCGATGAGGACGGCGGTCTGCACGGTCATGTGCAGGGAGCCGGTGACGCGGGCGCCGGCGAGAGGCTGGGCCTCGGCGTACTCCTTGCGGATGGCCATCAGGCCGGGCATCTCGTGCTCGGCGAGGGTGATCTCCTTGCGGCCGAAGGCGGCCAGGGAGAGGTCGGCGACCTTGAAGTCCTGCCGGTTGTCGACAGTCGTCATGACGAGCTGCTCCTCGGGATCGGGTCGAGGTGGATACGGCTGATCTGCGCGGCGGCGGACACAGGGGTGCCCGAAGAGGACACAGGCATGCCCGGTGCGCGCAGCGCAGTCCGTCGGAGGCCCTCTCTCCCTCGGCCGGCCCGTGTCCGGGCCGCCCGACCGCCATCAGCAGCGACGTCTGGCTCCGTCCCAAGCTACACCGGTGGCCCCCGCCGTCCCCAGTCCGCCTCCGCACACATCCGGCCGATCACGGAAAGCGGCCCGCCGGGGGTGCCGGCGGGCCGCGGGGAGGTGCGGGTGGGTCAGTGGCCGGAGGGTGAGGTGGCCGGGCCGCCGGGGGTGGCTTCGCGGTCGGCGCCCTTGGCCGCTTCGGCCTCGCTGTAGATGTCCGGCTCCAGGTAGATCACGCGGGCGATCGGGACGGCCTCCCGGATACGGGCCTCGGCCGCGTCGATGGCGGCGGCGATCTCGGTGGCCGTGCCGTCGTGGCGGACGGCGATCTTGGCGGCGACGAGGAGTTCCTCGGGGCCGAGGTGGAGGGTGCGCATGTGGATGATGCCGGTGACGGTGTCGCCGGCGACGATCGCGGTCTCGATCTTCTCGACCGCCTCGGTGCCGGCGGACTCGCCGAGCAGCAGGGACTTGGTCTCGGCGGCCAGGACGAGCGCGATCAGGATCAGCAGGACGCCGATGCACAGGGTGCCGATGCCGTCCCAGACGCCGTTGCCGGTGAGCAGGGCGAGGCCGACGCCGCCGAGGGCGAGGACGAGGCCGACGAGGGCGCCGAGGTCCTCCAGGAGGACGACCGGCAGCTCGGGCGCCTTGGCTCGGCGGACGAACTCGGTCCAGGACTGCTTGCCGCGCAGGGCGTTGGACTCCTTGATGGCCGTCCGGAAGGAGAAGCTCTCCGCGATGATCGCGAAGACCAGGACGCCCACCGGCCAGTACCAGTGCTCCAGTTCGTGCGGGTGCTTGATCTTCTCGTAGCCCTCGTAGAGGGCGAACATGCCGCCGACCGAGAACAGCACGATGGAGACGAGGAAGGCGTAGATGTAGCGTTCGCGGCCGTAGCCGAAGGGGTGCTGCGGGGTGGCCGCGCGCTGGGCGCGTTTGCCGCCGAGCAGGAGCAGTGCCTGGTTGCCGGAGTCCGCGAGCGAGTGGACCGACTCGGCGAGCATCGATGACGAGCCGCTGAAGAGGAACGCCACGAATTTCGATACCGCGATGGCCAGATTGGCGGCCAGCGCCGCCACGATCGCCTTGGTCCCGCCTGACGCGCTCATGTGTCGCGTTGTCCCTTCGCCTTCGTCTGCCCGCGCGTGCCGTCTGCCCGCGCGTGCCGCCCGGGGCTCGGCCGGTGCCCGGCTTTGCCCGTCCTTTGCGGTGGGCCATTGTTGCAGCCCGGTCGAGCGGCGGCGCGCGGACCGGGCTGCCGTGTCCGCGTCACACCCGGACGGTGGCCCGGAAGACCGTTCCCGTACCCGACACTTCGGCTTTTTCACCTGCCGGGACGAAGACGGAGGCGCCGGGGGTCAGTTCGTGGTCGCCCGCGCGGACGGTGCCCGCCGTGCAGAGGAGGATCTGCGGGGCGGGGCGGGTCAGGTCGTGGGCGTGGGTGCCCTCGGCCAGGACGTGGCGGGAGAGGCGGAACTCGTCGATGGGGGTGTCGTAGACCTCTTCGCCGTCGGGGGACGCCTCGGGGCGCAGGACGCCGGGGTCGGCGGGCTGGAAGCGGACGACGCGCAGCAGTTCGGGGACGTCGACGTGCTTGGGGGTCAGGCCGCAGCGCAGGACGTTGTCGGAGTTGGCCATGATCTCGACGCCGAGGCCGTTCAGGTAGGCGTGCGGGACGCCGGCGCCGAGGTAGAGGGCCTCGCCGGGCTGGAGCCGGACGTGGTTGAGGAGCAGGGCGGCGAGGACGCCGGGGTCGCCCGGGTAGTGGTGGGCGATGTCGGCGTAGGGGGCGTACGCGCCACCGAGCCGAGCACAGGCGGCGGCGGTCTCGGTGACCGTGCGGGACATCTCGGCGGGGTCGGCCGTGAGGACGGCGGTGAGGACCTCGCGCAGGGCGGCGTCCTCGGGGTGGGCGCGCAGCAGGTCGGCGTACGGCTTGAGGGAGGGGACGCCGAGGCCGTCGAGGAGGGCGGCGGCCTCCTCGGGGGCGCGGAAGCCGCACAGGCCGTCGAACTCGGTGAGGGCGCAGATCAGTTCGGGCTTGTGGTTGGCGTCCTTGTAGTTGCGGTGGGGGGCGTCGGCCGGGATGCCGCGGCGCTCCTCGTCGTCGTAGCCCGCGCGTGCCTGTTCCAGGTCGGGGTGGACCTGGAGGGAGAGCGGGGCGCCGGCGGCGAGGATCTTGAGGAGGAAGGGCAGCCGGGGGCCGAACGCGGCAACGGCGGCGGTGCCCAGTTCTTGTTCGGGAGCGGCCGCGATGACCTCGTCGAGGGTGCCCCGGGCGGTGCGGGAGGGGGCGCCCGGGTGGGCGCCCATCCACATCTCGGCCTGGGGTTCGCCGGTCGGCTCGGTGCCGAGCAGGGCGGGGATCGCGGTGGTGGAACCCCAGGCGTAGGGGCGGACGGTGTTGACGAGGCGGTCCATGGCTTCCGTGGGCTCTCTCTGCTGGTGTTCTTGCTTCAGCGGACGGTTCGCCTACGAGATCAGGCGCCGGAAGCGAGCGCCAGGTAAACGGCGGCGAAATCCGTGATGGCGATCAGCTCGGCGAGGGTCTCCAGTTCGCCGCCGGCCTCGGGTTCCAGTTCGCTGATCGGCGTGTCGTGGCCGAGGGCCAGGTCGCGGGCGGCGGGCGCGGCGGTGAGGCCGCCGATGGGGCGGTCGCGCAGCAGGACGACGCGGGCGTGCAGGGCGGACGGCTCTTCCACGCGGTCGCGGAAGAAGTCGTCGGGGTCGGCGCCGGCGGCGAGCGGGCCGGCCAGCAGGACGCTGTGGGCGGCGAGGGCCTCGGGGAGTTCGGCCACGACGGCCGGGGTGCCGGAGAGTTCGGCGAGCGCGGCGGCGAAGCGGCGGCCGGCGGGGCCCGCGGAGGTGCCCTCGGTCCATACGACCGGGAGGGCGTCGGCCAGTTCGGCCGCGAGGGTCTTGGCCGGGTTGCTGTACGTGGCGATGGCGGGCCCGCAGCGTTCGGCGACCTGGTCGAGGCGGTCGGCGACCTTCTCCAGGGCGTCGGGCGGGGCGGTGAGCAGGCCGACCCGGTCCAGGAGGGCGAGGAGGGGCGTGAGCAGGGCCCACAGGACGCCGGGGGCGGAACCGGCGAGGGGTTCCTCGTGGTCGTAGGGGGCCGTCGCCATCGGGAGGAACATGCCGTGGGAACCGGCGACCGTCTCGCTGAGCGGGGAGCCGGGCGGGGCCACGGCGACGACCGTGCAGCCGCGCCGGTAGGCGGATTCGGCGAGCAGGGACAGGCCGGGTTCGCTGCCGTCGGGGGTGGCGATGAGCAGCAGGTCGACGGAGCCGGCCCAGCCGGGGAGGTCCCAGCGCAGGGCGCCCGCGGCGGGGGCCACGCCGCTGGGGGCGAGGCGGGTGACGGGGCTGCCGGGGCCGGCCAGCGTGCCGAGGAGGTCGGCGGCGTGGGTGGCGGCGGCGCCGGGGCCGGCGATGAGGACGGCGCGGGGGCGGCCGTCCGGCTTGAGGCTCCCGACGCCGGCCTCGGCGGCCAGCCGGGCGGCGGTGCGGACGCGGGCGCCGGCTTCGGCGGCGCCGCGGAGCAGGCCCCGGCGGTCGGCGGCGGCGAGGCCTTCGGGGTTGTCGAGCAGCGTTTCGTCGAGCATGGCGGCAGGCTCCGTTCGCCGGAGTGTTCAGGTCGCGGGGTCCGGGCGGCCCGGCTACTCGGGGCGGCGGGCCTCGTCGATGAGGAGGACGGGAATGCCGTCGCGCACCGGGTAGGCCAGGCCGCAGTCCTGACCCGTGCAGATCAGTTCCGCGTCCTGCTCCTTGAGGGGGGCGTGGCAGGCCGGGCAGGCGAGGATTTCCAAAAGGCCGGCTTCGAGTGGCATGGATCATCCTTCGGGGCGCTGTGGGTGGTGTGGTGGATGTGCTGGTCAGGGTACCGCTCCTGGAGTTCCCACCAGGGGGCTCCGCCCCCTGGTGACCCCGGCCTTCGCCCACCCGCCGCCCGGCGCCGTCCGCTGAGAGGTACCGGGGGGGGGAGGAACCTCAGCCCCGGATGATCGCCAACGCCTCGTCCCGGATCTTCGTCATCGTCGCCTCGTCGCGGGCCTCCGCGTTCAGGCGCAGGAGGGGTTCGGTGTTGGAGGGGCGGACGTTGAACCACCAGTCGGCCGACGACACGGTGAGGCCGTCGAGGTCGTCCAGGGTGACGTCGTCGCGGCCCTCGTAGGCGGCTCTGATCGCGGCCAGGCGGGCCGTCTGGTCGGCGACCGTGGAGTTGATCTCGCCGGAGCCGGTGTAGCGGTCGTACGCGGCGACCAGGGCGGACAGGGGGCCCTGCTGACCGCCGAGGGCGGCCAGGACATGGAGGGCGGCGAGCATGCCCGTGTCCGCGTTCCAGAAGTCGCGGAAGTAGTAGTGCGCGGAGTGCTCGCCGCCGAAGATCGCGCCGGTGCGGGCCATCTCGGCCTTGATGAAGGAGTGGCCCACGCGGGTGCGGACCGGGCTGCCGCCGTTCTCGCGGACGATCTCCGGGACGGACCAGGACGTGATCAGGTTGTGGATGACCGTGCCGCTGCCGCCGTGCCGGGCGAGTTCGCGGACGGCGACCAGGGCGGTGATCGCGGACGGTGAGACCGGGTCGCCGTTCTCGTCGACGACGAAGCAGCGGTCGGCGTCGCCGTCGAAGGCGAGGCCCAGGTCGGCGCCTGCCTCGCGGACGCGCCGCTGGAGGTCGACGAGGTTGGCCGGGTCGAGGGGGTTGGCCTCGTGGTTGGGGAAGGTGCCGTCCAGTTCGAAGTACATCGGCACCAGGTCGAGGGGAAGGCCGGCGAAGACGGACGGGACGGTGTGGCCGCCCATGCCGTTGCCCGCGTCGACGACGACCCTCAGCGGGCGGACGGCGGTCAGGTCGACCAGTCCGCGCAGGTGGGCCGCGTAGTCGGCCAGCGTGTCGCGGCGGGTCACGGTGCCCTGCCGGGCCGCCGGTTCCGGGGCGCCGGTCGCGGCCCAGCCCTCCACCAAGGCGCGGATCTCCGCGAGGCCGGTGTCCTGGCCGACCGGGGCGGCGCCCGCGCGGCACAACTTGATGCCGTTGTAGCGGGCCGGGTTGTGCGACGCCGTGAACATGGCGCCCGGCAGGTCCAGCGCGCCGGAGGCGTAGTAGAGCTGGTCGGTGGAGCACAGGCCGATCTCGGTGACGTCGGCGCCCTGGGCCGCCGCCCCGCGCGCGAAGGCGCCGGAGAGGCCGGGGGACGAGGGGCGCATGTCGTGGCCGGTGACGACGGCGCTCGCGCCGGTCATCCGGACGAAGGCGGCGCCGAACAGCTCGGCCGTCGTCTCGTCCCACTGGTCCGGGACCACTCCGCGTACGTCGTACGCCTTCACGATCTGCGACAGATCGGACAGATCAGCAGTCACGGGCCAGCCTTCCTGGGAATTCCTGTCGGTGATCAGGTGATCAGGTGATCAGGTGACCAGCCGGTCGGGTCGATCGGGCTGACCGGGCTGATCGGGTCGACCGGGTCGACCGGGTGATCACGTTGATCACGTTGTTCGGGTTGATCGGGTTGATCGGGTTGAAACGGTGAGCAGCGGTCCGGCCGACGGACAGGAGTCCCGTCGGTGGTCACAAACTACCCGGCGCCACTGACAGCCCCGTCGTCAAGGCAGCATCCACCCCAGGACCGGCGAGGACTGGCCCACCACGATCAGGCACATCACCAGCAGCAGGCCGAGGCTCCAGGGCAGCACCTTGCGCAGCAGGTCGCCCTCGCGGCCGGCGAGACCGACGGCGGCGCAGGCGATGGTGAGGTTCTGCGGGGAGATCATCTTGCCGAGGACGCCGCCGGAACTGTTGGCGGCGGCGAGCAGTTCGGGCGACAGGCCCGACTCCCGCGCGGCGGTGACCTGGAGGGCGCCGAAGAGGGCGTTGGCGGAGGTGTCGGAGCCGGAGACGGCGACGCCGAACCAGCCCAGGACCGGGGAGAGGAAGGCGAGTCCGGCGCCGGCCGCCGCGACGAAGTGGCCGATGGTGGCGGCCTGTCCGGAGAGGTTCATGACGTAGGCGAGGGCCAGGACGGAGGTCACGGTGAGGAGGGCGAAGCGGAGTTCGTGGACGGTGGCGAGCCACTCCTTCACCGCCACGCGCGCGTGGACGCCGATGACGAACGCCGTGGCCACGCCCGCGAACAGCACCAGCGTGCCGCCGGTGGAGACGATCGGCCAGGTGAAGACGTTGCCGCCGACCCGCTCGCCGTCCGGGCCGGCGACGTCGAGGAAGGGCCAGTCGTACGTCCGGGTCGCCCCGGCCAGCCAGTCCTTGACCGCCGGGATCTGCGCGACCGAGAAGACCACGACGATCAGCGCGTAGGGGGCGTAGGCGCGGACGACCTCCCGCGCGGGGTCGCGTTCGTCGAGTTCCTCGCTGCGCGCGCCGGTCAGGACGGCGGTCCGTACGGGTTCGGCGGCGGGCCGCCGCGCGTGCGGTACGGCGACCAGGGCGCCCGCTCCGGCGAGGGCGGCGCCGATGTCGGCGAGCTGGGCGGAGACGTAGTTGGAGGCGGCGAACTGGGCGACGGCGAAGGCCGTTCCGCAGACCAGCGCGGGCACCCAGGTCTCGCGCAGTCCGCGCCGTCCGTCCACCAGGCCGACCAGGACCAGGGGGACGACCAGGGCGAGCAGCGGTGTCTGACGGCCCACCACGGAGGCGACGTCGTCCAGCGGCAGCCCGGTCACCTGGGCGAGGGTCACCACCGGCGTCCCCATCGCCCCGAACGCGACCGGCGCGGTGTTGGCGACCAGCGACACCACCGCCGCGCGGACGGGGTCGAAGCCGAGCGCCACGAGCATGACCGAGCAGATGGCGACCGGCGCCCCGAACCCGGCGAGCGCCTCCAGGAGGGCGCCGAAGCAGAAGGCGACGACGAGCGCCTGAATGCGTGGGTCGTCGGAGAGGCGGCCGAACGACCGCCGCAGGATGTCGAAGTGCCGGGTGCGGACGGTCATGCGGTACACCCACAGGGCGTTGACCACGATCCACAGGATGGGGAAGAGGCCGAAGACGGCACCCTGGACGCCGCTGGAGAGGGTCTGGCCGAGCGGCATGCCGTAGGCGAGCCAGGCGACCAGGACGGCCGCCAGCAGGCCCGTCAGGCCCGCCAGGTGCGCCTTCATCCGCACGCCGCCGAGCAGGACGAGGACGAGCACCAGGGGCAGGGCCGCGACCAGGGCGGACAGGCCGAGCGAGCCGGCGACGGGTTCGAGTTCCTGGACGTACACGGGCGCCTCCCCGGTTCCGCCATGCGAAAGCGATTTCTCGCCGCTGAGTCACTGAGACGGAATCGTCGTGTCCGCGACAACGGCACGTCAATGGCCGTGCAGCAACAAGTCGGGAGAGGAGCGGCTCAGTTGTCCGGCGACCGCAGGACCCTCAGGTGCCCGCGCCGGGCGACCTCCATCGGGTCGGCCGACCGCGCCCCGCCGGCTTCCGCGGCCCGCTCCTGGGGCCGGGCCGCCTCGCGCACCGCGTTCGCCAGCGCCTCCAGGTCGTCGCCGCTGGGGCGGGCCGGGGCGGAACCGTCGAGAAGCCGGACGACCTCCCAGCCGCGCGGGGCGGTGAGGCGCTCGGAGTGCTCGGCGCACAGGTCGTAGCAGTGCGGTTCGGCGTAGGTGGCGAGCGGGCCGAGGACGGCGGTCGAGTCGGCGTAGACGTACGTCAGCGTCGCTACGGCGGGACGGCCGCAAGCGGTGCGCGAACAGCGACGTACAGGGCTCACGATGTTGGACGGTACCGCACTCTTGAGCGGGCCGCGACGACTCCCCACCGGGTCACTCCACCGTGTCGCGGTGTGAGACGCCCCACACACCCGTCCGGGCCCACTGCGCTGACCTGCGTGGACACCGTCCGCCACACGGCCGGGCGAGCCGGAAACCGGACATGATCCCACACAAACCACACCAATCGGCCCACCCTCCCGCCGCCCGGACGGCCGCCGGGAGATACCGGAGAGATACGGAATCGAGCCCCGACCTTGGCTTGAACGGTCGCCTCCCCGCGCACCGCCGGCGGTCCCGTATCCGGTGTGGAGCCCGCCGCCGGGGCCCCGCGAGGACTACCCTTCACCAGTGATGGACAACCCCGTGACGCCCCGCGACGCCGCCCCCGGCCCCCGCCGCCGTGACCGCCACGGCCGGGGCATGCGCGGCCCGATCGCTCCCCCGCAGGTACCGCTCGCCGCGAGCCGCGGTGACGTGTTCCGGGACCTGGTGGAGGACTCCGTGGAACGGCTGGAGCGGCGGTGGCCGCAGCTCGCCGACATCGATTTCCTCGTCCTGGAGGTGCCGCGGCCGGACGAGGGCGGCGAGGCGTGGAGCGACGAGGCCGTGCCGCTGGGCCGCACGGTGCCCGCGCGGGACGGGCGGCGGGCGCGGGTGGTGGTGTACCGGCGGCCGGTCGAGATCCGTACCAAGGGACGGGACGAGCGGGCCGTGCTGGTGCACGAGGTCGTGGTCGAACAGGTCGCGGACCTGCTGGGGCTGACGCCGGAGACGGTCGATCCGCGCTACGGCGAGGACTGAGCCGCCGCCGCACCGGCCGCCGTCACCCCGGCGCCCATCGCCCCGGGCCCGTCACTCCTGAAGGACCGACAGGTCCTCCTCTGCCGCCGGCACGGACACCGTCCCCCGGTCGTCCGGGAGGGTCTGGGTGGTGAAGGCCGAGACGCCGTCCTCCGTCGCCGTGAGCGTGCGGGCCGCGTACACCGGGCCGCCCGACACCGGCTCGACCGTCAGGGCGTACGTGCCCTTCAGGCCCTCGGGGACCGGGATCTCGACGTTCTGGGTGGTGCCGCCCTTGATGGAGTACGTCTTCGTCGCCTGCGTACCGCCCTCGCTGCCCGCCGACGCCGTGACCTTGACCTTCGCGGCGGCCTTGGGGGCCGTGACGGACAGCGTCGTCCCCTTGGCGCGGTTGTCCACCGCGGTCGCGCGGGTCTCGATCGGGCTCGTGGCGGGGATGAACGCGGTCTCCTGGCCGGAGTTCTTCCCCCGCACCACGCGGGCCGCCGCGACGACGGGTACGGACCGGTCGGTGGGCGTCAGCACCAGCGAGCCGGCCTCGCCCCGGGTCACGTCGGCGAGGTCGACGGCGGTCGTCATGCCCGCCTTCACCCGCACCGTCTCGTACCCGGCGGGGGTGATCAGCCCGGACGGCGAGGCGAGCTTGACCTGGAGATCGGCGTCGGTGTCCCCGGGCGTGAACACCACCAGCCGTACGTCCTCGGCGTCCTCCGGGATGCCCGGCAGGACCAGGCTGCCCGCCGGGTCGGTGGACGCGGCGAGCCAGTCGCCGCCCAGCTTCTCGTGCAGGGCCTGCACGGCGGCGCCGACCCGGCCGCTGCGGACGCCGACGTGCACGGTGAGGTCGGACTCCGCCTCCTCGCTGAGCGTGGAGAGCAGGATCGACTCGGTGGCGTGCGGCTTGACGGTGATGCCCTCCCCCGCCGTCGACTCCACGGCGCCGTCCTTGCCGTACAGCTCGATGTCGACCACGGCGGCCGAGTCGTCCGGGTTGGTCAGGTGCACGTAGTCGGTGCGGCCGGGGTCCGTGCTGGCGCCGGGGAACCAGAACTCCGTGTCCGCCTGGGTGCAGTTGAGGCCGAGGAGTCCGCGTCCGGTGCCGGCGGCGACCTCCGTGGTCTGCTGCACGGTCCAGCCGGGCGCGAACCGGCCCTCCGCCGTGCCGATCAGGGCGGGCTCCTCGCCGCCGTCGACCTCGGTGGTGACCGGCGTGCCGGGCTCCTTCGACTTCAGTACGGCCTTGGCGTCCTGCTCGTCGTCCCGCTCCCCGGCCGCCGTCAGCCGCGCCTCGCCCTCGCTCTCGGTGCCCTCGGTGACGGGCGTGAAGGACGTGTACGTGGTCTCGGCGAGGTCGGAGGTGCTGGGCGCCGGGCACACCAGGCCGGTGCGCTCGACGGGCAGCAGGGCGGCCGACCCGGCCGGGTCGGTGCCGGTGGCCTCCGGGGCGGAGACCACCGCGAACCCGGTGACGGCGGCGAGCGCGGCCGTACCGGCGATGAGGGACAGGGTGGTGCGGTTCACTGCTGACTCCCGTCGGGACGCTCACTGCCCGTGCCGTGACGGTACGGCGCCTCGTGGCCTCCTTGGCCTTGGCCCTGGCCTTGGCCCTGGCCCTGGCCCTGGCCCTGGCCGTAGGTCTGGTCGAAATCCTGCCCGTAGTCCCGGCCGTACCCCTGGCCGTAGGCCTGGTCGTACCCCTGACCGCCGTACCCCTGGTCGTAGGCCTCAGCGCCGCCCTGGCCGCCATAGGCGTACGGGTCGTACTGGCCGCCCTGGTACTCCTCTTGCGGGTACGGGACCTCCTGGTACGCGCCCGCCGGGTACGGCTGCGGCACCTGCTCGTAGGCGTCGGCGGTGCCGGCGGTGTCCGTCGCGTACTGCTCCTGGTGCTGCGGCGTGCCGTAGGCGTCGTACGTGCCGCCGCCCGCGTCCGCCTGCCAGTCGTCGTAGGACTGCTGCCGGGGGACCGCCGCGGGGGTCTCCTCGGCCTCGGGAAGCGGCTGTTCCTCCTCCGCTTCCGACTCGGCCTGTGCGCGCAGCCGCCGGGCCCGGCGGCCCTCGCCGGCCAGGGCCTCCGCCGGGGCGGCCGGCTCGTCGGGCAGGTCGTCGTCGACGTCGCGGCGCCGCCCGGGCAGGGCAAGGACGACGAGGACGACGGCGAGCAGCCCTTGGGCCCACAGCCAGGCGGTGTGGGTGAGCGGCTCGTCGTAGGTGACGTCCAGCTTGCCGCCCGCCGCCGGGAGTTCGAAGCCCTGGGCCCAGCCGTCGACCGTGGTACGGGTCAGCGGCTTGCCGTCCAGGGTGGCGGTCCAGCCGGCGTCGGCGGTGTCGGCGAGGCGCAGGACGCGGCCCTCGGCGCCGGCCTCGATCGTGGTGTGGATCTCGACCGGTCCGGCGGCGACCGGCTCGGGCGTACCGGACCCGGTGACGACGGTGGCCCGCGCGACCTCCTGGTCGACCCGCCACAGGCCGCTGCCGTCCTGCTGGCTGAGCCGGCTCAGGCCGGGGGTGGTGTCCAGGACGCGGGTGACCTCGCGGGGGGCTCCCTTGTGGACGAGGACGTAGCGCACGGCGTAGCCGCCGAGCTGGTCGGCCTGGTCGGCGCCGGAGCCGGCGACGAGGTTGGCGACGACCTTGCCGAGGCCGCTGTCCGAGCCGCCGGCGGCGGCCAGTTCGGCGTCGCCGAGGCGGGCGCCGGAGCCGCGCACCAGGGTGTAGCGCACGTGGGTGGCGGAGTCGCTGTCGAGGACGAGGGTGCGGGCCTGGTCGCGGCCGCCGCTCTCCTCGGCGACGAACGCGGGCACCTGCACGGGGTCGCGCCGCTCCAGCGGGCCGTCGGCACCGCCGATCACCCAGGTCGCGGCGGCGATCAGCGGCCCGACAGCGGAGGCCAGGGCGATCAGCACGGCGACCGGCTGGCGCCAGCCGAAGCTCTGTTCGGCGACCCGCGCGCGTGCCCCGTCCGCGCCGAGGGCGGCGGCGGACAGCAGGGCGATGCCGTAGACGAGGGTGGCCGGGCCGGCCCAGGCGGAGCCGTTGGACAGGACCGCGAAGACGAGGCCGGCCAGGGCGGCCACCCAGGCCGTCCGGATGCCCAACTGCCGCTCGGAGCGCAGCAGTGCGGCCAGCGCGGCCAGCACGATGCCGAGGAGCAGCACCCCGCCGACCGCGCCGGGGCCGCCGGGGCTCGCGCCGAGCAGGTCGAGCGCGGAGGCGGCCGAGGAGCCGTACTCCAGGCCGGCCTCCTGGAAGAAGCCGAACGGGAGCAGCGACAGCGACCAGGGGGCGAGCACCAGCAGCGGGGTGCCGAGCTGGGCGAGGAAGCGGAGACCGTAGGCGGTGATCTCGCCGCGGCGCAGGGCCAGTACGCCGAGGCCGAGGACCAGCGCCACCGGCCACACCACGGGGGTGAAGGCGGTGGTGACGGTCAGCAGCAGCGCGTAGGCCCAGGTGGCCCGCCAGGTGCCGCGGCCGCCCGCGGGGCGGGTCAGGCCGGCCGCCGCGACGCCCGCGCGGGCGATCAGCGGCAGCAGCACGGCGAGGACCGCGGTGCCGATCCGGCCGCCGGCCAGGGCGCCGGTGGCAGCGGGCAGGAAGGCGTAGACGACGGCCGCCCAGGCGCGCAGCAGCCGGGAGGTGACCAGCGGGCGGGAGGCGAAGTACGCGGTGAGGCCGGCCAGCGGGACCGAGCAGACCAGCAGCAGGGTGACGGCGAGTCCGGTGGAGCCCAGCAGTACGGAGGCGAGCAGGGCGACGACGGCCAGGTAGGGCGGTGCGGAGGCGGTGCCGCCGGCGCCGACCGCGTGCCAGGAGTCGGCGTAGCGCGACCAGAGTTCGCCGGCGCCGTCCGGTGCGGGCAGCAGGGCGCCGCCGGCCAGCGCGCCACCGCCCAGCAGGGCGCGGCAGGCGGCCAGCGAGACCAGCAGCAGCACCAGGAAGAGCACCGGGCCCGGCTTGCGGGCGATGCGCTTGAGGCGGGCGAACTGCTCGATCTCCAGGAAGTCGGCGTCGTCGCCGCCGGGTCCGGACTCGACGGCGCCGCCGTGCCGTCCGGCGCCCGAGGCGACCTCGGCGTCGGAGCGGCTGGTGAAGCTGCCCGCGGCCTGTTCGACGGTGGCCCGGATGGTGGCGCCGGGCGGCGGGAACAGGGCGCGCAGCTCGTCCTTGTCGATCTGCGGGCGGCCTCTGACGCGCCGTCCGGCGAGGATCCGTTCGGGGCGCAGCACCACGCTCAGCAGGCCGCTGACCTCGTCGAGGGCCTGTCCGGGCACCTTGCCGACAAGGTAGGCGAGGGTGCGCAGCAGCGTGCCGAGGACGATGCGGAACAGCGTCCAGGGCAGGGCGGCGGTACGGGTGTTGACGAGCAGGGTGTGGACGGCGCCGGCCTTGTCGACCTTGTGCGGTGAGGCGGTGGTGCGCCCCGCGCAGTCGACGGCGCGGCGCTCGCGGGAGGCCGCCTCGGCGTGCCGGACGACCGCCTCGGGGGCGACGAGGACGCGGTGCCCGGCGGCGTGGGCGCGCCAGCACAGGTCGACGTCGTCGCGCATGAGGGGCAGTCGCCGGTCGAAGCCGCCGAGCGCCTCGAAGACGTCGCGGCGCACCAGCATGCCCGCGGTGGACACCGACAGCACGCTGCGGACGTGGTCGTGCTGGCCCTGGTCCTGCTCGCGCCGGTCCAGGCCGGTCCAGCGGCGGCCGGAGTTGGCGATGGAGACGCCGACCTCCAGCAGTTGCCGCCGGTCGTACCAGCCGCGGAGCTTGGGGCCGACGACGGCGACGTCCTCGCGGCCGAGGCCGTACTCGTTGTCCACGACGCGCAGCAGCTGGGCGAGGGCGTCGGGTTCGGGGGCGCAGTCGTCGTGCAGCAGCCACAGCCAGTGCACGGGCTCCCCGTGGGGGAGGTCCGGCAGGTCGTAGGCGTCGTCGCGCCAGGTGCGCGTGACGGGGTCCCAGCCGCTGGGCCGCTTCAGGTACGGCAGGTCGTCCGGGGTGAGGACGGGTGCGGTGCGGGCGGCCTCCTCGACGGCCTGGCCGAAGCCGGTGCGCCGGGCGAGGTGCAGGACCCGGTCGTCGCCGAGCGCCTCGGTGACCAACTCGGCGGACGCGTCGGCGCTTCCGGTGTCGGCGGCGACGGCGTACTGGACGGGCCGTTCCTGGCCGAGCAGGCCGGACAGCGCGTCGGGCAGCCAGCGGGCGCCGTCGTGGGAGACGAGGACCGCGGTCACCACATGACGCGGGAACTCAGGTGAGGCAGCGGTGTCGTGATCTGCTGCCGTGTGGCTGTGCACGGACATCGAGGTACGGGCCCCGGTTCGGTGGACTGCGGTGGACGCCGGTGCCCGGTGGGAAGGGCGGGGCGTCTCGGACGAGCGCCCACACTATCGGCTGGCCATGAGGACGGCCCGCCGCCTGTGGACAACCCACCCGCGACGGGCCGTTCGTCTGCCTATGCCCGGTTGACCCGCGCTGACGGCACCCGTCAGACCGCCGCCTTCTTCAGCCGGCGGCGCTCCCGCTCGGACAGACCGCCCCAGATGCCGAACCGCTCGTCGTTCGCCAGGGCGTATTCGAGGCACTCGGAGCGCACCTCGCAGGCGAGGCAGACCTTCTTGGCCTCCCGGGTGGAGCCGCCCTTCTCGGGGAAGAAGGACTCGGGGTCGGTCTGGGCGCACAGCGCGCGCTCCTGCCAGCCGAGTTCCTCGTCCGCGTCGTCGACCAGCAGTTGCTGCACCAGCTCGGTCATGTGCGCCCCTCGTCTGTCTTCGCGTCCCCGTGATGTGGCCGTTACCGATTCCGGCTGAACGACACGAGTGAAATTACAAGTGTGCTGCTCCGGGCGAGTCAAGCCGAGATCTGCTATTGAGCCCCTTATTCACTCTGCGGAACCAAGGCCGAGCGGAAAGTGTTCAAATCGGCATAAAGCTCGACACACCGACCGGGCACGCAAGGCCGTCACCCCCGTCACAGGGGAGGACGCCCCGGCATGCGGTCCCGTTCCTGCGCACGCGCCGAAGCGGCCTTGATCACATTCGGATCACAGGATCGCAACGGGGGTTGTGCGCCCGGCTTGTGCGCCATGTGTCCCGGAGTCCGGGTGAGCAAACCTTTCATCTTTCAGGTGAACCGGATGAGGTGAACCATGTCCCACATTTCGGGCGTCGAGTTGACAGTGCAGGTGTGAGCCGCTGTCCTTGTGGGCATGCTCGCGAATTCGGCACTCACCTCGACCCGCCCCGCCGGGTCCCACGGTGCTGCCCGCGCTCGCTGTAGCTGTCGCTGTTCCGGCTGTTGAGCCAAGCCCGCTCCGGCCGCCCCGGGTCCACTCGACCCGCCCCGCGTTCTCCCCGCCCCACCAGGGCGCCCTAGTCCTCCCCGCACTTGTCCTCCCCGCACTCTTCCGCCGAGGAACCACCCCACCCATGAACAGCGACAGCGACCTGCAGATCGCCGGCGACATCCTCGAAGTACCGCACCTCCTGCAAGCACCGCGCGAGCACCCGGAAACGGTGGCCGAGTTCGCCGGCCTGGCCCGCTCCCTCGCCGCGGACCGCGCCCAGTGGGAGCACCTCGTCCGCTACGACGCCCTCTCCCGCTGGTACCACCGGCTGCGCACCGGCCCCGGCTACGAGGTGTGGCTGCTGTCCTGGGTACCCGGCCAGGGCAGCGGCCGGCACGACCACGGCCCGTCCTCCGGGGTGCTGACCGTCCTGGACGGCACGCTCACCGAGCACAGCCGGCGCGGCACGCGCGCGTTGCGGCCGGGCGCGCAGCGGGTGTTCGCGCCGGGCTACGTGCACGAGGTGGTCAACGAGACCCTGGAGCCGGCGGTCAGTCTGCACGTCTACCACCCGGGCCTGACCGGCATGACGATGCACTCGGCGTACTCGGCGCGCTGCACGCCCGCCCCGGCGACCGCCTGACGCACTGTCGTACCCGCCTGCCAGACTGGGCGCATGCGCATTGTGGTTCTGGCAGGCGGCATCGGTGGTGCCCGGTTCCTGCGCGGTCTGAAGCGGGCCGCGCCGGACGCGGAGATCACGGTCATCGGCAACACCGGCGACGACATCCACCTCTTCGGGCTGAAGGTCTGCCCGGACCTCGACACGGTGATGTACACGCTCGGCGGCGGCATCAACGAGGAGCAGGGCTGGGGACGGACCGACGAGACCTTCCACGTCAAGGAGGAACTCGCGGCCTACGGCGTCGGCCCCGAGTGGTTCGGCCTGGGCGACCGCGACTTCGCCACCCACATCGTCCGCACGCAGATGATCTCCGCCGGTTATCCGCTCAGCGCGGTGACCGAGGCGCTCTGCGACCGCTGGCAGCCCGGCGTGCGCCTGCTCCCGATGACCGACGACCGCGTGGAGACGCACGTCGCCGTCGAACTGGACGGCGAGCGCAAGGCGATCCACTTCCAGGAGTACTGGGTACGGCTGCGGGCCTCGGTCCCCGCCGAGGCGGTCGTCCCGGTCGGTGCCGAGCAGTCCAAGCCGGCCCCCGGCGTCCTCGAAGCGATCGCCGACGCCGACGTCATCCTCTTCCCGCCCTCCAACCCGGTCGTCTCCGTCGGCACGATCCTCGCCGTGCCCGGCATCCGGGAGGCGATCGCCGAGGCGGGCGTGCCGGTGGTCGGCCTGTCCCCCATCGTCGGGGACGCGCCCGTGCGCGGCATGGCCGACAAGGTCCTCGCCGCCGTCGGCGTCGAGTCCACCGCCGCCGCGGTCGCCGAGCACTACGGCTCCGGCCTCCTCGACGGCTGGCTGGTCGACACCGTGGACGCCGGCTCGGTCACGCGCGTGAAGGCCGCCGGCATCCTCTGCAAGGCCGTCCCGCTGATGATGACCGACGTCGACGCCGCCGCGCGGATGGCGCGGGAGGCGCTGGAGCTGGCCGAGGAGGTGCGGGCGGCTTGAGCGACGGGAACGGGTACCGGGTCTGGGCCGTGCCCGGACTGCCGGAGGTGCGGCGGGGCGACGACCTGGCCGAGCTGATCGCCGCCGCCGAGCCGGGGCTGGCCGACGGGGACGTGCTCCTCGTCACCTCCAAGATCGTCTCCAAGGCCGAGGGCCGCGTGCTGAAGGCCGCCGACCGGGAGGCGGCCATCGACGCGGAGACGGTACGGGTGGTCGCCCGGCGCGGCACGCTGCGCATCGTCGAGAACCGCCAGGGACTGGTCATGGCCGCGGCGGGCGTCGACGCGTCGAACACCCCCGCCGGCACCGTCCTGCTCCTCCCCGAGGACCCCGACGCCTCCGCCCGCGCCCTCCGCGACGGGCTGCGCGACGCCCTCGGCGTCCGGGTCGGCGTCATCGTCACCGACACCTCCGGCCGCCCCTGGCGCTCGGGCCTGACCGACGTGGCGATCGGCGCGGCCGGCGTCCGCGTCCTCGACGACCTGCGCGGCGGCACGGACACCCACGGCAACCCCCTCGCCGCCACCGTCGTCGCCACCGCCGACGAGCTGGCCGCCGCGGGCGACCTGGTCAAGGGCAAGGTCACCGGGCTGCCGGTCGCGGTGGTCCGCGGCCTGCCGCACACCCTGACCGAGGACGACGGCGAGGGCGCCCGCGCCCTGGTCCGCGGCGCCCGCGACGACATGTTCCGCCTGGGCACCTCCGAAGCCGTGCGGCAGGCGGTCACCCAGCGCCGTACCGTACGGGCGTTCACGGACGCTCCCGTCGACCCCGGCGCGGTCCGCCGCGCGGTGGCCGCGGCGGTCACGGCACCGGCCCCGCACCACACCACGCCCTGGCGCTTCGTCCTCCTGGAGTCACCGGAGTCCCGCACCCGCCTGCTGGACGCGATGCGGGACGCCTGGATCGCGGACCTGCGCCGCGACGGCAGGACCGAGGAGTCCATCGCCCAGCGGGTCCGCCGCGGCGACGTCCTGCGGAACGCGCCGTACCTCGTCGTCCCCTGCCTGGTCATGGACGGCTCGCACACCTACGGGGACGCGCGGCGGGACGGGGCGGAGCGGGAGATGTTCGTGGTCGCGACCGGCGCGGGCGTGCAGAACCTGCTGGTCGCCCTGGCCGGCGAGCGGCTCGGCTCCGCGTGGGTGTCCTCGACGATGTTCTGCCGGGAGGTCGTCCGGGAGGTCCTGGACCTGCCGGCCGGCTGGGACCCGATGGGAGCCGTCGCGGTCGGCCACCCGGCGGAGGAACCCCGCCCGCGGCCGGAGCGCGACCCCGGGGCCTTCATCGAGGTGCGCTGACCGGATCGCCCGGCGAGCGCCTACCCTCGTAGGGAACTCTCACCATCCCCAGGGACACCATTCGTGGCCGGACGCTTCGCTCCCCGACCCGCGCGTACGTCGATGTCGTACGGCGGGCAGGGCGCCGTACCCGGCGGGAGCGTGCCGCGCCAGGCCCCGGCACCGGCGAAGGTCCGCGTCTGGGTCCCGGACGGGCCGCTCGACGTCGGCCTGGTCCTCGGCCCGCTGCGGCGCGGCCCCGGGGACCCCACCTTCCGGGCGACGCCGGACGGGTCGGTGTGGCGGGCCAGCCTGACGCCTGCCGGGCCCGGCACACTGCGGGTCTCCGCCCGGGGCGGTGAGGTACGGGGTGAGGCGTGGGGTCCGGGCGCGGAGTGGCTGCTGGACCGGCTGCCGGGGTTGCTGGGCGCCGACGACGATCCGGCCGCGTTCGTGCCGAGGCACCGGCTGCTGGCGGTGACCCGGCACCGGCGGCCGGGGCTGCGGCTGGGCCGGACCGGGCTGGTGCTGGAGTCGCTGATCCCGTCGGTGCTGGAGCAGAAGGTCACGGCGGTGGAGGCGTACCGGGCGTGGCGGCTGCTGGTACGGGCGTTCGGTGCACCGGCGCCGGGGCCGGCGCCCGGCGGCCTGTGCGTGATGCCGGCGCCGCGGACGTGGGCGCTGATCCCGTCCTGGGAGTGGCACAAGGCCGGGGTCGACGACAAGCGGGCGTCCACCGTCCTGCGGGCCGTACGGGTCGCCGCGCGGCTGGAGGAGGCGGCCGGGATGGAGCCGGCGGCGGCACAGGCGCGGCTGGAGGTCGTGCCGGGGGTGGGGCCGTGGACCTCGGCGGAGGTGGTGCAGCGCAGTCACGGGGCGCCGGACGCGGTGACGGTCGGGGACCTGCACCTGCCGGGGATCGTGGGGTTCGCGCTGGCCGGGGACCGGGACGCGGACGACGAGGAGATGCTGCGGCTGCTGGAGCCGTATGCCGGGCAGCGGCATCGGGCGGCGCGGTTGATCCTGCTGAGCGGGCGGGTGCCGGAGCGGCGGGGGCCGCGGATGGCTCCGCGGGGTTATGCGGGGTTCTGACGGGTGCCGTACGGCGTGTGCGGCGTCGCGGCCGAGGCGGGGTGGGTGGCGCAACCCGGCGCTGACCGGTTGCCGCCGCGCCCACCCTCCCCCACTCTCGCCTTCGCTCGAGCGGGGTGACCCCCATCGCCCCTGGGGGTACCTCCCAGGCCGTTCAGGCACTGGGGGAGGCACGACTGCCCGCGGTTGGACGGGGTACGGACCCGCACCCGCGTACGGCGGGAAGGGGACGGGGTGGGGGGTGTCCGCCCGCAGCGGTTGGCGCGTCGACCCGGGTAAGTCCCGTAGGAGACCGATTCCGCGCCGCTCCGAGGACGGACACCCCCCACCCCGGCCCCGACCCACCCGCACACCACTGTGCGCTACCCGCACCCCCACCGAACCCGCAGATGCGCCGCAGGCACCCCCTACTGATCGGACGAGAACCGCACCGCCCCCGCCGGAATCCGCGCGTCGCACCACACCCGGACGCCCTCCCTCAACTCGTTGTCCGCGCCGATCACCGCCCCGTCCCCGATCACCGTCCCGGTGACCACCGACCGTCTCCCGACCCGCGCCCCGTTGCCGACCAGCGAGTCCGTGACGACCGCGCCCGGCTCGATCACCGCGCCCGGCAGGATCGTGCTGCCGAATATCCGCGTCCCCTCCGCGACGAACGCCCCCTCGCCCACCACCGTCCCGCCCGACAGCTTGGCGTCCGGCGCCACCCGCGCCGTCGGCAGGACGAGCCGGTCGCCGCAGCGGCCCGGTACGGCCGGGGACGGGGCGCGGCCCAGGACCAGGTCGGCGGACCCCCGTACGAACGCGGCCGGGGTGCCGAGGTCCAGCCAGTACGTGGAGTCGACCATCCCCTGCAGATGCGCCCCCGTCGCCAGCAGCTCCGGGAACGTCTCCCGTTCCACCGACACCGGCCGCCCCACCGGGATCGTGTCGATGACCGAACGGCGGAAGACGTACGCCCCCGCGTTGATCTGGTCGGTGACGATCTCCTCCGGCGTCTGCGGCTTCTCCAGGAAGGCCAGCACCCGGCCCGCCCCGTCCGTCGGCACCAGCCCGTACGCCCGGGGGTCCGTCACCCTCGTCAGGTGCAGGGAGACGTCCGCGCCCGTCGCCTCGTGGGTGTCCACCAGCGCCCTGATGTCCAGCCCCGTCAGGATGTCGCCGTTGAAGATCAGCACCGGCTCGTCCGGCCCCGACCGCAGCCGCGAGGCCACGTTGCGGATCGCCCCGCCCGTGCCGAGCGGCTCCTTCTCCGTCACGTACTCGATGTGCAGCCCGAGTGACGAGCCATCCCCGAAGTACGGCTCGAACACCTCCGCCAGATAGCTCGTCGCGAGCACGATGTGCTCGACCCCCGCCGCCTTCGCCCGCGCCAACTGGTGCGTGAGGAACGGCACCCCCGCTGCCCTGACCATCGGCTTCGGCGTGTGCACCGTGAGCGGGCGCAGCCGTGTGCCCTTGCCGCCGACCAGGAGGATCGCTTCTGTCACCTGTCGTCTCTGCTTCCTGCCGGGACCGGCCGAACTGTCTTTCGGCCGGCCAGTGTATGCAGACCGGTGAATCCGTCCGTGCCCCGCCGCTCAACGGCCCTGGTACTTGGCCGCGGTCGAGCGGGCCGTGCCGAGTTTCTTGTACAGCTGCGCACCCGGACAGCTCGTGTTGAAGCCGTCCCGGTGACCGGAGATCACACTGAGTCGTACGTTCTTGCCTTTTCGGTAGAGATTGCCACCACCGGACTTCAGGTATGTCTTGCCGCGGGGATTCATGCCGTACAGGCCGAGCTTCCACGCGCTCAGGCGGGCCACCCCCCGGACCGCCGCTGCGGAGGGCTTCTTCGTGCTGTACGTGCCGAGTACGGCGATCCCCATGCTGTCGGAGTTGAAGCCGAGGGTGTGCGCGCCGAGGACCGGCTTCGCCACGCCGCCCGCCCGGCCCTCGTAGATCTTCCCGCACTTGTCGATGAGGAAGTTGTAGCCGATGTCCCGCCAGCCCATGCTCTTGACGTGGTAGCGGTAGATACTGCGGATGACCGACGGGGCCTGCGCGCAGGTGTAGTTGTTGCCGGTGGCCGAGTGGTGCACGAAGGCCGCCTTGACCTTCTTCGTGTACTTGAACCCCTTCTCCCGCAGCCCCTCGTCCGCGCCCCACCCGCGCCGCGTCACGATCGCGGGGCGCGGGCCGACATAGGGTTTGGCCTTCGCGGGCGCGGCCTGGTCGGCGGCGAGCGGGCTGTACTCCGACGTGCCCCCGTCCTCTTCTCCGCCGGGGTCGACGAGTTCGAGGCGCAGGCCCTCCGGGAACGCGAACTCCCAGTCGTCGTCCGCCCGTACCCGCAGTTCCACCCCGTCCGACGCGCCGACCCACAGCGGCGCGGTGGCGCCCCGCACCCGGTCCGAGGCGCGCTCGGGGGTGCCCGGGTCGGCGCCGTGGTCGGCGTTGTGGGTGGCCAGGTCCTGCCAGCCGGACCAGGCGCCGGTGGCGGCGTCGCGGACGCGGACCCGGACGCTGCCGTGCAGTTCGCGGTCGGGGTCGTCCCAGACGACGCCGACCAGCGAGAAGGGCCGTACGTCACGGCGGGGCACGCCCTGTTCGACGGTGGCGCCCGAGGGACCGGCCGGGTCGGCGGAGCGGTCCTGGGCCAGGGCTCTCAGCGGCAGCGACTGCGTGCTGCCGGACACGGACGCCTCGGCGCGCGCCGCCCGCGCGGCGGCCGAGGCGGAGGCGGGAGCGGGCGTGCCCGCCGCGGCGGGCGGGACGAGCGGGAGGGCGAGGGCCGCCGCGCAGGTGACGCCGATCGAGGAAGCGAGGAATCCATGCATGCCCCTGATCCTGGACATAGTTGTACAAATCTGTCTATTCGAAACTTCCCGGAACTTGTCCGCCGCGAGGGCACGTTCGCCCGGACCGGTGGCGCGCGGAGCCTCCCCCACCCCCCGCCCCCGCGTACGCTTGCGCGGGTGAACGCGACCGACCGCACCCCTGCCGACCTGCTGAGTTCCGCGCTCGCCGCGGACCCGGGACGCCCCCTGGTGACCTTCTACGACGACGCCACGGGCGAACGTGTCGAACTGTCCGTCGCCACCTTCGCCAATTGGGTGGCCAAGACCGCCAACCTGCTCCAGGACGAACTGTCGGCCGAGCCCGGCGACCGGGTCGCGCTGCTGCTGCCCGCGCACTGGCAGACGGCCGTGTGGCTGCTGGCGTGCGCGTCGGTCGGCGTGGTCGCCGACATGGCCGGCGACCCGGCCGCGGCGGACGTCGTCGTCAGCGGCCCTGACGCCGGGTCACTGGCGGCGGCCCGCGCGTGCCCGGGGGCGCGGATCGCGCTCGCCCTGCGGCCGCTGGGCGGACGGTTCCCCGAGCCGCCGGAGGGCTTCGCCGACTACGCGGTGGAGGTGCCAGGACAGGGCGACCGGTTCGTGCCGTACGCGCCGGTGGACCCCGAGGAGCCCGCGCTGATCGTCGCGGGACGGGAGTTCAGCGGCGCGGAGGTGGTGGAGCGGGCCCGCGCGGAGGCGACGGGACTGGGGCTGACGGGACCGGGGGCGCGCATCCTGTCCGGGCTGCCGTACGACACCTGGGAGGGGCTGAACGCCGGGCTGTACGGGCCGCTCGCCACAGGCGGCTCCGTGGTGCTGTGCCGCAACCTGGACCGGCTGGCCGCCGACGCCCTCGACCAGCGCATCGAGACCGAGCGGGTCACGGCCACGGCCCGCTGAACCCGGCCGGTCCCCCGCCCGCCCCCCTTCCCTTCCCCCCCCGTTCGGCGCATCCCCACCTCCCTCCCGCCCCGCATCCGGGCCATGGTCGTAGGAGCAGCAGGCCCGCAGGACGCTCGTACGGCAGGAGGGGTGGCCAGAGGTGACCGGCACCGCAGGAGGCCCCGGGGACGGCGACGGCGCCCCCGGTCCGGGAGCGGGGGCGTCCGCGACCGGGAGCGGACTCCGGCGCCGCCGCGGTCGACGTTGGCTGCGCTGGTCGGCGCTCGGCACGGCCGTCGCCCTGACCGGCGCCGCGGGTATCGGCTGGACGGTCTACACCGAGCTGGACGGCAACATCACGCCCGACGAGGCCGCCGCCGCCGAACTGGCCCGGTACGAGAAGGAACGCCCCGCCTCACTGGTGCGCGGGGCGCGGAACATCCTGTTGCTCGGCTCGGACTCGCGGTCGGGCGAGGACAACTCCCGCTACGGGCGCGACCCGGGCACCGAGCGGTCGGACACCGCGATGCTGCTGCACCTGTCGGCGGACCGGCGCAGCGCCACCGCCGTCTCCCTGCCCCGCGACCTGATGGTGGCCGTGCCGGGCTGCCGCCGCCCGGACGGCTCCCGGTCGGCGCCGGCCTTCGCGCAGTTCAACTACGCTTTCGAAGTGGGGGGTTCGGCCTGCGCGATCCGGACGGTGGAGAAGCTGACGCGCATCCGGATCGACCATCACGTGGTCGTCGACTTCCACGGTTTCAAGAAGATGGTCGACGCGGTCGACGGCGTCGAGATGTGCCTGCGCGAGCCGGTCACCGACAAGGCGGCCAGGCTGCGGCTGCCGGCGGGCCGGGTGACGCTGAGCGGGGAGCAGGCGCTCGGTTACGTCCGCGCCCGCAAGTCGCTCGGCGACGGCAGCGACACCGAGCGGATGGAACGGCAGCAGCGGTTTCTCGGGGCACTGGTCAACAAGGTGCGGAGCAATCGGGTCCTGCTGAATCCGGTGAAGCTGTATCCCGTGCTGGACGCGGCCACGTCCTCGCTGACGACCGACCCCGGCCTGGCGAGTCTGCGTGGTTTGTACGAACTCGCGCGGGGACTGCGCGACATCCCCACGGAACGGGTGCAATTCCTCACCGTGCCACGGGAGTCGTGGCCCCCGAACCCCAACCGCGACCAGCTCGTGGAGCCCGCGGCCCGGAGACTCTTCGCCCGGCTGCGGACGGACGAGCCGGTCACGGTCGCCCGCGCCGCCGAGCCCCGCCCGGGCGGCCGGCACGCCCCCGGCCGGTCCGGCGATGCCGGTGGCGCGGACTCCGGCGACCACGGGCCGTACGAGCACGGCGACGGTCCGTCGCCGGAAAAGCGGTCCGGCGAGCCCGCGGACGGCCTTTCGCCCACGCCGGCATTCCCCGGGAACACGGCCGCCGAGGACCCGTGCGGGTAAAGCGGACTCCAAGGAAGCGCACAACATCGGACGCCGGTTCGCGAGAATGTGCGGATTGCCGGGTGTAAGCACCGTGGAATACGTCACCAGCGTCGCCGTACCCCGAACGGGGCGGTTAGTGTGAGCGATCCGGTGTGCCCTACCGCGAGTTCCTTCTCGGTCGGGCCCTGAACGACCGAGAGACCCGAGCGCCTTGGAGGGGAAAGGCGCCACGTGGCCCCGACGGAGGATTCGGACAACCGTGGACTCGCAAGGCCGTGGGCGGGCGGACGACATCGACCCCGCAGACCAGTGGGTACTCAACCCGCACACTGGCGAATACGAACTGCGACTGACCCCTTCCGCACCGCAGCCGTCGGTACCGGGCCCCCGCAGATCCGCCCGGAAGAGGACCGCCGCTGACGGCACCGGTGCGGGCGCGGACGGGACCGGCACCGCGGACGCCCCGCGCGGAAACCGGGCCGCACCGGCCCCGCCCCGGGACGTCCCGCCCCAGCGGCGGCGGCGCGGCGCCCCCGAGGAGCCGCCGCCCGGCCGGCGCGGCCGTCGCCCGGAGAAGAAGAAGTCCAAGGGCCGCAAGGTCCTGCTGTGGACCGGCGGCACGATGGCCTTCCTGATCCTCGGCACGGCCTCGGCCGGGTACTTCTACCTGGAGCACCTCAACGACAACATCACGGCCGTCTCCGACGACGGCGCGAGCACCGGTGGCTTCCAGAAGGACAAGGCGATCAACATCCTGCTGATCGGCACCGACAAGCGCACCGGCGCGGGCAACGAGAGCTACGGCGACGCCGGCAGCGTCGGCCACGCCGACACCACGATCCTGCTGCACGTCTCCAAGGACCGCTCCAACGCCACCGCGCTGAGCATCCCCCGCGACCTGATCGTCGACGTCCCCGACTGCCCGACCGAGCAGGAGGACGGCTCGACGAAGGTCATCCCCGGCACCACCGGCGTCCGCTTCAACACCAGCCTGGGCCAGGACGGCCGTACGCCCAGCTGCACCGTGCGCACGGTGACCGAGCTGACCGGGGTCCAGCCCGACAACTTCATGGTGGCCGACTTCAACGCGGTCAAGACGCTGACCACGGCGGTCGGCGGGGTCGAGGTGTGCCTGGCCAAGGACATCGACGACCCGGACTCGCACCTCAAGCTGTCGGCGGGCACCCACACCATCGAGGGCGAGCAGGCCCTCGCCTTCGTCCGCACCCGGCACTCGGTCGGCTTCGGCGGCGACCTGAGCCGGATCGGTCTCCAGCAGCAGTTCCTCAGCGCGCTGATGCGCAAGCTGAAGTCGAACGACACCCTCACCAGCCCCTCGAAGATGCTGAAGCTCGCCGAGGCGGGCACCGAGGCGCTCACCGTCGACTCCCAGCTCGACAGCATCAGCAAGCTGAAGGACCTCGGTCTGGAGCTGGGCAAGCTCAACGTCAAGAACCTGACGTTCACCACGGTGCCGGTCATCGACAACCCGGAGGAGACGGTCAAGACGACGGTCGTCCTGAACGAGTCGACGGCCCCCGAGGTCTTCAACATGATCCAGAACGATGTCTCGTTCACCGAGGTCAAGCAGCAGAAGAAGAAGGAGAAGGCCGCCGTCGCCGCCCGCCTCAAGGGCACCAAGGCGGACGCCTCCGAGGTCCGCGTCCGCGTCCTCAACGGCGGCGCGCCGAGCGGCAGCGCCCAGGAGGAGCTGACCTGGCTGCAGACGGAGGCCGGCGTCACCAAGTCCGAGAACGGCGGCAACGCGGAGAAGGAGCTGAGCAAGACCCAGCTGGAGTACGACCCCGACCAGGCCGACCAGGCCCGCCGCCTCGCCGACCTGCTCGGCCTGTCCGGCTCGGCCATGAAGCCCGGCGAGTCCGTCACCAACGCCCAGGGCCTGCCCACCATGACGCTGACCCTCGGCAAGGACTTCAAGGGCGCCGGGGTCAAGCTCAACGCCACGTCGAACACGTCGGTGGACGTCGACAAGTCCACGGCCGACGAGGTGAAGTGCGCCGAGTGAACCCCGCGGCCACGTCTCACGTCTGACAGGGCGGCTCCGGCGTACAACCCATCGGGGCCGCCGTTCGTCCACCTCATGGTGGACACGTCACAAGGGCGGAGACCGGGATGTCACTGAGCGGTGCGCACACGCGGGGAGGGTGTCCCTGAACCACCTGGATGCCGAGAGACACCCGTAGTCGTTCGACGCTGAACCAGGCGGATAATGTGAGCGTCCCCAGCGCTCACCGTGCCCACTGCCGTGCGGCCCGCCCGGCGTCGCGCACTTGCTGATTCTGACCGCGCACCTTCCGGACAAGGTGCCGCGTGGCTCCCGACGGAGGATTCGGACAACCGTGGACGCGCAAGGCCGTGGGCGGGCGGACGACGTGGACCCCGCAGACCAGTGGGTACGCAACCCGCAGACCGGCGAATACGAACTGCGAATGCCGCAGTCCGCGCCGCAGCAGCCGGAGCCGTCCTGGCCCCGGCAGCACAACCCCCGCACCGCCTCGCCCCCGGGCTCGCCCGCCGGGCCACCCGCAGGCGTGCCCGGCCCCCGGACCACTCCCGGCCCCGGCCCTGACGTCCCGCCCCAGCGAAGACGCCCCTCCGGCCCCGAGGAGGCGCCGCCCGGCCGGCGCGGACGCCGCCCGGAGAAGAAGAAGGGCAAGGCCGGCAAGATCCTGCTGTGGACCGGCGGCACGATGGCCTTCGTGATCCTCGCGGCCGGCACCGGCGGCTACTTCTACCTCAAGCACCTGGAGGGCAACGTCGCCACGACGGACGTCGGCGACGCGGGCGCCAGCAGCTTCCGCAAGAACGAGGCGTTCAACATCCTCGTCATCGGCACCGACAAACGCACCGGCGCGGGCAACGAGGGCTACGGCGACACCGGCAGCGTCGGCCACGCCGACACCAACATCCTGCTGCACGTCGCCAAGGACCGCTCCAACGCCACCGCGCTGAGCATCCCCCGCGACCTGATCGTCGACATCCCGGACTGCCCGACCACGCTGGAGGACGGCACCGAGAAGGTCATCCCCGGCACCACCGGCCAGCGCTTCAACAACAGCCTGGGCCAGGACGGCCGGGACCCGGGCTGCACGATGCGGACCGTCGAGGCGGTGACCGGCATCAAGCCCGACCACTTCATGATGGCGGACTTCAACGCGGTCAAGACGCTGACCACCGCGGTCGACGGCGTGGAGGTGTGTGTGAGCCACGCCGTCGACGACAAGGAGTCCAAGCTCAAGCTGAAGGCCGGCGAGTCCACGGTGGAGGGCGAGCAGGCCCTCGCCTTCCTGCGCACCCGGCACTCCTTCGGCAACCGGGGCGACCTGGACCGGATCGGAGTACAGCAGCAGTTCCTCGGCTCGCTGATGCGCAAGATGTCCTCCGGCGACACCCTCACCAGCCCCACGAAGCTGCTGAAGCTGGCCGAGGCCGCGACCAAGGCGCTCACCGTCGACAGCGCCATCGGCAACGTCGGCACGCTCAAGGACATCGCCCTGGAGCTGAAGAAGGTGCCGACGAAGAACATCTCGTTCACGACGGTGCCGGTCGACGACAACCCCGCGGAGACGGTCAAGGCCACGGTGGTGCTGCGGCAGTCGGAGGCCCCCCAGCTCTTCGACCTGATCAAGAACGACGTCTCCCTCACCGAGGTCGAGCAGCGGGAGAAGAGCGAGAAGGCCGCCGTCGCCGCCCGCCTCAAGGGCACCAAGGCGGACGCCTCCGAGGTCCGCGTCCGTGTCCTCAACGGCGGCGCCCCGAGCGGCAGCGCGCAGTACGAACTCAACTGGCTCCAGGGCACGGCCGGCGTCGCCAAGTCCGAGAACGGCGGCAACGCGGAGAAGGACCTCGCCAAGACCCAGCTGGAGTACGGCCCCGACCAGGCCGACCAGGCCCGCCGCCTCGCCGACCTGCTCGGCCTGTCCGGCTCGGCCATGAAGCCCGGCGAGAGCGTCACCAACGCCCAGGGACTGCCGACGATGACCTTGACCCTGGGCAAGGACTTCAAGGGCGCCGGCGTGAAGCTCAACGCCTCGTCCGCTTCGACGCAGGTGAAGAACAAGACCACGGCCGACCAGGTGAAGTGCGCCAGTTGAACGCGACCGGGGCGGCTCGGGCGGCGGCACGGTGCCGCCGCCCGTGGGCGGGGAGGGACACGCAGTGAAGACGGACAACAGCGCACCCGTCACCGGCGCACCCGGTGACGCCGGTGACGCCGGCGACGGGGAGGACAGCGGGCCCCGCCCGCGCCGCCGCCGCGGGCGCGGGCGCGCGCTCCGCTGGACCGCGATCACCCTCGCCGTGGTGATATGCGGGACGGCCGGCGCCGGCTACCTCTACTACCGCCACCTCAACAGCAACATCAAGAAGGACGAGCTGAACCTCGGCGACAGCAAGGTCGCCGAGCCGACGCCGAACGCGGCCGGGCAGACGCCGCTGAACATCCTGGTCATCGGCTCCGACGCGCGGGACACCGAGGAGAACCAGAAACTCGGCGGCGCCAAGGAGACGTTCGGCTCGGCGCCGCTCGCGGACGTCCAGATGCTGGTGCACCTCTCGGCCGACCGCACCAACATGTCGGTGGTCAGCATGCCCCGCGACACCCTGGTGCAGATCCCCAAGTGCACCGACCCCGACGACGGCACCGTCTATCCGGCGAGCGACGGCCGGACGATGACCAACCAGAGCCTCGGCCACGGCGGCCCCGGCTGCACGGTCGCCACCTGGCAGGAGCTGACCGGCATCCACATCGACCACTTCGTCATGGTCGACTTCGCCGGCGTGGTGTCGATGGCGGACGCCATCGGCGGCGTCCCGGTGTGCGTGGACGCCAACATCCACTCCCGGGACAGCGAGGGCCACGGCTCCGGTCTGAAGCTGGAGAAGGGCACCCACTCCATCAAGGGCGAGCAGGCCCTGCAGTGGCTGCGCACCCGGTACGGCTTCGAGGACGGCAGCGACCTGGCCCGCGCCAAGGCGCAGCACATGTACATGAACTCGATGGTCCGCGTACTGCGGGAGAACGCCACCCTGAGCAGTCCCAACAAGCTGCGGAAGCTGGCCGAGGAGGCCACCGGGGCGCTCACCGTCGACTCGGGCCTGGGCTCCGTCTCCAAGCTCTACGACCTCAGCAACGAGCTGCGCAAGGTCGAGCCGAAGCGGATCACCATGACGACGATGCCCAACCGCTACGTGGGCTCACGCGTCGAGCCCACCGAGGACGCCGAGCAGCTCTTCCGGCTGGTGCGGGAGGACATCGCGCTGGACGGCAAGGACGCGAAGGACAAGACGGAGAAGACGGAGAAGGCGGCGGAGGCATCGGAGGCGGCGTCGGCGTCCGGGACACCGGAGGACCCGGCCGCCGCCGACGGCGAGATCGCCGTGCAGGTGCGCAACGGCACCGCCACCGAGACCCAGGGTGCGGCCGGCGGGCGGGCGAGCGCGGTGGCGGACGCGCTGGTGGCGGACGGCTTCGGCAAGGCGGTCGCGGACCAGGGCGCGTACACCGGCGAGGAGACCACGGTCGTCCGGTACCCGAGCGCCGACCTGGAGGGCGACGCCCGGCGGGTCGCCGAGTCGCTGGGCATCCCGTCGAGCGCGGTGAAGAAGTCGACCTCCGTCACCGGCGTGACGCTCGTCGTCGGCGCCGACTGGCGGGACGACGGCGCCTACGAGGCGCCGAAGGAGGACAACACCACGCCGAAGTCGGCGGAGGCCCTCAACGGCGCCGACGAGTCGGCCTGCATGCACGTGAACCCGGCGTTCACCTGGTCCTGACCTCAGTGGGCGCCGGCGGTGTCCGCGTCGGCGTCCGGCAGCACCGCCGCCCGCCGCGAGGCGATCACCTTGCGGGCCAGCGACTTCGGGCTGGTCAGGAAGCCCCAGCCCCACGACATGTGCATGGTCGCCAGGGCCACCGGGATCTGGAGGCGGGCCTTGAGCGGCAGCCCCTTCCCGGCGGGCAGCGACCCGGCGACGATCGCCGCCAGGTAGCCGCCGGGGATCACGAAGCCCCACGGGGTGAGCACCGCGCCCACCACGATCCCGGCGGCTATCGCGCACACGGCGGTCGGCGGGGCGAGGTAGCGCAGGTTGATGGAGCCGGAGTGGTAGCGGGCGACGACGTGCCGCCAGCGGCCGTAGTCCTTGTACTGCTTGGCCAGCGCCTTCACGCTCGGCCGGGGCCGGTAGGAGACCTTCAGCTCGGGCGAGAACCAGATCAGGCCGCCGGCCTCGCGGATGCGGAAGTTCAGCTCCCAGTCCTGGGCGCGGATGAACTCCTCGTTGTAGCCGCCCTGCCGCTCCAGCGCCTCGCGGCGGAAGACGCCGAGGTAGACGGTCTCGGCCGGGGCGGCCTCGCCGCCGGTGTGGAAGGCCGCGTTGCCGACGCCGATCTTCGACGTCATGGCGGCGGCGACGGCGTGCTCCCAGTCGTTCTCGCCCTCGGCGTGCATGATGCCGCCGACGTTCTGCGCGCCGGTCTCCTCCAGGAGCCGTACCGCCGTGGCGATGTAGCCCGGCGACAGCATGCCGTGGCCGTCGACGCGGACCACGACCGGGTGCCGGGACGCCTTGATCGCGGCGTTCAGCGCGGCGGGCGTACGGCCGGTGGGGTTCGGGACCACGTGGACGCGGGGGTCCTCGCGGACGAGTTCGGCGGCGATCTCCTCCGTACGGTCCGCGGACGGACCGACGGCGATCACGACCTCCATCTCGCCCGGATACTCCTGGGCGAGGATGGCCTGGACGGCGCCGCGCAGATGACGTTCCTCGTTGAGGACGGGCATGATCACGGAAACGGCGGGGAGCCGCACATCGGACTTGGCGTTCATCGGGGCTCACGTTACCGCGAACGGGGGACACGGGTGCGCGCCGCGGGGTCCGGTGCCCCGGTCCGCAGATCGTATGGGCCTACGGTGCTCAGGATCCCACGTCCGGCACACCGTCCCGGCACACCAGGGACTGTCCTCGCGGAGGTGTCCCCTTGTCCACGCCGCCCCGCTCCCCCGCCCCCCGGGTCCCGGCCGCGCCCCCGGAGCGGCCAGGGGCGCGCACCGGCCGTCGCGCGCCCGTACGGCGGAGGAAGCCGCGCTGGGCCGTACGGATGTCGAGCGCGCTGTCGGTGGTGGTGCTCGCCTCGGCCGGGATCGGGCACGCGGTGCTGACCGGGCTGGACTCCGACATCGACCGGGTCGACGCCTTCAAGGACATGAAGAACCGCCCGCGGGCCGGTCACGGCATGAACGTCCTGCTGGTCGGCACCGACGGCCGGGACCGGATCTCCGAGCAGGAGCGGCGCCGGTTCCGGCTGGGCGGCGAGCCCTGCCACTGCACCGACACGATCATGATCGTGCACCTCTCGGCGGACCGGAAGCGGGCGAGCGTGGTCAGCCTGCCGCGCGACTCCTACGCCCGGACCCCGCCGCACACCGACCGCACCACCGGCAAGCGGCACGAGGGTCACCCGCTGAAGCTGAACGCGGCGTACGCCGAGGGCGGCCCGCAGCTGACCGTGCGCACGGTGGAGTCCATGACCCGCGTGAAGATCGACCACTATCTGGAGGTCGACTTCACCAGCTTCATGAAGACGGTCGACGTGCTCGGCGGCGTACGGATCTGCACCGCGCGGCCGCTGAAGGACAGCCACACCGGCCTGGACCTGCCGGCCGGCACGCACACCCTGAAGGGCGGACAGGCCCTCCAGTACGTCCGCTCCCGCCACCTGGACGGGGCGTCCGACCTGAGCCGGATGCGGCGCCAGCAGCGTTTCATGGCGGCCGTCATCGACCGGGCGACCTCCTCCGGCATCCTGCTGAACCCGGTGCGGTTCCGGGACGTGACCCGGGCGGTGCTGGGCTCGGTCCGCGCCGACAAGGGCTTCGGCGCCGACGAGCTGCTGGCGCTGGGCCGCGCGATGCGGAACTTCTCGCCGTCGTCGTCCGAGTTCACGACCGTCCCCGTCGCGCGGACCGAGTACGCCGTGAAGGGCGTCGGCTCGACCGTGAAGTGGGACGACGACGCGGCCGGCCGGCTGTTCGCGGCGCTGCGCGAGGACCGTCCGCTGGCCGCGCCGGAGCCGGAGTCCGCGCCCCGTTCCCCGGTGCCCCGGGTCCCGGTCGACCCCGGGCGGATCAGCGTGCAGGTCGCCAACGGCACCCGTACGACCGGGCTCGGCAAACGCGTCGACCAGGCGCTGGCACAGGCCGGTTTCCGCACCACGGGCGCCCCGGTCAACGCGGCGGAGCCCACCGTGCGGCGGACCGTCGTCGTCTACGACCCGCGCTGGGACAACTCGGCGAAGTCGCTGGCCGCGGCCCTGCCCGGAGCGGAGCTGCGGCCGGTCGAGGGCCAGGGCGCCACGCTGAGGGTGATCGCGGGCGCCGACTTCGAGAAGGTCCGCGAGGTGCGGCCGGCGGAGCCGGCGCGGGACACCGGGACGGGAGCGGTGGTCCGGGGCGACGAGGTGGTGTGCGGCGAGCGCTGAGGCGGGCGGCCGGGAGCACCCGGCCGGCACCGGCCGGTCTCAGTCGGCGGAGACGGTGACCTTCTCGTCGTTCTTCAACTCGTCGACCAGCGTCTTGACCTTCGCGGTGTCCCACTGGAGGTTGCCGTTCGAGGCGTTCCCCGCGATCGGCATGTTCATGGAGGTGCCGTCGCCGCCGCTGACGCCCTTCATCGCCCAGAACATGCCCGCCAGGTCGAACAGGCCCATGTCCTTGTCGACGACGAGGGAGTCCAGGCCCGCGCCCATGGTCGGGTAGAGCTTGAACGGGTTGAGGACGGTGGACGGGGTGGCGACCTGGTTGGCCAGGGCCGACAGGAACTTCTGCTGGTTCTTGGTGCGGTCCAGGTCGGAGCCGGCCAGCGCGTACCGGGTGCGGACGAAGGCGAGGGCCTCCTCGCCGTTCAGGGTCTGCTCGCCCTTCTTGAAGTCGGCGCCGGACTTGGTGTCCTTGATGTCCTGCGGGATGTCGATGGTGACGCCGCCGACCGCGTCCACGATGTTGGCGAAGCCGCCGAAGCCGATCTCGACGTAGTGGTCGATGCGCAGCCCGGTGTTGTACTCGACGGTGCGCACCAGCAGCTCGGGGCCGTCCTCGGCGTACGCGGCGTTCAGCTTCACGTGCCGGCCGGTGCCCTGGTAGGTCTTGCCGGACTCGGAGCCCTTGAAGGTGGGGATCTCGACGTCCGAGTCACGGGGCAGCGACACCAGCGTGGAGCCGTTGTCGCCGGTGTGCAGGATCATCATCGAGTCCGTGCGCTTGCCCTCGGCGGAACCGGTGTGCAGTTCCTTCTTCTCCTCGTCGGTCATGCCCTCACGGCTGTCGGAGCCGACGATCAGGTAGTTGGTGCCCTCGCCGGCGTCGGGCCGGTCGATGACCTTGGAGAGGTCGACGTCGCGGTTGAGCTTGGAGTCGGCCCAGAAGTAGGTGCCGACGCTGGTGACGACCAGCACGGTCGCCACGGTGATCGCGGTCCACTTGATCCGGCGGCGCCAGTCCGGCGCGGGGCGCCCCGGGCCGCCGGGACCGGCCGGGCCGTGGCCGCCGGGGGTGCCGTAGACCTGGCCGGTGTTGTAGCCGCTGTCGTATCCGCCGGGTCCGCCGCCGCCGTCGACGTACGTCGGCTGCTGCGGCACCCCGCCGTACGGCGGTGCCGCCGGGCCCTGTCCGGGCGGCGACTGGCCGCGCCGGACCTGCCGCATCACGCGGGCGCTCTCGGGCTGCGCGCTCGCGCTGCCGCGTCCGTACCGGCCGCCGTTGTCGCCGGGCCTTCCCTCGGGCCAATCGCTCATGCGGACCAGTGTGCAGGTCCCTGCTGTGCCCCATACAAGGGTCGTCGGAAAATCAGGGCCGCGCTGTTGCGAAGCTGACACAAATCACACCCATGTCGGCTCGGCTTAGGGTGGAGGTCATGACAGACCAGGCACCCCAGGCCTCGGCCGAGCGGCCGGCGACGCCGGAGATCCCGGGCAAGCCGACCTCGGCCTCCCGCACCACCCTGAGCCACATCATGACCCACAACGACACCAATCTGCTGGGCACGGTGCACGGCGGCGTGATCATGAAGCTGGTGGACGACGCGGCGGGCGCCGTCGCCGGGCGCCACTCGGGCGGCCCCGCCGTCACGGCGTCGATGGACGAGATGGCGTTCCTCGAACCGGTCCGCGTCGGCGACCTCGTCCATGTGAAGGCCCAGGTCAACTGGACCGGCCGGACCTCGATGGAGGTCGGGGTGCGGGTCCTGGCCGAGCGCTGGAACCAGTCCGCCCCGCCCACCCAGGTCGGCTCCGCCTACCTGGTCTTCGCCGCGGTGGACGCCGACGGCAAGCCGCGCGCGGTGCCGCCGGTGATCCCGGAGACCGAGCGCGACAAGCGGCGCCACCAGGAGGCCCAGATCCGCCGCACCCACCGCCTGGCCCGCCGCCGCGCGATCATGGAGCTGCGGGAGCGGAGGGCGGCGGAGGGGTTCGCGGACTAGTCCGGCGTACAGGGGGGCTACGCGTACCGAGGGCTACGGGTACGCGGGGCTACGCGTACCCGCGGCTGCGTACGCGGAGGGCTACCGGACGACGTAGCTCTCGATGTGGTCGATCACCGTCGTCACGGCCTGCCGGTAGGCGGTGCTCGACCGGCGGACCTGGGACAGCAGCATGCCGCCCTGGATCGCGGCCAGCAGGGCGGTGGCGAGTACCGCCGGGTCCGCGTGCTCGTTCAGTTCGCCCCGCGCCTTCATGCGCTCCAGCCCCGATCTGATGGGGCTCTCCCACCGGTCGAAGGCGGCGGCCAGTCCGGTGCGCGCCGCCGGAGCGGTGTCGGCCAGTTCACTGGCGAGCGAGCCGATCTCGCAGCCGCCCTCGCACCCGGCGGCGTCCTGCCGGTCCCCGGCCCGGTCGCACCACTCCCGCAGCGCCTCGATGCTGTCCAGATGATCGAGCAGGGGGCGCTGCTGGGCGAGCCTGGCGTCGGTCTGGTGGTCGATGACGGCGAGGACCAGGCCCTGCTTGTCGCCGAAGTAGTGGTAGATCTGCGACGCGCTGACCCCGGCGGCGGACTGGATGTCCGGGATGCTCGTGCCGCCCACACCCCGCTGGTGCATCAGTTCCGCGGCCGTCTCGACGATGCGGTCCCGGGTCCTGCGGCCGGCCTCGGTGAGCCGGGGCTGCTCCGGGCGGTCCGCCCGCACTGGCGTGTTCATGGATGCACCCTACCGAAGTTGGAATTGACATTCCAATCACTCGACCGAGAGGTTGGAGAAGTCATTCCAGCCCGTGCGGTTCTCCCGCGGCTCCAGTGAGGTGCGCCATGTCGCTCGACCCCCAGATCAAGACCCTGCTCCGGCAGACCGCCGAGCACGCCGGACCGGCCCCGGAGACCCTGACGGTCGCGGAGAACCGTGCCGCCGGGGCCGCCTTCGCCGCCCTGGCCGGCGATCCCGTGCCGGTCGCGGACGTGACGGACACCGCCGTCCCCGCCGACGGCCGGGACATCCCCGTACGCCTCTACCGGCCCGCCGGCCCCGGGCCGCGGTCCGGTCCGCTGCCCGTGACCGTCTTCCTCCACGGCGGCGGCTGGGTCTTCGGCGACCTCGACACCCAGGACCACATGGCCCGCGCCATGGCCGCCCGCTCCGGCACGATCGTGGTCTCCGTCGACTACCGGCTGGCCCCCGAACACCGCTTCCCGGCCGCGATCGAGGACGCCTACGCCGCGCTGACCTGGGTCGCGGACCGCGCCGCGGAGTTCGGGGGCGACGGCGGGCGGATCGCCGTGTTCGGCGAGAGCGCGGGCGGCAACCTGGCCGCGGTCCTCGCCCAGGAGGCCCGGCGCCGGGGCGGGCCGCGCATCGCGCTCCAGGTGCTCGCCTACCCGGCGGTCGACCGGTTCGACGACAGCCCGTCGATGTACGAGCACATGGCCGGACCGGTCCTGTCCCGCTCCTACCTGGAGTGGTTCTGGGGCGCCTACCTCAGCACCCCCGACCAGGGCGCCGACCCCCGCGTCTCACCGCTGCGCGCGGACGACCTGACCGGACTCCCGCCCGCCGTCGTCGTCACCGCCGGACACGACCCGCTGCGCGACCAGGGCGACCGCTACGCCCGCGCCCTGGCGGAGGCGGGCGTGGCGGTCCGCCACCTCCCGGTCGCGGGCGCCGTCCACGGCTTCCTGTCGTTCACCGGGCCGGTGAAGCTCTCCCGGGACGTCCTCGGCCAGTTGGGCGACGCCGTGGCCGCGGCCTTCGACTGACCGGGGCCGCACGGTCGCCGGCCGCCCCCCGGGCGCTCGCCGCGGGGGGGTTCCTACGGGAGGTTCCGGGCCATCACGATCCGCTGGACCTGGTTGGTGCCCTCGTAGATCTGCGTGATCTTGGCGTCGCGCATCATGCGCTCCACCGGGTAGTCGCGGGTGTAGCCGTACCCGCCCAGCAACTGCACCGCGTCCGTGGTGACCTCCATCGCCACGTCCGAGGCGAAGCACTTGGCCGCCGCGCCCTGGAAGGTGAGGTCGGCGTCGCCGCGCTCGGACTTGGCCGCTGCGGCGTACGTGAGCTGGCGGGCGGCCTCGATCTTCATGGCCATGTCGGCGAGCATGAACTGGATGCCCTGGAAGTCGGCGATCGGCCTGCCGAACTGCTTGCGCTCCCGCACGTAGCCCTTGGCGTAGTCCAGGGCGCCCTGGGCGATGCCGAGGGCCTGGGCGGCGATGGTGATGCGGGTGTGGTCCAGGGTCTTCATCGCCGTGGCGAAGCCGGTGCCCTCCTCTCCGATCATGCGGTCGGCGGGGATGCGGACGTTGTCGAGGTAGACCTCGCGGGTGGGCGAGCCCTTGATGCCGAGCTTCTTCTCCGGGGCGCCGAAGGAGACGCCCTCGTCCGACTTCTCCACGACGAAGGCGGAGATGCCCTTGGACCGCTTGGCCGGGTCGGTGACCGCCATGACCGTGTAGTACTCGGACTCGCCGGCGTTGGTGATCCAGCGCTTCACGCCGTCGAGGACGTAGAAGTCCCCGTCGCGGACCGCCTTCGTCTTCATGCCGGCCGCGTCCGAGCCCGCGTCCGGCTCGGAGAGGCAGTACGAGAACATCGCGTCGCCCTTGGCGAGCGGCGCCAGGTACTTCTTCTTCAGCTCCTCCGAGCCGGAGAGGATCACCGGGAGGGAGCCGAGCTTGTTCACCGCCGGGATGAGGGACGAGCTGGCGCAGACGCGGGCCACCTCCTCGATGACGATCACCGTGGCGAGGGCGTCGGCGCCCGCGCCGCCGTAGGACTCGGGGACATGCACCGCGTGCAGGTCGTTCGCGGTCAGGGCGGCCAGCGCCTCGCGCGGGAAGCGGGCCTCCTCGTCCACCGCGGCGGCGTGCGGCGCGATCTTCGCCTCGGCCAGCGCGCGGACGGCGTCGCGGAGCATGCCGTGCTCCTCGGACGGGCGGTACAGGTCGAAGTCAGCCGATCCGGCCAAGGTCTCTCACGCTCCAGGACGAAGTGATGACGACGCTAACTACTGTTAAGTAACCCAGATTTTAGAACCGCGTCGGCGGCCATGGGTAGGTGAGCTTGACGACAGCCGCAGGCTGCCCGTCCAGGGGCCGCGCCATGCCCCCGGTTATGCTCACTCCCGCACCCGCCGTACGTCTCTGGAGCATCCATGGCCCTCAAGATCACCGTGATCGGCACCGGCTATCTCGGCGCGACCCACGCGGCGGCCATGGCGGAGCTGGGGTTCGAGGTGCTCGGTCTGGACGTGGTGCCGGAGAAGATCGAGATGCTGCGGCGCGGCGAGGTCCCGATGTACGAGCCGGGACTCGAGGAGCTGCTGCGCAGGCATGTCGCCGGGATCGAGGGGTCCAGCGGGCGGCTGCGCTTCACCACCGACTTCGAGGAGGTCGCGGCCTTCGGCGACGTGCACTTCCTGTGCGTGAACACGCCGCAGAAGCACGGCGAGTACGCCTGCGACATGAGCTACGTCGAGTCGGCGCTGGCCTCGCTCGCCCCGCACCTGCGCGGCTCCGCCCTGGTCGTCGGCAAGTCGACGGTGCCGGTCGGGTCGGCCGACCGGCTGGCCGCCTACCTCGTCGAGCACGCCCCGGCGGGCGGCGACGCCGAGCTGGCCTGGAACCCGGAGTTCCTGCGCGAGGGCTTCGCCGTCCAGGACACGCTGCACCCGGACCGGATCGTGGTCGGCGTGCGCAGCGAGCGGGCGGAGAAGCTGCTGCGGGAGGTGTACGCGACGCCGGTCGGTGAAGGGTCTCCGTTCGTCGTCACCGACTTCCCGACCGCCGAGCTGGTGAAGACCTCCGCCAACTCCTTCCTCGCCACCAAGATCTCCTTCATCAACGCGATGGCCGAGGTGTGCGAGGCCGCCGACGGGGACGTCGCCAAGCTGGCCGAGGCGATCGGGTACGACGACCGGATCGGCAAGAAGTTCCTGCGGGCCGGGATCGGCTTCGGCGGCGGGTGCCTGCCCAAGGACATCCGGGCGTTCATGGCCCGCGCCGGTGAGCTGGGCGCCGACCAGGCGCTGACCTTCCTGCGCGAGATCGACTCCATCAACATGCGCCAGCGCGGCCGGATGGTCGAGCTGACCCGGGAGGCGCTGGGCGGCGGCCCGTTCCTCGGCAAGCGGGTCGCGGTCCTCGGCGCCACCTTCAAGCCCGACTCCGACGACGTACGGGACTCCCCCGCGCTCAACGTCGCCGGGCAGATCCACCTCCAGGGCGGCCAGGTCACGGTGTACGACCCCAAGGGCATGGCCAACGCCCGGCGGCTGTTCCCGACCCTCGGGTACGCCGAGTCGGTGACGGAGGCGGTGCGCGGCGCGGACGTCGTGCTGCACCTGACGGAGTGGCGGGAGTTCCGCGAGCTGGACGCGGAGGCGCTGGGCGAGGTCGCGGGGGCCCGGGTGATCCTGGACGGGCGCAACGCGCTGGACCCGGAAGCGTGGCGGCGGGCCGGGTGGACGTACCGGGCGATGGGCCGGCCGACGGCGTAGGCGCTCCGCGCGGCAGCCACTCGGCAGTCGCGACACGCGCCCCTCGCACCACCCTTCGCGCCGCGCTCACGCGCCCTTCGCGCGGTACCTCCGCATCTTGGCGCGCGCCCCGCACACTCGCATCGAGCACCAGCGTCCGCGTCCGGCGGGACTGCGGTCGTAGTACGCCCAGAGACAGTCGGCCGCCTCGCACGCCTTCAGCCGCGTCCAGGTCCCCGCGATCAGCGCCTCCGCGACGGCGGCGGCGATCCGGGCGGTCAGGGACCCCGGCCGGGCCGGGGCGAGCGCGGCGGAGCCGTCTGCGGCGTCGACCGTCACCAGCAGGGGGCCCTCGGCCAGCAGCTCGGCCAGCGGTGTCACCGTGCGGTGCGGCGGATGGCCGGCGTGGGCGAGCAGGACGGCCCGCAGCGACTCGCGCAGTTCGACGGCCGCCGGCACCTCGTCCTCCGTGAGGCCGAACCGCGCCCGGCCCTCGGGCGTGCCGAGCGAGTCGGCGCCCGTCTCCACGTCCAGGGTGTTGACCAGGGACTCGACCAGCGCGAGGCCCCCCGGCGCGGGCGCTCTCTCACTCATGCCTGCGACGTTACCGCCGTTGAGGATGCATGGAGTAACCCGTTACTGGCTACTCTCCCTTTACCGGTAACCACCGGACCGGACTTCACCGGACTCCAAGGAGGAAGTCATGGCTGTCGCCGAACTGGGCGTCGTCGTCCTGGACTGTCCCGACCCCCACGCCCTGGCCGGTTTCTACGCCGAGGTGCTCGGCGGGACCGTGGAGGACCAGGGCGACTGGGTCGACCTGAAGCTGCCGGACGGGCAGGCGCTGGCCTTCCAGGCCGCCCCCGGGTTCGTACCGCCGCGGTGGCCCGCGGCCGACCACTCGCAGCAGTTCCACCTGGACCTGGACGTGCCCGACCTCGACGCGGCCGAGCGGGCCGTGCTGGCGCTGGGCGCGAAGCCGCTGGACGCGGAGGACCGCGCCCGGTCCTTCCGGGTCTACGCGGACCCGGCCGGGCACCCGTTCTGTCTCTGCGCCGCCTGACCGAGGAGGTTGCCCGCATGGCATCCGTGGCACGTTTCCGTTCCGTCGTCGTCGACTGTCCCGACCCGCGGGCGCTGGCCCGCTTCTACGCGCAGATCGTGGGCGGCACGCCCGAGGAGGAAGACCCCGACTGGGTGGTGCTCCGGGTACCCGGCGGGCCCCGCATCGCCTTCCAGCGGGCGCCGGGCCTGACCCCGCCGGAGTGGCCGCGCGCCGACCGCAACGCCCAGCAGTTCCACCTCGACTTCGACGGCGGGTCGACGTGGGAGGAGATGGACGCCGCGCACGAGAAGGTGCTGGCGCTGGGGGCCCGGGTGCTCGACGCGGAGGACCGGGAGAAGAAGGACTTCGTGGTGTACGCCGACCCGGCGGGGCACCCCTTCTGCCTGTGCCGGATCGAGCACCCGTAGGCCGGCCGCGGTCGGCCGTTGACCGTCAGCCGTCGGCCGTCAGCCGTTGACCGTCAGCCGTCAGCCGTTGACCGCCGCCGTTGACCGTCAGCCGTCGGCCGTTGACCGCCGGCGGTTGTCCCTCTGCCGTTGACCCGTCAGCCGTCCAGGTCGGTGATCGTCGCCGTGGACGGCTGGCGGCGCACCTGGAACGTCCGCGCGGTGAACGCCGCGTCGCGCAGCACCCGCTGGACGTTGCCCCAGGTCAGCAGCGCCACGTCGGCCTCGTCCCAGCCGCGCCGCAGCAGCTCGGCGACGATCCGGGGGTAGCAGGAGGGGTCGCCCAGCTCCTGCGGATGGGCGGTGCCGGTGTCGTACGTACCGGACAGGCCGACGCCCCGCGGGCCGGCGACGTCACGGACGTGGTCGAGGTGGTCGGCGACGTCGCGGACGGTCGGGCCCGTCTGCTCGGCGGTCAGCGGCACCATGCACAGGCCCCCGGCCGCGCCCAGCTCGGCCAGCAGGTCGTCGGGGAGGTTGGCGGGGTGCGGGCGCAGGGCGCGGGCGGCGGAGCGGGTGCACAGCGCGGGCGCCTTGGAGACGGCGAAGGTGCGGCGGACCGTCGGCGCGGAGGCCCCGGAGAGGTCGACGATCACCCCGAGCCGGTTCATCTCGCGGACGACCTCCTCGCCGAACCGGGTCAGTCCGGCCTCGCTCGCCCAGCTGGCCCCGGTCAGCGTGAGCACGCGCAGGCCGAGCAGGTGCAGCGAGCGCAGGATGCCGAGGGAGTCGCCGACGGCGGCGGCGCCGGCCGGTCCGGGCAGCACGGCGACCCGGCCGCAGTTGCGGGCGTCGATGGCCTCGCCCGCGTCGTAGGCCAGGCGCAGCCCCTCGGGGTGGTCCCGGACGACCGTCTTGACCAGGTCAAGCTGTTCCAGCGTGGCACCGACGGCCCGGTCGCCGGCGAGCGCCTCGGGCAGGTGCAGGGACGCGAACAGCACTCCGACGTGCCCCTCGCGCAGCCGGGGCACGTCGGTGCCGACGGCGGTCTCGCCGAGTTCCAGGTCGTACCAGGGCAGGTGCTTGAGCGCCCAGGGCAGTCCGCTGTACCCGTCGGCGACGGGGTGTGCGGCGAGTACGGCGTGCGCCCGCTCCAGCGGCGCGGCGTCCGGGTCCGGGGCGGGTGGGCAGGGCTCCGGTGCGGGGACGCGGGTGGGGGAGGGCGTGGGCAGGTCGTCCAGCTCGCCGGCCTCGGTGCTCGGGTGCAGGTCGTCCTGGAGGTCTGCCATGGCGGGCTCCGTACGGTCGTCGTGCAGTACCGACACCGTCGCACGGAGCGTGACGGGCTTCCTGGTGGGTGGGCCGTCAGGGGTACGCCGCCCGGCGTACCCCCGCACACGGCCCGGGGTCAGCCGTCGAGCGCGTCCAGCGTGGCGTTCGACGGTCCCCGGGTGCCCTTGAGGGAACGGGCCACGTCCTCCGCGTCACCCAGCACCCGTACCGCGTTCTTCCAGGTCAGCTTGGCCAGGTCGGCCTTGGACCAGCCTCGGTCGAGCAGCTCGGCGATCAGGTTGGGGTAGCCGGAGACGTCGTCGAGGCCGGCCGGGGTGAACGGCGTGCCGTCGTAGTCGCCGCCGATGCCGAGGTGGTCGACGCCGGCGACCTCGCGCATGTGGTCGAGGTGGTCGGCGACCGTGGCGACGGTGGCGACCGGACGCGGCCGGCTCTCCTCGAAGGCGCGGTGGACCTTCATCGCGTCCGGGCTGGTGTCCAGGTGGTGGAAGCCGTGCGCGCGCATGTTCTCGTCGGCCTCGGCCGTCCAGTCCACGGCCGCCTGGAGCACGAACTTCGGCACGAACGTCACCATCGCCACGCCGCCGTTGGCGGGGAGGCGTTCCAGCACGTCGTCGGGGATGTTGCGGGGGTGGTCGCAGACGGCCCGCGCGGAGGAGTGGGAGAAGATGACCGGCGCCGTGGAGGTGTCCAGCGCGTCCCGCATGGTCGTCGCGGCGACGTGCGAGAGGTCGACCAGCATGCCCTCGCGGTTCATCTCGCGCACGACCTCTCGGCCGAAGGCCGACAGCCCGCCGACGCCGGGCTCGTCGGTCGCGGAGTCCGCCCACGCCACGTTGTCGTTGTGGGTGAGGGTCATGTAGCGCACGCCGAGCGCGTACAGGCCGCGCAGCGCGGCGAGGGAGTTGTCGATCGAGTGCCCGCCCTCCGCGCCCATCAGCGACGCGATCCGGCCCTCGGCCCGCGCGGCCTCCATGTCGGCGGCGGTCAGCGCGGCCCGCAGCTGACCCGGGTGGCGGTCGATGAGCCGCCGTACGCAGTCGATCTGCTCCAGCGTCGCGGTGAGCGCGCCGGGCAGGTCGGAGCGGACGTACACCGACCAGTACTGCGCGCCGACCCCGCCGGCCCGCAGCCGGGCCAGGTCGGTGTGCAGGTGGGCGGACTGGTCGGTGGCGATGTCGCGGGCGTCGAGGTCGTAGCGGACCTGTTCGCGCAGCGCCCAGGGCAGGTCGTTGTGGCCGTCGACGACGGGGAACTCGCGGAGCAGCTCGCGTGCCTCGTGCAGTGGGGTCATGGGCGGTCACTTCCCGAAACCGAAGGAGGCCGACCCCTCGACCTTGGTGCGCAGCCGCTTGCCCTTCTCGGTGGCCTGGTCGTTCAGCTCCTGCTGGAACTCGCGCATCCGGCCCAGCAGCTCCTCGTCGTGCGCGGCGAGGATGCGGGCGGCCAGCAGTCCGGCGTTGCGGGCACCGCCGACGGAGACGGTGGCGACGGGCACGCCCGCGGGCATCTGCACGATCGACAGCAGCGAGTCCATGCCGTCGAGGTACTTCAGCGGGACGGGTACGCCGATGACCGGCAGCGGGGTGACCGAGGCGAGCATGCCGGGCAGGTGGGCGGCGCCGCCGGCCCCGGCGATGATGGCCTTCAGTCCGCGTCCGGCCGCCTCCTCGCCGTACGCGATCATCTCGCGGGGCATGCGGTGCGCGGAGACGACGTCGACCTCGTAGGCGATCTCGAACTCGTCGAGCGCCTTGGCGGCGGCCTCCATGACGGGCCAGTCGGAGTCCGACCCCATGACGATGCCGACGACGGGACGGGCGGCGGGGCTCATTCGGTGATCGTCCCTCTCAGGTAACCGGCAGCGTGCCGGGCGCGCTCCAGGACGTCGTCCAGGTCGTCGCCGTAGGTGTTGACGTGGCCCACCTTGCGGCCGGGCTTGACGTCCTTGCCGTACATGTGGATCTTCAGCTGGGGGTCGCGGGCCATGCAGTGCAGGTACGCCGAGTACATGTCCGGGTAGTCGCCGCCGAGGACGTTGACCATGACCGTCCAGGGCACGCGCGGGCGCGGGTCGCCGAGGGGGAGGTCGAGGACGGCGCGGACGTGGTTGGCGAACTGCGAGGTGATCGCGCCGTCCATCGACCAGTGGCCGGAGTTGTGCGGTCGCATCGCCAGCTCGTTGACCAGGATGCGGCCGTCGCGGGTCTGGAACAGCTCGACGGCGAGGTGGCCGACGACGCCGAGTTCCTTGGCGATGGACAGGGCCATCTCCTCGGCCCGGAGCGCCAGGTCCTCGTCGAGGCCGGGCGCGGGGGCGATGACGGTGTCGCAGACGCCGTTCACCTGCCGGGACTCGACGACCGGGTAGGCGACGGCCTGGCCGTGCGGGGACCGTACGACGTTGGCGGCCAGCTCGCGGACGAAGTCGACCTTCTCCTCGGCGAGGACGGGCACGCCCGCGCGGAACGGCTCGGCGGCCTCCGCCTCGGAGTCCACGACCCACACGCCCTTGCCGTCGTACCCGCCGCGCACGGTCTTCAGTACGACCGGAAATCCTCCCCCGCTCTCCGCCGCGAACGCGGCCACGTCGGCCGGGTCCCGCACGATCCGGTGCCGCGGGCACGGCACACCGATCGCCGTGAGCTTCGCCCGCATCACGCCCTTGTCCTGGGCGTGCACCAGCGCGTCCGGGCCGGGGCGCACGGGGATGCCGTCCGCCTCCAGGGCCCGGAGGTGCTCGGTGGGCACGTGCTCGTGATCGAAGGTGATCACGTCACAGCCGCGCGCGAACTCACGGAGCGTGTCCAGGTCGCGGTAGTCGCCGACGACGACATCGCTCACCACCTGGGCCGCTGAGTCCTGGGGAGTGTCACTGAGAAGCTTGAACCTGATGCCCAACGGGATGCCCGCTTCGTGCGTCATACGCGCGAGCTGGCCCCCGCCGACCATGCCGACTACCGGGAACGTCACCCCCCTAGCGTATCGGCAGGCCGGGGGGAGGGCGCTTCCCGGCCGTTCCGCCGGGCAGGAAGCGTCCTGCGGGGATCTTCCCCCCGGTCGTCCACAGGAAATCAGCGCGGTCGGGTGGTTAGCATGGCCGGGTTGACGCCACCAGCCAACCGACCGAGCGGGGGCCTGCACGACCATGGGACATGGTTCCTCGGCGCACACCGCGCCCCCGGCCGCCCGCGGCGCGCTGCGGCAGCGGCTCGAAGGCGTCCTGCGGGAGGTGCTGAAGTTCGGCGCGGTCGGCGGCGCGGGCGTCCTGGTCAACCTGCTCGTCTTCAACCTGGTGCGGCACACGACCGACCTCCAGGTGGTCCGGGCCAGCATCGTGGCGACGGTCGTCTCCATCGTCTTCAACTACGTGGGCTTCCGCTATTTCACCTACCGCGACCGGGACAAGAGCGGCCGGACCAAGGAGATGTCCCTCTTCCTGCTGTTCAGCGCGGTCGGCCTGGTGATCGAGAACGGCGTGCTCTACACGGCGACGTACGGCTTCGGCTGGGACAGCCCGCTGCAGAGCAACATCTTCAAGTTCGTCGGCATCGGGGTGGCGACGCTGTTCCGCTTCTGGTCCTACCGGTCCTGGGTCTTCCGCGCCCTGCCCGCCCGGGACGCCGTCGCCCGCGCGGAATCGTTCCTGGAGCACGAGAGCCCGACCACTGTGCCCGCTCCGGGGCGCACCCGCTGAGCCCCGTCCTCACCTGACCGTCCGGTCCGCCTCCGACGCCTCGGCCTTCGACGGCTGGGTGCGGGACAGGAACAGCCCGAACACCGGCGGCTTGGACTGGAGCAGCTCCAGGCGCCCGCCGTCCGCCTCCGCCAGGTCGCGGGCGACGGCCAGCCCGATGCCCGTGGAGTTCCGTCCGCTGATGGTGCGCTCGAAGATCCGCGCGCCCAGGTCGGCGGGGACGCCCGGTCCCTCGTCGGTGACCTCGACCACGGCCTGGTTGCCGGTGACCCGGGTGCGCAGCGCGACCGTGCCGCCGCCGTGCATCAGCGAGTTCTCGATCAGCGCCGCCAGCACCTGGGCGACCGCGCCCGGCGTGCCGACGGCCGTCAGGTGCCGCTTGCCGGAGGAGACGATGGCCCGGCCCGCGCTGCGGTAGGCGGGGCGCCACTCGGCGATCTGCTGCTGGATGACGTCGTCCAGTTCGAAGACGACGGCGGAGCCGCTGCGCGGGTCGCGGGAGTTGGTCAGCAGCCGCTCGACGACGTCCGTGAGCCGCTCCACCTGGGCCAGCGCGATGGTCGCCTCCTCCTTCACCGTCTCCGGTTCGTCGGTGAGGGTGATCTCCTCCAGGCGCATCGACAGCGCGGTCAGCGGCGTACGCAGCTGATGGGAGGCGTCGGCGGCCAGGCGGCGCTCGGCGGTGAGCATCCGGGCGATGCGCTCGGCGGAGGAGTCCAGCACGTCGGCGACCCGGTCCAGCTCGGGGACGCCGTACCGCTTGTGGCGGGGGCGCGGGTCGCCGGAGCCGAGGCGTTCGGCGGTCTCGGCGAGGTCGGTGAGCGGGGAGGCGAGGCGGTTGGCCTGGCGGACCGCGAGCAGGACGGCGGCGATCACCGCGAGCAGCGCCACCAGCCCGATGATCAGCAGGGTCCGGCCGACCTCGCGGGTCACCGAGGAGCGCGGCTCCTGGACGATGACCGTCTCGCCCTCCTCGCCGGTGGCCTCGCCCCGGATGACCTCGCCGGTCGGCTCGCTGCCGATCTCGATGAGCGGCTCGCCGGGGATGCGGATCGCGGCGTACCGGTTGCCCTCGACCTGGCCGCGCAGGACCTCGGCGTCGACGCTGCCGGTGCCCAGCAGCCGGCTGTCCACGATGCTGGCCAGCCGGGCCGCCTCCAGGTCCACCCGTTCCTGGGCCGTGCTGCTGATCGTCTGCGTCTCGACGATGACCAGGGAGACGCCGAAGACGGCGATCACGACGAGCACCACGGCGAGCGTGGACTGGATCAGTCGACGGCGCATGTTTCCCTACGTGACAACGTGACTACGTGACCGTGTACGCCCGTGCGGGCTCAGTTCTTCTCGAAGCGGAAGCCCACGCCCCGCACGGTGGCGATGTAGCGCGGGTTGGCCGCGTCGTCGCCCAGCTTCTTGCGCAGCCAGGAGATGTGCATGTCGAGGGTCTTGGTCGACGACCACCAGGTGGTGTCCCAGACCTCGCGCATCAGCTGGTCGCGGGTGACCACCCGGCCGGCGTCGCGCACCAGCACCCGCAGCAGGTCGAACTCCTTGGCGGTGAGCTGGAGCTCCTCGTCGCCCATCCAGGCGCGGTGCGACTCGACGTCGATGCGCACGCCGTGCGTGGCCGGCGGCTGCTGGGGCTCGGTGGCACCGCGCCGCAGCAGGGCCCGGACCCGGGCGAGCAGCTCGGCGAGGCGGAAGGGCTTGGTGACGTAGTCGTCGGCGCCCGCGTCCAGGCCGACGACGGTGTCCACCTCGTCGGCGCGCGCGGTCAGGATGAGGATCGGCACCGAGTGGCCCTCGGAACGCAGCCGGCGGGCGACCTCCAGGCCGTCCATGCCGGGCAGGCCCAGGTCCAGCACGACCAGGTCCACACCGCCCTGCATCCCGGCGTCGAGTGCCGTGGGTCCGTCCTCACGCACCTCGACCTCGTACCCTTCCCGGCGCAGTGCGCGGGCCAGCGGCTCCGAGATGGACGCGTCGTCCTCGGCGAGCAGTACACGGGTCATGACCCGATGGTAGTCCGCCCGGAGCAACGTCCGAGGTGAGATCGGTGCGGGCCGTCCTTACCTCCGGACATGCCGGACACGTGCCCGGATCGCGCGGCGGGACGCGATCTCCCGGAAGACTTCGGAATGTAGTATTCCGGTTCCATCACTCCCTGTGATACGCATCTCAAGTCCTTCCATACCGGGCAGTACCTTGCCTTATGGTGGACAAACGCCTGTAGCACCACAGGGACCTTTGGCGGCTCCGGCTCTCCCAAGCTCTTGAGCTCGTGACGCCGAAGGTCTTCTTCGTGTGTGCGGGCCGGCCGTCCGCCGGCCTCGAAAGGAATGACCTGTGGCCGGGCCTCGCAGCGCAGAGCCGCGCGCCGAGGCGTGGATCCCGGTGGTCACCGTCCGCCGCCCCGTGACCCGGGGCGGGCTCCCCGTAGGCGTGGGGTGGACGGTCCGACCCGCCGGTGCCGGCCTGCCCCCCACCGGGCGCGCATCGCCTCCGTGAGCGCGTCCCGACCAGCAAGGATCGACCATGGCGTCCAGCCTGACGAAGGACTCGGTCACCCCGGGCACCCCCGGATCCGAGAAGTCCTTCTTCGGCCACCCCCGGGGTCTGGCCACCCTCTTCATGACCGAGATGTGGGAGCGTTTCTCCTACTACGGCATGAGGGCTCTGCTCCCGCTGTACCTCGTGGCCCCGGGCGGGCTGGGCATGAACGCCGGCACCGCCACCGCGATCTACTCGGTGTACCTCTCGCTGGTGTACCTGCTCACGATGCCGGGCGGCTGGTTCGGCGACCGCGTGTGGGGTCCGCGCAAGACCGTCGCCATCGCCGGCGGCGTCATCATGCTCGGCCACCTCACCCTGGCCCTGCCCTCCTCCGGCACGTTCTTCGCCGGTCTCGGCCTGGTCGCCATCGGCTCGGGCCTGCTGAAGGCCAACATCTCCACGATGGTCGGCCACCTGTACAAGGGCCCCGACGACCCGCGCCGGGACGGTGGCTTCACCGTCTTCTACATGGGCATCAACCTCGGCGCCTTCGTCGCGCCGCTGGTCATCGGCACCATCGGGGAGAACGTCAACTGGCACTTGGGCTTCGCGCTGGCCGCGGTCGGCATGGCGATCGGTGTCGCCCAGTTCCTGATCGGCAGCCGCAACCTCGACCCGCACTCCAGCGTCGTCCCCAAGCCGCTGACGGCCGCCGAGAAGACCTCGACGCTGCGCAAGTCGGCGTTCTGGGCCGTGATCGCGGTCGTCTTCTACGCGATCGTCGGCTTCTCCGGCCACTACACGCTGAACTGGATCCTGGTCCCGCTGACCCTGCTCGGCGTGATCATCCCGATCCTGGTGCTGACCCGCATCAAGCGCGACAAGTCCCTGGACCGCGCCGAGCAGTCGAAGATGTCCGCGTACATCTGGTTCTTCGTCGCCGCGGCCGTCTTCTGGATGATCTACGACCAGGGCGGCTCGACCCTGTCGATCTTCGCCGAGTCCTCCGCCGAGAACAGCGTCCTGGGCTGGTCGTTCCCGGTCTCCTGGTACCAGTCGGTCAACCCGGTCATCATCATGGCGCTGGCCCCGGTCTTCGCGACGCTGTGGCTGGCGCTGGCCCGGCGCGGCAAGGAGCCGAGCACGGTCGTGAAGTTCTCGTTCGGCCTGGTGCTGATCGGCGCGTCCTTCTTCCTCTTCCTCGCCCCGCTGGCGATCGCGGACGGCGGCCACAAGGCCGCGGCGCTGTGGCTGGTGGCGATCTACTTCGTCCAGACCTGCGGTGAGCTGCTGCTCTCCCCGGTCGGCCTGTCGGTGACGACGAAGATGGCGCCGGTGAAGTACGCCTCGCAGATGATGGGCGTCTGGTTCCTCGCGGTCACCGCCGGTGACGCGACCACGGGCCTGCTCTCCATCGCCGGCGTGGACCTGAACAAGACCGGCATCGTCGCCGCGGAGGCCACCCTCGCCGTGGTCGCCGGCGTGGCGGTGTGGATGTACCGCAAGCGCGTCCGGACGCTGATGGGCGACGTCCACTGAGACCTGCCGGCCCGGCTTTCCGTCGGAGGGTCACCGTGTCCTTGGGACGCGGTGGCCCTTCGGGGTTTCGTGGGGCTGCCGGGGCCTTCGGGGGTCACGGGTGTCGGCGAGTGATGGGGAGGGTCGGGTGGCGGGCCCGCGCGGAAAGCCGCCGAGCCCCCGCGCAGGTCTCCGTCCGCAGGGCCTCCGCCTACGCCGGTGCGGCCAGCTCCGCCCACACGGTCTTGCCCGCGACGCCCGGGGACCGTACGACCCCCCAGTCGAGGCAGAGCCGCTGCACGATGAACATGCCGTGGCCGCCGGGGCGCCCGGCGCGGTGCGGGGTGCGGGGGGCCGGCTGGCCCGTGCCCCGGTCGGAGACCTCCAGCCGGATCACCTTGCGGTCGCGGCTGATCGACAGCTCGTCCGGGCCCTCGGCGTGCAGGCAGGCGTTGGTGACCAGTTCGGAGACGACCAGCAGGACGTCCTCGGCGGCGGCCCGCTGGTCGGCCGAGTCGGCCGGCAGCCAGCCCCAGGCGTACAGCGCCTGGCGGGTGAAGTCACGGGCGAGCGGCACGACACCGCTCGCGCCGTCGAAGCTCAGCCTGCGGGACTGGCCACCGGCGGCGGCAGCGGTCTGCGCGCCCACGTGCCCTTCGGACGCCCCGGTCACGGGCATACCCCCCTCGGGCGCCCCGGAGGCGCCGGAAGCGCCGCTGGGCTCCGGACCGCGGTCGCCCGGCGAGTAGGGCCGGGTGGTGCTCATCAGCGCTTCACCTCACCGATTCACCAATTCATGATTCAACGTCGTACACAGCCGGTCGGTCGGCCGACCTGTTCAGGATGTCTCCTGCCCGACCGGACCGACAGAACACCCCTGTATTGGGCAGGAAACACAGGACGGGCCGGAACCACCGGCCACAGGGGACGCGCGAGACGTCCCGCCGGGCCCGTGGGGGCGGCTCAGCCGCTCTCGTCCGCCAAGGCCGTCTCAAGGGTGTCATGAACGGTGAAGACGGCGTCCGCACCGGTGATCTCGAAGACTCTCGCCACCACGGGCCGCATGCCGACCAGGTGGACGCCACCCCCCGCGGCCTCCGCCTTCAGCCGCGCGCCGAGCAGGACGTTGAGTCCCGTGGAGTCGCAGAACTCCAGACGCGAGCAGTCGACGACCAGCCGGCTGAAACCCTTGTCCAGGCAGTCGTCCAGCGGCTCGCGCAACAGGTCGGCGGTGTGGTGATCCAACTCACCCGCCGGGGTCACGACGGCACTGGGGCCTTCCTGCCGCACCTCCACCAGAAGCCGGCCAGACTGTGCGCTGCCGACCGTCCCGCGGTCCATGCCGTCTCTCTCTCCCGACGTCGAGGCTGCTTACTGACGCCCTCGAACACTACGCCTTCTGTACGTCCTTCAACACCCGAACATCCGCACACAAACGGACATACCAGAACAAAAAGCACTTGCGGTGGGCTCGGTGAAGCCGGTAGGGCTAGTAGGAACACGCAACCGACACGGCCGGCTTTGGAGGCGCCGCACACCGCAGTGCACGTATTTGGCTTCGGCAGCCGCATGCCGAGAACGATGGAGGACATCATGTCACCCCGGCTCGACGGATCGCGTACCCGGACAGCGACGTCGACACCCCCTCCGGAACATCTGGATCCCATCGACCACTTCGAGCGAGCCGTCGAGCACGACGGCGCCCTCGCCGGGCTTCCGGACATCCCCGCGTACGACGAGGTCGCCCCGGCGGACGCCCGGGCCCTGTCCAAGACCCTTTTCGAGCGCCTGGAGTCGCTGGAGGAAGGCACGCACGAGTACGCGTACGTACGCAACACGCTCGTCGAGCTGAACCTCGCGCTGGTCAAGTTCGCCGCCTCCCGCTTCCGCTCGCGCAGCGAGCCGATGGAGGACATCATCCAGGTCGGCACGATCGGCCTGATCAAGGCGATCGACCGCTTCGAACTGTCGCGGGGCGTGGAGTTCCCCACGTTCGCCATGCCGACCATCATCGGCGAGATCAAGCGGTTCTTCCGCGACACCTCGTGGTCCGTGCGCGTCCCGCGCCGCCTCCAGGAACTGCGCCTGGACCTCGCCAAGGCCGGCGACGAACTGGCCCAGCAGCTCGACCGCGCGCCGACGGTGGCCGAGCTGGCCGAGCGCCTCGGCATCACCAACGACGAGGTCGTCGAGGGCATGGCCGCGTCGAACGCGTACACCGCCGCCTCGCTGGACGCCCAGCCGGAGGAGGACGACGCCGAGGGCGCGCTCGCGGACCGGATCGGTTACGAGGACCACGGGCTCGAAGGCATCGAGTACGTCGAGTCGTTGAAGCCCATGATCGCCGGACTGCCGCCGCGCGACCGGAAGATCCTCTCCCTCCGCTTCGTCGCGGGCATGACCCAGTCGGAGATCGGCGAGGAACTGGGCATCTCCCAGATGCACGTCTCCCGCCTGCTGTCGAGGACGCTGGTGAAACTGCGCAAGGGGCTGACGGTCGAGGAGTGAAGGTGACGCGAAGGGGCGGCTGCGGCCGCCCCTTCGGCCTGTCCTCACACCGCGCGCACGCCCCGCCGCCACACCCCCGCGACCAGCGGTACGCCGGGCCGGTACGCCAGGTGGACGTGGCTCGGGGCGTCCAGCAGGACCAGGTCGGCGTACGCCCCCGGCGCGAGGCGCCCGACGTCGTCCCGGCGCAGGGCCGCCGCACCGCCCGCCGTCGCCGACCACACCGCCTCGTCCGGGGTCATCCCCATGTCCCGTACGGCGAGGGCGACGCAGAACGGCACGGAGGACGTGAAGGACGAGCCGGGGTTGCAGTCGGTGGAGAGGGCGACCGTGGCACCGGCGTCGAGCAGCCGCCGGGCGTCGGGCCAGTCGGCGCGGGTGGAGAACTCGGCGCCGGGCAGCAGCGTGGCGACCGTGCGGCTGTTGGCGAGGGCGTCCACGTCGGCGTCGGTGAGGTGGGTGCAGTGGTCGGCGCTGGCCGCGTCGAGTTCGACGGCGAGCTGCACGCCGGGGCCGTGGGAGAGCTGGTTGGCGTGGATGCGGGGGTGCAGGCCCTTGGCCTTGCCCGCGGTGAGGATCGCGCGGGCCTGGTCCCCGTCGAAGGCGCCCCGCTCGCAGAAGACGTCGATCCAACGGGCGTACGGGGCACAGGCGTCCAGCATCTCGCCGGTGACGAGGTCGACGTAGGCGGCGGGGTCGTCGGCGTGTTCGGGGGCGACGATGTGGGCGCCGAGGAAGGTGACCTCGTCGGTGTGGCGGGCGGCGACGCGCAGGGCACGGGACTCGTCGGCGGTGGTCAGGCCGTACCCGGACTTGGTCTCGAAGGTCGTGGTGCCCTGGCGGAGGGCCTCGGTGAGGTAACGGGTGAGGCCGGCTTCCAGTTCCGCGTCGGTCGCGGCGCGGGTGGCGGCGACGGTGGTGCGGATGCCGCCCGCGCTGTAGGGGCGGCCGGACATGCGGGCGTTGAACTCCTCGGTGCGGTCGCCCGCGAAGAGCAGGTGGGAGTGGGAGTCCACGAAGCCCGGCAGGACGGCCCGGCCGCCGGCGTCGACCCGATTGTCAGTGGCGGGTGCTTTGCTGGATTCACCGGTCCACGCGACGCGGTCGCCGTCGATGACGACGGCCGCGTCCCGGATCAGGCCCAGGGGGGATCCGTCTTCGAGGGAGGGGTCGTTGGTGACCAGCGTGGCGATGTCGGTGATGACGGTGCTGGTGGTGCTGGCGCTGGTGCTCATGATGTCCTTCGCGGTCGGCGTCGTCAGGCGCGCAGGGCCGCCACGGCCCGCGCCAGTGCTCGCGGCACGTCCGGTACGAGGGTGTGGGCCCCGTCGCGCACGACGTGCCGTCCGCCGACGACCGTGTGCCGTACGTCCGCCGCGGTCGCCGCGAATACGGCGGCCTCGGCGCCGAGCCTGGGCGGCGGCCCCGCTGTTCTGACCGAGTCCAGGGCGACGGTCGTCAGGTCGGCGCGGGCGCCGGTCTCGATGGCGCCGGCGTCGTCCCAGCCGAGCGCCGCGTGACCGTCGGCGGTGGCGGCGCGCAGCAGTGCGGTGACCGTCCAGTGGCCCCGGGTACGGGTGCGCAGCCGCTCGTTCAGCTCCAGCGCGCGCGCCTCTTCGAGCAGGTCGACGACGGCGTGGCTGTCGGAGCCGAGACAGAGTGGTGAGCCCGCCTTCTGGAGCGCGGTGGCGGGTCCGATGCCGTCCGCGAGGTCCCGTTCGGTGGTCGGGCACATGCAGGTGCCGGTGCCGCTCCTGCCGATGAGGGCGATGTCCTCGTCGGTGAGGTGGGTGTTGTGCACGCCGGTGGTGCGCGGCCCGAGGACGCCGTGGTCGGCGAGGAGGCGGGCGGGGGTGCGGCCGTGCGCCTGCCGGCAGGCGTCGTTCTCGGCGGTCTGCTCGGACAGGTGGACGTGGAGCGGGGCCCGCCGCTCCTCGGCCCAGCGGGCCACGGTCGCCAACTGGCCGGCGGGCACGGCCCGTACGGAGTGCACGGCGGCCCCGATCCGCGCGTGATCCCGTTCTTTGAGAACTGAACAGCGTGCTGCCCAGTCCTCCGCGCTCCCGTCGGAGAAGCGCAGCTGGTGCGCGGTGGGCGGCCGTCCGAAACCGGCGGAGAGGTAGCAGGTGTCGAGGAGGGTGATGCGGATGCCGGCGTCGGCGGCGGCCTCGATCAGCGCCTCGCCCATGGCGTTGGGGTCGGCGTAGGGCGTGCCGCCGGGAGCGTGGTGCACGTAGTGGAACTCGCCGACGGCGGTGATGCCGGCCAGGGCCATCTCGGCGTACACGGCCCGGGCGAGGGCGTGGTAGGTGTCGGGGGTGAGGCGGTCGGCGACGGAGTACATCACCTCGCGCCAGGTCCAGAAGGTGCCGGAGCCCACCTGGACGGTGCCGCGCAGGGCGCGGTGGAAGGCGTGGCTGTGGGCGTTGGCCAGTCCCGGCAGGGTCAGTCCGCGCAGGATCCCGGCGCCGGGCGGCGGGGTGCCGGTCCCGGTGCGGACGGCACGGATGCGGCCGTCCGCCACGTCGACGGCGACGCCCGGTTCGACGTGGCCGCCGAGCCAGGCGTGTTCGAGCCAGTACGTCCGGGGGGCGGTCACGGGCACGCGAGTCCTTCCAGTACGTCGGCGAGGGCGAGTACCCCGGCCGCGCAGTCGTCCTCGGTGGCGGACTCGGCCGGGGAGTGCGAGACGCCGGTGGGGTTGCGCACGAACAGCATGGCGGTCGGGACGTGTGCGGAGAGGATTCCGGCGTCGTGTCCGGCGCCGGTGCCGAGGACGGGCACCTTCAGGTCCGTGCCGGTGCCTTCGGTGCCTTCGGTGCCGAGGATGCGGGCGAGTTCGTCGCGCAGGGCGTGGTCGAACTCGACGACCGGGGTGAAGGACTCCCGGGCGACGGTGAGGCCGACGCCGTGCGCCTCGGCGTGGGCGCGGGCGGCCCGCTCGACGGAGCCGACCACGGCGTCCAGGGTCTCCTGTCCCTCGGCCCGGGAGTCCAGCCAGCCGCGCACCAGGGAGGGCACGGCGTTGACGCCGTTCGGCTCCACGGCGACCTTGCCGAAGGTGGCGACGGCACCGGCGCGTGCGGCCTCCCGGCGGGCGGCGAGCACGGTCTCGGCGTACGGCAGCATCGGGTCGTGCCGGTCGGTGAGGCGGGTGGTGCCGGCGTGGTTGGCCTCGCCGCGGAAGTCGAACCGCCAGCGGCCGTGCGGCCAGATGGCGGAGGCGATGCCGACCGGGTCGCCGGTCAGGTCCAGGGCGCGGCCCTGTTCGACGTGGAGTTCGACGAAGGCGCCGATGCGGGCGAGCCGCTCGGGGTCCGGGCCGATGGCGTCCGGGTCGTGACCGGCGGCCTCCATGGCGTGCGGGAGGGTGATGCCGTCGGCGTCGGTGAGGCGGTGGGCGTCGGCCGCGGTGAGCGCTCCGGCGGTGAGGCGGGAGCCGACGCAGGCGAGGCCGAAGCGGGCGCCCTCCTCGTCGCCGAAGTTGACGATGCCGAGCGGCTTGGTGAACCGCGCTCCCCGGTGGCGCAGTTCGTCCAGCGCGGCGAAGGCGGAGACGACGCCCAGGGGGCCGTCGAAGGCGCCGCCGTCGGGGACGGAGTCCAGGTGGGAGCCGGTGACGACGGCGTCCCCGGCGGCCGGGTCACCGAGCCAGGCCCACTGGTTGCCGTTGCGGTCGGTCTCGTAGGCCAGGCCGCGTGTCTCGGCCTGCTGCCGGAACCAGGCCCGGCAGTCGGCGTCGGCGCCGGTCCAGGCGAACCGCCGGTAGCCGCCGGAGGCGGAGCCGCGGCCGACCGGCAGCAGCTCGGCCCACATGCTGTGGAAGCTCACGCGGCGCCGCCCTCGGGGCCGCCCGGCCGCGCGTCGCCCTCGCGCATGGGGACGCGGACGCCGCGCTCCCCGGCGACCGACTCCGCGAGGTCGTACCCGGCGTCCACGTGCCGGATGACGCCCATGCCGGGGTCGTTGGTGAGCACGCGGCGGATCTTCTCCCCGGCGAGCGGGGTGCCGTCGGCGACCGTGACCTGCCCGGCGTGGATCGACCGCCCCATGCCGACGCCGCCGCCGTGGTGGACCGACACCCAGGAGGCCCCGGAGGCGACGTTCACCATGGCGTTCAGCAGCGGCCAGTCGGCGATCGCGTCGGAGCCGTCGCGCATCGCCTCGGTCTCCCGGTACGGAGAGGCGACGGAGCCGCAGTCCAGGTGGTCGCGGCCGATGACGACGGGCGCGGCCAGCTCGCCGCTCGCCACCATGTCGTTGAACCGCTCACCGGCCTTGTCCCGCTCGCCGTAGCCGAGCCAGCAGATGCGGGCGGGCAGGCCCTGGAAGTGGACCCGCTCCCCCGCCATCCTGATCCAGCGGGCCAGGGACTCGTTCTCCGGGAAGAGGTCGAGGACCGCCTTGTCGGTCTTGGCGATGTCGGCGGGGTCGCCGGAGAGGGCGGCCCAGCGGAAGGGGCCCTTGCCCTCGCAGAAGAGGGGGCGGATGTAGGCGGGGACGAAGCCGGGGAAGGCGAAGGCCCGGTCGTATCCGGCGAGCCGGGCCTCGCCGCGGAGGGAGTTGCCGTAGTCGAACACCTCGGCGCCGGCGTCCTGGAAGCCGACCATGGCCTCCACGTGCCGGGCCATGGAGGCGCGGGCGCGGGCGGTGAAGCCCGCCGGGTCCTTGGCGGCGGCGTCCGCCATGTCGTCGAAGGCGATCCCGGCGGGCAGGTAGGCCAGCGGGTCGTGCGCCGAGGTCTGGTCGGTGACGATGTCGACCGGCGCGCTCATGGCGAGGAGCCGGGGGACGACTTCGGCCGCGTTGCCGAGCAGGCCGATGGAGAGCGGGCGGCGGGCGTCGCGGGCCTCGACGGCCAGCCGGAGGGCGTGGTCGAGGGAGTCGGCGCGGACGTCCAGGTAGCGGTGCTCGATACGCCGGTCGATGGCGCGCGGGTCGCAGTCGATGCAGATCGCGACGCCGTCGTTCATGGTCACGGCCAGGGGCTGGGCGCCGCCCATGCCGCCGAGTCCGGCGGTGAGGGTGATGGTCCCGGCGAGGGTGCCGCCGAACCTCTTGGCGGCGACGGCGGCGAAGGTCTCGTAGGTGCCCTGGAGGATGCCCTGGGTGCCGATGTAGATCCAGGAGCCGGCCGTCATCTGCCCGTACATGGTCAGGCCGAGCGCCTCCAGGCGGCGGAACTCCTCCCAGTTCGCCCAGTCGCCGACGAGGTTGGAGTTGGCGATGAGGACGCGCGGGGCCCACTCGTGGGTCCGCATGACGCCGACCGGGCGGCCCGACTGGACGAGCATCGTCTCGTCCTGCTCGAGGGTCCGCAGCGTCCGCACCATCGCGTCGAAGGAGCGCCAGTCGCGGGCGGCCTTGCCGGTGCCGCCGTAGACGACGAGCTTGTCGGGGTGCTCGGCGACCTCCGGGTCGAGGTTGTTCTGCAGCATGCGCAGGGCGGCCTCCTGCTGCCATCCCAGGGCGCTCGGCTGTGTGCCGCGCGGCGCACGGACGGGGCGGGGTCCTGACATGGCTGCCTCCTGAGGCCGGCTCTCCACGGATGTCACTACTTCTATTCACATCCTCACTTCATGAATATAGCTAGTCAATACGTCGTGGGGCCCGCATCCTCGGCCCATGGGTGTTTGGCTGGACCGCATGAGTGATGACGACGGCACCGGTGAGCGGCGGGCGGCGCGGCGGGACCGGGCGGTCCGGGCGGCCGTGGAGCAGGGGCTGCTCGGGCCCGGCACACCCGTGCTGGCGCTGCTGGACGTCACCGGCATCCGGGAGTCGGCGGCGGCGCTGCGGGCGGCGTTCACGGCGGTGACCGCGCCCGGCACGCCCGTGCTGCACGCCTTCGCGGTGAAGGCGGCCCCGCTGGTGCCGGTGCTGCGGCTGCTGCGGGACGAGGGCATCGGCGCGGAGGTGGCGAGCCCCGGCGAACTGGCGCTGGCGCGGGCGGCGGGGGTGCCGGCGGAGCGCACGGTGCTGGACTCGCCGGCCAAGACGCCCGAGGAGCTGCGCGAGGCGCTGACGCTGGGGATCGCCGTCAACGCGGACAATCCGCAGGAGCTGGACCGGCTCGACGGCCTGCTGCGGTCGGCCCCGACCGCCTCGCCCCTCGGCCTCCGGGTCAACCCGCAGGTCGGCGGCGGCTCCATCGAGGCGCTCGCCACGGCGACGGCGACCTCGAAGTTCGGGGTGGCGCTGCGGGACGAGGGGGCGCGGGAGTGGGTGGTGCGGGCGTACCGGGACCGGCCCTGGCTGACCCGGCTGCATGTGCACACCGGCTCCCAGGGCATCGCGCCGGCCCGGATGGCCGAGGGGGTGGCGGCCGTGCACGCGCTGGCCGAGGAGATCAACCAGCGGTGCGGACGGCGGCAGGTCGACACCGTCGACATCGGCGGCGGGCTGCCGGTGAACTTCGCCTCGGAGGCGACGACGCCGACCTACGGGCAGTATGCGCGGGCGCTGCGGGAGGCGGTGCCGGGGCTGTTCGAGGGGCGGTACGGGCTGGTGACGGAGTTCGGGCGGTCACTGCTGGCCAAGCACGGCACGGTGGTGGCGCGGGTCGAGTACGCCAAGAGCGCCGGGGGCCGGCCGGTCGCCGTGACGCACGCGGGGGTGCAGGTGGCGACGCGGACGGTGTACGCGCCGGACGCGTGGCCGCTGCGGATCGCCGCGTACGACGGGGCGGGCCGCCCCAAGGAAGGGCCCCCGGTGGTGCAGGACGTGGCGGGCCCCGCCTGTTTCGCGGGGGACCTGCTGGCGACGGGGCGGGCGTTGCCCCGCCTGGAGCAGGGGGACTACGCGGCGGCGCTGGACACGGGGGCGTACTGCTTCGCGCACCACTACGCGTACAACTCGCTCGCGCGGCCGGGGGTGTTCGGGTTCACCGCGGACGACACCGGGGACGTGCGCTTCGCGGTGGTACGGCGGCCCCAGTCACTGGAGGAGATCGTGACCGAGGCGGGCGGAGCACACGTGGACGCCCTGACGTCCCCGACGCCGGCCCAGTGACACCCTCAGGGACACACGGAACCGCACCACGCCGGGGCGCGGGGAACCGCGCGACCGGCCACGACGCACCCGCGCCCGACCACGCGCCCGCGCCCGCGGCCCCGGCGTCACACCAGCGCCGCCGTCTTCCGCCGTGCCCCGCCCGGGGCGGCATCCCCGGCCGCGATCCCGGTCCCCCGGTACGCCTTGACCGCCTTGCCCGCGGGGCGACCCGCCCTCCGGTCGAGCCAGTCGACCCGCACCCACAGCAGCGCGTCCCCGGCACGCTCCCGGCGGCCGAGCCACGCCGCCTTCAGCCAGAGGCCCACCCCGCAGCCGGCCAGCAGCAGCCCGCCGGCCGCCGGGACGGCGAACGCGCTGCCCAGCGCCGCGAGGAAGGCGAGCAGCAGCCACCAGCGGTGGCCCCGGCGCCAGTTGCGCGAGGTCACCGCCCGGTCCTGGAGGACGTCGTGCTTGCCGGCGCGGGCCGCCGCACCGGCCAGCCGGGTGTACCGCTTGCGACGGACGTACGCCACCACGACGGCGGCGATGATGAAGAGCGCCGCTCCGGCCAGGACACCGATCCGGCGCCCGGTCAGTCCCGGCACCAGTACGCCGATGCCCGCCGCGATCACGCCGAGCCACCACATGGGCGCCGCGCCCGCCCGTACGACGACGGCCACCCGGGCCAGCCCCTGTCCTCCGCGCGCCACGTCTGCCTCCCGTCACATCTGCCAAGCGTCCGAGGGGTGTGCAAGGACGGCAGATTAACGGCGCAAGGTGAGACGAGTCTGAGAGCGCGCGGCGCTGCGCCGGAGCGCCGTCAGTCCACGAACAGCCCCCGCGCCGCCGCGTGGGCGTCGAACTCCTCCAGGCGGGCCTGGGCGTCCGGCAGGTCGTCGCACATGGCCTCCAGCAGCACCCGGCCCAGCAGCATCGGCGCGCAGGCGGTGTCGAAGGCGAGCCCGGTGCCGACGGCGGCGGGCAGCAGCAGGTCGGAGACCTTGGCGACGGGCGCGAAGGCGGAGTCGGCGACGGTGACGACGGTCAGCCCGGCCTCCTGGGCGCACTCCAAGGCGTCGACGACCTCCCGGGGGTGGCGCGGCAGCGCGAAGCAGAGCAGCGCGCTCGCCCCGGCCCGTACGGCGCCGTCGATCCGGTCCCGGACCATCGAGCCGCCCTCGCCGAGCAGCCGGACGTCGGGGTGGACCTTGGCGGCGAAGTAGGCGAACCCCTGTGCCTGGGCGGCGGCGGCCCGCAGGCCGAGGACGAGCAGGGGACGGCTCGCCGCGAGCAGACGCCCGGCCCGCCGCACCGGACGGGGGTCGGCCAGCACCTCGGCGAGGTGCCGCAGGTTCTCGATCTCGGCCTCGACGGCCTGCTGGTACTCGTTGCTGGAGGCGGTCTCCGGCACCGGCTCGGCGGGGGCCACCTCGCGCAGGTGCCGGCGCAGGTCCGGGTAGCCGTCGAAGCCCAGGGCGACGGCGAAGCGGGTCACGGACGGCTGGCTGACCCCGGCCAGTTCGGCCAGTTCCACGCTGGACAGGAACGGCACGTCGGCGGCGCGCCGCACCATGCTGTGCGCGATGCGCCGCTGCGTCGGCGTCAGCCGGTGCCCCTCGAACAGCGCCTGCAGCCGCGCGGCCGGACTGTCGGTCACACCCATGACGCGCTCCCCCTCCGATCCAGTCGCCCCGGCCGGTCGCCCCGGCCCGGTCACCCTATTCAGTATCCCTCACCTCTGCATACGCCCATGCAGTCAGCCGTGGAGACGGGGGCTAACCCCAGTGCGACGGGCACCCCCGCTCCGTAGCGTGGACGGCATGACGGGAATGGACGCGCGCGACACCGAGCTGAAGAAGGAACTCGACGCGACTCTGCGGGCCCGCAGGGAGTTGGGTGAGGACTACGACTCCGCGCTGGTGGAGTCGTTCCTGGAGAAGGTCGACCAGCGGATCGACGGCGCGGTCGAGCGGCGGGTGCGCCGGCAGTTCGCCGAGCAGCAGATGGTGTCGGCCCGGGACTCGCGGGCCGCCAGGGCCACCGACTCCTTCGGGGAGCGGTTCGGCTTCGGCATCGTCTCGTTGGTGCTGGCGGTCCCGCTGTCCGCGATCGGCGGGGGCGTCGCCCACCTGCCGGGGCTGCTGACCGCCTGGGCCGGCATCGTCGGGGTGAACGTCGTGCAGGCCGCCCGCACCAACCCGGGGCTGTTCCGCCGGCGCGGCCCCCGCGAGACCGACTGACGGCCGGCCGGGAAGCGGGCGCGCGGGGAAAGTCATGCGCGGGGACCGCCGCACCCCCGTTGCCGGGGGGCGGGACGACGGCGGTCCCCGCGAGGGACACGGTGCCGGGTCAGGGACCGGGCGCCCGCGTCCTGGCGTCCATGGAGGTCCGGGAGCCGCTCCGGAGGTCCTTGGCGCCGTTCGGTGCCGGCCGGGACGGGGAGCCTCCCCCAGTGCTGAACACCTGGGTGGTACCCCCACCGCCCTGCCGACATCCACCAATGTGCCTGACCTGTGTTAAGCGTGTGCTGCGCGAACGTGACGCCCGCGTACCAGTTCGGGAAGACCTGACAACCCGGCATCTACCGCGAGTTCGCCGCCGTCACCCGCCGTTCACCGGAGATTTTCCGCTACTTCCCCGAACCGGCCAGGAAGGCCAGCAGGTCCTGCCGGCTCACCACACCGGTCGGCTTGCCCTCGACCAGGACGATCGCGGCGTCGGCCGTGCCGAGCACGCTCATCAGGTCCTCGACCGGCTCGCCGGAGCCGACCTGCGGCAGCGGCGCCGACATGTGCCGCTCCAGCGGGTCCTCGAGCGAGGCCCGCCGGGTGAACAGGGCGTCGAGCAGCTCGCGTTCGACCACCGAGCCGACGACCTCGGCGGCCATCACGTCCGGGTGTCCCGCGCCGGGCTTGACGATCGGCATCTGGGAGACGCCGTACTCGCGCAGTACCTCGATGGCCTGACCGACCGTCTCGTCCGGGTGCATGTGGACGAGGGAGGGGATGGCGTCGCCCTCCTTGTGGTTGAGGACGTCACCGACGCGGGCGCTGGGCCCGGAGTCGTCCAGGAAGCCGTAGTCGGCCATCCACTCGTCGTTGAAGATCTTCGACAGGTAACCGCGTCCGCTGTCCGGGAGGAGTACGACGACCACGTCGTCCTCGGTCAGCCGCTCGGCGACCCGCAGCGCGGCGACCACCGCCATGCCGCAGGAGCCGCCCACCAGCAGGCCCTCCTCCTTGGCCAGGCGCCGGGTCATCTGGAAGGAGTCCTTGTCGGAGACGGCGACGATCTCGTCGGCGACCTCGCGGTCGTAGGCGGTCGGCCAGAAGTCCTCACCGACGCCCTCGACGAGGTACGGGCGGCCCGAGCCGCCGGAGTAGACCGAGCCCTCGGGGTCGGCGCCGATCACCTTCACCCGGCCGTCGCTGGCGTCCTTGAGGTAGCGGCCGGTGCCGGAGATGGTGCCGCCGGTGCCGACGCCGGTCACGAAGTGGGTGATCCGGCCCTCGGTCTGCTTCCACAGCTCGGGACCGGTCGAGTGGTAGTGGGAGAGCGGGTTGTGCGGGTTGGAGTACTGGTCGGGCTTCCAGGCTCCGGGCGTCTCACGGACCAGCCGGTCGGAGACGTTGTAGTAGGAATCCGGGTGCTCCGGGTCCACGGCGGTGGGGCAGACGACGACCTCGGCGCCGTACGCGCGCAGGACGTTGATCTTGTCCGTCGACACCTTGTCCGGGCAGACGAAGACGCACTTGTAGCCCTTCTGCTGGGCCACGATGGCCAGGCCGACGCCCGTGTTGCCGCTGGTCGGCTCGACGATCGTGCCGCCCGGCCTCAGTTCGCCGCTCTGTTCGGCGGCCTCGATCATGCGCAGGGCGATGCGGTCCTTCACCGAGCCGCCCGGGTTGAAGTACTCCACCTTGGCCAGGACGGTGGCCCTGATGCCCTTGGTCACGCTGTTGAGCCGCACCAGCGGGGTGTTGCCGACGAGGCTGATCATCGAGTCGTGAAATTGCACCGTTGTCTCCGGATGCCGCAAATGTCTGGTGATGATGGTTCCGCCGGCCAGCCTATGGCCTGCCGGTCCCGGGCGGCTCCGGGACGGTCGTTCACTCGTCGTTGAGATTGGGCGACGGTCTGTACAGGGCAAGTAGGGGATGTACGGCTCGTGAGGAGGTGGCGGCGACGCATGACGAGCATGTCGAGGGCGAGGGTGGCCCGGCGGATCGCGGCCGGCGCGGCATACGGCGGCGGCGGCATCGGTCTGGCCGGCGCGGCGACGGTCGGTCTGCTGCTGGCGGAGCTGCAGCTGGCCAGGCGGCGGGTGGGCATCGGCACCCCCACCCGGGTGCCTAACGCGGAGGGACTGTACGGCGGGGCGTTCCCCACGGCCGGTGAGCCGCCCCTGCGGCTGGTGATGCTGGGCGATTCCACGGCGGCCGGGCAGGGCGTGCACCGGGCCGGACAGACGCCGGGGGCGCTGCTGGCGTCCGGGCTGGCGGCGGTGGCCGAGCGCCCGGTGGAGCTGCGGTCGGTGGCGCTGCCGGGGGCGCGGTCGGACGACCTGGACCGGCAGGTGGCGGTGGTGCTGGCGGACCCGGTGCGGCTGCCGGACGTCTGCGTGATCATGGTGGGCGCCAATGACGTGACCCACCGCATGCCGGCCACCCGCTCGGTCCGCCACCTGGCGGGGGCGGTACGGCGGCTGCGCACGGCCGGCGCGGAGGTGGTCGTGGGCACCTGTCCCGACCTGGGCACGATCGAGCCGGTGCGGCAGCCGCTGCGCTGGCTGGCCCGGCGGGCCTCACGGCAGCTCGCGGCGGCGCAGACCATCGGCGTGGTGGAGCAGGGCGGGCGCACGGTGTCGCTGGGCGACCTGCTGGGCCCGGAGTTCGCGCGCAACCCGCGGGAGATGTTCGGCCCCGACAACTACCACCCCTCCGCGGACGGCTACGCCACCGCCGCGATGGCGGTGCTGCCGACGGTGTGCGCGGCGCTCGGCCTGTGGCCGGCCGAGGAGGAGCGTCCCGACGTCTCCCGCCGCGAGGGCTTCCTGCCGGTGGCGCGGGCGGCGGCGGAGGCCGTCGACGAGGCGGGCACGGAGGTCGCGGCGGCGATGCCGACGGGACCGCGAGGACCCTGGGCGCTGCTCAAGCGGCGGAGGCGGCGGAGGGTGCCGGAGGCGGAGCCGGAGCATACGGCGCAGCCGTCCTGACGCGTCCCCAGTCCTGCCCCAGCCTCGCCTCCACCCGACCCTCACCCACCCCCTACCGAAAAAAGCAAGCGCTTAGTAAATTGCGGTCAGCGTCACACCCCCGCACCCGTGACCTGACCTCTACGTACGGGTAACTTCCCAGGCAGTCATGCAGTCCAGCCGCCCGTACGCGAACGCCCATGGAGCCGTGATGCCCGAAGCCGTGATCGTTTCCGCCGCCCGCTCCCCCATCGGCCGTGCCGGCAAGGGTTCCCTCAAGGAGCTGCGCCCCGACGACCTGGCCGCCACGATCATCCAGGCGGCCCTCGCCAAGGTCCCGGAGCTGGACCCGAAGGACATCGACGACCTGATGCTCGGCTGCGGCCTGCCCGGCGGCGAGCAGGGCCACAACCTCGGCCGGATCGTCGCCGTGCAGATGGGGATGGACCACCTGCCGGGCTGCACCGTCACCCGGTACTGCTCCTCCTCCCTGCAGACCAGCCGCATGGCGCTGCACGCCATCAAGGCCGGCGAGGGAGACGTCTTCATCTCGGCCGGCGTCGAGATGGTCTCCCGCTTCGGCAAGGGCAGCTCCGACGGCCTGCCCGACACGCACAACCCGCTGTTCGCCGAGGCCGAGGCCCGCACCGCCGCGGTCGCCGCCTCCGAGGGGGCCACCTGGCACGACCCGCGCGAGGACGGCCTGCTGCCCGACCCGTACATCGCGATGGGCCAGACCGCCGAGAACCTGGCCCGCGCCAAGGGCGTCACCCGGCAGGACATGGACGAGTTCGGCGTCCGCTCCCAGAACCTCGCCGAGGAGGCCGTCAAGAACGGCTTCTGGGAGCGCGAGATCACCCCCGTCACGCTGCCCGACGGCACGGTCGTCAGCAAGGACGACGGCCCCCGCGCCGGCGTCACGATGGAGGGCGTCGCGGGCCTCAAGCCCGTCTTCCGCCCCGACGGCATGGTCACCGCCGGCAACTGCTGCCCGCTCAACGACGGCGCCGCCGCCCTCGTCATCATGAGCGACACCAAGGCCCGCGAGCTGGGCCTGACCCCGCTGGCGCGGATCGTCTCCACCGGCGTCTCCGGCCTCTCCCCGGAGATCATGGGCCTCGGCCCGGTCGAGGCGTCGAAGCAGGCCCTCGGCCGCGCCGGTCTGACCATCGGCGACATCGACCTGGTCGAGATCAACGAGGCGTTCGCCGCGCAGGTCATCCCCTCCTACCGGGACCTCGGCATCCCGCTGGAGAAGCTGAACGTCAACGGCGGCGCCATCGCCGTCGGCCACCCCTTCGGCATGACCGGCGCCCGCATCACCGGCACGCTGATCAACTCCCTCCAGTGGCACGACAAGCAGTTCGGCCTGGAGACGATGTGCGTCGGCGGCGGCCAGGGCATGGCCATGGTCATCGAGCGCCTCAGCTGACGTTCGGTAGCCCCTGCGGGACCCCCCGTGACGCCCGGCCCGGAGCCCTGGAGACCCCAGGGCTCCGGGCCGTTCCGTGACCCAAACTCCCCCAGGATGTGACCTATCTCGCTCACCCCGGTGATTTACGCAGGTCAGGCCGGACCCACCGGTCTCACCGGCCCCACCGGGACTCAAAGTCATGTCCGTTTCGTGACGTTACGCACTGACAGCGGCTCAGTTCGCCCATCAAGCTGATGTAGGAAGTCGGGGGTCGACTTTGAACCGGGAGTACGTCAGTGAGCGCCACATCGATCGCCCTGCTGCTCACCACGGCAGCCACCGGCGCCGTGGGCGTCGCGGTCCTGCGCAGCGTGCTGGTGCTGCGCCGCCAGGTCGCGGCCCTGCACACCGAACTGGCCGAGAGCAACGCCGCCGCCCTGCGCGGCCGGGTGCCCGCCGCCCGCACCGCGGCCGGCACGGACGAGATACGCGCCGCCGTCGCCGCGGCGCTGGCCGAGGAACGGGAGCGGGAACTGGCCGAGGCCCGCGCGTTCTGGGCCGCGCAGGAGAGCCGCGACGCCTCCGACGCCCCGCTGCTGCTGGGCTTCGCCGACAGCGAGCCGTACCTGCCCCACCCGGCCGACCTGGCGGGGCTGGAGCCGGTGACGGAGCCGGGCGCGGACGCCGACGAGCCGTCCCCCGACTCCGCCGAGCTGGCCGCGGCCCGCCGCCGTCACCCCTCGCACCCGGACTTCGTACCGAACCCCTCCCCGGTCAACGACCACGAGCGCACCGTCACCGCCCTGGAGGAGCTGGCCGCCGGCCGCGTCGAGCTGGCGGACGTCCGCCCGGGCCCGCTGGGCACCCTCGACGTCTACGTCTTCGCCGACGGCACCACCCTGTGCATGACCCCGGGCCACCGCGAGACCGCGGAACGCCTGGCCGCCGCGCTGCGCGCGGGCGACACCCCGGTGCTGCTCGGCGGCTCCGGCGTCTCCGGCGCCTACGCCCTGACCTTCGCCTGCGGCGAGGAGAGCGTGTACGTACTGGCGGACCGCGTCATCGCGTCCCTCTGACGGACCGCGGACCGCCCGCTCACACCCCGGCGCGTTTCTGTGCCTCCGCGACGAGCCGTACCGCCTCCTCCACCTCCTCCGCGCTCCCCAGTACGAGCGCCAGGTCGTGCCCGGCGACGGTGATCTGGTCGGCGACGGCGAACATGCCGGCGTCGGGCATCATCCGGGGCTCGGCGGCGGGGTCCTCGGCGAGCTGGGCCCGCCGGGACAGCTCCCTGGCCAGTTCCAGCGCCTCGGCGGCGGCCCCCCGTTGCAGTCTGCTCTGCGGGGCGGCCCGCAGACGGTCGGCGAAGTGCTCCAGCGCACCGGTCAGAGGCGTCGTATCAACCACGGCGTGAGCGTACGCGGCCCTCCGGGACTGTTGCCAACGGGCGAACGCTCAGGCACGGTGAACCTGAAGGACCGGCTTACATCCCCTGTCGTCCGGAGGCGCCGATGTCCCATGTCCTCTCCGAGGAGACCCATCGCAATCTGCTCGCCCGCATCCCCCACTGCACCGGTCGTGAGGTCTCCGACTGGTTGCGCACCGTCGAAGAAGGCCCGGCTCTCTTCCGCTTCGAGGAGAAGGTCAGCTGGCTGCGGCACGAGTACGACCTCGCCTACGGCCACGCCAAGGCCATCGTCCACGAGTACGACCTGAGAAGGGCCGCGCGCAGGCTGCGCTGAGCGCGACCGGACACGCGAAGGGCCCCGGGCGGCACGCCGCCCGGGGCCCTTCCTCACACGTCTCACACGGTGCGTCAGTCGCTGCTGTTGAGGATCGCGATGAGCCGCAGGAACTCCAGGTACAGCCACACCAGCGTCAGGGTGAGGCCGAAGGCCGCGAACCAGGCCTCGTTGCGCGGAGCGCCGTAGGCGATGCCGTCCTCGACCTGCTTGAAGTCCAGGGCGAGGAAGCAGGCGCCGAGGATGACGCCGATGACGCCGAAGAGGATGCCGAGGCCGCCGCTGCGGAAGCCGAGGCCGTCACCGCCGCCGAAGACGGCGAACAGCAGGTTGACCATCATCAGCAGCACGAAGCCGAGCGAGGCCGCCATCACGAAGCCGACGAAGCGGCGGTTGACGCGGATCCATCCGGCCTTGTAGGCCACCAGCACGGCGGCGAAGGTCGCCATGGTGCCGATGACCGCCTGCATGGCGGCGCCGTCGGCGATGCGGTTGTCGACGACGCTGGAGACCACACCGAGGAAGACGCCCTCGAACGCCGCGTAGGCGAGGATCAGCGCCGGGGTCGGCGTCCGCTTGAAGGACTGGACGAGCGCCAGGACCATGCCGATCAGGGCGGCGCCGATGGCGATGCCGTAGGACCGGCCGATGTTGGCGTCGTCGACCGGCAGGAGGGCCCAGGAGAGCGCGGCGGTGACGATGAGCACGCCGAGCGTGCTGCCGGTCCGCAGGACGACGTCGTCGATGGTCATCCGGCCGGTTGCGGCCGGCGCCTGCGGCGGAGCGCCGAGGTCCGTCTGGGCGTACGGGTTCTGCGCGTACGGGTTGCCGGTCGGCTGGGCGTACGGGTTGGCCTGCGTGGCGACGGCGGGTCCCCCGGCCTGCGGCGCGGTGTTGAAGCCCGCGTAGCCGTTGTCGCGGCTGAACCCCCGTCGCGAGAAGACCGGGTTTCTGCTCCTCATTTCACTCCTCCATGGCCACCGTGCGTGGCCTTGGCTCAAGAGTAATAGAACGGCAAAGGAATGACCCTAGTGCTTGGGGAGGATCTTTCCCTCGTCCTGCGAGAGAACACGCTGTCCGCCCGGGTGATTCCCCTCACTGGTCCCTACTGCCCCTTCACCGGCTCCTTACGCGAAGGGGAAGCCGGTGTACGCCTCCGCGAGGTCGGTCTCGGCGGCGCGGGAGGCGGCGATCCGCTCCAGCCGGGCCAGCTGGAGGCGGCCGTCGAAGCCGGTGGCGCCGGGGTCGGGGTGCAGCAGCGTCGTCATGTCGTAGGAGAACCGCTCGGCCTGCCAGACGCGGCGCAGGCAGGTGGCGGAGTAGGCGTCGAGCAGTCCGTCGGAGCCGGTCTCGCGCCGGTGGACCAGGGCCCGCGCGAAGGTGACGACGTCGCCGACGGCGAGGTTCAGCCCCTTGGCGCCGGTCGGCGGCACGATGTGGGCGGCGTCGCCGGCCAGGAAGAGGCGCCCGTGCCGCATGGGCTCGTGGACGTACGACCGCATCGGCGTGACGGACTTCTGGGTGATGGGCCCCCGGCGGAGCGTCCAGTCGTCGTCGGTCTCGAACCGCCGCTCCAGCTCGTCCCAGATCTCCTCGTCGCCCCACGCCTCGGCGTCCGTGCCCTCGGGCACCTGGAGGTAGAGGCGGGAGACGGACGGGGAGCGCATGGAGAGCAGGGCGAAGCCGCGGTCGTGGCGGGCGTAGACCAGTTCGTCGTGCGAGGGGGCGACGTCGGCGAGGATGCCGAGCCAGCCGAACGGATACGTACGCTCGAACGTCTGCGCTATCGCCTCGGGTATCGCCTTGCGGGCGACGCCCCAGAACCCGTCGCACCCGACGACGTACTCGCACTCCAGCACGTCCTCGACCCCGTCCCGCCGGAACCGCACCCGGGGGCTGTCGCTCTCCGCCCCCTCCACGGCCAGCGCCTCCGTCTCGAACAGCAGCGGGCCGCCGTCCTGGAGCTGGAGGGCGATGAGGTCCTTGCACACCTCGGTCTGGGCGTAGACCGTCACGGACTTCCCGCCGGTCAGCGCCGGGAAGTCGACGCGGTGCCGCTTCCTGCCGAACCGCAGCTCGATGCCGTCGTGCCGCAGCCCCTCCCGGTCCATGCGCTCGCCCGCGCCGGCCGAGCGCAGCACGTCCACCGTCCCCTGCTCCAGGATCCCGGCCCGCTGCCGCCGCTCGACGTACTCCCGGTCGCGGCTCTCCAGGACGACCGAGTCGATCCCGGCGTTGTGCAGCAGCCGGGCGAGCAGGAGCCCCGCGGGGCCGGCTCCGATGATGCCGACGGTGGTGCGCATCGGGCGTTCCTTTCGGTTGGCGTCATTGCCGTCTTGTTCGCACAGTGAAGTTTCCTTCACTGATGGCTGACGTGAGTTTCCGGCCGCGTCCGCCCGCTGTCAAGAGAAGGGCGCGTCCCGGAACGGGCGCGCGGGTCGCGGTGCCGGTCGTCCACGAGGCCGAGGAGTGAAGGCGTGAAGGAGTGAAGAGGGCACGGCCGCCGTCGGTGTACGGCGCGGTACACCGGCACGGCCGGGGTGCTGGAGCAGGAAGAGATTGTGCCCGGAGCCGGACTCGAACCGGCACGCCCGCGAAGGGGCAGCGAGGTTTAAGCTCGCCGTGTCTGCATTCCACCATCCGGGCAGGCCATGGGCTCCGCGTCGAGGATCGAGCCTATCGGGGCGCATCCCCCGGACAGCGGAAGGGTGGACTGATGTTGTCTTATTTTATTGATGCCTGAGGGGCCATCAGCCACCCGAACAGACCATCCGCACTTGCCAATAGCCTTGCGTGCGACGGTCCGCCGCGCATGCGGAATGACGGAATTTCACCGTCCGAACGAGGGCGCTCCACCGGTTCTCGACCATGGCCGCGTCCGGGCCGTGGTTGACGGGCCGTCAGGGCGCGGGGTCATCCGCAGGTATGACGCGAGCCCCCGGCGTCCGACCGAAGTCGCCCCCCGGAACGGGAACAGCGGCTGACTACACGGCGGCCGGCGACCGGAACGATGGTTCACGATCCACCGCACAGGATTCCTCCCCGTCGTCGTCCTCACAGGAGCGCCTCCGTGACCACCGCAACCCCCATCGACCGGTCGACCGCCGTCGCCGCCCGCGCGGTGGAACTGTCCAAGATCTACGGCCAGGGCGAGACCCAGGTGGTCGCCCTGGACCGGGTCTCCGTCGACTTCCGGCAGGCCGAGTTCACCGCGATCATGGGGCCGTCCGGCTCCGGCAAGTCCACGCTGATGCACTGCGTCGCCGGACTGGACACCTTCTCCTCGGGTTCGGTCCGCATCGGGGACACCGAGCTGGGCTCCCTGAAGGACCGGCAGCTCACCAGGTTGCGGCGGGACAAGATCGGGTTCATCTTCCAGGCGTTCAACCTGCTGCCGACCCTGACCGCCCTGGAGAACATCACGCTCCCCATGGACATCGCGGGCCGCAAGCCGGACAAGCAGTGGCTGGAGACCGTGATCGGGATGGTGGGGCTGGCCGACCGGCTCGGGCACCGGCCCACCCAGCTCTCCGGCGGCCAGCAGCAGCGCGTCGCCGTGGCCCGGGCGCTGGCCTCCCGGCCGGAGATCATCTTCGGTGACGAGCCGACCGGCAACCTCGACTCCCGCTCGGGCGCCGAGGTGCTGGGCTTCCTGCGCAACTCGGTGCGGGAGCTGGGGCAGACGGTGGTGATGGTGACCCACGACCCGGTCGCCGCGGCCTACGCGGACCGCGTGGTCTTCCTGGCGGACGGACGGATCGTCGACGAGGTGTACGGGCCGACCGCCGACAAGGTGCTGGACCGGATGAAGCAGTTCGACGCCAAGGGCCGCACCAGCTGACCGTCCCCCGGAAAAAGTCCCCCGCCGCCTCACGTCTGGACTGAGAAAACCCCCATGCTCCGTACCGCCTTGCGCAACGTCCTCGCGCACAAGGCCAGGCTGCTGATGACCGTGCTCGCCGTGATGCTCGGCGTGGCCTTCGTGTCGGGCACCCTGGTCTTCACCAACACCGTCTCCGCGGCGTACGAGAAGTCGTCCGCCAAGGGCTTCGACCAGGTCGACGTCTCCCTCACCGCCTCCTGGAACGAGGAGGACGAGGAGGAGACCGAGCTGACCCCGGCCCTCCTCGGCCAGGTGACCCGGACCGACGGCGTGGCCTCGGCCATCGGCAGCGTCACCGCCTCCGTCGCCCTCGCCGACAAGAACGGCGACCCGGTCGGCAACGGCTGGCAGGTCCAGGGGAGCAACTACTGGGGCAGCGACGACCCCCGCTACCCGATCACCGCGGGCCACGCGCCGAAGGGCGCCGGCGAGGTCGCCCTCGACGCGCAGACCGCCGACCGCACCGGCTACCGGGTCGGCGACACGGTCCGCATGTCCGTCGACGGCCCGGTCCTCACCCCCACCGTCAGCGGCATCTTCAGTACCGACGACGGCAACGTCGCGGCGGGCGGCACCCTCGCCCTGTTCGACACGGCCACCGCGCAGAAACTCTTCGACCAGCAGGGCACCTACGACGAGATCATCGTGAAGGCGGACCCGGGCGTCGGCGAGAGCGCCCTGACGGCCGCGCTCGGCAAGGCCCTGCCGAAGGACAGCGTCGAGATGACGACCGGCGCGGAGCTGGCCGCCGAGCAGGCCGAGATGACCGCCTCGTCGATGGACAGCCTGAAGCAGACCCTGCTGGTCGCCGCCGGCCTCTCGCTGTTCGTCGGCACCTTCCTCATCGCCAACACGTTCACCATGCTGGTCGCCCAGCGCACCAAGGAACTGGCGCTGCTGCGCGCCGTCGGCGCCTCGCGCCGCCAGGTCACCCGGTCCGTGCTGTTCGAGGCACTGGTCGTCGGCACGGTCGCCGCGGTCGCCGGTCTCCTCGCGGGCATCGGCATCGGCGCCGGGCTGCGCGCCCTGATGGACTCGCTCGGCGCGAACTTCCCGGACGGCCCGCTCGTCATCGGCGGCAGCACGGTCGTCGCGGCGCTCGCCGTCGGCATCCTCATCACCGTGCTGGCCGCCTGGCTGCCCGGCCGCCGGGCCGCGAAGATCCCGCCGGTGGCCGCGATGAACAGCCTGCACGCCAAGCCGACCACCCGGTCGCTGGTGCTGCGCAACACGCTCGGCTCCCTGATCACGGCGGCGGGTGTCGCCGTCGTCCTGTCCGCGACCACGGCGGGCGACGCCACGGGCGCCCAGGGCCCCATGGCGCTCGGCGCGGGACTGGTCGTCATCGGCGTCTTCGTCCTCACCCCGCTGCTGTCCCGCCCGCTGATCGCGGCCTCGGCCCCGGTGCTGCGGATCTTCGGAGTCTCGGGCAAGCTGGCCCGCCAGAACGCGGTGCGCAATCCGCGCCGTACGGCGGCCACGGCCTCCGCGCTGATGATCGGGCTCACCCTCATCACCGGCATGACGGTGGCGGCGACCGGCGTGCAGAACGCGATCGACAAGATGGCCTCGGACTCGATCAGGGCCGACTACGTCGTGTCGATGGCGAACGGCGGCTACCTCTCCCCGGACGTCGAGCAGGACCTGGCCGCGGTCGACGGCGTCACCGCCGTCAGCCCGATGCGCAGCTCCTACGCGACCGTCGGCGGCCGGGACACGTCCCTGACCGGCGTCACCGGCTCCACGTTCGGGAAGCTGACCGACCTGCCGGTGACGGACGGCGCCTTCGAGATCGCCGGCACCCGAGTGGTCGTCGACGAGGAGACCGCGAAGGAGCACGGCTGGAGGAGCGGGTCCGCGTTCACCGCCGTCCTGGAGGACGACGCGCAGCAGAAGCTGACGGTCGCCGGGGTCTACGAGCCCAACGAGATGTTCCGCGGCATCATGCTCGACCTGGCGACGCTCGCCCCGCACCAGGAGGAGCCGGGCGACATGAACGTCATGGTGAAGACGGACGGCGGGACGTCCGAGGCGGCCAAGGACGCGCTGGCCGGGGCCCTCGGCGACAGCCCGGCCATCGTCGTCCAGGACAAGCAGGACATCTCCGAGGGCATCGCCCGGATGATCACTCTGATGCTGAACATCCTGTACGGCCTGCTGGCCATGGCGGTGATCGTGGCGGTCCTCGGTGTCGTCAACACCCTGGCCATGTCGGTGTTCGAGCGCTCCCAGGAGATCGGCATGCTCCGCGCGGTCGGCCTGGACCGCAAGGGGATCAAGCGGATGGTCCGGCTGGAGTCGCTGGTCATCTCCCTGTTCGGCGCGGTCCTGGGCATCGGCCTGGGCGTGTTCTTCGGCTGGGCCGCGGGTGAGCTGGTGGGCACCGAGCTGGCGACGTACGAGCTGGTGCTGCCGTGGGGCCGGATCGGGATCTTCCTGCTGCTGGCCGCGCTGGTCGGCGTCCTGGCCGCCCTGTGGCCGGCCCGGCGCGCGGCCCGCCTGAACCTGCTGACGGCCATCAAGACGGAGTAGCCGTACGCGCGGCGAAGGGCCCCTTCCCCCGGCGGGGAAGGGGCCCTTCGGCGTCTTCGCCGTACCGCGGGTCAGTTCCAGGTACGGCTGCGCAGCGGCAGGCCCGAGGCGCCGGACTCGGGGGTCTTCACGGCGAGGACCTGGTTGACGCCGATGCGGTTGCGCTCGAAGGAGAGCGCGGAGGCCGCCATGTACAGCCGCCAGACCCGGGCCCGGCCGGGGCTGACCAGCCGCACCGCCCGGTCCCAGCCGGCCTCCAGGTTGGCGACCCAGCGGCGCAGGGTGTGCGCGTAGTGCTCGCGGATCGCCTCCACGTCGCGCACCTCGAACCCGGCGCGCTCCAACTGCCCGACGGTGGTGCCGACGGGGGCCAGCTCGCCGTCGGGGAAGACGTAGGAGTCGATGAAGTCGTCCACGGAGTACGCCGACTCGTCGCGCTGCGGGCGCCGGGCGATCTGGTGGTTCAGCAGCCGCCCGCCGGGCTTGAGCAGGGCGTACAGGTCGCGGGCGTACTCCAGGTACTTCTCGGCGCCGACGTGCTCGGCCATGCCGATGGAGGAGATCGCGTCGTAGGGGCCGTCGGTGACGTCCCGGTAGTCCTGGACGCGGATCTCGATCCGGTCGGTGAGGCCCTCCTCGGCGATGCGCTTGCGGGCGTAGGCGGCCTGTTCCTGCGAGAGGGTGACGCCGACGACGGTGACGCCGTGCTCGCGGGCGGCGTGGATCGCCATGGAGCCCCAGCCGCAGCCGACGTCGAGCAACCGCATGCCGGGCTTGAGGCCGAGCTTGCGGGAGACGAGTTCGAGCTTGTCGCGCTGGGCGGTCTCCAGGGTGGCGCCCGCGTCCTCGGGGGCCGGCCAGTAGGCGCAGGAGTACACCATGGAGGGGCCGAGGACGAGTTCGTAGAAGTCGTTGCCGACGTCGTAGTGGTGGCTGATGGCGCGCTTGTCGGTGCGGCGGGTGTGCAGGTGGCCGCGGCGCCGGCGGATCTCCTCGGCGGGCGGGGCGGGCGGCAGCGGGGGGCCGGCCAGCTTGACCAGGCCGCGGACGGCGGCGCGCACCTCGGGGTCGCGCAGCGCCTGGCCGAGCGTACGGGCGTCCTCGCCGCGCTCCCAGATCAGCTCGGCGAGCAGGTCGAGGGCGGTGTAGAGGTCGCCGTCGATGTCGAGGTCGCCGGCCACCCAGGCGCGGGCCAGGCCCAGTTCGCCGGGTTTGAACAGCAGTCGGCGCAGGGCGCGGCGGTTGCGGACGACGAGCGCGGGTGCTTCGGGCGGGCCGGCCTCGGAGCCGTCCCATGCGCGGATGCGGACCGGGAGCGGGGTTCCCAGCACCTGTTCGACGAGGCTCTTCAGCCGCAACGCGGCGTCTGCCATGGCGCACACCTCCGTGAGACCGGATGTTTACTCACCACGTAAACACCGGACGGCGCGACGCGCAGTCCCGCATCGGAGTCACGACTCCGCAAAATAGTTGTACGGCGCACCCAGTTACCCGGGGTCCGGGACGGCGAAGGGGCCGTCCGCACCACGGATGGCGGACGGCCCCTTCGGAAACCGCTGGGCGAGCTGACCCGAGGTCAGGAGGCCTTGGCCTTCTCCTCGGTCTTGGCGGCGGCGACCGGGGCCGGCTTGGCGGCCTCGTAGAACTCCTCGCGCGGCGTCTCGACGGCGCCGAGCGAGACGACCTCGCGCTTGAGGAACATCCCGAGCGTCCAGTCCGCGAAGACGCGGATCTTGCGGTTGAACGTCGGCATCGCCATGCCGTGGTAGGCGCGGTGCATGTACCAGGCGAGCCGGCCCTTGAGCTTGATCTTCATCTTGCCCATGACGATCATCGCGACGCCCTTGTGCAGGCCGAGGCCCGCGACCGCGCCCTTGTTGGCGTGGCTGTACTCCTTCTGCGGGAAGCCCCGCATGCCGGAGACGACGTTGTCGCCGAGGACCTTGGCCTGGCGCAGCGCGTGCTGGGCGTTGGGCGGGCACCACGCGTTCGGGTTGCCGTTCTTGCGGCCGACCAGGTCCGGGACCTGGGCGTTGTCGCCGGCGGCCCAGATGTAGTCGGTGCCCTGCACCTGGAGGGTGGCGGCGGTGTCGACGTGGCCGCGCGGGCCGAGCGGGAGACCGAAGCGGGACAGCACCGGGTTGGGCTTGACGCCCGCCGTCCACACGATCGTGTTGGCGTCGACCTCGAGGCCGTTCTTGAGCACCACGTGGCCGTCGACGCAGGAGTCCATGGAGGTGGAGAGGTAGATCTCGACCCCGCGGCTCTCCAGGTGCTCCTTGCCGTACTGGCCGAGCTTGGGGCCGACCTCGGGGAGGATCTTGTCGGCGGCGTCGACCAGGATGAACCGCATGTCCTCGCGGGACACGTTGTTGTACTCCTTGGCCGCGTCCCGGGCCATGTCCTCGACCTCGCCGATGGTCTCCGCGCCCGCGAAGCCGCCGCCGATGAAGACGAAGGTGAGCGCCCTGCGGCGGATCTCCTCGTCGGTGGTGGAGTCGGCCTTGTCCAGCTGCTCCAGGACGTGGTTGCGCAGGCCGATGGCCTCCTCCACGCCCTTCATGCCGATGCCCTGCTCGGCGAGGCCGGGGATCGGGAAGGTCCGGGAGACCGCTCCCATGGCGATGACCAGGTAGTCGAACGGCAGCTCGTACGCCTCGCCCGTCAGCGGGGCGATCGTGGCGACCTTGCGGTCCTGGTCGATGGTGGTGACCCGGCCGGTGAGCACCTCCGCCTTCGGCAGCACGCGTCGCAGGGGTACGACGACGTGGCGCGGGGAGATGTTGCCGGCGGCGGTTTCGGGGAGGAAGGGCTGGTAGGTCATGTACGACCGGGGGTCGACGACCGTGACGGTCGCCTCGCCGTAGCGCATCTTCTTGAGGATGCGCCGAGCTGCGTACAGGCCTACGTACCCACCGCCTACTACGAGGATCCTGGGACGCTCCGTGGTGCTCATGGCATCGAGTATCCACCTGCCCCGGGGGGGTGCTTCGTGCGCCCCTTCACAAGCTCCGGTAAGGGTCGTGTTACACTCCTCCGCCCGCGTGACGGAGGTCATGACACGAAACGGGAACCGCCGTGCGGTGCGCTCCGTTGTCAATGCCGCGTGAGCTGCCGCTCCGACGCTCCGGCCCCGTCCGCAGACCCGTCCCGCGCGCCCGTCCGCGACTCCCCCATACCACGCTTCTGAACACGTTCAAAGGGCAGTTGGGCCCCCAAAAGGGTCAACGCGCGGCCGTTTGTCGCTCTTCGAGGCCCAATCTCTTGTGAAGAACTTCACGAACTTTCCGGCGAGGACCCTCCGCGAGCCGCCCCGGAACCCCGCCCCACCCGCTCAGACGTTCCCCCACCTGCTCATACGACGGACTCCGGACCGGGCTCCCCCTCCCCCCACGGAGCCGTCACCCCCTCCCGGGCCGCCCCTTTCATTACGTTTGTTCCATGAGCCCACACCGCCGTGTCACGGGGCTGCTGTCCCACGCCCCGGACCCCGACGCCCCGACCGTGCCCCGGTGGGCGTGGTGGGCGCCGGCGGCGCTGACCGCGCTGGCCTGCGCCGTGGACCTGCCCACCCCGGGCGGGGTGAGCGGCGACGGGCTGCTCATCCTCAGCTCCATGACGGCCGCCTGCGTCCTCCCGCTGCGCCGGGCGGTCCTGACCGCGCTCCTCAACACCGGCGCCGGCCTGCTCTTCCTCCTCGTCCGGCACCGGCACACCGACGGCCACCACGCCGTGGTCGACTTCTTCGCCCTGCTGGTCCTGGTCTGGGCGACCGTCCCGCTGTGCCGGCTGCGGCTCTTCCTGGACCGGCGGCTGCGGGACACCTCGCGGGCCGCGGAGTACGCCCAGCGGGCCGTACTGCCGCCGGTGCGCGCCTGGCTCGGCAGCACCTGGATCGCGGTGCGCTACGAGGCGGCCTCGCACGCGGCGGCCGTCGGCGGCGACCTCTACGCCGTCGAGCGGACGCCGTACGGGGTCCGGCTGCTCATCGGCGACGTACGCGGCAAGGGGCCCGCCGCGCTCCCCGCCGTGGCGGCGCTGGTGGGGTGCTTCCGGGAGGCCGCGCACCACACGCCGACGCTGACGCTGCTCGCCCGCCACCTCGACGCGGCGGTGACCCGGCACATCCGGGAGACGGCCGCCGTCCAGGCCGACACCTCGCCGTCGGGTCCGGGCGAGGAGTTCGTCACCGCCGCCGTCGCCGAACTGCCCCCGCACGGCGGCGAGGTGCGGCTGCTGAGCCGCGGCCACTGCCCCGCGTTCCTCGCCACCCGGGCGGGGGTGGAGCGCTGGGAGCCGGCCGACCCGGGTCTCCCCCTCGGCCTCGGCGACCTGGACCCCGGTCCGTGGGACCACGAGAGCCGCCCCTTCGCCCCCGGCGACCTGCTCCTGCTCTGCACGGACGGCCTGCTGGAGGCCCGCGACGCGCAGGGCGCCTTCTACTCCCCCGAGGCGGGCCTGCGCGACACCTGGCGCGAGGGCCCGCCGATCACGGCCGACCACCAGACCCACCTCGTCCACCGGCACGCCGGCGGCGTCCTGCCGGACGACCTGGCGCTGATCGCGGTCACCGTGTCGGAGACGGGGCCGCCGCCCGCGTGATCCACCGACCGCCGCGGCTACGCCACCGACCAGGCGATCCCGTCGAGGATCGCTCCTCAGCGCGCCTCGGAGGCGCAACTCCAGGCGATCCCGTCCAGGATGTCGTGCTCGCTGACCACGACCTCCGCCGCACCCGTCCGTTCCATGATCGTCCGCAGGACGAGAGCCCCCGCGCCGATCACGTCGACGCGGCCCGGGTGCATGGAGGGGATCGCGGCGCGTTCGGCGTGGGTGGAGTGGAGGAGGCGGGCGGTGATCTCGTCGACCTGGGCGCGGGTGACGCGGGAGTGGTGGATGGCCGTGGAGTCGTACTCCGGAAGGTCCTGCGCGATCGCGGAGATCGTCGTCACCGAGCCGGCCAGACCGACCAGCGTGCGCGCCTCGCCCAGCGGAACCGTCTGCTCCGCCAGGTCCAGGGCCGCCTCGATGTCGGCCCGCATCGCCGCGATCTGCTCCTCGGCGGGCGGGTCGGTCACCGCGCCGTCGCGCACCAGGTGCCGTTCGGTCATCCGGACGCAGCCGACGTCGACGGAGCGGGCGGCGCGGACGTGGTCGTCGCCGACGACGAACTCCGTGGAGCCGCCGCCGATGTCCACGACCAGGAAGGGGCGGTGCAGGTCGGCGCGGCCGGTCAGCTCCCTGGTGGCGCCGGTGAAGGAGAACTCGGCCTCCTGGTCGCCGGTGATCACCTCGGGTTCGACGCCGAGGATGTCCAGCACCCCGCGCACGAAGTCGTCGCGGTTCTCGGCGTCGCGGGAGGCGGAGGTCGCCACGAAGCGGACCCGCTCGGCGCCGTGCCGCTCGATGATCTGCGCGTACTCGCGGCAGGCGGCGAAGGTCCGCTCCAGCGCCTCGGGGGCGAGCCGTCCGGTGCGGTCGACGCCCTGGCCGAGGCGGACGATCGTCATCCGGCGGTCCAGTTCGGTCAGCTCGCCCGTGGCCGGGTCCGCGTCGGCGACCAGCAGCCGGATGGAGTTGGTACCGCAGTCCACGGCGGCGACACGGGTCACTTCTCGTCCTCCCCGCAGGCGGTGGTCACGCACGGGCCCTTGCGCCACCACTCGGGCAGCATCCCGATCGCCTCGTCGCCCAGCGGGTTCACGCCGGGCCCGGCGGCCAGCGAGTGGGCGACCAGCACATGCAGGCACTTGACCCGGTCGGGCATGCCGCCCGCGCTCGGGAAGCCGGTCAGCTCCTCGATCTCGTCGCGGCGCCGGATGTAGTCCTCGTGCGCGGCGCGGTACGCGGCGGCCAGCTCCGGGTCGGTGGCGAGCCGCTCGGTCATCTCCTTCATCACCCCGTCGGCCTCCAGGGTGCCGATCGCGGAGGCCGCCCTGGGGCACGTCAGGTAGTACAGCGTCGGGAACGGCGTCCCGTCCGGCAGCCGGGGGGCGGTCTCCACGACGTCCGGCTGCCCGCAGGGGCACCGGTGCGCGATCGCGCGCAGTCCGCGCGGCGGACGGCCCAGTTGCTGGCGGAACGCGTCGACGTCCGCGTCGGTGGGCTCGGTGCGCGGGGTGGGCGGCGGGGGCGTGTGCATGGCTGGCTTCTGTCGGTCTTCCTGTAAGTCCTACTGGTGGCTGGTGGCGGCGTCGGCCTTGTCGACGCCGTCCCAGAGCGTGCGGTACCAGGGCCGGCCGGCGGCCCCGAGACCGGCCCGCGACTGCTCGGCGGCGCCCGGGTCGACGACGATGTAGCCCGTCTCCCCCGGCATCACGTAGTGCAGCCGCTGCCGGATCTGCTGCTCGGCGTAGGCGTCGTCCTGCCAGCGTGCCTTGAGGTCGCGCAGGTCCTCGACCCGCTGCCGCGCCTGCTCCTTCTCCCGCTGGAGCTCGGCGATCTCGGCGCGCTGGGCGACGTACTGCCGTATCGGGTAGGCGAGCACCACGACCAGGGAGCAGATCACCATCACCAGCAGGGCCGCCCGGCCGGTCAGCCGGGAGCGGCGGGCCTGGCGCTTGGTCTGCGAGCGGTAGACCCGGGCGGCGGTCTGCTCGCCGAGCGCCCTGATCCTGGTCGCGGTGGAGAAACGGTCCCGGTCCCTCACGGCCATCTCGTTTCCCGCCTCCCGTGCACACGCGTACGTCCCCGCACACGGTACGGGACCGGGTACGGGGACGTACGTACGACGCTGCCTTCTGCCGGGCTGGTCAGCCCTTGAAGCGCGGGAAGGCGCTGCGGCCGGCGTACACCGCGGCGTCGTCGAGGATCTCCTCGATGCGCAGCAGCTGGTTGTACTTGGCGACGCGCTCGGAGCGGGCCGGGGCGCCGGTCTTGATCTGGCCGCAGTTGGTGGCGACGGCGAGGTCGGCGATGGTGACGTCCTCGGTCTCGCCGGAGCGGTGGGACATCATGCACTTGAAGCCGTTGCGCTGGGCCAGCTCGACGGCGTCCAGCGTCTCGGTCAGCGAGCCGATCTGGTTGACCTTGACGAGCAGCGCGTTGGCGGCGCCCTCCTCGATGCCGCGGGCCAGGCGCTCCGGGTTGGTGACGAACAGGTCGTCACCGACGAGCTGGACCTTGTCACCGAGCTTGTCGGTGATGGTCTTCCAGCCCTCCCAGTCGTCCTCGAACAGCGGGTCCTCGATGGAGACCAGCGGGTAGGCGTCGACCAGCTCCGCGTAGTACTCCGTCATCTCGGCGGCGGTGCGCTCCTTGCCCTCGAAGGAGTAGACGCCGTCCTTGTAGAACTCGGAGGCGGCGACGTCCAGGGCCAGGGCGATCTGCTCGCCGGGGGTGTAGCCGGCCTCCTTGATCGCCTCCAGGATGAGGTCGAGGGCGGCGCGGTTGGAGTCCAGGTTCGGGGCGAAGCCGCCCTCGTCGCCGAGGCCGGTGGACAGGCCCTTGTTCTTCAGGACCTTCTTCAGCGTGTGGTAGACCTCGGCGCCCCAGCGCAGGGCCTCGGAGAAGGACTCCGCGCCGATCGGGGCGATCATGAACTCCTGGATGTCCACGTTGGAGTCGGCGTGCGAGCCGCCGTTCAGGATGTTCATCATCGGAACGGGCAGCAGGTGCGCGTTCGGGCCGCCCAGGTAGCGGAAGAGGGGGAGGTCGGACGCCTCGGAGGCGGCGTGCGCGACGGCCAGGGAGACGCCGAGGATGGCGTTGGCGCCGAGCGAGCCCTTGTTGTCGGTGGCGTCCAGGTCGAACATGGCCTGGTCGATCAGGCGCTGCTCGGTGGCGTCGTAGCCGACCAGCTCCGGGCCGATCTGCTCGATGACGGCGAGGACGGCCTTCTCCACGCCCTTGCCCAGGTAGCGGTTCGAGTCACCGTCACGCAGCTCGATGGCCTCGAAGGCACCGGTGGAGGCACCGGACGGAACGGCGGCACGACCCGTGCTGCCGTCGTCGAGGCCGACCTCGACCTCGACCGTGGGGTTGCCTCGGGAGTCCAGGATTTCCCGGGCTACGACGACGTCGATGGACGGCACGAGCATCTCCTTCTTCAATGTGACGCTTCTGTGTGACGCGGGTGCGCGGCACGCAGCGGCTCTGCGGGTCCGAGCCTAACCGGCTCCGGGAGATCGGCCAGCCGGTCACCCACCCGTTGTGCGGAACCGAGAGTAAATTGTTTCTGAACGGAACAAAGCAGGGGGGCGTTTCGGCCGTCATGTTCCGGACATGCCCCCGCCCCGGCGCGTACGGGGGAGAACGCGCCGGGGCGGGGAGCCTGTGAGCCGTCAGCCGAGGTGCAGCTGCTGGCCCGGGTAGATGAGGTCGGCGTCGTCGACGATGTCGTCGTTCAGCTCGAACAGCTTCGCCCAGCCGCCGTCGACGTCGTGCGCCTCGGCGATGGAGCTGAGGGTGTCGCCCTTGACGACCTTGTACTCGCCGTCACCCTTCTCGACCTTCGTGCCGGTCGGAGTGGTGACGGTCTCCTCGGACTTCTGCGCGGTCTCGGCGGCCGGGCGCTCCTGGGAACGGGAGGCCGGCTGCTCCTGCGTCTCACGGGTCTCGGTGGAGCCGCTGGAGCTGCTGGAGCCGCTGCTCTGGCTGTCGGAGGAGGAGGAGGAGGACGAGGAGGACGAGGAGCCGGTGTAGCCGCCGGCGCCCGACAGGCCCGTGCCGCAGGTCGGCCAGGCGCCCTTGCCCTGGGCCGCGAGGACCTTCTCGGCGACCTGGATCTGCTGGTCCTTGCTGGCCTGGTCGGCGGTGGAGGCGTACTGCGTGCCGCCGTACGCCGCCCAGGTGGACGCGGAGAACTGCAGACCGCCGTAGTAGCCGTTGCCGGTGTTGATGGACCAGTTGCCGCCGGACTCGCACTGGGCGACGGTGTCCCACTCCGACTCGGTGGCGGCGGAGGCGTTGCCGGCCGCCATCAGCGGGGCGGCGACGGCGGCACCGGTCACGCCGGCGATGGCGATGGCGCGAGTGGCCTTGGACGGACGACGGTGCTTGCCCTTGCTGGAGAACAGCATGGAAGATCCCCTCACCGACGCCTGCGAGGTGAGCTGTCGGGTTCGGGCCGGTTGAGTTGCCCGGCCGGGTCCCTCACGGGACTCGGCTCCACCCCTAGCCGCTCCGGCTCAACTGCCCGGTGCGGCGACTTACCTTGGGTCCCCCGCTCCTGCCTTCGGCGCTTGCGCGACGACTGTTCCCGGACTGCCGCTGGCAGGATTCGGCGTTGCGGCGGCCGGGGCCCGCGATGGCGAGCGGTCATGACCGTAGACAGGCCCCGGGTGGATTTTCAAAGACGATCAGGGCTTCTGAGACCTATCTCTCACGGCGTTTAATACGGACATTCACCCTTAACCGTGACGCGAACTGCCGTCACTTTTCGACCGGTTCGACCCCAACAGCAAGCTTCTGACCGGGCAGGATGTGGTCGGGGTCGGTACCGACGGCGTCCTTGTTCGCGGCGTAGAGGGAGGACCATCCCCCGGCGAGCTCAAGGGAGTCGGCGATGGTCCACAGACTGTCGCCGGCGCGGACGGTGTACGTCCCGTCGCCCGCCCCGCGCGCCGTCTCGTCGTCGCGCGAGGCATGCCGCCCCGAGGACGACCCCGAACGGCCCTTCGCCGTCTCCTCGTCGGCACTGCCGCCGCGGTGCCGGCCGGTGCCGGTCCCGCCGGCCGTGTCGTCCTCGCCGGTCTTGGTGAGGCTCGAAATGGCGGGGGTCGGTTCGAGGTTGCCGGCGCTGCCGCTGGTGCCGGAGGTGTCCGTGGTGTCGCGCTTGGTGGTGGCCGCGTCGCCCGCCTCCTCGACGGGGGAGGCGGATTCGGACGATGTGTCGGAGTCAGCCGATTCGTCGTCGGTGTCCGAAGTGTCGGCTGACGGAGTGTCCGACGGGGAGGCCGAGGAGCCGGAACCAGAGCCGGAGGCGGAGCCCGAGTCGGAGCCGTCCGAAGTGTCGCCCTTGTCGGCCGAGTCGGTGGTGTCACTGGTACCGGTCGAGTCCTTCGAACCGGCAGATCCCGAGGAGGCGGAGGAATCGGTCGAACCGGATGAACCATCCGAACCACCTGAACCACTCGAACCATCCGACTCCGCATCCGATGACGACGACTCGGACGAATCGCCCGACGAGCCGTCACCCGACGTGCCGCCGTCCAGCCCGGCGAGCAGTCCGCAGGTCGGCCAGGCGGCGATGCCCTGGGCCGCCAGGACCTTCTCGGCCACGCGGATCTGCTGCGAGCGGCTGGCCTGGTCGGCGGTGGTGGCGTACTCGAGGCCGCCGAACGCCTCCCAGTCCTCCTGGGACAACTGCAGACCGCCGTAATAGCCGTTGCCGCTGTTCTGGCTCCACGCGCCGCCGGTCTCGCACTCGGCGACACGGTCCCAGGACGCGCCGTCGGCCGCGTGGGCGCCGGTGGCTCCGAGGAGCGGGATCGCGATGGCGGAGCCGGTGACTCCGGCAGCGACGACCAGGGCCGGGGCCTGGCGGGGGCGACGGTGTCGGCCGTTCCCGGAGAGCATGCGGAGACCTTTCACGAGACAGCAGGGCCCGCACGGCGGTTGGTGCTCGGTGCCGCGCTGATCCGTGAACGTATAGGCATACGATCACTCATCACAAGTTCATGCCGTGTAGATCACATGGAGATCACAGTGGTGACGGCGCGTCACCTTTGCTGGTGCGACGGATCGTTCACTCAGGTGCGGTGAACGACACCGGCAGGGTGCGCAGCCCCCTCATGATGAGGCCGCCGCGCCAGCGCAGTTCGGCCGGATCGACGGCGAGGCGCAGGTCGGGCAGGCGGGTCAGGAGCGTGGCGAGCGCGGTCTGGCCCTCCAGGCGGGCCAGCGGGGCGCCGAGGCAGTAGTGGATGCCGTGGCCGTAGCCGAGGTGCTGGCTGTCCTTGCGGGAAAGGTCCAGGGTGTCGGGGTCCGTGAAGCGCGCCGGGTCGCGGTCGGCGGCGGCGAGGACGACGAGGACCGGGTCGCCGACGGCGATGTCCTGCCCGCCGAGGGTGAGCGGCCGGGTGGCGAACCGCCAGGTGGCCAGCTCCACCGGGCCGTCGTAGCGCAGGAGTTCCTCCACGCCGGTCTCCAGCAGGCCGCGCTCACCGGCCGCCAGCGACTCCTGGAGGCGGGTGCGCTGGCCGGGGTGGGTGAGCAGGGCGTACGTGCCGTTGCCGATGAGGTTGACGGTGGTCTCGAAACCGGCGAAGAGGAGGATGAACGCCATCGCGGCGGCCTCGTTCTCGGTGAGGTGCTCGCCCTCGTCGGAGGCGCGGATCAGGCCGGAGATGAGGTCCTCGCCGGGCGCCGGCTCGGGCGGCAGCGCCTGGCGTTTGCGGTGGATGAGGTCGGCGAGGTAGCCGCGCATCTTCTTCACCGACCGCGCGACCCCGCCCCGGGGGCCTCCGCCGTGCCGGATCATCATGCCCGCCCAGTCCCGGAAGTCGTCCTGGTCCTCGCGGGGTACGCCGAGCAGGTCGCAGATGGCGTAGATGGGGAGCGGGAAGGCGTAGTCGTGGATGAGGTCGGCGCTGCCGGCGCGCGCGAACCGGTCGATGAGCTGGTCGGCGAGTTCCTGCACGCGGGGCGCGAACTCGGCGACGCGGCGCGGGGTGAACGCCTTGCTCACCAGCCGGCGCAGCCGGGTGTGGTCCGGTGGGTCGATGTTGAGCAGGTGCGTCATCAGCTCCGCCTTGCGCTCCCCCGGGATGCCGGTCTTGCCCTTGGCGTGCGCGGGTTCGGCGTGATGCGCCGGGTTCTTCGACAGCCGGGGGTCGGCGAGCGCCTGCCGGGCGTCGGCGTACCGGGTGACCAGCCATGCCTCCACCCCGCTGGGCAGCCGGGTGCGGTGCACGGGGGCGTGCTCGCGCAGCCAGGCGTACGCGGGGTACGGGTCGCTCGCGAACTCCCAGGTGAACAGCTCGGGGGCGACAGGGGCCGGGGTGGCGGGGGCCGGGGTGGTGGGGGCGGAGGTGGGGGTGGTGCGGCGGGGCTCGGCTTGCTCGGTCACCCCCCGACCGTATCCGTCCCTCTTTTATGACCGCGTCCGCGCCTCCGTCTCCCGGATCGCGTCCCGGTAGGCCCGTGCCGCCGCGCGCAGGGCCGCCTCCGGGTCCACGCCCTCCGCCTCGGCGCGCACCGCCAGCGCCAGCAGCTCGTAGCCGGGGCCCTCGGCGCGGGGCAGCGGGACGTCCAGGCCGGCCGTGCGCACCCGGGAGGCCAGCTTGGCGGCGAGGGCCAGGCCGGGCTGGCCGAGCGGGACGCCCTCGGTGACGGAGGTGCGCTGCTTCTCCACCGCCTTGGTGCGCAGCCAGTGCTCCCTGACCTCCTCGGGGGTGGTGGCGGTCTCGTCCCCGAAGACGTGCGGGTGGCGGTGGATCAGCTTGCTGACGATGGTCGCGGCCACGTCGTCGATGGAGAAGGGGTCGGCACCGTCCTCCGGGCGGCCTTCCTCGGCGATCCGGGCGTGGAAGACGACCTGGAGCAGGACGTCGCCCAGTTCCTCGCGCAGGTCCTCGCGGTCGCCGTCCTCGATCGCCTCGACGAGTTCGTACGCCTCCTCGATGGCGTACTTCGCCAGGCCCTCGTGGGTCCGCCGGGACGACCACGGGCACTCGGCGCGGATGCGGTCCATGACCTGGACGAGGTCGAGCAGGCGGGCGCCGGGCAGGTCGTAGGAGGCGGGCAGCAGCTCCAGCTCGGGCATGCGGACGCGGCCGGAGCCGGCCAGCCGGGCCAGACCGTCCGTCAGGGCCGGCTCCCCCTCGCCGGTCGCCACGACCACCACGGTGTGTCCGCCCGCGCAGGCGTCGACCAGTTCCTCGGCGGTGGGGGCCGACTCGTCGACCCGTATCCCCGCCTCCCGCAGATACGGGAGCTGCGGATGCGCGCCGTCCGCGCACAGCACGCGGTCGGCGCCGCGCAGCGCCTGCCAGGCCGGCCAGGACAGCAGGCCGGGGGCGACGCGGTGGCTGGTGGTGAGCAGGACGACGCGGCCGGGGGCGGGGGCCCGGCCGGCGACGGCTTCGGGACTCGTGGCGTTCACACCTCGAACGTAACGCACGGCGCCGGACGCCCCAGGAGTTGTCCACAGGGGCGGCTTACGGCTGTGCCGTCACGTCGCCTGGGGCACTCCCGCCGGCGCGACCTCCCGTACCCAGGGCGTCTTCGCGTCGGCGCGGCTGCTCTTCTCGACGTCCCAGGTGCCGTAGCGCGGGTTGAGGTCGATGTCGAGCTTCTCCGACGTCTGCGACAGGGCCTTCCAGAAGGCGGGCTGGCCGGTGTCGGTGCCGAGGTGCTCGGCGAGCTTCTGGGCCTCCAGCTGGAGGCGGAGGTTGTCGTCCACCCGCCCCGGGGCGATGCCGTACTGCTGGAGCCAGACCGTCTCCAGCGCCTTGGCTCCCCCGGCCTGCTGCTCCAGCCCGGTGCGCATCCGCTGGACCTCCTTGCGGGTGACGGTGACGCCCGCGTCCTGGGCGGCGCGGTGCAGTACCCGGTCGAGGACCATGCTCTGGAGGGTGTCGCGGGTGAGGCTGCCGGTCCTGGAGATGGCCTGCGCGTACTGCGCCTCGTCGGGCACGGCCGCGCGCTGGGCCGCGCGTACCTCGCTGACCCGGGCCTCCAGTTGCGCGACGGTGATCCGCCGGCCGTCGACGACGGCCGCCGCGCCGGGGTGCGCGTCGTTCCCGCAGGCGGTGAGGAGCGGTGCCGCCGCGGCGATCGCGGCGGTGAGGACGAGCGCGGTGCGACGGCGGCGGTGCAAGGGGACCTCCCGTTGGAGATTGTGCGACGGTGCACAAGGTCTTGCGGTGATCGATGGTAGGCAGTGGGCGGGCTCCGGCCAACCCATTCGACCAACGATTCACCGGGACGTCGGGCACCGCCGCACCGCACCGGCCGGTGTTGGCGGGTGCCGGACTAGCGGGACGGCTCGTCCGTCGGCGCCGGGAGTGCGTGGACGGTGAAGACAGGCGCCGGCGGGGCCGTGGCCGCGGTGGTGCGGGCGGCGGCGAAGGCGGTGGCGCTGGATGCCTCGTAGACGCGGGTCTGGTTGGTGCCGGTGCGGTAGGAGAAGGCCCAGGTGGGGCCGGAGGCGTTGGTGTAGGTGAAGGCGGTGGGGTCGGTGGCCGCCGCCTCGTAGGTCTCCTGCTTCCAGGTGCGCCAGGTGCCGGAGCCCTGGGTCTGCTCGCCGGTGTTGTAGAGGTAGCCGTCGTCGGCGCGGGCCATGATCTCGGTGATGCCGGTCAGCGGGCTGATGACGACGGACGGGGAACCGGCGAAGGTCTTGTCGCCGACCTGGGACCAGGTGCCGGGGAAGGCGCCGCCCTCGGACGACTGGGCCAGGGTGACGATGTGCCCGTCGGCGTCACGGGCGAAGACGGCGAGCCGGTAGCCCGGGTAAACCACGACGGACGGCGTGCCGGTGAAGCCCGTACCGGCGAGGTTGGTCCAGGCCGAGAGGGTGCCGTCGCTGAAGTGGGCGGTGGTCAGGGTGCCGGAGGCGTTGACGCCGAACAGCTGGATGCCGTCGCGGACCGTGACGGCGGTCAGCGGCTGGGTGTGGCTGCCGCCGCTCAGCGGCAGCCAGCTCATGAAGTAGCCGTCGGCCTCCTGCTCGGCGCGGTACCAGGGCCTGCCGTCCGCGTCGACGGAGAACTGGACCAGACGGCCGTCGGGCAGTTCCGCGGTGGTGGCGTGCTGGGCCATCCGACCGGCCAGGTCGGTCCAGTTCGACCAGTCGGCGCCGGCCGGCGCGGCCTGGTCGCGCGTCCAGATGTCGCTGTTCAGGTTGTGGGCGGTCAGCACCAGGCGGCCGTCGGAGTGCTCGGCGAGCGAGGGCCGGCCGGTGAACCCCTCCTGGTCGTCGACGACGGTCCACTGGACGCTGTTGAAGTCGGAGGGGTCCGACTGGCGTCCGTGCACGAGCCGGCCGATGCCGTCCGTGTAGGCGTACTCCACGGTGCCGGCGGAGGCCTGGAGGACGCTGGTGGTGCTGTGGGCTTCCACCGTGATCTGCGGGGCCGGCGGGGTGTGGTCGGCGGTGATGGAGCAGGTGTCGGGGGCGGCGGTCACGTCGCGGTAGCCGGCCCAGCGGTCGGAGCCGATGACCTTGGCGGCGACGGCCCAGGCGTCGGTGTCCTCGTCGTAGCGGTAGTAGCGGAGGTTGCCGTCCGGCATCACGCGCAGCAGGGTGTCGCCGCCGAGGGACGCCAGGTCGCCCTCGGTGTTCCAGCCGGAGTAGGACACCCGTATGTGACGCTCGATCCAGCGCTGGCTGGTGAAGTCGTAGCGGGAGCGGTACAGGGACCCGGTCGCGGCCTCCCGGCCGTAGATCACCCCTTCGTCACCGGCGACGACGGCGTCGTAGCGGCTCCAGTCCGCGTCGACGATCTTGTCGCCGCCCGGGTACCAGGAGCTGGTGTCCGCGTAGTACTTGTGCCAGCGCAGGGCGCCGTTCTCGTCGAGCCGCCAGATGTGGCCGGCGCGGTCGACGGTTATCTTGTCGCGGTTCGCGGCCTGCTGGTACTGGCCGAAGTTGTTGCTGATCTTCTTGTGGTGGATGTCCCAGGTGCCCGAGCTGGTACGCCGGCTCAGGTAGAGGCCGTCGGACTTGACCCCGTACAGCTCCTGGTCCGGGCCGGCCATGACCTGCCCGTAGCCGGACCAGCCGGTGTCGATCGTGCTGGGCGACGGCATCGTGCCGCCGGTGAGGGGGGTGGGCATGGCCTGGCGCAGCAGGTTCCCGGCCGTGTCGACGGCGTACGTCGGTCCCGTACTGGCACAGGTGACCGCGGCGGCGGCCTGTGCGGGGGTCGGGGCGAGCGCCACGACGGGCAGCGCGGCGGCGGCGGTCACGAACACGGCCAGCCGGCGACCGGCCCGGCCTCGCGTCGTCTCTCTCATCGATGTCCTTCCCTCACGGAGCCGATGCTCTTGATCACGGGACGTTAGGCAACGCTCGGTGAACGCGGCAGTGTCGTGCGGGGGAACAGCTCGTGTTTCGCTGTGTGGATCCGCTGAATTATCGGTGAAACGGCTGACAGGGACGTCACACGGATCAGGCGGAGGGTGCGGCGGCTGACGGTGACTCCCTATTGCCGTGCCGCGATGGCAGGACGGAGCGGTGCGCTTCCGAGGTCCCTGGTGCCCAGAGTGGCCACCGCGTCAGCGATGGCCCTGAGGCGCGAACCGACGGCACGACAGATGCGCCTGGTGGTCGAACTGTCCAGCCTCCGGCAAGCCGCCGGCCTCAACGCCCGTGTAACAGCGTCACTGCTCGGAGTGTGCTCAGCGAGGGCGTCGGCGAGAAGCGGCTGTGCCTCCTCGCGGCCCACTACGCCGCCTGTGCGGACGAGAGGCTGATCGACCACCTGGTCACGATGGCCACCGGCCGAACCCGCGGGTGGCGGGGGGAGTACCGAGGCGTGCTGCCGCGGCCGTTCCTCGACCTGGTCGAGCTGGAACACCACGCCGCACCTCTGCACGAGGTCGTGATGCTGTTCGTACCCGGAATGCTGCAAACGGAGGACTACGCCCGCGTGATCTTCGAGGGGGTGTCCCCCACCCCCGTACGAAGGCATCAAGGTCACGGTCCCCCAGGCGGGCGGTATGCGCACCGACTGGGCCGGCTCCTCCATGACCGTCCCGCCCATCAGCCGGCCCTACGAGCAGTCCGCCGGTGCCTTCGCTGACATGATCAGGAGTTCAGACCCCGAGGCCGTGGCCGCCGACTCCGCCAAGGCGGCGGCCATCGTCGTCGGCCTCGCTGGCCGAGAGGACGCCCCCACCCAGATCCTGCTCGGCCGCGACGCACTGCAGTACTGGCAGGCCGCCTCCTGGGCAGTGGCGGAGTCCGACGAGGAGTGGCGTCCGGTCTCCGAGTCCACTTGGGCCTGACAGCTGCTGATGGACATGGCCTGCAAGGCGAGGCTGTCCCGCTCGGCGGGTTAAGTCGGCGGAATGGCCGCTACGGTCACTTGACCATCCATCAGGCATTCGATGAGAACGGAACCATCGAGCGGATAGATCCAGAAGTGCGGACCCACCTCCAAGAACTCCCGCGCATGCCGCACAACCGCGTCCACGCTCAGCGTGACGGTCGGCAACTCGAGGTCGCCCCAGAAGATGGCGACGCGAGATCCCTCCCCCGCATATCGGGAGAGCAGTTCTGCCGCCATCCTCGCCCAGTCGTCCTCGTCGTCCCACCAGCGGCGGTCCTCGTACGGGGCGGATTCCCAGTCGAGCGCCGCGCTGAAAGTGGGAGGGAATCTGTGGAGACTCACCGCTTCCAGCTTCCGGCTCTCGGCAAGACGCAACTTCACGACGTCACGTCCGTCGTCACTGTCCGGATCCTTCATAAAGTCCGGAAGGTGATCTGGTCGGATTCCATAGAAACTGTCTGCTGTCATCGCTGAAGCTTCCTGAGCCAGGGCGTGACGGTCTCGGAAGGCCACCTGATCGCGTACTTGCGAACCGCCGCACCCTTACCCGTCATCACGTTGATGTGTGCACCCTTATGAGGGTCGACATCCAAGCGGAACTCTCTGTAGTCCCCACCGCTCTTTCCAGTGAACCCGGTCACCTTACCGAAGGTCTCGACTGCGCTCTCAAGCCGTCCCCTGAGGGTCTTTCTCGTTCCGACGTCAAGCGTCCCCGTGATCTCCAACGCGGTGTTTCTCGCCGCCTCGAAGGAGTCGCGGTCCAGGGTTACCTCACTCCTGGGGTCATTTACATCACAAGAGCAGGTGCTCGAGTGTCCCTTGACCGAGCCGCCACAGTTGTGGACGAGTACCGGCGCAGCCCCCGCCGCCACGAAGAACGTGTGCGCCCGGTCCACCGTCAGGTTGTGGACCGTCGTGCTCTGGGTCCATGCCCGTACCGCCGTCAGTTCGACCTTCGTGCCCGAGCCCGTGCTCAGCCACTGGCCCGGCTTCAGGTCGCCGGCGTCCAGCCATTCCTTCAGGTCGGGGACCCAGAAGGGGTGGCCCTCCGTGGCGGTCAGGACGGCTGTCGCGTCGCCGGCGGCGCCGTCCGTGTCGATCGTCAGGGCGACCAGGTGCTTCTCGCCCTTGCCGGTGATCGTGTCGGTGACCTTCTCCGACGACGGGGACTCGTCCGTCGTCGGGTCGGTCGCCTTCACCTCGTCGCCGACGTCCACGTCCTCGATGGGTTTGCGGCTGCCGTCGGCCATGAGGACGAGCGTGCCCTCGGTGAAGCTGTTGGCCGAGGCCGCGACCCCGGCGAGGTCCGCGGCGCAGGACGTGTACTCCACCGCCGTGTCCAGCTTGTCCGCGGCCTCGGAGATGTCATCCGCGTACTTCGCCGCCTTGGTCGCCATCCGGCCCGCCTTGGCCGCGCGGACCACGCCGGCTCCGGCGCCGCCCGCCAGGGCACCGGCCACCGTGGCCGCCGCCCAGGCGCAGGCCTCCATGTCGCCCTTGGTGAGGCAGTTCTTGAAGTCGTTGAAGCCGGAGGCCTCGGCCGCGAACTCCAGGCCGGCCTTCAGACCGTCCCGGATGTAGGGGGCGGCGGCACGGGCGAACTCCGTCGCGGCCTGGACCGCGGTGGAGACCGTCTCGACAACCTCACCGGCCGCCGCGACCACCGCGTCCCGCAGGTCGGTCGCGGCCTGTGCCGCGTCCGCGATGACGTTGCGCGCGGTGTCCACCACCGCCGCGGGCAGGTTCGCCGCCGCGGAGACGATGTCCTTGGTCACCGAGATCAACGGCTTCACCGCCGCCGCTATCTCCGGGAGCGGGCTGTGCTGGATGGCGTAGGAGACGGCCGCCTTGGCCTTCTTGGTGATGGCCTTGGCGCGGGCCACCGCGGCCCGTTTCGCCGCCGCCGCTTTCTCGCGGGCCCACGCCGCCGCCGATTTCGCCGCCGACGTCGCCTTGCTCGCCACCCAGCTGACCGCCGAGGACACCTTCTGCGCGACCCAGCTGACGGCCGACCTGGCCTTGTTGTAGACCCACTTGGCCGCGTTGCTGATAGCCCGGCCGACCGCCTTCACCGCGGAGACCGCGGCCCGCCACGCCTTCTTGACGACCCTCTTGACCGCCCTCGCGGCCTTCTTGACGCCGCTCTTGATGGCGCTGCCGACCTTCTTCACCCCGGAGGCGACCTTCTTGCACCAGCCGCAGCTCGGCCAGTGGCCGTCGGGGTCGACGTAGTCCAGCGGTGCGCCGGCGCCGTAGGTGTAGCGGTTGGCGAGGATGGAGGCGCCTCCCGCGTAGTCCACCGAGTCGCGGGAGTCGAAGGTTCCGGTGTCCGAGTTGTACCAGCGGGCCCCCATGTTCACCTGGTCGGTGTCGGGGTCCGTGTAGTCGCCCTGGTAGCCCAGTTCGCCCGCGACCCCGCTCTCGCCCCCGTCCTCGGACTCCACCTCCTCGCCGAACGGGCTGTACGTCGTCGAGTCCGCCAGCTCCGTCAGGTCCGAGTCCGTCGCGTCGAAGTCACCGACCACGTCGCCGTGGGAGTCGGTCAGGACCAGTTGCGCGGTGCCGTTCTCGGAGACCGACATCAGCTCGTCCATCGGGCCGCGGCCGTAGGAGGAGGCGCCGTCGCTGACCGGGTCGGGGCTGAGGCCCGCGTAGGTGAAGTCGGTGCCGTTGCGGGAGTCGACGCGGTCCAGGGAGTCGTAGGAGTACGACACGTCGCCGGCCTGGAGGAGGCGGTCGAAGGCGTCGAAGGCGAAGTCCTCGGTCAGCCCGGAGCTGGTGCGGGAGGACAGGGTGCCGCGCGGGCTGTACGTGTAGGTGTAGTCGCCGTCGGACTGGACGCGGTTGCGTTCGTCGTAGACGGCGGTCTTGTCGCCCTCCCGGGTGCGGTTGCCGGAGGCGTCCCACCCGTACTCGGTGGTGTCGCCGTCGGCGGTCCAGGAGGTGAGGCGGCCGGCCTGGTCGTAGCCGTAGGTGTTGTCGGCCGCGTTGCTGCCGGTGACCTTCTTCGAGGTCAGGTGGTCGTTGTCGTCGTAGCCGTAGTCGATGGAGGTGACGGCCTGGCCGGTGCTGTTGGTCAGGGTGTCGGTGTCGATGCGGCCCAGGTCGTCGTAGCCGTAGCTGCGGCTCTGTCCGGCGCCGTAGGAGACCTGGCGGAGCATGCCGGAGGTGTCGTAGGCGTAGCTCTGGCTGGTGCCGGTCAGGGAGTCGGTGGCGGTGGACAGCTGCTGCTTGGCGTACGTGAACAGGGACGTGCCGGTGGCGTCGGTGCGGCTGGTCAGCAGGCCGTCGTCGTCGTAGGCGTAGCTCGCCTCGCCGGACGGGCCCTCGGCCGACAGCAGCAGGCCGCGGTCGTTGTAGGTGTAGGTGTTGTCGCCGTCGGGGGTGGCGGCGGAGGTCAGGCGGCCCGCCGCGTCGTAGCCGTAGCTGCGGTCGGCGGTGGCGGCCTCGGCGCCGGTGCCGGTCTCCTTGATCAACTGGCCGGTGTTGTCGTAGACGCGGGTCTGGGTGACGCCGCCGGGGGCGGTGGCGCGCACCGCCTGGCCGACCGCGTCGTAGGCCGTGGTCCAGGTGCGGTCGGCGGCGTCGGGGTCGGCCTCGGTGGCCGGTTCGATCACCGACTCGGCGAGTCCGAGGGTGTTGAACGTGTAGTACGTGGAGTTGCCGCGGCCGTCGGTGTAGCGGGTGCGGTGGCCGGCCGCGTCGTAGCCGAAGGACGTGGTGATGGACTCGGTGTCGGTGACCGGCTCGGTCTGCTTGGTGAGCCTGCCCAGCGCGTCGTAGGCGTAGCTGGTGGTGTGGCCCAGCGGGTCGGTCGACGCCACCAGGTTGCCCGCGTCGTCGTAGTCGTAGCCGATGGTGCGCAGGGCGTTGCTGTTCGGGGCCAGGTCGGACTCGGAGACGAGGCGTCCGGCCTGGTCGTAGAGGAACGAGGAGGTGCGGCCGAGGCCGTCGGCGCGGCGGACCTCGCGGCCGGCCAGGTCGTAGCCGAACTCGGTGACCGTGCCGCTGGGTTCGGTCAGGCGGACGACCTGGCCGAGGCTGTCGTAGGTGAACGACGTCTTCGCGCCGCTCGGGGCGGTCTGCTCGGTGACGTTGCCCGCGTCGTCGTAGGTGTAGCGGGTGGTGAACGCGTCCTCGTACGGCTCGCGGTCGATCTGCGTCTGGGTGACCGGGCGGTCCAGGTCGTCGTAGGTCGTCTCGGCGCGGGCGCCGGTCGGGCCGGTGACGGAGAGGACCTCGCCGGTGCGGGTGTAGGTGTACTTCCACTGGGCGCGGTCGTCGCCGGTGCCGGTGGGTTCGTCGCGGACGGTGACCCGGTTCAGCCGGTCGTAGCTGTAGCGGGTGACCTGGTCGAGGGGGTCGGTCGCCTCGACCAGGTTGCCCAGCGCGTCGTAGCGGTACTGGGCGGTCGGGGTGACCGGCGTGCTGCTGCCGGGCGCGGTGTACGCGGCGCCCGTGGTGCTGATCTGCCGGCCCAGCCGGTCGTACGCGGTGCGGGTGACGTTGCCCAGGGGGTCCTGGACGGAGGTGGCGGCGCCGTAGGTGTCCAGGCCGACGATGGTCAGCGGACGGGTGTGCTGCGCGGCGGCGCCGGCCTGTTCGGTGTCGACGGCGGGCGCCAGGGTGGAGATCTGGCGGCCCAGCGTGTCGTAGCCGTAGTCGGTGACGTTCCCGGCGGGATCGGTCACGGTCTTGGTCAGGCCGCGCTGGTCGTAGGCGTACGTCGTGGTCAGCGTCCCGGAGCCGTTGTGGGTGATCTCCTTGGTGGCGTTGCCCGCGAGGTCGTAGACGTAGTCGACCTGCTCGGGGGTGGCGCTCACCGGCCACGGCACGTGGGACGGGTTGCCGCCGTTCTTCGTCGTGGTGACGTTGCCGGCCAGGTCGTAGGTGTAGCTGGTGGAGCGGGACAGGCCGCCCGGGTCGGTCACGGTGGAGGCGACCCGGCCGACGGCGTCGTAGGTGGTCCTGGTGACCGTCCGCCCGTTGTCGGTGGTCTCCTGGGTGACGTTGCCGGCGCCGTCGTACTCGTTGGCCTCCACGACGATGTCGCGGGTGGTGCCGTCGGGGTTGTGGAAGCCCTTGAGGGTGATCGACTTGACCAGGTCGTCGCCGTAGTACTGGTACTCCAGGGTGCGGCCCATGGCGTCGGTGTGCTGGGCGAGGCGGCCGGCCATGTCGTAGGCGTAGGACTGCATGACCAGGTCCTCGCCGGACCCGTCGGCGCCGTCGGGGTCGCTGTCCCAGTCGGTCAGGCGCACCTCGGCGATCATGTTGCGCGCGGTGTAGGCGTACTCGAAGCGGTTGCCGTTGCCGTCGACCATGAAGGTCTGGTTGCCGAACGGGTCGTAGCCGTAGGAGGTCTCGTTGCCCTCGGCGTCGGTGACCCGCACCGGGCGGCCGTGGTCGTCGAGTTCGTACGTCATCGAGCGCGGCAGGTCCGCGCCGACGATGTCGTCGATCTCGGTGGCCGTCACCACGCCGTCCGGGTCGTACGTCGTCGTGGTGCGCTGCTGGTGCTGCGCCCCGGTGACGGCGTCGCCGACCTGCGGGTCCGTGGAGGACACCAGACGGGACAGCTTGTCGTACTGGTAGGTGGTGGTGACGCCGTTCGGCTGGCTGTCGGAGATCTCGGTCTCGCTGGTACGGCGGCCGAGGGCGTCGTAGGTGTAGCGGGTGATGAGACCGGACGGTTCGACGACCTCGGCGATGTCACCGCTGTTGAAGTAGGCGTAGCGGGTGACGGCGCCGCGCGGGTCGGTGCTGGTCCGCAGCAGGCCGGTGGGGGTGTTGCCGCCGTCGCGGGCCGGTTCCACGCCGGTGGTGTAGGTGTTGACGACCGAGCCGCCGTCGGGGTTCTTCTGGGAGAGCAGATTGCCGTTGTCGTCGTACTTGTACGTGGTCAGGTAGCGGTTGTCGGTGGCGCTGCTGGAGCGGGCGTCGCGGGTCTCGGTGGGCAGGTCGATCCGCAGGTCCAGCTCGTCCAGGCCGGCCGGGTAGGTGGTGTACGAGGTGTGGCAGTCGCCCTTGGCCCGGCAGGTGGTCTGGCTGTTGACGTTGCCCCGGTCGTCGTAGCCGAGGGTGACGGTGTCGCCGGTCTCGCTGGTGGTGATGGTCTGGTAGCCGCGGTCGTCGTAGGTGTAGCTGCGGATCGCGACGCCGTCGACGGGGTGCCGGATGAAGTCGGGGCTGCCGTCGTCGTTGCCCGGCGGGGTGGTGCAGAACATCGGGTCGCCGGGGTCGGGCTCCGAGCAGACCTCGGTCGGCGGGGAGGTGGAGGGGGACGGCTCGGGGGTTCCGTCGTACTCGCGGGTGCCCAGGCCCAGCGGTTCGCCGTAGCGCAGCAGCTGGGAGGTCATGCCGTCGTACTCGTAGAAGTACGGCTGGCCGACCGGGTCGTGCACCTCGACGGTGCGGCGCAGGTCGTCCTCGTCGCCGAAGACGGCGGGGGCGCCCACCGCCCAGGTGCCGCCGTTGGCGTCGGTGTACTCGCTGACCCGGTCGCGGGCGGTGTCGTAGGACACCTCGGCGGCGGTCCGGCCGCTGGGCAGGGTCGTCCTGGTGAGCAGGTCGGCGGCCTTGGTGCCCAGGGCGTAGTGGGTGGAGACGGCCTGGGAGCCCAGCGGGTGGTGGTAGACGGCGACCTCGTCGATCGAGCCCGCGAAGGAGCGGGCCTGGGCGCCGCCCCAGCCGGGCCAGCTCGCCGGGGAGCTGGGCCGGGCCGCGCCGATCTGGTTGTGGGTGAGGTTCTGCGCCTGGATCTGGCCGCCGGCCAGGGTGGCGGCCTGCTTGCCGTCCAGGTAGAGGGTCTGGGTGGCGCCGGAGACGGAGAGCACGGCGTGGTGCCACTTGCCGTCGTTGACGTTGGTGGTGGTGGCGGTCATGGGGTGGGCGGTGCCGTCCCAGAACTGGCCGCGCAGCTTGCCGTCGGTGCCGACGTACAGGGTGGGTACGCCGGTGCCGGGGGCGGTGCCCCACGCCTTGTCCTGGTAGCCGATCAGCGGGCCGCCGACGCCGGTGGCGATGGTCTTGAACCACACCTCGACGGCCGCGTCCCGGCTCGCCTTCAGGGTGCCGCCGGGCAGGGTGACCCGGGAGGTGGTGCCGTTGAAGGCCGCGGCGGTGGAGGGGTCGCCGGTGACCGCGCCGGCGCCGCCGAGGGTGACGTCGCCGTAGGTGCCGCGGTCCTTGCCGAGGTTGACCTCGATGGCGCTCTCGGCGGAGGTGCCCTCCTCCTCACCGAGCCGCCAGTAGGACTCGGGGCGCGAGTCGCGCACCCCCGCCGCGTAGTGGCTGCCGGCGGTGTAGGTGTAGGCGGTGCAGCCGCCCGTGGGGTCGCAGACCTGGTCCAGGACGTCACCGGTGTAGGTGTACGTCCAGGCCAGCGCGGCCCCGTCGACCGCGTTGGTGGCGACGCGGGTGACGTGGGAGCCGGTCCAGGTGAAGGTCAGGGAGCGCTTGCTGCGCGGGTTCTCGGCCTTGACGAGCTTGCCGCCCGAGTAGGTGTAGTTGACGACGTTGGAGGTGGCGTCGGTGATCTTGACGAGCAGGCCGGTGTTGCTGAAGGAGTACGTGGTGCCCGACTTGTCCTGGAGGGTCCAGGTGCCGGCGGTGGTGTCCTGGGTCAGCTTGGCGAACCGGCCGGGCGGCGGCGCGTAGGAGCCGTCGGGGTTCTTGCCGAAGCGGACGTCGCGGCCGTCCGGGTAGCGGATGACGACGTTGCCGGTGCCGTCGTTGTCGGGGGTGAGCCGGATGTCGTAGCGGGTGGTCCAGCCGGTGCCGAAGGCGAGGTCGGTGCGCGGGTCGAGGCTGTTGTAGGTCCGCACCAGCGTCATGTCCGGGCCGACGCCGGCCAGGGAGGCGTCGATCGCCGAGGTCGCGTAGTTGCCGACCTGCGGGTCGAACTCCAGGTCCTGCCCCTCGCTCAGCCGGGAGGTGATCTCCGGCTGCGGGACCGAGGTGAGCAGGGCGATCTGCGCCGTGGGCACCTCGTTGCTCGCGTCCTTGGCGAAGCCGCGCCACAGGTAGGTCTTGTTCCAGGACAGCCGGCCGGCCGGGACGGAATAGGCGGGGCTGGACTGGTAGGCGGAGGTGACGCAGTCGACGGGCTTGTCGTCGTCGCCCTGCTCGCAGACCTCGAACTTGTACTGGAGCGTCTGCCCGGCGGGCGCGTCGATGTCCACGGCGCTGGCCCACAGCTGCGGGCTGAGCGTCTGCGCCTGGTAGCCGTTGGGCGGGTACTGCTCCTGCACCACGGGCGCGATGTCGAAGACCTGGAGGGAGAGCCGGCCGGGGGCGACCTGCTCGTCGGTGAAGACCGGGCCGCCGGACTTGACCATGGTGAAGTCGAGCAGGTAGGCGCCCGGCGGCAGCGCCTTGATGGTGGCGGTGAAGGTGGTCCTGGCGCCGTGGGCGACGTTGGTGGCCAGGTTGGCGGCGCGCTGCTGGGTGACCAGCTTGCCGTCCTTGTCGTACGCCCGGTAGGCCAGGTAGTAGGCGCCGGGCGTCCAGGTCTGCGCGCCCTTGTTGGTGACGGCGACCTTGACCTGGCCGGCCTGGTTCTGCAGGACGGGCGGGTCGGGGACGGGCTGGGTGAAGGAGTAGCTCGCGTTGTACGGCGAGTGGGTGACGTACAGCTTGGGCGGGTTGGCCGTGCCGTGCCCGGCGAACTTCTTCCAGCCCAGGGAGTCGGTGGCCGAGGCCCGCACCGACAGGCCGTAGTTGGCCTGGTCACCGTCGACCCAGCGCTGGACGAGGTCGCGGCCGGACTTGCCGAGGTCGAACAGCTCGGAGGCGGCGGGGCAGGCGGACTTGGACTTGCCGGTGGCGATGTAGCCGTAGGCGAAGGACTTCGACGCGAGGCTGCCGCCGACCGAGGGGCCGGGGTAGCTGAGGCCGGTGCCGGCGGACCAGGACTCGGTGACCGGGTGGACCGACACCGGGCGGGCCTTGCAGGAGGCGGAGTCGTAGTTGGTGAGCTGGAGCTGGGCGCCGAAGATCTTGTGGTGCTTCAGCTCCTCGTCCAGTGACGGGAAGCCCAGGTAGGTGGCGGTCGCGCCGTCGGCGCCCTTGCCGGCCTGGAGTTCGCTGGTGCCGACGACGGAGCCGCCGCTCTTGACGTAGACGCTGGTCTCGGCGGACGAGGTGTCCACGGAGGGGTCGACCTTGACCGGGAAGACCCGCTCCGGGGCCCGCAGCCAGTCCGCGTCGACGGTGATCCGCAGGGCCTGGCCGCCGCCGGCCCGCTCGACGAGGTCGTAGGCGACGTCCTCGGAGCGGGCGGGGGCGCCCTGCTCACCGCCGTGTCCCGAGTCCTCCATGAACCCGGCGGGGATGACTCCGGCGACGCGGCCCCTGGCGTCGGTCAGCTCCACGGCGCCGTCCGCGATCCGTGCCGTCAGCCCGTCCAGGGCGAGGGGGAAGTCGAAGGTCGTCGGGGCGTCGGCCGAGTGCAGGACGAGGGTCTCCTTGACGCCGCCGGCCTGGGACTCCAGCGTCAGGTCGGTGTCCGCGAGGACGCCCTGGTAGGTGACGGCGCTGCCCTCGGCGCTGCCCTCGACGCCGGCGGCGCCGCTCAGGCCGTACGACAGGCTGCGGCCGCCGGGGAGTTCCACGGTGGCCAGGCGCGCGGAGTCGGCCCGCTCGTCGATGCGTACGCCGACCGCGTCGGCGGTGTTGCGCCAGCCGTCGCCGTCCGCCCGCAGGTCCGTGTCGATGGGCTGCCAGTCACCGTCCGCGTCCCGGTAGTTGACCGGTGTCGGGGACAGCTCGGTGGTCCGGGTGCCGTCCTCGTTGGCGTAGGTACGGCTGAACCCGTCGCGCTCGGCGGGCAGTTCCCTGCTGCGCTCGGCGTCGAAGCCGGTGACCTCGGTGGCCGGCGGGGCGACGGCCTCGGCCTTGTTGCGGGCCTTCTTCTCGGCGGCGGCGACACTGCCCTTCTTCACCGTCGTCGGATACTTCGACCGCAGGGTCCGCGGGGCCTTGGTGTTGGCGTCCCGCTCGCCGACCAGGTGGTCCTTGCCGTCGGCGGACGCCCACCGCTGGTCGGGGGCGTCGCGGCCCTGGGGGTCCGCGGGGAACAGCGGGATGCCGGTGCCGGACAGGGCCAGGGAACTGGCCGTGATCACCGACGCCAGGAGGATGCCGAGGGCCATGCCCCAGCGACTGCGGCGCAGCCGACGGGACAGCAGTCTTCGGGCGACTCTCCGGTAGTCAGGCACAGCTCCCCCTCAGCACCACACGTGGGTCATGAATCGACTTATGGATCCTGAGAGTTGTATGAAGATTCTGTCCAGACGATCACCAACTGTCCACCTGCTTGTCATGTACACGCGTCAGCTGTTCATCTCCGCGCCACTGCATCGTTAACCCAAAGCTGCTTACCGTCCCCCTGCCAGGGGGTGCGCACTCGTGTCGAACCGCTGCTTCCCTGCTCGGAATCACCGCACTGAGCTGGAAGGACGTCCATGAGATCCGCATCGGGCAGACGGTTCGGCCGTCGCGCGGTCACGTCGACCGCGCCGGCAGCCGCCGCCCCGCCCGTCGTCCGCATGTCGACACCACACCCGTACGCCGCGGACGGCGTCCTGTGCGGCGCCCGCACCGGGCCGACGGGGGCGACGACCCGGTCCGCCCGCGGCGGGGACACCCTCCGCGGCGCCGGTGACCGGACACGGGGGCCGGGCGTCCGGCGCACCCGGGGGCCGCAGATCCCCAAGGCCCCGGCCGGCCCCGCCGCCGCCCGCCCCACCACCGGCGACGGCACCCCCGATGCCGCGCCGGTCCGTGCGGAGCACGGCCTGTCCGCACCGTCGGGCAGGTAGCGCCGGACCCACGAATGTCCCACTCGGGGGGAGCCGTCACCGCAGACGCGCCGCCCCCTCCTCCGGCCGTCCCGTGACCCGGGGCGACCAGATCACACGAAGTCCGGAAGGATGCCGATGAGACCCCTGTCACCCCTGTCCCGTGGACGGCTCAGCCGTCGGGTGATCGCGATCACCACCGCGGCCGCCGCGCTGCCGATAGCCGTGACCACCACCTCGGGCACCGCCCAGGCCGCGGACGAGATCACCTGCACGTCGACCGGCGCCCTCTACTCGGTCACCACCGAGGGAAGCCTGCTGCGGCGCAACGTCGCCGACCCGGCCGGCGCGACGGGCTCGCTCCCCGAGGCCGGCACCATCGACTCCGGCTGGGACCAGTACCCGCGCGTACTGACCGCCAACGGAGCGACCTTCTACGGCATCAAATCGGACGGCCTGTACTTCAGCCACCGGGACGGATCGACCGGCACCTGGGACATCCACCACCGCAAGATCAGCGACTCGTACGGCAGTTACCGCCTGGACGCCAACCGCAACAAGATCACCGCGGACCGGGGCGGCAACCTCTGGTTCGTCGACGGCGACGGCGACCTGCGCTACGCCCGCTACACCAGCTCCACCGACACATGGAGCGCGGACAGCAACAAGAAGATCGCCTCGGGCTGGGGGCGTTACAGCTTCATCGTCGCCACCGAGCTGGGCGTGGTCTACGGAGTCGACTCGGCCACCGGCGACCTGACGCGCTCGCGCTACGACTTCACCAGCCAGCGGTGGATCGAGCAGCACCGCACGGTCAGCTGGGCGGACTGGCGCGACACCGAGGACCTCACCTCCTTCGGCGGCGACACCATCCTCCGCGTCAAGCCCAACGGAGAGGTGCGCCAGTACCGCTTCCGGGAGGACGCGGGCAACTTCGACCCCTACAACGTGCTCCTCGGCAGCGGCACCTGGTGGGCCGGCTACACCAGCGTGACCGGCGCGCCGGACGCCTGCCGCCTGGCCGCGAACCACACGCCGGCGAAGCCCTCGATCAGTGTCGAGTCCGCGACCCCGACCAGTGTGCTCCAGGCGTCCAGCGGGGAGGTCGAGTACGCCTACACCGACAACATCGGGCGTCTGGTCCACGGCCGGCAGACCGACCCGTCGGACTTCAACTCCGTGCAGTGGACGACGGTCTCGGGCAACGAGGCGTTCTCGGGGCAGCCGACGCTCTCCGAACAGCCGGACGGCCGGACGGCGCTGACCGCGCAGAACGTCAGCAGCGACATCTGGTGGCGGCGGCACGCCGCGAGCAGCCCGGACTGGGGCGACTGGATCAACCTCGCCGGCGCGATGGCGGAGCACCCGACGACCGGGAAGACGGCGGACGGAGTGCTCGCGCAGTTCGCCGTGGACGCCGACGGCAAGCCCTGGTACCGCGTCCAGCAGCGGGCCAACGTCGACTTCATGGGCTGGATGCCGCTGAGCGGCGAGGGCTTCACCGGCCCGCTCACCGCCGTCACCGTCCGCAACGGCATCCAGCTCTTCGGCACCGATGCGAACGGCACGCTCCGGACCGCGACCTTCAGCAACGGCACCGTCGGCACCTGGACCACCCTGGGCGACCGGACCATCACCGGCACCCCGTCCGTCATCGTCTACCCCGGCTACCGCCTCGGCGTCTACGCCCGCGACGCCGACGGGCGGATCGTCCACCTCACGCAGTCCGCCGAGGGCGCCGCCTTCCCCGCCGCCTGGTCCCAGGTCGGCGACAAGACCTTCGCCGGATCGCCCTCCGTCGTCATCAGCCCGCTCACCGGCATCACCGAGATCGTGGCCCGCGGCGAGGACGGCTTCATGTACAACACCGGCGAGCAGACCCAGGGCTCGGGCACCTGGCGCGCCTGGAACCAGGAGAGCTTCGAGGCGGCGGCGACCGACCCCACCGCCTTCACCTACACCAACGCCTCCGGCCCCACCTGGGCCTACTCCTACCGCACCAGCAGCAACCAGACCCGCGTCTACACGGTCACCCCGACCACCTTCGCCGCCTCCCGCTCCACCACCGGCGACAGCGCGGCCAAGCCGGCGCCGACCTTCACCGAGCGCGAGCTTCCGGCACCGCCCGCCGAGTAACCACGCCCGGCGACACGATCAGGCTCGTCCCCGTCAGAGCACCGGCTTCCGACCGCCCCGGTTCCGTCCAGGCCGGGGCGGTCGGTCCTCAACCAGTTCGGAAGGAAGCCCATGAGACACGCTTTGCGAGCAAGGCTCGGCCGCCGTACGGCCGCACTTCTGACCACGGCCGCCTTGCTCCCCCTCGCCATGACCACGTCGACCGACGCGCAGGCCGCCGACACCGACGTGACCTGCGCCGCGACCGGGTCCCTCTACTCGGTCACCACGGCCGGCGGTCTGCTGCGCCGCAGCCTGAGCGACCCGGCCGGCGGCACGGGCACCTGGCCCGAATCGGCCACCATCGACACCGGGTGGGACCAGTACCCCCGCGTACTGGCCGGCCCCAGCGCCACGTTCTACGGGATCAAGTCCGACGGTCTCTACCTCAGCCACCGCGACTCCGCGGGCACCTGGGACATCCACCACCAGAAGATCAGCGCGGGGTACGCCGACTACCGCCTGGACGAGAACCGGAACAAGATCACCATCGACACCGATGGCCACCTCTGGTTCATCGACGGCGACGGTGACCTGCGCTGGACCCGCTACGACAGCGACACCCAGACCTGGGAGCCCGCGGGCGGCAGCAAGAAGATGGGTTCCGGCTGGGGCCGCTTCTCCATGATCGTCGCCACCGATGTGGGCGTGCTGTACGGCGTGGACTCCGCCACCGGTCATCTGCTGCGGTCCCGCTACGACTTCGAGAGCCAGCGCTGGATCGAGCGCGACCGGCTGGCCAGTTCGGCCGACTGGCGGGAGACGGAGGACCTCACCTCGTTCGGCGGCGATGTGATCCTGCGCGTGCTGCCCGACGGCGAGGTCCGCCACTACCGGTTCCGGGAGGCCACCGGCGACTTCGACCCGTACAACAAGCTGCTGGGCGGCGGTACGTACGTCGCCGGGTACACCAGTGTCGTCGGGTCCGTGCGGTCCTGCCTGCTCAACGCCAGTCACACGCCGCCGAGCCCGGCGATCACCGTCGACGCCTTCACACCGAGCAGCGTGCTCCAGGCGTCCAGCGGGGAGGTCGAGTACGCCTACACCGACAACATCGGGCGTCTGGTCCACGGCCGGCAGACCGACGCGTCGGACTTCAACTCCGTCCAGTGGACGACCATTTCCGGCAACGACGCGTTCTCCGGGCAGCCGCAGCTGGCGGAGCAGACGGACGGCCGGACAACGGTGACGGCGCAGAACGTCAACAGCCAGATCTGGTACCGGCGGCACGCCGCGAGCAGCCCGGACTGGGAGGACTGGTACAACTTCGCCGGGGCCATGGCCCAGCACCCCGTCACCGTGAAGACGCCGGACGGGGCGATCGCCCAGTTCGCGGTGGATGCGGAGGGCGAGCCCTGGTACCGCACCGACTTCCTGGGCTGGATGCCGCTGAGCGGCGAGGGCTTCACCGGCCCGCTCACCGCCGTCACCGTCCGCAACGGCATCCAGCTCTTCGGCACCGACGCGAACGGCACCCTGCGCACCGCGACCTTCAGCAACGGCACCGTCGGCACCTGGACCACCCTGGGCGACCGGACCATCACCGGCACCCCGTCCGTCATCGTCTACCCCGGCTACCGCCTCGGCGTCTACGCCCGCGACACCACCGGCCACATCATCGGCCTCACTCAGACGTCCGAGGGCGCCGCCTTCCCCGCCGCCTGGTCCCAGGTCGGCGACAAGACCTTCGCCGGATCGCCCTCCGTCGTCATCAGCCCGCTCACCGGCATCACCGAGATCGTGGCCCGCGGCGAGGACGGCTTCATGTACAACACCGGCGAGCAGACCCAGGGCTCGGGCACCTGGCGCGCCTGGAACCAGGAGACCTACGAAGCGGCGGCCACCGACCCCACCGCCTTCACCTACACCAACGCCTCCGGCCCCACCTGGGCCTTCTCCTACCGCACCAGCAGCAACCAGACCCGCGTCTACCGCGCCTCCAGCGCCGCCACCGCCTTCCGCAGCGAGAGCAGCGACAGCGGCGACAGCAAGGCCGAGCCCGCTCCCGTCTTCGAGAAGAACGAGCTGCCCGCGCCTCCCGCCCCGTAACCACCCCGAACAGCACGACCGGCACCATGACCGGGACCGGCGCCGACAGCGGGCCGGTCCCGGTCCCGGTCCCGGTCCGCCGTCGGGAGGGTGCCGCGCGGGCTCAGGCCCCGCACTGCTCGAGCAGCGCGTCCCGGTCCGACGTGGTCACCGCCAGCTCGTACTTCACGGCGACCTGGGCGAACCGGACGGCGTACGCGCACCGGATCTTCTTGTTCGGCGGGAGCCAGGACGCCGGCCCGGAGTCGCCCTTGGCCGAGTTGGCGGGGCCGTCGACCGGCATGAGGTTGAGGGGGTCGTTGGCCAGTTGCCGCCGCTTCTTCTCCTCCCAGCGCGAAGAGCCCATCTGCCAGCTGTAGGAGAGCGGGACGACGTGGTCGATCTGCACCTCGGCGGCGTCCTGCTTGCGCCACTCGATGGTCTTGGCGGTGTACGGGTCGTCCAGCGTCATGGAGACGACCACGCAGTCGGAGCCGGACTTGAACTCCAGCTCCTGGCCGTCGCGCTGGAGGATGTCGTTGCGGGTGTCGCAGCCGTTGCGGGCCAGCGGGACGCCGTCGGCGGTGTCCATCCAGGCGTAGCCGAACTCGTCCCGGTCGTAGCCGGTCTTCGGGCCGCGGCCCTTGGTGTCCAGTTGCTCGATGAGTTCGCGGGCGGAGGTCCGGCCGGCGTCGCCGGTGACCGCCGCGAGGCCGGGCTTGGTCCCGTCCGGGTTGCTCAGCGGGCTCACGGCGTGCCCGGCGGCGGGTTCCGCTTCCGCCCCGCTGCCGCCGCTCCCCGACGACGCGGTCCCGCCGTCCTCCAGACTGTCGCACCCGGTGACCAGGGCCAGAGCCAGAGCCGCGCACGCGGCCCATCCGTTTCGCATCCTGCTGTGCCGCGTCACACGCGCCTCCCCTTGCTGTTCCTCGCCGTACCACCGTAGCGAGCGAGAGGTCCAGACCATATAGGGCCTTAATGGGCGTATGCGGCACATGGGGCGTACGGTCGGAAAAGAGTCTCGTCTCGGAAGGAGTTCCTGCATGGGCTTCCTCGACAAGGTCAAGAGCATGGCCGGCAAGGACAAGGACAGGTCACGGAAGATGTCCGACGCCGCCGAGAAGCAGGTCAACAAGCGGACCGGCGGCAAGTACGGGAAGCAGGTCGACGCCGCCCAGCGGCAGGCCGAGAGCCGGCTCGGCATGGGCAGGCGGGGCGGCGGCAAGCCGGACCAGCACTGACCCCACAGGGGCGTGAGGCCGTCCGCGGTGCCACCGGGCACCACGGGCGGCCTCACGCCACTCCCCACCGGGCCGCTACGACCCCAGCACGGACGTCAGGAACTCCCCGACCCAGCCCAGCAGCTCCCGCCCGACCAGCGGTTTCCCGCCGACCTTCGCGGTCTTCGGACGCGGCACCAGCACCTGGTGGGCGGTCGCCTTGATGACCGTTCCCGGGTACAGCCGCTTGAGCCGCAGCTCCTGCGACTCCCGCAGCTCGACCGGCGCGAACCGGATGTTGTTGCCCTGGAGCACGATCTCGCCGACGGCGCACGCCCGCGCGAGCATCCGCAGCCCCGCCACCAGCAGCAGGTTCTCCACGGGCTCGGGGAGTTTGCCGTACCGGTCGACCAGTTCCTCCCGTACGGCCTTGATGTCCTCCTCGCTGTTGGCGGAGGCGATGGAGCGGTACGCCTGGAGGCGCAGCCGCTCGCCGGGGGCGTAGTCGTGCGGGACGTGCGCGTCGACCGGCAGCTCGATCTTGACCTCCAGCGGCGGCTCCTCCTCCGCCCCGCCCTCCAGGGCGGCCCGGTAGTCGGCCACCGCCTCGCCGACCATCCGCACGTACAGGTCGAAGCCGACGCCGGCGATGTGCCCGGACTGCTCGCCGCCGAGCAGGTTGCCCGCGCCGCGGATCTCCAGGTCCTTCATGGCCACGTACATGCCCGCGCCCATCTCGGTGTGCTGGGCGATGGTGGCGAGCCGCTCGTGAGCCGTCTCCGTCAGCGGCTTCTCCGGCGGGTAGAGGAAGTACGCGTACCCGCGCTCGCGCCCCCGCCCGACCCGGCCGCGCAGCTGGTGGAGCTGGCTGAGCCCGAAGTTGTCGCCGCGCTCGACGATGAGCGTGTTGGCGTTGGAGATGTCGATGCCGGACTCGACGATCGTGGTCGACACGAGCACGTCGAACCGCTTCTCCCAGAAGTCGACCACGACCTGTTCCAGGGCCTGCTCGGACATCTGGCCGTGGGCGGTGGCGATGCGCGCCTCGGGCACGATCTCGCGCAGCCGCGCCGCCGCCCGGTCGATGGACTCGACGCGGTTGTGGATGTAGAAGACCTGGCCCTCGCGCAGCAGCTCACGGCGGATGGCGGCGCCGATCTGCTTCTGCTCGTAGGGGCCGACGAAGGTCAGCACCGGGTGCCGTTCCTCCGGCGGGGTGGTGATCGTCGACATCTCGCGGATGCCGGTGACCGCCATCTCCAGGGTGCGGGGAATGGGGGTGGCGGACATCGTCAGCACGTCCACGTTGGCCCGCAGCTTCTTCAGCTGCTCCTTGTGCTCGACGCCGAAGCGCTGCTCCTCGTCGACGATGACCAGCCCGAGGTCCTTGAACTTGGTCTCGGAGGAGAACAGCCGGTGGGTGCCGATGACGACGTCCACCGAGCCGTCCCGCAGCCCCTCCAGGGTCGCCTTGGCCTCGGTGTCGGTCTGGAACCGGGACAGCGCCCGCACCTTCACCGGGAACTGCGCGTACCGCTCGCTGAACGTCCCGAAGTGCTGCTGCACCAGCAGGGTGGTGGGGACCAGTACGGCGACCTGCTTGCCGTCCTGTACGGCCTTGAACGCGGCCCGCACCGCGATCTCGGTCTTGCCGTACCCCACATCACCGCAGATCAGACGGTCCATGGGCACCGTCTTCTCCATGTCCTCCTTGACCTCGGCGATGGTGGTGAGCTGGTCGGGGGTCTCCGCGTAGGGGAAGGCGTCCTCCAGCTCCCGCTGCCACGGCGTGTCGGCCCCGAAGGCGTGCCCCGGCGCCGCCATCCGGGCGCTGTAGAGCTTGATGAGATCGGCGGCGATCTCCTTGACCGCCTTCTTCGCCCGCGCCTTGGTCTTGGTCCAGTCGGCGCCGCCGAGCCGGTGCAGGGTGGGCGCCTCGCCACCGACGTACTTGGTGATCTGCTCCAGCTGGTCGGTGGGGATGTAGAGGCGGTCACCGGGCTGGCCGCGCTTGGCGGGCGCGTACTCCACCACCAGGTACTCCCTGGTCGCCCCCTGCACGGTGCGCTGCACCATCTCGATGTACCGGCCCACGCCGTGCTGCTCGTGGACGATGTAGTCGCCCGCCTCCAGGGTGAGCGGGTCGATGGTCTTGCGGCGCCGGGCCGGCATCCGCGCGCCCTCGCGCCCGGCGGCCTTCTGCCCGGAGAGATCGGTCTCGGTGAGCACGGCGAGCTTGAGCCCCGGCTCCACGAACCCGTGGTCGATCGACCCGCAGGCCACGTGCACGACGGACGGACTCAGCTCACCGAGCCCGGCCGACTTGGCACCGGGGACGTCGAGGCGGGCCGCGATCCCCTCGCCGCCCAGCACCTCCACCGTGCGGGCGGCGGTGCCGTGCCCCTCGGTCACGTACGCCACCCGCCAGCCGTCGGCGAGCCAGCCCTTGGTGTCGGCCAGCGCCTTGGCGGTGTCGCCGCGGTAGGTCTCGGGGGCGTGCATGCCGAGCTTGAGGGTGCCGGCGTCCAGTTCCTCGTCGGCGGCGAACGGCGACACCGACCACCACATCATCCCCAGCTCACGGGCCCGCTCCCGGACGTCCGCGAGGGACCACAGGGAGGCCGCGCCGACGTCGATCGGCGCCTCGCCGCCCCCGGCGGTGGCCGCCCAGGACGCCTGGAGGAACTCCTGGCTGGTCGCCACCAGGTCGGCGGCCCGCGTCCGCACCCGCTCGGGGTCGCACACGACGGTCATGGCGCCGCCGGGTCCCTGCGGCAGTACGTCGAGCAGCAGCTCCATGTCGTCGACGAGCACCGGCGCGAGGGACTCCATGCCCTCGACCGCGATCCCCTCGGCGATCTTGCCGAGCAGCTCCCCCAGCTCCGGGTGCTCCTCGGCGAGGGCGGCGGCCCGCTCCCGCACCTCGTCCGTGAGCAGCAGCTCCCGGCAGGGCGGCGCCCACAGTCCGTGTTCGGCGACCTCCAGGGAGCGCTGGTCGGCGACCTTGAAGTAGCGGATCTCCTCGACGTCGTCGCCCCAGAACTCGATCCGCAGGGGGTGTTCCTCGGTCGGCGGGAACACGTCGAGGATCCCGCCGCGCACGGCGAACTCGCCCCGCTTCTCCACCAGCTCCACCCGGGCGTACGCGGCGGCGGCGAGGGCCTGCACGACCTCTTCGAGGTCAGCGCTCTGCCCGCTCCTCAGCGCCACCGGCTCCAGGTCCCCCAGCCCCTTGACCTGCGGCTGGAGCACAGACCGCACGGGCGCGACGACGACCGAGACGGGCCCGGTCTCGGGGTCGTCGGCGCGGGGGTGGACCAGCCGCCGCAGCACCGCCAGCCGCCGCCCCACGGTGTCGCTGCGCGGGCTGAGCCGCTCGTGCGGCAGCGTCTCCCAGGACGGGTACTCGACCACGCCCTCGGGCGGCAGCAGCGAACGCAGGGCCGCGACCAGGTCCTCCGCCTCCCGCCCGGTCGCCGTGACGGCGAGGACCGGCCTGCCCGTCTCACGGGCCAGCGCGGCCACCGAGAAGGGCCGGGCGGCGGGCGGGCCGACCAGATCGACATGCATGCGGTTGCCGTCGCCGGCCGCCGCGATCGCTTCCGCGAGGGCGGTGTCCTTGACGACGGCGTCGAGCAGACCGTGCAGGCTCATGGAGGGGGCGCTTTCCGTCCGTGGGAGTACGTGGGATGTCCCGGGTGTGCAACACGACGGGCCCGACACGCCGTGCGGGCCGGGGGTGTCCAGCGTACGTCGCCACGGCGACGGACGCCGGAGCCTGTGGACAGCGCCGGCACGGGTCCCCGGACGACGTCTCCTTCCCCGCCGATCACACAACGGCTACCGTCAGCGGCACGGCGCGGGCACCGGCCCGCCCGGCCCGCTCGGGCGACGGGGGTGTGTGATGGTGACGCTGGGAGTGTTCTTCGGGATCCTCATGGTCGCGGTGGCGGGTCTGGCCTGGAAGATCTCCCGGCGCGGAAGCGGGCCGACGCGGAACCCCGAGGGGCTGCGCATCGAACAGACCCACCGCCGAGCGGCCGACCAGGCCCGGCGCTCGTACAGTGCGCTCTCCCAGCACGACACGCTGCCGCTGGGGGACAGGTTCCGCGACCGGCGATGACGGCGAGGAATCTCCGGCACGGGCCTGCCGCTGACACTTCGCACAGCGGTCAGCGGTCAGCGGTCAGCGGTCAGCGGTCAGCGGTCAGCGGTCAGCGGCAAGGCTGCCTCCACTACGCCCCGAGCATGTCCATCAGGTGATCGTCCAGGTCGGCGGCCCAGCGCTCACGCCGCCAGGGCCTCAGCTCCCGCCGTACCTGCCGCAACCGCAGCGCCGGTACCCGCCCGCCGGTGCCGGCGGCCGCGGCCACGCAGTCGTGAAGGAGTTCGGCCGCCGCCCGCGGTTCACCGAGCCGAACCCGCGCCAGCGCCTGGTCGGTGGTGATGATCGCGCGTTGTACCCGCTCCCGGGGGGTGGCCAGCGCACCGACCGCCCGGGCGAACCGGTCGTGTGCCGCCGCCGGGTCGCCGACATACAGTTCACAGACCCCCTCGAAGCCGCGCAGATGCGCTGCCGAGAACGCCGTGGGCGCCGGATCTCCGGCGTGATCGGCATTCATGTCGTACCAGGCGAGCTCCAAGGCGGCGGCTGCCTGCCGGTCGTGTCCGGCCCGGGCGGCCAGTTCGGCCTGCAACGCGTGCGCGCGAGCCCGGACCAGTGTGCTCTCCCCGGTGCGGGCCGACCGTACCGCTCGGTCCGCCAGGCGCGTGGCGCTGTCGAGCCCCGGGGCCGAGTAGAGGGCGACGAGCGCGTGACTCATGTGGACCCCGGCCTGCGTCCACGGTTGACCGAGCAGACCGGCCTCCCGAGTGGCCTCGGTGTACAGCGCTCGCGCCGCGGAGTCGTCCCTCGTCTCGAAAGCCAGTCTGCCGGCCAGCACCGCTCCCGCGACCGCGATCACCCGCAGTCGTGCGACGAGCGACTCCGGGACCGGGCCGGCGAGAAGGCGCCGGGCGGCTTCGACAGCGGGGGCGAGGAGCACCTGGAGGCGGACCATCGGGAGTGAGCCGACCTCCGCGTTGACGTCCTCGATGATCGAGGCGAGTCCGACCAGGGTGTCCTCGTCGGTCCGCGCCGGGTCGGCCAGGGCAGCGGCCAGGCCGGTGTGCACACCGGGAGCGAGAAGTGCGAACATCCCGCCGTCGTCGGTGGCCGCACGGAGCATGGCGCTGCGTAGTTCGCAGACGCGCCCCTCGCTCTCCCCCAGCAGGCCGAGGGCGTCCAGGTAGTACGCGAAGTCGGAGCCGGTGCCGAGGGCGGTCTCGCCGGCAGGGGAACGGGCGTAGACGTGCGCGAGGAGCAGTTGGTACCGCTCGTCCGGGAGAGTCGTCGGTTTCGCTGACTCCCAGCGGGCGACCGAGCGCTGGACGGCGGCGACGCCCGGCAGCGAAGGCTGACCGAGGTCAGCCGCACCCGAGATCAGCGCACGGGCGAGGCCGGCCAACGACAGACCGCGCCGCTTGCGCAGTGCTTTCAGTGCGGCCGCTCCCGCGGCCTTGTCCGCCATGTCCTCATGATGCAGCGGACGGCTGCCTACACGGGCACGATCAAGTGGGGTTTCCCCATATCGCGTGTGTACGTCAACGTCTGCCATGTTCCCGACTGCGCCTGCCCTGCCCGAGGGAAACCGATCGTCATCGCGCTGTGGTCGACCATCCACCGGTTGCGCGCGTGGTACGCGGCCGTGTTCAGTTCCGGGGCTCGGAGCTGGACGATGTCTGTGAGGCGGTCACGCACCCGGACGATGGCCTGCCGTGCCTCCTCCGGCTGCTGCTCCACCGTGCCGGGGACGACCACGGTCAGACCTGCCTCGGTGTTGCGGGCAAGCCAGAGCAGCGCGAGGGAGTCGATGCCCCTCGCACCGCCGACGTAGAAGTGCGCACCGTCCGCGAAGGGTCCGAGGTACTCACCGAACAGAGCGGTGTACTCGGTGGGACCACGATGCCCCGTGCTGCGGGTGCCGGTGATGGTCACCGAGCGCTCAGTCAAGATCGACTCCGGGGGCGCGTAGTGGCCATGACCATCGAGGTCTACCGGATCGACCCGCGGACCGGCGCGCGGACCCAGGTGCGGGAGAAGCGGACCGTCACCCCGGACTCGCTGCCGGAACTCTTCGGCCGGTTTCCGCCGTGTGCGCCTGTCCTCGTTGCCGCCGAGAGTGACCGGCGCCGGTGATGGTTCATGGATTCCCGGCGCCGTTCGCTAGTTTCGTCGAGCAACGGATTCTTCGGGCTCCGCGTATCTTTTTTTCCAGCCCTGCGGCCTATTCGCGTCGGAATCCCTCAGGTGCCGTTCCGGGCGTGGCGGTCGGCGGCGCTGTTCGGCACTTCGGTTTCCGCGGCGGCCGAAAACCGGGGCGCACGGCTTTCCTCGCCGACGAGCATGTCGGGGTCGAACATGATGATGACGGAGGCGATGACCAGGACACCGACCGGACCCGCGACCACCGGCAGCAGGAAGGTGAGCAGGTCCAACGAGTCCTCGGCGAGGCCGTCGACGGGCCCGTCGAGGTGGACGTGCATCGCGGCCATGCCGGTGTAGTGCATGCCGGCCACGGCCGCGCCCATCACCGCACTCGCCGCGATGGCGGCCCACAGCGCGCGCAGATTGATGGCGGCCCACAGCGCCGCCGTCGCCGCCAGCACGGCTATCAGGACGGACAGCACCACGGTCACCAGGTCGAACGACAGGTGACCGGAGAAGCGCATACTGCTCATGCCCAGGTAGTGCATGGCGGCGACACCGCCGCCGGTGATGATCCCCGCCACGCCGAGATTGAGCGGCGTGGCGCCCCGGTGGCCGACGATGAAGACGCCGATCGCGACCACGACCACGGCGACACCGAGGCTGAGGAAGGTCAGCGCCGTGTCATAGGTGATCGTCGCGCCGTGGACGTGGAAGCCCATCATGGCGATGAAGTGCATGGTCCATATGCCGGTGCCGAGGCACACGGCACCCAGCGCCAGCCACGCATTCCGGCGGCCCGAGCGGATCTTGCGAAGTGACCGGGTGATGCAGCGCAGGCCCAGCGCTCCTCCCACGCATGCCATCAGATAGGCGATGACCGGCGGAATCATCCCGAAGTCGAATTGTGTTACGGCCCCGTTCACCGAAATAACCCCGTCTCGCGATAGGCGCCATGCGGCACCACAGAACAAACGTTTCTGCGCGTTGCTGTCCGCAAACTATGCACAGGAATCCGTCCCCGCCACAAGGCATTCAGGGGATTGATTGAAACCTGAACTGTGTGGCATATGCGTTCGGTACATGCGTCAGCCGGGTCCGGAGCAGTCCGCCGGCACGCACGGCGCCGGGGAGTCATGTGACTCCCCGGCGCCGTCCCCCGTGTCCCCCGTGCCCCCGTGTCCCCGTCCACGGTGGTTCTTCGGTGGTTGCCCGGTGGCTACTCCGTCGCGATCGCGTTCAGGACGTTCATGCGGCCCGCGCGGAACGCCGGGATCAGTGCGGCGAACAGGCCCACGAAGGCGGAGGCGATGAAGACGCCGGTGATGGTCGGCCAGGGGATGTCCAGGACGTTCAGGCCCTCCAGGGCGAGGAGTTGCTGGGCGGTGGTGCCCCAGCCCATGCCGAGGCCGAGTCCGAGCAGGGCGCCGAAGAGGGCGATGACCACGGACTCCAGGCGGATCATGCGGCGCAGCTGGCGGCGGGAGAGGCCGATGGCGCGCAGCAGGCCGATCTCGCGGGTGCGTTCGACGACCGAGAGGGCCAGGGTGTTCACCACGCCGAGGACCGCGACGATGATCGCCAGGGCGAGGAGGCCGTAGACCATGTTCAGGAGCTGGCCTATCTGGTCCTTCAGTTCCTGCTTGTAGTCGGTCTGGTCGCGGACCTGGTACTGCGGGTAGGGGTCGAGGGACTTCTTCAGCGCCGCGTACGCCTGGTCCGTCCGGCCGTCCGCCGCCTTGGCGAACATGATCGTGTTCGGGGGGATCGCGGAGGCCGGGAGGTACTTCCGCATCGTGTCGATGCTGATGTACCGGGCACCCTGGTCGATCGCCGTGTCGTCGTCGGTGATGGCGGCGACCTTGAGCTTGGCCGTCCTGCCGCCCTCGAAGGCGACGGAGATCGTGTCGCCGATGCCGACGCCGTGCTTCTTCGCGTAGTCCGAGCCGACCGACATCGCGTCCGCGCCGTACGCGTCCGACAGGTCGCCGGCCGTGGTCGGGCGGCGCAGGTCCTCGGCGTAGGTGGCGTCGGCGGCCGTGACTCCGCTGTCGTCCTGCTTGCCGTCGGGCGAGGTCAGCGTGGCGTCGAGGACCTTGTAACGGGTGACGTGATCGAGGCCCGGCGTGTCCAGCATCGCCTGCTCGGCCTGCGGGACGATCCGCTGGTTGCCCTGGACGATGAAGTCCGCGCCGACCGACTTGTCCAGCTCGCTGGTGGCCGAGGCGACCATCGAGGAGCCGACCACCGACAGGCAGGCCACCAGGGCCAGGCCGATCATCAGGGCCGCGCCGGTCGCGCCGGTGCGGCGCGGGTTGCGCAGGGCGTTGCGCTCGGCCATGCGGCCCACCGGTCCGAAGGCCCGCAGCAGCACCGTGCTGATCACGCGGACGACCACACCGGCCAGCAGCGGGCCGATGACGACGAAGCCGATCAGCGACAGGACCACGCCCGCGCCGAGCATCAGCGCGCCGTCGCTCGCCTTGTCCGCCGTACCGGCCAGGTACAGCGCCGCGCCGCCCGCGCCCGTGAGGACGAGGCCGATCACTGCGCGCAGCACGCCCGCCCGGCCGTCGGCCGGAGTTCCGGCGTCGCGCAGCGCGGCCATCGGAGAGACCTTGCCGGCGCGGCGGGCCGGCAGATAGGCGGCGAGGACGGTGACCACGACACCGAGGACCAGGCCGACGACCGGGGTGGCCGCCTTCACCGTCAGGTCGTCGGTGGACAGGTTCATGCCCGCCGCCGACATCAGCTGCATCAGGCCGACCGCGATGCCGACCCCCGCCGCGACACCGAGGACCGACCCGACGACACCGAGGAACAGCGCCTCGATCAGCACCGAACGGTTGACCTGGCGGCGGGAGGAGCCGATGGCCCGCAGCAGGCCGATCTCGCGGGTGCGCTGGGCGACCAGCATCGAGAAGGTGTTGATGATCAGGAAGATGCCGACCAGGAACGCGATCCCGGCGAAGCCGAGCATGGCGTACTTGATGACGTCCATGAACTCGCCGACGTCCGAACGGGCCTCGTCGGACGCCTCCTTCGCCGTCTGGATCTTGTAGCCGGCGCCGCCGTCCAGGGCCCGGGAGACGTCCCGCTTGAGGGTCTCGTCGGAGACACCGGCCGCCGCCGTCACGTTGAGCTGGCTGAACCGGTCCGCGCCGCCGAGCAGTTGGCGCTGGGCTGTGGCGGTGTCGAAGTAGACCACCGCGGCGCCGGGGTTGGTGACGGTGAAGGAGGCGATACCGACGATCCGCGCCTTGAAGTCACCGGTCTGCGCGATGGTGCGCAGCTCGTCGCCGATCTTCAGGTCGTGCTTGTCGGCGGTGTCGGAGTCGACCATCGTCTCGGTGGGACCGCGCGGCGCGTGCCCCTCGGTGATTTCCATCGACCGCAGGTCGTTCCTGGTCCAGTTGCCGGCGATGGTCGGGGCGCCGCTGGTGGCTCCCACATTGTCGTTGGCGTCGTCGACGACCGTCACGTTCATCGAGACGACCGCGCCCTCGACCGCCCGCACGCCCTCCACCGAGCGGACCTTCTCCAGCTCGGACGCCGGCAGCGAGGCCGGCACCCCGCTCTGGGGCGTGTCCTCGGCTTCGGCGTCCTTCGGGGCGACCGTCACGTCCGAGGAGGTGACCGCGAAGAGCTTGTCGAACGTCGTGTTCATCGTGTCGGTGAACACCAGCGTGCCGCAGACGAACGCCACCGACAGCAGCACCGCCACCGCCGACAGCGCCATCCGGCCCTTGTGCGCGAAGAAGTTGCGCATCGAGGTCTTCAGCACGGTCATGACGTACGCCCCCGGGCGTCGAAGTCCTTCATCCGGTCCAGGACGGCGTCGGCGGTGGGGTTGCGCATCTCGTCGACGATGCGGCCGTCCGCCAGGTACAGCACCCGGTCCGCGTAGCTCGCGGCCACCGGGTCGTGGGTGACCATCACGATGGTCTGGCCCAGCTCGTCCACCGACTTGCGCAGGAAGCCCAGTACCTCCGCGCCCGCGCGGGAGTCCAGGTTGCCGGTCGGCTCGTCACCGAAGATGATCTCCGGCCGGGCGGCGAGCGCCCGCGCCACCGCCACCCGCTGCTGCTGGCCGCCGGAGAGCTGGGTGGGCCGGTGCTTGAGCCGCCCGGCCAGCCCCACGGTGTCCACGACCTGGCCGAGCCACGCCTTGTCGGGCTTGCGGCCGGCTATGTCCATCGGCAGCGTGATGTTCTCCAGCGCGTTCAGCGTCGGCAGCAGGTTGAACGCCTGGAAGATGAAACCGATCCGGTCCCGGCGCAGCTGCGTGAGCTTCTTGTCCTTCAGGCCGGTGATCTCGGTCTCGTCCAGGTAGATCTGCCCGGACGTCACCGTGTCGAGCCCGGCGAGGCAGTGCATCAGCGTCGACTTGCCGGAGCCCGACGGCCCCATGATCGCGGTGAACTCCCCCCGCGCGATGTCCACGTCGACCTGGTCCAGGGCGACGACGCGGGTCTCCCCCGACCCGTACGCCTTCACGACCTGCCGCGCCCGCGCGGCGACGGCCGTACGTCCTCCAGTACTCCCGTGCCTGGGAATGGTCACGGCCGATGTCATGGCAAGTCTCCTATGTCGGTCATCGAGTGAGCCGCCGGTGCCCCGGCGTACGTAACGCGTGTGAAGGCCGGGCGGCCGACGTGGCCGCCCCGCGAAAGAAGTCTGGCCGCCCGCGGTACCCGTCCGCGATGGTGTTCAGCGCAGTCTTCTCCTGAGGAAAACCCCACCCCCGAAGGTCCGGTTCACCGCCCCCCAGCGGCGTAAGGCAAGGTTAAGGACGGGGCCGCGCCCCTCTCGTCCTCCGTCGGTACGAACCCTCCCCGGGCCGTAGTACGGAGGTACCCCTAGGGGCAGTCCACCGAACGGTGGAGAACGTCTCAGGGTCGGTCTCCACCCTCGGGCCCACCCGGCCTGCACCCGGCCTGCCCCAGCCTGCGCCCGGCCTGCACCAGCCTGCCCCCGGCCTGCACCAGCCTGCCCCCGGCCGCGCGCTCCTGACCTCCCGGCCCGCGCTCTCCCGCCGCGTCCACATCAAGTGCGAAGCTGATGTCCCCGGTTGAGGAGGTCCGCACAGTGGACGGCGCGGTGGACGGCACGGTAGGCGGTTCGGCGGACGGCACCAAGGACGCGGTACGGGACACCGCGCGGGCCGGCGGCGGCGGACGGCGGGGCGCGGTCGTCGCCGCGCTCATGCTGGCGATGGCGCTGGCGGCCCTGGACGCCACGATCGTCTCCACCGCCGTCCCGCAGATCGTCGGCGACCTCGGCGGCTTCTCCGTCTTCTCCTGGCTCTTCTCCGGCTACCTGCTGGCCGTCACCGTCACCCTCCCCGTGTACGGCAAGCTCTCCGACACGTTCGGCCGCAAACCCGTCCTGGTCGCGGGCGCCGCCCTGTTCCTGCTGGGCTCACTGCTGTGCGCACTCGCCTGGAACATGGCCGCCCTGATCGCCTTCCGCGTCGTGCAGGGCCTGGGCGGCGGCGCGCTCCAGGGCACCGTGCAGACCCTCGCCGCCGACCTGTACCCGCTCAAGGACCGCCCGAAGATACAAGCGCGTCTCTCCACGGTGTGGGCGGTCTCCGCGGTCGCCGGGCCCGGCCTGGGCGGGGTCCTGGCCGCGTACGCCGACTGGCGGTGGATCTTCCTCGTCAACCTGCCGGTCGGCGCGGTCGCCCTGTGGCTCATCGTCCGCCACCTGCACGAGCCCGAGCGGAAGGATCACGGCACGCGCGCGCGTGTCGACTGGGCGGGCGCGCTCACGGTGTTCGCGTGCGGCGGCGTCCTGCTCACCGCGCTGGTGCAGGGCGGGGTGGCCTGGCCGTGGCTGTCCGCGCCGTCGCTCGCCCTGTTCGGGACGGGGCTGGTCCTGCTGGCGGCCGTCGTCGTGATCGAACGCCGGGCGGCCGACCCGATCATGCCCGGCTGGGTGTGGCGGCGCCGTACGATCGCCGCCGTCAACCTGGCGCTCGGCGCGCTCGGCCTGCTGATGGTGGCGCCCACGGTGTTCCTGCCGACGTACGCGCAGTCGGTGCTGGGACTGGCGCCGGTGGCCGCCGGGTTCGTGCTGTCGGTGTGGACGCTGAGCTGGCCGGTGTCGGCGGCGCTCAGTCAGCACGTGTACCGCAGGATCGGCTTCCGCGACACCGCCCTGCTCGGCATCGGCACCGCCTCGCTCATCCTGTTCGCGTTCCCGTTCCTGCCGTATCCCGGCGCGGCCTGGCAGCCGACGCTGCTGATGCTGCTGCTCGGCGCCGCGCTCGGCCTGTTCCAGCTCCCGCTGATCGTGGGCGTGCAGTCGACGGTCGGCTGGTCGGAGCGGGGCACCGCGACCGCGTCGATCCTGTTCTGCCGCCAGACCGGGCAGACCGTCGGCGCGGCCGTCTTCGGCGCCATCGCCAACGGGGTGCTGGCCGCGCGGCTCGGCGGCGCGAGCGACCTCGACTCGGTGACGCGGGCGCTGGACGGGGGTACGGGGGCGGGCGCGGGCGCGAACGCCGGTGCGGGTGCGGGTGCGGGTGCGGGCGTGGCGGACGAGGCCGTACGGCACGCCATCGCCGACGCCGTGCACGCCGTCTACCTCGGGGCGGCCGGGGCGGCGGCCCTGGCGTTCCTGGTGCTGCTGACGCTGGCCCCGCGGAAGTTCCCGGTCTTGAAGGACTGACGGGACCGACCGACCGACGGGACCGACGGGACTGACGGGACCGACGGGACTGACGGGACCGACGGGACTGACGGGACCGACGGGACTGGCGAGACCGACGGGACTGACGGTACCGACCGGCCGGGCTCGGTGGAGGCAGAGGCGGAAGCGGAAGCGGAGGCTCAAGTCGCGGCGGAACCGGGGGTTTCCACATACCGACCGCTCAGTTTGGGGAAAACCCCACACGCCCCGGAACCGGCCGGTAACGTGCGAGCACCGCACCCCCCACTCCCTGCGGTCCGTCCACAGCGGACCCGAGCCTCGCAAGGAGCACGGGATGTCCCATGACCCGTACACGTCACCATCCGCGCCCACCCGCGCCCCCACACCCGCACCCGCACCCGCACCGGAGGACTCCGCGACACTCCGCCTGCCCCAGATCCGCGCGCGCGGCGACGTACGCGCGCTGCGCGGCGCCTACCGCGGACTGCGGCGCGTCGCCACGTTCGCCGCGCTCGGCTACTTCCTGGCGTTCCTGTGCCTGGCCGCGTTCGCCCCGTCCGCGCTGACCGGTGACGTCACCGCCGGCCTGCCGCTCGGCATGCTCCTCGCACTGCTCCAACTGCCTGTCATCTGGCTGGCGATCGTCCTGTACGAGCAGATCGCGCGGCGCCGCGTCGACCCGCTCGTGGACCGTATGGAGGCAAAACGGTGACCGGCTTCAGCGACAGCGCCCAGGCGATGTCCCTGGTCGGCTTCTCCGCCGTCGCCGCCGTCACGCTGCTGCTGTGCGTGATGACCGGCCCCGACCGCGACGACCTGGACGAGTTCTACACCGGCTACGGCTCGCTGTCCGCGATGCGCAACGGAATGGCGATCGCCGGCGACTACATCTCCGCCGCGACCGTCCTCGGCACCGGCGGCGTGATCGCCCTGTTCGGCTTCGACGGGGTCGTGCTCGCCCTGAGCACCGCGCTCTCCCTGCTCCTGCTGATGGTCCTGATGGCCGAACCCCTGCGCAACGCGGGCCGGTTCACCATGGGCGACGTACTGGCCCGCCGGACGACCGGCCGGAGCGTGCGCGTCACCGCCTGCGCGGTCACCCTCGCGGCGCTGGTGCCGATGATGCTGGTGCAACTGGCCGGGACCGGGCAGCTGATGGCGTTCCTGCTCGGCTTCAGCAGCGAGTCGTACCAGACCGGCTGCGTCATCGGTGTGGGTGCGCTGATGATCAGTTACGCGGCGATCGGCGGCATGAAGGGCACGGCCCTCATCCAGATACTGAAGATCGTCATGCTGCTCGGCTCGGGCGCCGTGGTCACGCTGCTGCTCCTGCACCGGTTCGACTGGAACCCGGGCGCCCTGTTCGACGCCGCCGCCCGCAACAGCGGTGCGGGACAGGCGTTCCTGCACCCCGGCCTGGAGTACGCCGCCGGACCGCGGCCCGGCCTGGACATGCTCTCCTCCCAGCTCGCCGTGGTCCTCGGCGGTGCCTGCCTGCCGCACGTCACCATGCGCATGTACACCGCCTCCAGCGCCCGCCAGGTCCGCCGGTCGATGTCCTGGGCGGTCTCCCTGACGGCCCTGTTCGTGGTGGTCGTCACCGTGGTCGGGTTCGGGGCGACGGCGCTGGTCGGGCGGGAGACGGTCGCCGAGACCGACGCCGCCGGCAACTCTGCCTACTTGCTGGGCTCCCGCGCCGCCTTCGGCACCGACGTGACCATGGTGGAGACCGCCCTGTTCACCACCGTCGGCACCGCCATGTTCCTCACCCTGCTCGCCTCGGTCGCCGGCATGATCCTGGCCTGCGCCAACTCCCTCGCCCACGACGTCTTCGCCACCCGGACCCGCCCGCTCACGCCCCGCCGGGAGATGACGCTGGCCCGGCTGTCCGCCGTCGCCGTCGGCATTCCCACCATCGGCCTGGCCGTCTTGGTGCAGCACCGCAGCCTCCAGCCGCTGGCCACCCTCTCCTTCTGCCTGGGCGCGTCGGCCCTGTGCCCCGCCCTGGTCTACAGCCTCTTCTGGCGCCGCTACACCCGCGCCGGCCTGCTGTGGACCCTCATTGGCGGCAGCGCCGTCGTGCTCGCCCTCACCCCGGGCACCAGCCTGGTCTCCGGCACCCCCGTCGCCGCCTTCCCCGACGCCGACTTCAACTGGTTCCCGTTCACCACCACCGGCCTGGTCTCCATACCCGCCGGCTTCGCCTTCGGCTGGCTGGGCACGGTGCTCTCCGGCCGGAAACAGGCGGAGGAACAACGCGTACGGTACGAAGCGCTGGAGGCCGGCCTCTACGCGGGCACGGCGCGCGGCGGTTCCTGAGTCAGCCCGCGGCGGTTCCCGAGACACTCAGCGGTGGTTCCCGAGACACTCCGCGGCGGTTCCTGAGTCAGTCCGCGGCGGTTCCCGAGACACTCCGCAGTGGTTCCCGAGACCATCCGCGGCGGTTCCCGAGACACCCCCGCCGGTCACCGCGTGGCCCGCGCCGTCAGCGTGCGCAGGCGGCGGCGGACCCGGTCCGTCTGCGCCTGGACGTCGTCCCACCGCTCCCCGTGCTCGCGCAGCACCCGCTCCGTCTCCCGGGCGACCCGGGCCTCGTACGCCCGGGCCCCGGCGAGCACCTCGTCCGCCCGGGCCCGCGCCTCCTCCGGCAGCCGCCGAGCCGTCTCCTCGGCGTCGGCCAAGTCCCGTCCGGCGTCCTCCAGCAGCCGTTCGGCGCGCGCCAGCAGCTCCGCGTGGTGCGCGTCCACCGCCGCGGCGCGCTCGGCGTCCTCCCGCTCGGCCGCCGCCCACCGCGCCTCGTGCTCCCCGGCCTGCTCGGCGAGGATCCCGGCGCAGCGCCGCCGCGCCTCGCGCAGTACACCCAGTGCCTCACCGCGCCCCGCCTTCACCTCGCGCCGGGCCCCGATCCGCACCTCGTCGGCCTCGGCCCGCGCCGCGAGCAGCCGCTGCCGGGCCCACGCGTCGGCCTCGGCGCGTACGGCGTCGGCGTGCGCCCGCACGGACTCCGTCACGCCTTCCGCGTACGCCCGCGCCTCCTCCACCAGGCGCTCGCCGTCCGCCCGCGCCCGCTCGCGCAGGGCGTCCGCCTCTCCCCGCGCGCGCCGGAACAAGGCGTGTGCGCTCTCGCCGAGCGCCTCGTAGGTCTGCGGAGCCAGTCCGGCCACCGTCTCGCGCAGCCCGGCCAGTTCCTCCTCCATCTTCCGGGCCAGCACGGTGAGCCGGGCGGCCCGCTCCCAGGCGGCGTCACGCTCCTGGGAGAGGGCCGCGGCACACACCTCGACCTGCTCGGGCCGGTAGCCGCGTCCTCGTACGGTCACGAAACCGTGGGCCGGCACCGACGCGCTCGCGCTGCTCATGCGGGAACCCCTGTTCGCCCGACATCACATACCAAACGGACGAAAGGGACTTTAGGGATTAGACGTAAGTATTCATAATGTGACACTCCGTGGAGGCGTCACAGCAGTCACAGCAACCCGTCCCACATCTCCTCCAGCAGCACCGACCACCAGCTCTCCGGCGAACCGAGCGCCACCGCGTCCAGCGCGGCCAACTGCGCCTGGAAATCGACGGTCCAGCGACCCGCCTGCTCCTGGTTCAGCCCGTACCTCAGCCGCCACATCCGCCCCAGCAGCGCCAGGCAGCGCGCGAACTCCGGCAGCCCCGTGTTCACGAACTGCGGCGGCACCGGCGCACCGCCCGGCCCGGCCTCCACCGGCACCGCGACGATGTTCGCCGTCCCGTACTGCACACAGATCGCCTTGCCGAAGTCACTGCCCACGACCAGGTACGACCCGGCGTCCGAGGCCGGCTGGACCCCCCGCTCCGCCGCCAGCTCCGCCAGCGTCGGCACCGGACGGCCCGGCTGCGCCTGCGCCCAGAAGAACGGTCCCATGTCCACCGGCAGCCCGGCCACCACCAGCGTGTGCGCCACGACCGGCGGCACCCCCTGCCGGTCCACCGCCGCCTGCTCGAACCGGAACACCCCCGGCCCGAACGCCGCCGCCATCTCCTGCCCGATGCCCTCCGGCGGCAACGGCGGGGCCGGCTGCACCGCCGGCAACGGCGCGCGCACCGGCGCCGGACGCGCCGGACCGTCCGCGACCTGGTGCAACTCGCCCTGGTGACTCAGCAGCTGGGCCATGCCCTGCTGCCGGCTCGCGTGATCCGTGCCGTACGGCGCGATCGACGTGATCCGCGCCTGCGGCCACTGCTCCCGGATCATCCGCGCGCAGTAGGCGCCCGGCAGCTCACAGGACTCCAGCTCCGTGTGCAGCTCCAGCACCTGGTCCGGCGGCACGTTCATGGCCCGCAGCTCGTGGTAGATCTGCCACTCCGGGTGCGGGGTGCCCGGCGCGGACCGCCGGATCAGCTGCTGCTCGGAACCGTCCTGCGCCCGGTAGCGCAGCACCGCCTGGTAACCGGGACCGACGGTCGGCTGCCCGGCGGGCCGCGGCGGATACCCGTACGCCGGCGGCGGCACGGGGGCTTGGGGCACCGGCGGGGGCGGGGTCTGAGGGTGGGGCTGCGGCTGCGGCTGACCAGGCGGGGGGACGGCGCCCTGCGGGTGGGGCTGCGGGTGGGGCTGCGGGTGGGGCTGCGGCTGCGGTGGCGCGGGGGGCGGTACGGCGCCCTGCGGCATCGCCTGCGGTGCGCCCGGCGGCATGCCGGGGGCGTGCGGGGGCGGGGGTACGCCGGGGCCGTGCGGGGGCGCGGCCGGCCCGGCGGGGGCGTGCTGAACACCGGCCTGCGCCCCTGCGGGACCGGGCACGCCGGGCACGCCGGGGGCGGCGGGAGGTGCCGCGGGGGCACCCGGAACACCGGGCGGCATCGGAGGGGGCGGCTGCGTCACGCCAGGGGCGCCAGCAGCCTGCGGCACACCGGAGGGCTGGGGCGGAGCGCCCGGCACCGGCGGCGCGGCGGGCGGCTGCGGCACACCGGAGGACTGGGACGGCGCCCCCGCCACCGGCGGCGCCCCCGGCACCGGCGGCCCGGACGGGTTTCCCGGCCGCGTGTCAGGCGCCGCCTGCGGAGGCAGCGGCACGCCCGGCACCGAAGGGGTCGACGGCGTACCCGACCCGGCCGCCTCCCCCGTAGCCGTATCCGTAGCTGTGGCCGTATCCGTAGCCGTGGCCGTAGCCGTACCTGCCCCCGCCCCCGCCCCCGTACCCGTCCCCTTCGTCCGCGGCAGCCCGCCGCCCCGCGTCAGCCGAGCCGTGCCGGCGTCCACGATCGCCCCGGCCGGCTCGGCGTCGTCAGTATCAATGGCGTCGGCGTCAGCGTCGGCGGCCGTGTCGTCATCGCTCAACTGCGACGCGAACACGGTCTCGGGCAGCGGAACGGAACGGTCCTCACCCCCGTCCCCGTTGGTGTCGGTCCCGGCCCACGGCGTGTCCCCCGAAACAGCCGAAGCAGCCAAAGCAGCCGAAGCACCCGGAACCCCCGGGCCCCCCGCACCCGCCTCCGTCCCACCCCCACGCCGCCGGTCCGGAATCCCCAGCTTGTCCGCCGCCTCCTGCAACCACTCCGGCGGACTCAGCAGGAACGACGTCTGGTTCAGATCCGCCCGCGCCGCCGGCACCGGCCCGGCGACCACCTCCGAGCGGCCGTACTCCTCCTCGTACCGGCGGATCACCTCACCCACCGGCAGCCCCGGCCACAGCGTCGCGTCCCCGCTGTCCCGGGCGATCACCAACCGCTGCGCACCGCCGTCCGAACGCGGCCCGCCCTCCCGGTCCTCGCCCCACACCACGAACCCGAGCCCGAACTCCCGCACCCGCACCGCACGGTGCTGGTACGCCGGAACGTCCCCGTTGATCCATTCCTCGGCGCGCTCCTGCGCCTGCGCGAACGTCACCATCGCCAGCTCACTCTCCCGCAGCCGCCGCGGACGACACCGGCACCGCCCGCGCGAACCCGCCGTCCACCATCAGATCCGCCACCGTCTCCAGCTCCGGCGGCGACCCCGCCAGCCGCGACAGGAACGCGTCGAAGTCCTCGCCGCACGGCAACAGCAACCGCTCCGCCCGCTCGGCCGGCGACCACCCCGGATCGACGTCCCGCGCGTCGTCGTACGCGCAGAACCACACCGAACCGGTGCGCTCGCCCTTCACCTTCACCGCCAGCAGCCCGCCCTGTACGAACGCGACACCCAGATAGTCCTTGGTCAGGTGGTCCCGCAGACACTTGTTGACATAGACCAGGTCATTGACCGCCGCCTCCTCACGCACCGTGAAGAACGGCTGATCGACCAGCAGCCCCAACTCCGCGTCCAGCGCCGTCCCCACCGGCGCACAGCCCCCCGCCGCCTTCAGGAACGACCGGTACGCGCCCGGCAACCGGTACCCGAGGTCCTCCTCCACCCCCAGCACCTGCTGCTCCGACACCGCCACCCCCGACTTCGGCAGACCGAAATGGGCCGGACGCGTCTCCTCCAACGGCCGCGTCCCCCGCTTGCCCTGGTCCACCGCCGCCGTCGCGATGCCGCCGTGATGCCGCAGCAACGCCTTCACCTCGACCGGCACCAGCTCCAGCCGCCGCGACCCCACCACGTGGTGCCACGTCCAGCCGTGCGGCGTCGCCACCGCCGGCACCGTGTCCCACAACTCGTGACCCGACGCGGACAACGCCGCGTTCGCCGACACGTAGTCCGTCAGCCGCAACTCGTCGACACCGAACCCGCCCGGCGGCTCCGCGACCTCCGCCGCCGCCCGCGCGTACGGCGAGAAATCCGGGTAACCGCTGCCGTCCACCCGTACCCCTCGCGGGTGACGCGCCGCCCGCACCGGATCGGGAAAATGCACGACCTGCCCGGCGTAGGCCGCGTTCGGCGGCACGGCCCGTCCCTCAACCTGGCGGCCGGGAGGAACCCCCAGCCCGAGCCGACCTGTCGTCATGGCGGTTGCCCCCTGCGGCGTATGTCCGTCAGCCGTCCGTACGGACGCTGTGTCTGACTGTCTGGAGCTGACTGAAACTGTATGGAGCTGTAAGGAGTTGCGTGAGGCTGTACGGGGTTGTACGCAACCGGTCCGAAAACACGTCCGGAACCGCCAGGAACCCCGCACCACACGCGGTGACGACAGCCTATGCGGTACAACGACACCGGTCACCGGCACCAGCCGCCGGCACCGACGGCCCACCCCTCCACTTCCGTGACCATCCGTCACGTACCGGTGACAGACCGCCCATAACCGGGCGTGTCGCCACGCCCCAGCTTCCCCACCAGCCACGCCATTTGGCAGTCTGTGACCACCGGGGGAGGTTCAGGAGGGGATGACGTTCATGAGCGCGACACAGACGGGACACCGGACCGGCAGGTCCGACGACCCCCGCACCGGCGACCCCCGCATCGGCTGGAGCAGCGCCGAAACACCCCACGCCCCCACCCTGCGCCACCGCCGCGACGGCATCCTCCCCACCGTCGCCGCCGCCCTCTCCGTCCGCGGCACCACCCTCACCGGCACCGCCGCCCGCGGCGACACACCCCCCGCCCTGCACCCCCTCGTACAGGACTTCCTCGACACCCTCACCAGCTCACAACGCGACCGCTTCACCGGCCGCTGCGCCGAGACCATCCTCATCTCCCGGCACCTCACCACCGCCGACGCCGCCCGCAGCAAACGCGCCGCCCGCAGACCCATGACCAACGGCGAGGCCCGCAAGGCCCTCAAACACGCCAAACTCACCACCCGTCACATCCGCGAGGACGGCGACCCCCTGCACGGCACCTTCGCCCCGCCCTGCCGCACCTGCACCGCCCTCAGCGCCCACTTCGGCGTCCGCATCGTCGACCCCACGCCGACCACCGGCTGACCCCACCCGCAACCCCCGTACGGACGACGAACGAAGGCCGATGCACCCCGACCGCACCAAGACCAGCACCACCCGGTTCCCCGTCCCCGTCGACGCCGCCCTGCGCGACGCCGGCTGGCAACCCGGACGCTGGGACATCGAACAAGCCGAATACTGGGCCGACACCCTCCGCGGCCACACCTCACCCGCCGGCCACCGCCACACCGTCTTCCCCGCCGCCGTCGAAGCCTGGGCCGAATTCGGCGGCCTCACCCTCACCCCCACCGGACCCGGCCGGCAGATCGCCCCCGCCCCCCTCCACCTCGACCCCCTGCACGGCCTCCACCTCGCCCGCACCCTCGGCGACCTCGGCCGCGCCCTCGACACCGAGGTCTGCCCCCTCGGCACCGAGACCGACACCCAGGCCCTCCTCGCCATCGACACCCACGGCCGCGTCTACGCCCTCGACCACACCGGCGACTGGTACCTCGGCCCCGACATCGACCACGCCCTCGGCGCCCTCGTCACCGGCGCCGAACCTGCCCGCCTCAGCACCGTCTGACTCATCTGGCTCACCTGACTCATCTGTCTCACCTGACTCGTCCGTCTCACCTGACTCGTCCGTCTCACGAAACAGACGAAGCGGGAATCACCGCCGACACCCGGAAACCCCCCGCATCCGTCGGCCCCGACACGAACACCCCGCCCAGCGCCGCGACCCGCTCCTTCATCCCCACCAGACCGTTGCCCCCCGACGGCAGCCCCGCCGCCGACGCCGACGCCGGCTCCGGCGGCGGATCGTTCTCCACCTGCATCGCGATCTCCGACGCCCGATGCGCCAGCCGCACGTACGTCTTCGCACCCGACGCGTGCTTGTGCACGTTCGTCAACGCCTCCTGCACCACCCGGAACGCCGTCTGCTCCACCACCGGCGCATACGACCGCGACTCCCCCTGCACCGACAGGTCCACCACCATCCCCGCCGCCGCCGACTGCCCCACCAACTCGTCCAGCTCCGCCAACGACGGCCCCTCCCCGTCCGCCTCGGCCGCCCGCGAAGCCGCCGCCGCGGCCGCCGCCCCCACCGCCGCCAACGGCACCGACGCCCGCTCCCGCGGCGTCTCCTGCCCCCCGCTGCGCAACACCCCGAGCATCTCCCGCAACTCGGTCAGCGCCTGCCGCCCCATGTCCCCCACCAGCGCGGCGTTCTTCACCGCCTTCTCCGGATCCTTCCGCGCCACCGCCTGAAGCGCGGCGGCGTGCACCACCATCAGGCTCACCCGATGCGCGACCACGTCGTGCATCTCCCGCGCGATCCGCGTCCGCTCCTCATTGCGCGCCCACTCGGCCCGCTCCTCCGCCCGCTCCGCGAGCAACTGGAGCTCCCGCTCCAGATCGTCCGCCCGCTCCCGCAAGCTCTCCATCAGCCGCCGCCGCGCCCCCACGTACAGCCCCAGCAGCACCGGAGGCGCCGTCAGCCCCAACGACGTCGTGACAGCGGCGAACGGCACGAACCAGTCGCCGATCCCCAGATCCCCCCGCGCCATGTCCTGCCGCACCCGCACGAACGTCACGATCAACGTCCCCAGCAGCGACATCCCCGCCAGCGACCCGATGATCCGGCGCGGCAGCTCACACGCCGCCAGCGTGTACAGACCGACGATCCCCATCAGGAAGCCCATCTGCGCCGGCGTGACGGCGATCGCCACCAGCACCACCGCGATCGGCCACTTCCGCCGCACCAGCAGCACCGAGCCGGCCAGCAGACCGAACAGCACCCCCGCCGCGGCCGGAATCCCCGCGTCCCACGCGAACGGAACCCCCTCCGCCGCGCACTCCAGCGCCGACACCGCCGCGAGGCCCACATCGAGCACCGCACCGCGCCGCCGCTCCCACCACCAAGGCCCTCCGCGGGCCGTCACCTGCATGTCCCCCGTCGTGGTCATGCCTCCAGCCTACGGGCGCGCGGCAGCGCATTTCCGGGGAGTTTCGATGGATTGGGCCGCACCACGGAGGGTGACAGTACGGTAGCGATACGACGCGATATCCCTCGAACGCGTGAACCGATCACCGACCACCCCCGGAGCCCCACATTCCGCCCGGACGGTGTCCCCATGACCCGTTCACCGAACAAGTACGCCGACTTCGAGGGCCTCCGCGAACAGGCACTGGCCCTGCGCCGCGCGGGCCTCAGCCGACGCCGGATCCGCGACCGGCTCCACGTCGACAACAACGACATCCTCAACTGTGGATGCGGGATCTGCCGAGGCCGGACGGCGGCGGCGATCGAGCGAAGAGGCATCGGCGATCGCCAAGCGCGGGTGGGAGGCCAAGCTGCGGTTGCGCGAGGAGGAACGCCGACGGACACGACAGTCGGCCGCAGCCGAGGTCGGTGATCTGACCGACCGTGAGCTGTTCATGGTGGGCGTCGGGCTTTATTGGGCCGAGGGATCCAAGAGCAAGCCTTGGAGCCGACGCGAGCGCATCACGTTCGTCAACAGCGACCCCGACATGATCACCGTCTTCCTGGCCTGGCTGAGACTGCTGGACGTCCCACCCGAACGCCTCCGGTTCGCCGTGCACATTCACGAGACGGCGGACGCGTCCGCCGCCGTGCGGTTCTGGGCGGGCCATGTCGGCGTCCAGCCGTCCCAGTTCCTGAAAACGGTGACGAAGAAGCACAGTCCCCGCACCAACCGGAAGAACACGGGCGCTGACTACTACGGATGCCTCCGGGTCGACGTGAGGGATGGAGGTGAGATGCACCGTCGCATCGAGGGCTGGTGGTGCGGCATAGTGTTGTCTGCACGCGACGCCGATCAAGCGAATCGGACATAGCGGTAATCCCGGGTCGTCTAAGGGCAAGACGTCAGATTTTGGTTCTGATCATGGGGGTTCGAGTCCTCCCCCGGGAGCACATACTCAGTTCGGGTCCTGACCGGTGACAGCCCCGTCAGGGCCCGCACCCATGTCCCCCACAAATCCCCCCGGTATCCTGCGGATGTCCACCCCCACCCACAGCCGAAGGGCATCCCGTGAGCGCCAACCGCCCGGCAGCCGTCGTCGTTCTCGCAGCGGGTGAGGGCACCCGTATGAAGTCGGCCACCCCGAAGGTCCTGCACGACATCTGCGGCCGCTCCCTCGTGGGCCATGTGCTCGCCGCCGCAGGCGAACTGGACCCCGAGAACCTGGTCGTCGTCGTCGGGCACGCCCGCGAACAGGTCACCGCCCACCTCGCCGAGGTCGCCCCCGCCGTCCGTACCGCCGTCCAGGAGCAGCAGAACGGCACCGGGCACGCCGTGCGGATGGGGCTGGAGGAGCTGGGCGGCACCGTGGAGGGGACGGTCGTGGTCGTGTGCGGGGACACCCCGCTGCTCACCGCCGGCACGCTCGCCTCGCTCGCCGCCACCCACACCGCCGACGGCAATGCCGTGACCGTGCTGACGGCCGAGGTGCCGGACGCGACGGGGTACGGGCGGATCGTGCGGGACGAGAGCACCGGTGCCGTCACCGCGATCGTGGAGCACAAGGACGCCGACGACGCGCAGCGGGCGATCCGGGAGATCAACTCGGGGGTGTTCGCGTTCGACGGGCAGTTGCTCTCGGACGCGCTCGGCAAGGTGCGGACGGACAACAGTCAGGGCGAGGAGTACCTGACGGACGTGCTGGGCATCCTGCGGCAGGCCGGTCACCGGGTCGGGGCGTGTGTCGCGGCGGATCACCGGGAGATCGCCGGGATCAACAACCGGGTGCAGCTGGCCGAGGCGCGGCGGATTCTGAACGACCGGCTGCTGACGGCGGCGATGCTGGCCGGGGTGACGGTCGTGGACCCGGCGTCGACGTGGCTGGACGTGACCGTGTCCTTCGAGCGGGACGCGATCGTGCATCCGAACACGCAGCTGCACGGTGTCACGCATCTCGGCGAGGGTGCGGAGGTCGGGCCTAACTCGCGGCTGACGGACACCCGGGTGGGGGCCGGCGCGCGGGTGGACAACACGGTGGCGCAAGGCGCGGAGGTGGGTGCCCAGGCGACGGTCGGGCCGTTCGCGTATCTGCGTCCGGGGACGCGGCTGGGCGTGAAGGGCAAGATCGGTACGTACGTCGAGACGAAGAACGCGTCGATCGGTGAGGGTACGAAGGTGCCGCACCTGTCGTATGTCGGGGACGCGACGATCGGCGAGTACACGAACATCGGCGCGGCGAGTGTGTTCGTGAATTACGACGGGCAGGACAAGCATCACACCACCGTGGGGTCTCACTGCCGTACGGGTTCGGACAACATGTTTGTGGCTCCTGTCACGGTCGGGGACGGTGCTTACACCGCCGCCGGGTCCGTGATCACGAAGGACGTGCCGCCCGGTTCGCTGGCCGTGGCCCGGGGCCAGCAGCGGAATATCGAGGGTTGGGTGGCTCGTAAGCGGCCGGGGAGTGCGGCGGCGCGGGCGGCCGAGGAGGCGTCCCGGGAGCCGGGCGCCGGAGAGTGACCGGAAACCGGTGCGTCGAAGTCGTCGTACCGTGATAAGTGCACACCCGCACCCTTACCAGCCGGGACGTCCGCTCTGCTCCGGCTGCGAGACCTCTGAGGAGACAGTGCTGTGACCGGGATCAAGACGACCGGCGAGAAGAAGATGATGTTCTTCTCCGGCCGCGCCCACCCCGAGCTTGCCGAGGAGGTCGCCCACGAACTGGGTGTCGGGGTCGTCCCGACGAAGGCCTTCGATTTCGCCAACGGTGAGATCTACGTGCGCTATCAGGAGTCGGCCCGCGGTGCGGACTGCTTCCTGATCCAGAGCCACACGGCTCCGATCAACAAGTGGGTCATGGAGCAGTTGATCATGATCGACGCGTTGAAGCGCGCGTCGGCCCGCTCCATCACCGTCATCGTGCCGTTCTACGGTTACGCGCGGCAGGACAAGAAGCACCGGGGCCGTGAACCGATCTCGGCGCGTCTGATCGCGGATCTGATGAAGACGGCGGGCGCTGACCGGATCCTGGCCGTGGATCTGCACACGGACCAGATCCAGGGCTTCTTCGACGGGCCGGTGGACCACCTCTTCGCGCTGCCGCTGCTGGCGGACTACGTGGGTGCGAAGGTGGACCGGGACAAGCTGACGGTGGTGTCTCCGGACGCGGGCCGGGTGCGGGTCGCGGACCGCTGGTGCGACCGGCTGGGGGCACCGCTGGCGATCGTGCACAAGCGGCGTGACAAGGACGTGGCGAATCAGGTCACCGTGCACGAGGTCGTGGGTGATGTGAAGGGCCGGATCTGTGTCCTGGTCGACGACATGATCGACACGGGTGGCACGATCTGCGCGGCGGCGGACGCGCTGTTCGCGCACGGTGCGGAGGACGTCATCGTGACGGCGACGCACGGTGTGCTGTCGGGTCCGGCGGCGGACCGGCTGAAGAACTCGAAGGTGAGCGAGTTCGTGCTGACGAACACGCTGCCGACGCCGGGTGAGCTGGAGCTGGACAAGATCACGGTGCTGTCGATCGCGCCGACGATCGCGCGTGCGGTGCGTGAGGTGTTCGAGGACGGTTCGGTGACGAGCCTGTTCGACGAGCAGTAGGTCGTCGCAGGAGATCGTTTTGGGTGCGGCCTCCCTCGCCGAGTAGACTGTCGAAGTTGCTCGGCGAGGGAGGCCGCGCCTGTTCATGCAGGTTCGCGGCGGTCCGTTATCGACGCGCTCTTCGTAGCAGGCCGTTCGTGGCCGGGTGACCACGTCCGTTCTGTACTTATTACGAGGAGTGAGCATGTCCGAGGTGAAGATCTCCGCCGAGACGCGCAGCGAGTTCGGCAAGGGTGCCGCGCGCCGTATCCGTCGTGAGGACAAGGTTCCGGGTGTTCTGTACGGGCACGGTTCGGACCCGCTGCACCTGACGCTGCCGGGTCACGAGCTGCTGCTGGCGCTGCGTACGCCGAACGTGCTGATCGCGCTGGACATCGACGGCAAGACGAACGAGCTGGCGATCCCGAAGTCGGTGCAGCGTGACCCGATCAAGGGTTTCCTGGAGCACGTCGACCTGCAGCTGGTGCAGCGTGGCGAGACGGTCAGCGTCGAGATCTACGTGCAGACCGAGGGTGAGCTGGCGCCGGGCGGCAACCTGCTGGAGCACGTGCTGAACGCGCTGCCGGTCGAGGCCGAGGCCACGCACATCCCCGAGTCGGTCACGGTGTCGGTGCAGGGCCTGGAGGCCGGTGCGTCGATCCTGGCGAAGGACATCCCGCTGCCGGCCGGCACCAAGCTGGGTGTCGACGGTGACACGGTGGTCCTGCAGGTCCTGGCCGCGCAGGCCGAGGAGTCCGAGGGCGAGGGCGCCGAGGGCGAGGGCGCGGAGGCCTGAGCCTCGCGGTCTTCGTGACCTGCGCGGGCTCGTGGCTGCGCAGTCCCGTGGTCTTCGCGGGCTCGTAGTCTTCGCAGTAGCGCAGTCGTCGTCTTCGCAGTAGCGCAGTCGTCGTTTCGTCAGCCGCTGTTCCCCTGTTTCGCCGGGGGACAGCGGCTGGCGCGTATCGAGGGAGACATGGACGTGACGACCGATTCCGGTGTGCCCTGGCTGATCGCGGGGCTGGGCAATCCCGGTCCGGAGTACGCGGGGAACCGGCACAACGTCGGTTTCATGGTGGCCGATCTGCTGGCGGAGCGGATGGGCGGGCGGTTCAAGCGGCACGGCAAGGCGCAGGCGCAGGTCGTGGAGGGGCGGGTGGGTCCGCCGGGGCCGGGGTCGCGGCGGGTGGTGCTGGCCAAGCCGATGTCGTACATGAACCTGTCGGGTGGTCCGGTGACGGCGCTGCGGGACTTCTACAAGGTGCCGGCCGACCGGGTGGTGGCGGTCCACGACGAGTTGGACATCGACTTCGGGGTGCTGCGGCTGAAGCTGGGCGGCGGGGACAACGGGCACAACGGTCTGAAGTCGATGACGAAGGCGATGGGGCCGGACTACCACCGGGTGCGGTGCGGGATCGGGCGTCCGCCGGGGCGGATGCAGGTGGCGGACTTCGTGCTGAAGGACTTCTCGTCGGTGGAGCGCAAGGAGCTGGACTGGTTCGTGGACCGGGCGGCGGACGCGGTGGAGTGTCTGGTGTCAGAGGGTCTGGAGCGGGCCCAGTCGGCGTACAACTCCTGAGAACTTGACCGCGTGTGCGGGCATGGCCAAGGATCGCGGCCATGCCTTCTGCGGTGGTCTCTTTCGGGCGGGTCGCGGCGATGGGCACGGTCACCGTGCTGATCCTCGTCGCCGGGGTGTGGGCGTCGTGGGGCACCGCGCAGTACGTGATGCTGACCAAGGGCCGGGAGCGCGGCACCGTCGAGGTGACGGGGTGCGCCGACGGGGTGTGCGCGGGCCCGTACACGCCGGTGTCGGTGGGGTCGGTGGCCCGGGACCGGGTGGTGCTGGAGGATTCGCCGGCCGTGGCGAAGGGGGAGACGTACGCGGTCGTGCTGAAGCCGGGGTCCGCCGACGAGCACGTGGCGGTGCGGTCGGGGCCGGGCGGGGTGCTGTACGCGTGGGTGCCGATGGGCGGTGCGCTGCTGCTGGCGTCGGTGGTGGTGGCGGGCGGGCTGCGGGCGGCGCGGGCGGGGTGGGTGCTGGCGGGGTCGGGTGTGGTGTTGCTGACGGCGGCGTTCGTGGCGGTATGACGACGCCCCCGCGCCGGGCGGTGTGCGGCCGGCGCGGGGGCGTGCGTGTGTACGGGGGTCAGCCGGTGTTGCGCAGGCCGGCGGCGACTCCGTTGACGGTGAGCAGCAGGGCTCGGGCGAGCAGCGGGTCGGGGTCGGTGTCGCCGGCGGCGGCGTCGCGGTGGCGCTTGAGCAGGGCGACCTGGAGGTAGGAGATCGGGTCGAGGTAGGCGTCGCGGATGCTGAAGGTCTGCTTGAGGACGGGCTGCGCGTCGAGGAGTTCGGTCTCGCCGGTGACCTTGAGGACTTCGGTGACGGTCAGCTCGTGTTCGGCCTTGATGACGTCGAAGACGTGCTTCAGCTCGTCGGGGACGAGGGTGTCGACGTAGTGCTGGGCGATCCTGAGGTCGGTCTTGGCGAGGGTCATCTCGACGTTGGAGATGAAGTTCTGGAAGAAGTGCCACTGCTGGTGCATCTCGTCCAGGACGGTGTCGAGGCCGGCCTCGCGCAGGGCCTTCAGTCCGGAGCCGACGCCGAACCAGCCGGGGACGATCTGCCGGGACTGGGTCCAGCCGAACACCCAGGGGATGGCGCGCAGTCCGTCGAGCGAGACGCCCGAGCCGGGGCGGCGGGAGGGCCGGGAGCCCAGGTGCAGGTCGGCGAGCTGGTCGACGGGTGTGGAGGCGAGGAAGTAGGACGGCAGGTCCGGGTCCTCGACGAGCTTGCGGTAGGCGGTGTGGGCGGCGTCGGAGACGACGTCCATGGCGGCGTCCCAGCGGGCGAGGGCCTCGTCGGACTGGCGGGGGGCGGTGTGCAGGGCGGAGGCCTGGAGGGTGGCGGCGACCGTCAGCTCCAGGTTCTCCCGGGCGAGGGACGGTACGAGGTACTTGTCGCTGATGACCTCGCCCTGTTCCGTCACCTTGATCTCGCCTTCCAGGGTGCCCCAGGGCTGGGCGAGGATGGCGTCGTGGGAGGGGCCGCCGCCGCGGCCGACGGTGCCGCCGCGGCCGTGGAAGAGGCGCAGGCGTACGCCGTAGCGGTGGGCGACGTCGCGCAGTCGCCGCTGGGCGCGGTGGATCTCCCACTGCGACGTGGTGATGCCGCCGAACTTCGACGAGTCCGAGTAGCCGAGCATGACTTCCTGCACGTCGCCGCGCAGGGCGACCAGGCGCCGGTAGGAGGGGTCGGAGAGCAGGTCCTCCAGGATGGTGTCGGCGGCCTTCAGCTCGTCCGTGGTCTCCAGGAGCGGCACGATGCCGATCTTGGCCCAGCCGGCGTGCAGGTCGATGAGACCGGCTTCCCGCGCGAGGACGGCGGCGGCGAAGACGTCGTCGGCGCCCTGGCACATGGAGATGATGTAGGACTCGATGACCTCGGGGCCGAAGACCTCCAGGGCGCGCTTGACGGTCTGGAAGACGCCGAGGGTCTTCTCGCCGGCGGCGTCGACGGGGGCCGGGGTGGGGGCGAGCGGCCTGCGGCTGCGCAGTTCCTTGGCGAGGAGCTTGGTGCGGTACTCGCGGGGCATGTCGGCGTAGCGCCAGGATTCCTCGCCGAGCCGGTCGAAGAGCTGGCCGAGGGCGTGGTGGTGGGCGTCGGCGTGTTCGCGGACGTCCATGGTGGCGAGCTGGAGGCCGAAGGCGGCCAGCGTGCGGATGGTGCGGGCGAGGCGGCCGTCGGCGAAGAGGCCGCCGCGGTGCTCGCGCAGGGAGGTCTGGAGCAGGCGCAGGTCGTCGAGGAGTTCGGCGGTGCCGAGGTAGTCGTGGCCCGGCTTGTGCGGGGTGTTGGTGGCCAGCCGCGTCTTGGTGTTCTCCAGCTTCTGCCGGATGGCGGTGGCCTTGAGGCGGTAGGGCTCCTCGGCGTTGAGGCGCTTGTAGCGGGGGCTGATCTCGGGGAGGCGGTCGAGGTCGGCGGTGAGGGAGTCGAGCAGTTCCTGCGTCGCACCCGTGTAGCGGATGGAGTTGGAGAGGAAGCCGCGCAGCTCGTCGATCATCTCCAGGGCGTCGTTGATGCCGTGTTCGTGCTGGAGGATGAGGACGTCCCAGGTGACCTGGGGGGTGACGTTGGGGTTGCCGTCGCGGTCGCCGCCGATCCAGGTGCCGAAGGTGAGGGGGCGGGTGTCGTCGGGGAGCTTGACGCCGACCCGCTCCAGCTCGGCGGTCAGGTCCTCCAGGACGTCGCCGACGGCGCCGGCGTGCAGCTCGTCCAGGTAGTAGATGGCGTTGCGGGCCTCGTCGGCCGGTTCGGGGCGGACGACGCGCAGTTCGTCGGTCTGCCAGACCAGGTCGATGTTCTCGGCGAGGCGGGTGTCCAGGCGGCGCCGGTCGGACTCGATGACGGGGGTGTCGAGGAGGGTGGCGATGCGGCGGAGCTTGTTGAGGACGGAGCGGCGGGCGGCCTCGGTGGGGTGCGCGGTGAAGACGGGGCGCACGTTGAGGTTGGCGACGGTCTCCCGCAGGTGGTCGGGGTCGGCGTCCTTCAGCCGGTCGGCCGTACGGGCGAGGAGGCCGCCTTCGGCGGCGCGCTTGGCGCGCAGTTCGCGGCCGCGGTGGACCTGCTCGGTGACGTTGGCGAGGTGGAAGTAGGTGGAGAAGGCGCGGACCAGCTTGGCCGCGGTCTGCAGTTCGGTGCCGCGCAGCAGCTCCGCGGCGGCCTCGCCGTCCTCTCGGGTGAGTCGGCGGACCTTTTCGACGAGCTCCAGCAGCTCGGGGCCCTCCTGGCGGACGAGGGTCTCGCCCAGAAGATCGCCCAGCCGGCGGATGTCGGCGCGCAGTTCGCTGCTGGTGGTCGCCGTGGTGGTCTGGTCGTCGGCACTGCTCACAGGTGCGGCTCCTTGCAGTGTTGAAGCTCGTCTGGGAGGGAACCCGGACGGCGTCTCCGCGCGGCGGGTGCCGCTTACGGGGCCGGGCGTCCGGGAAAGAGTCAGAGCGGACCGCGCTGTCCGACCGACTCCCAGGATAGGTGTCCACCGGGACGCGCAGGCTCTGGGGCTCTTGCTGAGTGGTTACGCGCTGCCATACTTACGTTGCCGTAGGTTACGGACCCGTAGGAACGACCGCAGGTATCCGCGACCCGGCATGCTGACCTCTACCCTCGACCCCCCAGGGGACGCGCATGACCACGAGTTCCGATGCGATCCCGGACTCTCCGAAGGTGCCCGACGACTCTCCCGCCGCTTCTCCCGCCGCTTCTTCCGCCGCTTCCGCTGCCTTCGCCGCCGACTCCGCGACGCTGGGCGGTGAACAGAAGCGTTCGATCGAGCAGATCACCCTGCTGCTCTTCATCACGGTCCCGTTCCTGGCGCTGGTGGCGGCGGTGCCGCTGGCCTGGGGGTGGGGGGTGAGCTGGCTGGACCTCGGTCTCCTCGTCTTCTTCTACTTCCTCGGGTGCCACGGCATCACCATCGGTTTCCACCGTCACTTCACCCACGGGTCCTTCAAGGCGAAGCGGCCGTTGAAGATCGCGCTGGCGATCGCGGGGTCGATGGCGGTGGAGGGGCCGCTGGTCCGCTGGGTCGCCGATCACCGCAAGCACCACAAGTTCTCCGACGCCGAGGGCGATCCGCATTCGCCGTGGCGGTACGGGGAGACGGTGCCGGCCCTGATCAAGGGCCTGTGGTGGGCCCACATCGCCTGGATGTTCGACGAGGAGCAGACGCCGCAGGACAAGTACGCGCCGGATCTGATCAAGGACGGTACGCTGCGCGCGATCTCCCGCCAGTTCGTGCTGTGGACCGCGGCCTCGCTGCTGCTTCCGGCGCTGATCGGCGGTCTGGTGACGATGTCCTGGTGGGGCGCGTTCACCGCGTTCTTCTGGGGTTCACTCGTCCGGGTGGCGCTGCTGCACCACGTCACCTGGTCGATCAACTCGATCTGTCACGCGGTCGGCAAGCGCCCGTTCAAGTCCCGGGACCGCTCCGGCAACGTGTGGTGGCTGGCGGTCCTGTCCTGCGGCGAGTCCTGGCACAACCTGCACCACGCCGACCCGACCTCCGCGCGGCACGGTGTGGAGCGCGGGCAGATCGACTCCTCGGCGCGGTTCATCCGCCTCTTCGAGCTGCTCGGCTGGGCCTATGACGTGCGCTGGCCGTCACGCTCGCGTATCGATTCGCGCCGTACCACGGGCGAAGACCGCTCCCGCCGCCGGAAGGAGACGGTCGAGGCGGCATGATGGAAGCCGTGGCGACCGACTCCAGCAGCACCTCAGGCAATGAGAAGCCGCGGCGCGTGCGCCGCACCCGGATGACCGGCGCCGAGCGCCGCCAACAGCTGCTGGAGATCGGCCGCACGCTCTTCGCCGCCAAGGGCTTCGAGGCCACGTCGGTGGAGGAGATCGCCGCGAAGGCGGGGGTGTCCAAGCCGGTGGTGTACGAGCACTTCGGCGGCAAGGAGGGGCTCTACGCGGTGGTGGTGGACCGCGAGATGCGGCGGCTGCTCGACATGGTGACGTCGTCCCTGACCGCCGGGCACCCCCGGGAGCTGTGCGAGCAGGCGGCGTTCGCCCTCCTGGACTACATCGAGGAGTACACGGACGGTTTCCGCATCCTGGTCCGTGACTCCCCCATCCCCCAGTCCACGGGTTCCTTCGCCTCCCTGATCTCGGACATCGCCACCCAGGTGGAGGACATCCTGGGCCGCGAGTTCAAGAACCGCGGCTTCGACTCGAAGCTGGCCCCGCTGTACGCGCAGGCGCTGGTCGGGATGGTCGCGCTGACCGGGCAGTGGTGGCTGGACGTGCGCAAGCCGAAGAAGGCGGAGGTCGCCGCGCACCTGGTCAATCTGGCGTGGCACGGGCTGGACGGGCTGGAGCCGAAGCCGCGGCTGATCGGCCACCGCAAGAGCTGACCCCGGGGAGTCTGATGCAGCCGCTGCGCGGAGTCACCGTCGTCGCCCTGGAGCAGGCGGTCGCCGGCCCCTACGCCAGCCGTCAGCTCGCCGATCTGGGCGCGCGGGTGATCAAGGTGGAGCGGCCGGGGTCGGGCGACTTCGCGCGGGCCTACGACGGCCGGGTGCGCGGGCTGAGTTCGCACTTCGTGTGGGCCAACCGCAACAAGGAGTCGGTGACCCTCGACTTCAAGGACCCGCGCGGCCTGGACGTGCTGCGGCGGCTGATCGCCGGCGCGGACGTCTTCCTGCAGAACCTGGCGCCGGGGGCCGCCGCTCGGGCCGGGCTCGGCGCGGCGGAGCTGCGGGCCCGCCATCCCCGCCTGATCGTCTGCGACATCTCCGGTTACGGCTCCTCGGGGCCCTACGCGGACCGCAAGGCGTACGACCTGCTGGTGCAGTGCGAGTCGGGGCTGCTGTCGGTGACCGGTACGCCGGACGCCATGGCCAAGGCGGGGATCGCGGTGTCGGACATCGCGGCCGGAATGCACGCGTACGGCTCGGTCCTGGCGGCGCTGCTGGAGCGCGTACGGACCGGTCAGGGCACGCACCTGGACGTGTCGATGCTGGAGGCGACCGTCGACTGGATGGGCTTCCCCCTCTACTACGCCTTCGACGGCGCCCCGCCGCCGCCCCGGGCGGGGGCCGCGCACCCCACGATCTGTCCGTACGGCCCGTTCGCGGCGGGGGACGGCCAGGTCGTGATGATGGCGGTCCAGAACGACCGCGAGTGGCGCGGCTTCTGTACGGGCTTCCTGGGCCGCCCCGACCTGGCCGACGACCCGCGCTACGCCGCCAACGCGGACCGGGACGCGCGCCGGGAGGAGCTGGGCGGGCTGATCGCGGCCCGGTTCGGGGAGCTGACCGGGGCGGAGGCGGTCGAGCTGCTCGGTGCCGTGCCGGTGGCCAACGCCCGGGTGAACACCCTGGCCGAGGTGTGGGACCACCCCCAGCTGGCGGCCCGGGGCCGCTGGCATGCGCTGCCGACCCCGGCCGGCCCGGTCCCGGCCCTGGCACCGCCCGGCCCGGCCGCCGGTGCGCCCCGGATGGAGGCGGTACCGGCGCTGGGCGAGCACACCCGGGCCGTCCTCATGGAGCTGGGCCTGACGGCGGGGGAGGTCGAGGGGCTGGTGGCGGACGGGGTGGTGTGAGCGGGGGCGGATGTCAGGCCGTCTTGCGGGCCACCGCGAACACGCGCCGGAACGGGAACGGCGTGCCCCGCGCCCCCTGCGGATAGGCGGCGCGCAGGGCGGTGCGGTACTCGGCGACGAACGCGTCCCGGGCCTCGGGGTCGTCGCCGAGGACGTCGAGCACCGGGCGCAGCGCGGTGCCGCGGACCCAGTCCAGCACGGGGTCCTCGCCGGTCAGCAGGTGGACGTAGGTCGTCTCCCACACGTCGGCGGTGCAGCCGAGGGCGGTGAGGGCGGCGAGGTACTCCTCGGGGGTGTGGACGGCGTCGCCGTGGCGCAGGGTGCCGGCGAGGCGGGTGCGCCAGCGCGGGGCGGCGGCCAGGTCGCGCAGCAGGCGGTGGCTGGGGGCGTCGAAGTTGCCGGGGACCTGGAAGGCGAGGGTGCCGCCGGGGGCGAGGGCGGCGATCCAGTCGGGGAAGCGTTCGCGGTGGCCGGGGACCCACTGGAGGGTGGCGCTGCTGATGATCAGGTCGTGCGGTGCGGCGGGGGTCCAGGTGCGGGCGTCGGCGGGGGCGAAGCCGAGGTGTCCGCCGCCGGGGGTGGGGCCGGCGTGCTCGCGGGCCCGTTCCAGCATGTCGGGCGAGCTGTCGTAGCCGGTGACGCGGGCGGTGGGCCAGCGTTCGGTGAGCAGCACGGTGGCGTTGCCGGGGCCGCAGCCGAGGTCGGCGATGCGGGCGGGGGTGCGGGGCGGGTCGGGGACGTGGGCGAGGAGGTCGGTGAAGGGGCGGGCGCGGTGGCCGGCGTGGCGCAGGTACTGGGCGGGGTCCCAGGTGGGGGCGGTGGCGGACATGGGGGGCCTCCCGGGGCAGGACTGCCGGAGCAGGAATGCCGGTGACGGGTCGCGGTGGACGAGTCGTGGTGGACGGGTTTCCAGCCTCGGCCCGTATCTGTCTTCACGTCAAGATAGTCAACGTCAAGAGACTTCACGTCGACACAACCACTACACTGATCGTCATGGAGGACGAGGTCGATCGACTGGTCGCAGCGTGGCGCCGGGAGCGCCCTGACCTCGACGTGGAACCGCTTGAGGTGCTCAGCCGGGTGAGCAGGCTGGCCCGGCACCTCGACCGCGCGCGCCGCCTGGCCTTCTCCGAGCACCAGCTGGAGCCCTGGGAGTTCGACGTGCTCACGGCGCTGCGCCGCGCGGGCGCCCCCTACCAGCTCTCCCCCGGGCAGCTCCTCACCCAGACCCTGGTCACGTCGGGCACCATGACCAACCGTATCGACCGGCTGGCGAAGAAGGGCCTGGTGGAGCGGCTGCCCGACCCGAGCGACCGGCGCGGCGTGCTGGTCCGGCTCACGGACGAGGGCCGGGACCGCGCCGACCAGGCCCTGGCCGGGCTGCTGGCCCAGGAGCGGGCCATCCTCGCGGAGCTGACCGGCGCCCAGCGCACGGAGCTGGCGGGGCTGCTGCGCCGGCTCACCGCGCCGTTCGACAACATCCCGGGCTGAGCCGGAGGGAGCGGCTCAGGCGCTGTGCGTCTCCTCCGCGCCGACCCGCCCGCCGGACCCCAGGTCGACCGGGCCGACGCCGGCCCGCCGGGCCAGCGCGACGGCGGCCAGCGTGGAGTGCACGCCGAGTTTGCCGAGGACGTTCTGCATGTGCGTGCGCACGGTGTGCGGGGACAGGAACAGCCGTTCGGCGACGGCCTTGCGGCCCAGTCCGGCGACCATGCAGCGCAGTACTTCCCGTTCCCGCGGCGTCAGCGACTCCACCAGCCGCTCGCTCTCGGTGCGGTGCTTGCGGGCGGCGGTCAGTTCGCGCAGGACGCCGGTGAGCAGGGCGGGCGGCAGGTGCGTCTCGTCGCGCAGCACGCCGCGGATGACGGTGAGCAGCCGCGACAGCGAGCAGTCCTTCGCCACCCAGCCGGACGCCCCGGCCTGGAGGGCGAGCGCCGCGCGCCGCGGATCGTCCTTCTCGGCGAGCACGACGGTCCGTACGCCGGGCTGCGCCGACCGCACCCCCGTGACCAGGGAGATCCCGTCGACGAGACGGTCCTCGTCGGTGTCGGGCACGGGCACGGCGGGCCGCGCCCCGGGCCTGCCGCCGCCGAGGTCGGCGTCGACGAGCAGCACGTCGAACCGGCGCCCCTCGGACGCCGCCCGCTCCAGGCAGCGCATCGCGGCCGGACCGCTGCCCGCCGCGGACACGTCGACGTCCGGCTCGGCGGCCAGGGCCGCGGCGAGCGACTCGGCGAAGATGCGATGGTCGTCGACGACCAGGACTCGGATGCGAACCACGTGACCCCCTTCCCCGCGCTCCTCACGGAGCGGGGGATTCCCAGTCTCAAAGGACGACATCAGCGCGGGTACGGCACCCGGAACTCGTCCGTGCCCGTATCCGCTGTGCCGGTTGACGCCGCTGTGCTGCCGACGCGGCTGTGCCCGCCGACGCGGCGTCCGACACCACGGCCCGGGACCGGCCGCCATCGCCGCGCGGCCGCCGCCGCACTCAGATCGCTACCCCGCCCCGGACGCCGTACCCGACTGTCTCGCCCCCTGATCGGCACCGGCCCCCACCGGTGCTGTTCATCAGGGTACGGGCGAGGGGCGGGAGCGGAAGGTTATTTGCAGAACTGGCGGTCCGGCACGTTTATGGTGAGCCGCATGTTTCGTCTTGAGACAGAAGTCGACAAGGCACGACGCGACATCCTGCACACTCGTCTGAAGGAGACGAACACGGCGGCCTCGCCCGTCCTGCGCGCGTTGCGCGGAACCCCTCACGATCGCGAAGTCCCGCTGCACGTCTGGATCATGGACGGGCACGATCGGGTGGCCGGCGGTCTGGTCGGCCACACCTGGGCGACCTGGCTGCACGTCACGTACCTGTGGGTGGACGGCCGCCACCGGGGCGCCGGACTGGGCTCCCGTCTCCTCGCCGAGGCGGAGCGGTGCGCGGTGCGCGAACGGGCCTGCCGGGCGGCCCGGGTGGAGACCTGGGACTTCCAGGCCCCGGAGTTCTACCGCCGCCGGGGCTACGACGTGATGTGCGTGATCCCCGACTACCCGCCGGGGATCACGGAGTACACCTTGGTCAAAAGGTTGGCCTGAACCGGGCCGCGCGGGCTACACCAGCCGCCGCGCCCCCGCCGACGGCACCGCCTCGAACGTCCGCGGCGCGGTGAACCCGGCCGCCGCGAACGCGGCTTCCACCGCCTTGCCGACGGCCTCCACGTCGGCGGCCTCCACCAGCACGATCGCCGAGCCGCCGAACCCGCCGCCCGTCATCCGCGCCCCGAGGGCACCGGTCTCCAGGGCGGTGTCGACGACGAGGTCCAGCTCCGGGCAGGAGATCCGGAAGTCGTCCCGCAGCGAGGCGTGCCCCTCGACCAGCACCGGCCCGATGGCCCGCGGGTCACCCGCCTCCAGCAGGGACACGACCCGCTCGACCCGCTCGTCCTCGGTGACCACGTGCCGCACCAGCCGCCGCACCTCCTCCTCGTCCCCGAGCCGCTCCAGGGCGGCGTCCCGTTCCTCGTAGGGGATGTCCCGCAGGGCGTCGACGCCCAGCAGCGCGGCGCCCTTCTCGCAGCCGGCGCGGCGCTTGCCGTACTCGCCCTCGCTGTGGGAGTGCTTGACCTGCGTGTCGACGACGAGCAGCCGCAGCCCCTCGGCCGCCAGGTCGAACGGGATCTGCCGCTGGGACAGGTCCCGGGTGTCCAGGAACAGCGCGTGCCCGGCCTCGCAGCAGGCGGAAGCCGTCTGGTCCATGATGCCGACCGGCGCCCCCACGTACACGTTCTCCGCCCGCTGGCACAGCCGGGCCAGCTGCCAGCCGCGCAGCCCGAGCCCGAACAGGTCGTTCAGCGCGAGCGCGACCACCACCTCCAGCGCCGCCGAGGACGACAGCCCCGCGCCCGCCGGAACTGTCGACGCCAGATGGACGTCGGCGCCGGTGATCTCGTGCCCGGCCTCGCGCAGCGCCCACACCACACCCGACGGGTACGCCGTCCAGTTCCGGTCGCTCTCCGGGGCCAGGTCGGCCACCCGCAGCTCGACGACACCGCCCTCGACGTCCGCCGAGTGCAGCCGCAGTACGCCGTCGGTGCGCGGCGAGACGGCCGCCACCGCCGTGTGCGGCAGCGCGAACGGCATCACGAAGCCGTCGTTGTAGTCGGTGTGCTCCCCGATGAGGTTGACGCGCCCGGGGGCCGCCCACACCCCCTCCGGCTCGCTCCCGTACAGCCGCGTGAACCGCTCGGCGACCTCGGCCGCCGTGTCGACGCTCATCCCCTGAATCCCTGACCTTTCCTGCGTTTCAGTTGGCGCGCTGCTGCGCGAACTCCCAGGCGTCCGCGACGATCCCCGCGAGGTCGGCGCGCGACGGCTGCCAGCCCAGCTTCTCGCGGGCGGCGTCGGCCGAGGCCACCAGCACGGCCGGATCGCCACCGCGCCGCGGTGCGACGACCTCGGGGATCGGATGCCCCGTCACCCGGCGCACGGTCTCGATGACCTCGCGGACCGAGAACCCGTTCCCGTTGCCGAGGTTGCAGATCAGGTGCTCGCCGGCGGTGGCCTTGCCCAGCGCCAGCAGGTGCGCTTCCGCCAGGTCGGCGACGTGGATGTAGTCCCGTACGCACGTCCCGTCCGGGGTCGGGTAGTCGTCCCCGAACACCGAGATGGCGTCCCGGCGCCCCTGCGCGACCTGGAGCACCAGCGGGATCAGGTGCGACTCGGGGTCGTGCCGCTCGCCGTACTGTCCGTACGCCCCCGCGACGTTGAAGTACCGCAGCGAGACGGCCCCCAGCCCGTGGGCGGCGGCCTCCCCGGTGATCATGTGGTCGACGGCGAGCTTGGAGGCGCCGTAGGGGTTGGTCGGCGCGGTCGGCGCGGTCTCGACGATCGGCACCTGCTCCGGCTCGCCGTAGGTGGCGGCCGTGGAGGAGAAGACGAGCCGCCGCACGCCCGCCTCGCGCATGGCGCCGAGCAGGGCCATGGTCCCGCCGACGTTGTTGTCCCAGTACTTCTCGGGCTTGACGACGGACTCGCCGACCTGCGAGAAGGCGGCGAAGTGCAGCACCCCGTCGAACGAGGCGTCCAGCCACTTCCCGGCGTCGCGGATGTCCCCCTCCACGAACGCGGCGCCGGCCGGGACGCCCTCCCGGAAGCCGGTCGAGAGGTTGTCGAGGACGACGACCTCGTGCCCGGCCTCCACCAGATGCTGGGCGACGACGCTGCCGACATACCCCGCGCCACCCGTGACCAGGTACTTCCCGCTCATGAACTCGCTACCTCTCGCAGTCGCTCGGCCGCGCGCTCCGGCGGCACGTCGTTGATGAACACGTTCATGCCGGACTCGGAGCCCGCGAGGAACTTCAGCTTGCCGGACGTACGGCGGATGGTGAAAAGCTCCAGGTGCAGCGCGAAGTCGTCACGCGTGACGCCCTCGAACTCCTCCAGCTGCCCGAACGGCGCCTGGTGCCAGGCGGCGATGTAGGGCGTCGGAGGCTCGCCCTCCCCGAAGATCCGGTCGAACCGCCGCAACAGTTCCAGATAGACCTGGGGGAACTCTGTGCGCGCCGCCTCGTCGAGACCCAGCAGGTCAGGAACCCGCCGCTTCGGATACAGGTGCACCTCGTAGGGCCAGTGGGCGGCGTACGGCACGAAGGCGACCCAGTGCTCGCCCTCCAGCACCACCCGCTCCCCGCCCAGCTCCTCCTCCACCACGGCGTCGAAGAGGTTCTCCCCGCCGGTCGCCTCCTTGTGGGCCGCGAGGGACCGGAGCATCAGGGCGGTGCGGGGGGTGGTGAAGGGGTAGGCGTAGATCTGCCCGTGGGGGTGACCCAGCGTCACACCGATCTCGGCGCCGCGGTTCTCGAAGCAGAAGACCTGTTCGACGGAGGGCAGATGGGACAGCTCGGAGGTGCGGTCCGTCCAGGCGTCCAGCACGAGCCGGGCCTGCTCCTCGCTCAGGTCGGCGAAGGACGAGTCGTGGTCGGAGGTGAAGCAGACGACCTCGCACCGTCCGGAGTCGCCGGCCAGCGAGGGGAAACGGTTCTCGAAGACCACGACGTCGTACGACGAGTCGGGGATCTCGCTCAGCCGCTCGCCCCGCGTGGGGCACAGGGGGCACTGGTCGGCCGGCGGGTGGTAGGTCCGCCCCTGGCGGTGCGACGCGATCGCGACCGCGTCGCCGAGCAGCACGTCCCGGCGGATCTCGGACGAGGTCACGGTCGGATCCAGCGGGCGTCGGTCCACCGCGTCGCGCACGACGTCGTCGCGCGAGTCGTAGTAGATCAGCTCGCGACCGTCGGCCAGCCGGGTCGAGGTCTTCTTCACTGCCGGACTCCTCACGCCACTACCCGCACCCAAGCACTCAACACAATCAAACATAACACTTCACAACCCACCACCCCCGCCGATCATCACAATCAATCAAAGAACACCATCGAAAGTGTTCATTTTCTGAAGGCGGAGGGTTAGGTTCCGCTCGGATCAGTTCACGCAACGAAGCGAGTACGCATGCAAACCCCCACATACCTGGCGGCGGAGCTCCGGCTCCCCACCAACTGGCTCGACTACACGATCCTCGCCATCTACTTCGTGGTCGTCCTGGGCATCGGCCTCGCCGCCCGCCGCTCGGTCAAGACCAGCCTCGACTTCTTCCTGTCCGGCCGTTCCCTGCCCGCCTGGGTCACCGGACTCGCCTTCGTCGCGGCCAACCTGGGCGCCACCGAGATCCTCGGCATGGCCGCCAACAGTGCCCAGTACGGCGTCTACACGACCCACTGGTACTGGATCGGCGCGATCCCGGCGATGGTCTTCCTGGGCCTGGTGATGATGCCGTTCTACTACGGCAGCAAGGTCCGCTCGGTCCCGGAGTTCCTGCTCCTGCGCTTCGACCGGTCGGCCCACCTGCTCAGCTCGATCCTGTTCGCCATCGCCGCGATCCTGATCGCGGGCGTCAACCTCTACGCCCTCGCCATCGTCGTGGAGGCCCTCCTCGGCTGGCCCCTGTGGGTCTCCATCGTCGTGGCCGGCGTCTTCGTGCTCGCCTACATCACCCTGGGCGGCCTCTCCTCCGCGATCTACAACGAGGTCCTCCAGTTCTTCGTGATCCTGGCGGCCCTGATCCCGATCACCATCCTCGGCCTGAAGAAGGTCGGCGGCTGGGACGGCCTGACCGACAACCTCTCCGCGCAGCACGGCGGCGACTTCATGACGTCCTGGGGCGGCACGGGCATCGGCAGCGACAACCCGCTCGGCGCCAACTGGCTGACCATCGTCCTCGGCCTCGGCTTCGTCCTCGGCTTCGGCTACTGGACCACCAACTTCGCCGAGGTGCAGCGCGCCCTGTCCGCGAAGAACCTCTCCGCCGCCAAGCGCACCCCGCTCATCGCCGCGTTCCCGAAGATCTTCATCGTCTTCCTGGTGATGATCCCCGGCCTGGTCGCCGCCGCCCTGGTCCCCAAGATCGGCACGCCCGGCTCCGACCTCCAGTACAACGACGCGATCCCGTACCTGATGGAGCAGTTCCTGCCCAACGGCGTGCTCGGCATCGCGGTCACCGGTCTGCTGGCGGCGTTCATGGCCGGCATGGCGGCCAACGTCTCGTCCTTCAACACGGTGTTCACGACCGACATCTGGGCGAAGTACGTCAAGAAGGACCAGCCCGACGAGTACTACCTGAAGTTCGGCCGCGTCATCACGGTCATCGGCGTACTGGCCTCGATCGGTACGGCCTTCCTCGCCCAGTCCTTCTCCAACATCATGGCGTACCTCCAGACGCTGTTCTCCTTCTTCAACGTGCCGATGTTCGTCGTCTTCATCATCGGCATGTTCTGGAAGCGGGCGTCGGTCAAGTCCGGCTTCTGGGGCCTGCTGGCGGGCACGGTCGCGGCGATGGTCAACTACTTCTGGATCTACAAGCAGGGCGTCATCGACATCCCCTCCGACCAGGGTGCCAACTTCGTCTCCGCGATCGTCGGCTTCGTCGCCGGCGCGGTGGTCATGGTCGCCGTGTCCCTCTTCACGGCCCCGAAGCCGGCGGCCGAACTCCAGGGCCTGGTCTACGGCACGCGTTCCCCCGGCATGTCCGAGGCGCCCGGCGAGGGCGACGACGCGTGGTACCGCAAGCCGGCGCTGCTGGGCTGGGGCGCGGTCGTGCTGGCGGCCGCCTGCTACATCCCGTTCTCGTTCTGATCGCGGAAGGATTGAGAGAGCATGTCTGAGTTCCACGAGAAGAACGTCCAGGAGGAGGTCTCCGAACTGGAGACCAAGTCGGCGACGGCCGCCCGCCTGTTCGACATCCGCCGCATCATCGGCGGCCTCTTCGCCCTCTACGGCGTCATCGTCACGATCGCCGGCCTCACCGCGTCCGACGCCGACATCGACAAGGCGGAGGGCGTGAACATCAACCTGTGGACCGGGCTCGGGATGCTGGTCCTGGGGCTGTTCTTCCTGGCCTGGCTGAAGCTGCGGCCCACGGTTCCGCCGCCACCCCCGGTGGACGGGGTGCCGGCCGACCAGGGGCACTGAGGCCCGGGGCCGTCCGGTCGTCCGCGCGACGGGCCGGTCCAGAGGGCCGGCGGTGTGGTGCGGGTCAGGAGGGCTTGCGCCGGGCGGCGCCCGACGCCTCGATCCAGTCGTACATCGCCAGCTTCGCGTCGTACGCCTCCTGGTCCGCGCGGGCGGCGGCCTCGAAGGTCCAGGGACCGGGCCGCTCGCCGAACTCCCGGCACGCGGTGGCCAGCCGCCGGAAGCCGGTCAGCATGTCGGACCACGTCTGCTGACCGGCCGGGCTCGGCACGGTGAAGTACGCCTCGGCCCCCTGCACCGCGCGGGCCAGCCCGCCGCAGGTGGGAGTCAGCGTGTCGAGCGTCGTGCGGGGCGCGAAGGCAGCGTAGAAGTCCTTCTCGGCGTCGGCGAGCGCTTTGATGTGCTCCAGCCCTCCGAGCACCGCCCAGGCGTTGCCCTGGAGCCGCGCTGTCGACGCCGAGGGGGCGGGCACCGACTGGTCCAGCATCACTTCGGGCGGCTGGTGGGAGTCGCCGGTCGGGGCGGACGTGACGACGGTCGCTCCCGTCACGCCCACACCGGCCACGACGACCGCCAGGGCCACCGCCCGGGCACCGCGCCGCCCTTGCCCGCGCCGCGGCCGTACCACCGGGTGCGGCCCGGTGCGGCGCAACCGCCGCAGGAGCAGCCCCACGCCCCGCCCCGCGAAGGCGGCCAGGCCCGCCGCCAGCGTCCCGAAGCACAGCACGAACGACATGCCGAACTCCACCAGGGTCCCCGCGACCGTGCTCGGCCACCACCGGCACGTGGTGGTCATGGTGTTGAACGGGCCGAGGCAGCCGTCCGCCCGCATCGACAGGTAGGCGCCGCCCGCGCCCAGCAACGCGGTGGTACCCGCCGCGATCAGACCGGACGGCAGCCAGCCCGAGTCCGTCACCGCGGCGGCACCGGCGGCCGTCAGGGCCATCGCGCACCAGATGACGAGGACGGGCCACCACATGTGCGCGAGCTGGAACGGACCGGTCATGCGCACCGCCGACGGGTCCGGCGTGTGCTGGTGGGCCAGTGACAGGGCAAGCCCGGCCCAGCAGACGACTCCGCCCGCCAGTCCCGCCACCAGCGGCCGGGCCGGCCCCGACACGCACGGGACGAGAGGCGCCGCCGTCTCCGGCAGGGCCCGGTCGAGCCAGCCCGGACGGGTCGCCGGCGGCCGGACCGTCAGCGCGAGCAGCGGCAGCACCCAGAGCAGGACCGGGGCGAACCACAGGCTGTCCGCTTCGCCCGCCGAACCGGGAAACCAGCCCACCACCGCGATGACTTCCTGAAGCGTGCTGAGGTGCGGGGGCGGCACGCCGGGCATCTCGTACGTGCTCAGGACTCCCGCCGCCGAGAACGGCCACCCCTGTGTCAGATCCTCGGCCCACGAGTACCACCAGTGCAGCACCGTGGTGAAGACGAGGGCGGGCGCCGCCACGCCCAGGAACATGGCCGGGCCGAGCGAACGTCCGCGCCATGACCTGATCCACCACCCGGCGTTCTGGGCAGTCCACGTCATGACCAGTACCAGCGCGGCCACCAGGATCAGCAGAGCCTCCGGATGCGCGGGCAGCCACTGGTTCCCCGCCGCTCCCGGGCCGATCAGCTCGCCCGTCGCGAGGCCGCAGCCGAGCCACAGGCCCACCGACCACCCCGAAGGCACCGGCCGCCCCGTGAGCAGGGCGTACACCACGGCCCGCCACAGCGTGACACCGCCGGTCCCCACGACGAGCCCGGCGACCAGTACCGCCTCGGCCACCATCAGGTCCGGTGGCAAAGACAGGTTCCAGGCCAGGATGTCGGCCGCGAAGCCGGTGAGGAACAGGGGCAGTCGCTCCAGCCCGAACAACGCCTTCGGGTCGGACAGCGACGTCCGGCGCGCATCCCAGGACGGGTGTGTGTGCCAGAGTTCGACGAAGCCGGAGAGGGCTCCGGCGAACACGCCGGGGTGCTGCCGCGCGACGGGGCCGGCCCAGGGTTCCTGGCTCGCTCCCCAGCGCGCCGCCATGAGGTCGGCGTACATCTCACGGTTGCGCAGGATGCTCGCACGGGTGAGATACACCGCCACCACGATCAGACAGCCGAAGACCAGGTTGTGCGTGTTGAACGGGGCGTACTGGCCCCGACCGCCCGGCGTTCCGGTGAACAAGAGGGCGTTCAGGCCTGTCACCACCCATGCGGGCAGGACCATGACGAGGAACACCCGCCACAGGGCGACCGTGGCATAGGTGATACCGACGTCACCGTTGCGCACATGCGCCAGTTCGTGCAGCACCACGGCACGGAAACGGTCGCGCTGGGTGTCGCTCGTGGCGATCAGACCGCCGTCCAGGCGGATCGTGGGCCTGCGCCACCGGCCGAAGACGACGGCACTCGCCGCCGGCGCGGCCGGGGCGACGACGAAACGGGGCGGGCGGGAGAGGCCCGCGACGGCCACCAGTTCGTCCAGCAGCGGGCGCAGCGTGCCGTGCACGTCCACCGCGTCCAGCGGTACGACCTTGGACCGCCGTGCCTTCCACGCGGGCAGCAGCCAGTACAGCGCTACGGCCGCGGCGACCGCCACGGCTCCCACGCCGACCGACACGCCGGTGAAGTCCTGGCTGTACCGGTCGAAGCAGGCCTCCAGGGCGGACTCGTTGCGGGTGGACTGCAAGAGCCGGTCGACGAACGACCAGCCGGGATCGACACCTGCCGCCAAATAGCAGGCACCCTCCTTATTGGCCGTCGCGGACGACGCGAGAAGCTGCCAGACGGCCTGCGGGATCATGGCGACGCCGGCTGTCACCAACAGCAGCAACAGCAGCACGAACCGCAGCGTCGTACCGGCCGCGAGCACCCGTTCGTCGAGCCGGGCCGGGCCGGGCGGTTCCCCGCTCCGGGGAGCGCGCCGGCGGGTGAGCCGACCGTCACGCCGCACTGTCGGCCGCACCGGTCGAGCTCGCCGGACCGTCTTCCTCCTGTTCGGCCAGCACCAGCCTGGCCACCACCGCGTCGGCGATCACCGCCGCGCGCTCCGGTTCCACTCCGCGCCGCGCGGCCGTCTCCAGCACCGCGTCACGCACGTCGGCGAGCTGCTCAGGGGTCAGCGGCGGAACCGTAACGACCTCGGCCGGCCTGCGCAGCAGCCGACGCGCCGCCGATCTCACCCGGCCGGTGGCGCTGTCCACCACCGTCCCCGCGACCTGCTGCGCCACCTGGTGCACCACGAGCCACACCACGGGGGTCACCAGCGCGGCCACCTCGCCGAGCCCGAACCCCAACGGCTCCCGCCGGCCTCGACCGGACAGTCTCCGTACGGCGGTGGCGTCGTCGATCCCGGCCAGTCCCGCCACCAACGGCGTTTCCTCCGGGGCCACTTCGGCCACCACGTCGCGGACCACGTCGCGGACCCGCGTCCGGCCCGCCCCGCCAGCACGCCGCACGGCGTCGGAATCCATGAACACCCCCGTGATCATCACCGGTACGCCGGGACCGACCCGCGCACCGGTTACCAGCCTGACTGAACGGGCCCCTGGGAGACAAGCGTTTCGGAACGGACGCCTCCCCCATCCGCTCAACCGCCGGAGGCCCCCGCCCCCGCCCGGTCCAGCAACCCCGTCCGGGCCGCCAGTGCCGCCGCCTCCAGTCGGGACCCGACGCCCAGCTTCATCAGCACCCGCTGGACATGGGTCCGCGCGGTCGACGGCGCGATCCCCATCCCCGCCGCGATCAGCCGCGTGTCCTCGCCGTCGGCGACCCGGACCAGGACCTCCAGTTCCCGGGGGGTCAGCAGTTGCAGCAGCCGCTGGCCCTCGTCGTCGGGCTGCGCGGCGGGATTGAGCAGTTCGGCGAAGGCGCCCTGCAGCAACGCGGGGGCCACCGCCGCCTCCCCCGCCCGGGCCTTCATGATCGCTCGCTCGACGCCCTCTATCCGCTCGTCGTGCCGGACGTACCCGGACGCCCCCGACGCGAACGCCGCCGCGATCCCGCGCGGGCTCGGCACCGGCCCCAGGACCAGTACCGCCACCTGCGGCCGGTCCCGCTTGATCCGTACCACCGGGTCGAAGATCCCCGGTTCGGCCGGCGTCGCCGTCCCCATCAGGCACACCTCCGGCGCCCGGCTGATCACCAGCTCCGCCGCCCCCGCGGCCGGAGCCGCCGCGGCCAGCACCCGGTGCCCCCGCAGCTTCAACGCCGAGGCCAACGCCTCGGCGAGCAATCGGTGGTCGTCGACCACCATCAGCCGCACTCCCACTGCAACCCCCCAGTCCCGCCCCACAGTCCCCCGGCACAGTCCCCCGACCTGCCCCCGGAAGCTACACGCTTGTTCGACGTCGCGCTCCCCCTACCGGCGAGAACTGCCCCGGATCACCGAAATTCCTCGCAATACGACCGAGTCAGGCGTCCTCCGCCAGTTCCAGCCAGCGCAGCTCCAACTCGTCCCGCTGACCGGACAGTTCCCGCAGTTCGGCGTCCAGCTCGGCGACCTTCGCGAAGTCCGTGGCGTGCTCGGCGATCCGCGCGTGCAGCGTGCTCTCCTTCTCGGAGATCTTGTCCAACTGCCGCTCGATCTTCTGCAGTTCCTTCTTCGCGGCCCGCTGGTCAGCGGCGCTCCGCTCGGCGGCGGCCTTCTCCACCACCGGCGCGGGCGCCGAGGCCGCCGCGGCCTCCTCCATCCGCTGCCGCCGCTCCAGGTACTCGTCGATGCCGCGCGGCAGCATCCGCAGCGCGCCGTCGCCGAGCAGCGCGTACACCCGGTCCGTGGTCCGCTCCACGAAGAACCGGTCGTGGGAGATGACGATCATCGACCCGGGCCAGCCGTCGAGCAGGTCCTCCAGCTGGGTCAGCGTCTCGATGTCGAGGTCGTTCGTCGGCTCGTCGAGGAACAGCACATTCGGCTCGTCCATCAGCAGCCGCAGGATCTGCAGCCGGCGCCGCTCACCGCCCGACAGGTCCCCGACCGGCGTCCACTGCTTCTCCTTGCCGAAGCCGAACGTCTCGCACAGCTGCCCGGCGGTCATCTCGCGCCCCTTGCCCAGGTCGACGCGTTCCCGCACCTGCTGCACGGCCTCCAGCACCCGCCAGTCCGGGTTCAGCTCGGCGACCTCCTGCGACAGGTAGGCCAGCTTCACCGTCCGGCCGACCTTGATCTGCCCGCCCGCCGGCTGCCGCTCGCCCTCACTGGTGGCGGCCTCCGCGAGCGCCCGCAGCAGCGACGTCTTGCCCGCGCCGTTGACCCCGACCAGACCGATCCGGTCCCCCGGCCCGAGCTGCCAGGTCAGGTGCTTCAGCAGCACCTTCGGACCCGCCTGGACCGTCACGTCCTCCAGGTCGAAGACCGTCTTCCCCAGCCGCGACGACGCGAACTTCATCAGCTCGCTGCTGTCCCGGGGCGGCGGCACGTCCGCGATCAGCTCGTTCGCCGCCTCCACCCGGAACCGCGGCTTCGAGGTCCGCGCGGGCGCCCCGCGCCGCAGCCACGCCAGCTCCTTGCGGACCAGGTTCTGCCGCTTGGCCTCCTCGGTCGCGGCGATCCGCTCCCGCTCGGCGCGGGCGAAGACGTAGTCCGAGTAGCCGCCCTCGTACTCGTAGACGTCACCGCGCTGCACGTCCCACATGCGGGTGCAGACCTGGTCGAGGAACCAGCGGTCGTGGGTGACGCAGACCAGCGCGGAGCGCCGTGCGCTCAGGTGCCGGGCGAGCCAGGAGATGCCCTCGACGTCGAGGTGGTTGGTGGGCTCGTCCAGGACGATCAGGTCCTGCTCGTCGATGAGCAGCTTGGCCAGCGCGATCCGCCGCCGCTCACCACCGGACAGCGGCCCGATGACGGTGTCCAGCCCCTGCGGGAACCCCGGCAGGTCCAGCCCGCCGAACAGTCCCGTCAGCACGTCCCGGATCTTGGCGTTGCCCGCCCACTCGTGGTCGGCGAGGTCACCGATGACCTCGTGCCGCACCGTGGCGGCGGGGTCGAGGGAGTCGTGCTGGGTCAGCACCCCGAGCCGCAGCCCGCCGGAGTGGGTGACCCGGCCGGTGTCGGCCTCCTCCAGCTTGGCGAGCATCCGGATCAGCGTGGTCTTGCCGTCACCGTTGCGGCCCACGACGCCGATGCGGTCCCCCTCGGAGACACCGAGGGACACCCCGTCCAGCAGGGCACGGGTGCCGTACACCTTGCTGACGTTCTCGACATTGACCAGGTTGACGGCCATTTCTCTCCTGACTGGGGGACGATCAGCTTTCAAGCGTAGGCCCTTCGGGAGGCGGGGTGACACGGACAAAGGTCGTCACTCTTTGTAGTGACGCATGTCAGATCGTCCCGCTACCGTGGAGGGCAGGCAGCAGGATCCCGTCCATGGGAGGAACCATGACCGCCGAGTCCGTAGAGCACCGCAGCACCCAGCGCTGGCCGGTGCCTCCCGTGGACGGCTACACCGTGGACGACCTGTTCACACTGCCGGATCTCCCGCCGCACACCGAGCTGATCGACGGGAGCCTGGTTTTCGTGAGTCCGCAGCGCCGTTTCCATTACCTCATGATCAACCTGCTGTTCAACGGGCTGCGCGACTGCCTCGACGAGAGGTACAGCATCGAGCGGGAGATGACCGTCGTCCTGGACGACCGCAATGGCCCGGAACCCGACATCAGCGTCGTCCGGGCCGACGCGGTCACCGGCGTCAACCAAACTCGCTTCCAAGTCGAGGACGTCCTGCTCGCCATCGAAGTCGTCTCCCCCGACTCCGAGTCCCGCGACCGCACGACCAAGCCCCACAAGTACGCCGCCGCCGGCATTCCGCACTTCTGGCGGGTGGAGCAGAGCGGCACGGAGGGCAAGCCCCTCATCCACGTCTACGAACTCGACCCGATGACTCAGGCGTACGTGCACATGGGCATCCACCGCGACCACATCAAGGTCGACAAGCCGCACACCATCGCCATCGACCTGGCCCTCACCTGAGCCTGCTCAGACCACCGTCGCCCCCACCGCCGGCGCCTCCGCCACCCGCACCGTCCCACACGTGCCGGAGGCCCGCAGCACCCCGGCGACGACCGTCGCCGCGTCCGCGTCCCCCGCGAGGAACGCCGTGGTCGGGCCCGAGCCCGAGACGATCGCCGCCAGCGCCCCCGCCGCGCGCCCCGCGGCCAGCGTGTCCGCCAGCTCCGGGAACAGCGACAGCGCGGCCGGCTGGAGGTCGTTGGAGACGGCCACCGCCAGCGCACCGGGGTCGCCGCCCGCGAGGGCGTCGAGCACCGCCTGCGAGGCCACCGGGTCGGGGACGTCCGCCCCCTCGCCCAGCCGGTCGAACTCCCGGAACACCGCCGGCGTCGACAGCCCCCGCTCCGCCATCGCGAACACCCAGTGGAAGGTGCCCCCCACCTTCAGCTCGGTCAGCTTCTCGCCCCGCCCGGTGCCCAGCGCCGCCCCGCCGACCAGGCTGAACGGCACGTCGCTGCCCAGTTCGGCGCAGATCTCCAGCAGCTCGTCACGGGACGCGCCCGTCCCCCACAGCGCGTCGCAGGCGACCAGCGCCGCCGCGCCGTCCGCGCTGCCGCCCGCCATGCCGCCGGCCACGGGGATGTCCTTGTCGATGTGGAGGTGCACGTCGGGGGCGCGGCCGTAGCGCTCGGCGAGGGCGAGCGCGGCGCGGGCGGCGAGGTTGGTGCGGTCCAGGGGCACCTGGTCCGCGCCCGGCCCGTCGCAGGTGACGCGCAGCGCGTCGGCGGGGGTCGCCGTGACCTCGTCGTACAGGCCGACGGCGAGGAAGACGTTGGCCAGGTCGTGGAAGCCGTCGGGGCGGGCCGGGCCCACCGCGAGCTGGACGTTGACCTTGGCGGGGACCCGTACGGTTACGCTCACGTGCTCGCTGCCTTCCGTCACTGCTTGTGTCACTGCTTGTGTTCGGCGATCCGCGCGAACTCTTCCACGGTCAGGGACTCTCCACGCGCCTGCGGCGACACACCCGCGGCGACCAGTGCCGCCTCGGCCGCCGCCGCCGACCCGGCCCACCCGGACAGGGCGGCCCGCAGGGTCTTGCGGCGCTGGGCGAAGGCGGCGTCGACGACGGCGAACACCTCGGCCCGCGACGCGGTCGTGCCCAGCGGCTCCGCGCGCCGCACCAGGGACACCAGTCCGCTGTCGACGTTGGGCGCCGGCCAGAAGACGTTACGCCCGATGGAGCCGGCCCGCTTGACCTCGGCGTACCAGTTGGCCTTCACGGACGGCACGCCGTACACCTTGGAGCCGGGCCCGGCGGCGAGCCGGTCGGCGACCTCCGCCTGGACCATGACGAGGGTGCGTTCCACGCTCGGGAAGGTCTCCAGCATGTGCAGGAGGACGGGGACGGCCACGTTGTACGGCAGGTTGGCGACGAGCGCGGTCGGGGCGGGGCCCGGCAGCTCGGTGACCCGCATGGCGTCGGAGTGGACCAGCGCGAACCGGTCGGCGCGCTCGGGCATCCGGGCCGCGACGGTGGCGGGCAGCGCCGCGGCCAGTACGTCGTCGATCTCGACGGCGGTGACCCGGTCGGCCACCTCCAACAGGGCCAGGGTGAGCGAGCCGAGACCCGGGCCCACCTCGACCACCACGTCGTCGGGGCGGACCTCGGCGGTGCGCACGATGCGGCGGACCGTGTTGGCGTCGATGACGAAGTTCTGGCCGCGCTGCTTGGTGGGGCGGACGCCGAGGGCGGCCGCCAGTTCACGGACGTCGGCGGGGCCCAGCAGGGCGTCTTGCGGGGTGGGGCTGCTCACCCCGCAAGGGTAGCCGGGCCCGCGCGCCCGCCCGTCCCGCCGGTCAGTAGCCGAAGGCCCGCGCCGTGTTCGCCGCCAGCGCGGTCGCCAGCGTGTCCTCGTCGATGCCCCGTACGGCGGCCATCGCGCGCACGGTGACCGGGATCAGGTAGGGCGCGTTGGGCCGCCCCCGGTAGGGCGCCGGGGTCAGGAACGGCGCGTCGGTCTCCACCAGCACCAGCTCCAGCGGGGCCACCGCGAGAGCGTCGCGCAGGTTCTGGGCGTTCTTGAACGTGACGTTGCCGGCGAAGGACATGAAGTAGCCGGCCGCGGCGCAGACCTCGGCCATCTCGGCGTCGCCGGAGTAGCAGTGGAAGACGGTCCGCTCGGGGGCGCCCTCCTCCTTCAGCACCCGCAGGACGTCGGCGTGGGCGTCGCGGTCGTGGATGACCAGCGCCTTGCCGTGCCGCTTGGCGATCTCGATGTGGGCGCGGAAGGAGCGCTCCTGCGCCTCCTTGCCCTCCTCGCCGGTGCGGAAGTAGTCCAGTCCCGTCTCGCCGACGGCCTTGACCTGCGCCAGCGCGGCCAGCCGGTCGATCTCCGCGAGCGCGTCGTCGAGGGCGGCGTCCCCGCCGGGTCCCCGCGCCCCCTGCCGGGACCAGCCGTCGGGGTCGCCGTGGACGATGCGCGGCGCCTCGTTGGGGTGCAGGGCGACGGCGGCGTGGACGTTCTCGTGCGCCGCCGCCGTCTCGGCCGCCCAGCGGGAGCCGGCGAGGTCGCAGCCGACCTGGACGACCGTGGTCACGCCCACGGACGCGGCCTTCGCGAGGCCCTCCTCGACCGTGCCGGACTGCATGTCGAGGTGGGTGTGCGAGTCGGCGACCGGCACCCGCAGGGGCTCGGGCGGCGGGGGCGCCGCGTTCTTGTCGGCTGGGGCGTGGGAAGGCATGCCCCGATCCTACAAACGCCGGTCAGCCCGCCTTGCGGTGCAGGTGCAGGGCGTGCAGCAGGTCGGCGACGTGCCAGTGCCGCCGCTCGGCCACGCCGCCCGCCACCGGTGCCTCGACCGGCCCGGCCTGCCGGGGCACGGCGGCGTACGGCCCGTGCGCCGCGGCCTTCCGCGCCGAGGCCACCCGCCCCGGCCGCATGATCCGTACGACGTGCCCGTCGCAGTTGTGGCAGGTGGGCCGGGAGAGCGGGGAGGGCACGATCCGCCCGTCGGCCAGGTACACCACGGACGTCCGGCCCTGGGCGTCCGTGTGGTGCTCTATCTCGTAGGACTGCTCCCAGCCGCTGCCGCAGCGCATGCAGGCGAAGGAGTACGACTCGTGCACCGTGGTCTCGCTCATACCGACTCCCTAGGTCCGCGGAGGTGGGGCGTGGACGCGTCCCGTTCCTCCAGTGGATGCCCGGATCGGCCCGGAATCCCCAGGGATGTCAAGTGTTGGCGGCGATTTGGCAGACCTTTGCCGAACGGCCGTCCACAGCGGCGCGGGGCTTTGCCTTGCCGACCGCCCGTTTACCGGGCCATGGGACGCCCGCCCCCGCACGCCCCGGCGCCTCACGCCCCCGAGGCCGCCGCCCCGCACGCCCCGGCGCCTCACGCCCCCGAGGCCGCCGCCCCCGCGTTCTTCGCCGCGACCACGGCGTCGAAGACGTCCCGCTTCGGTACGCCCGCCTCGACGGCCACCGCCGCGATGGCCTCCTTGCGCCGCTCCCCCGCCTCCTCGCGCACCCGCACCCGGCGCACCAGCTCCGCCGCGTCGATCTCCCCGGGGCCCGTCTCCGGCGCGCCCTCGACGACGACGGTGATCTCGCCGCGCACGCCCTCGGCCGCCCACGCCGCCAGCTCGCCCAGCGGGCCGCGCTTGATCTCCTCGTACGTCTTGGTCAGTTCCCGGCAGACCGCGGCGCGCCGCTCGCCGCCGAAGACCTCGGCCATCGCGGCGAGGGTGTCGGCGACGCGGTGCGGGGACTCGAAGTAGACGAGCGTGCGGCGCTCGCCCGCGACCTCCCGCAGCCGGCTCAGCCGCTCGCCCGTCCTGCGCGGCGGGAACCCCTCGAAGCAGAACCGGTCCACCGGCAGCCCGGACAGTGCCAGCGCGGTCAGCACGGCGGACGGTCCGGGCACGGCGGTGACCTTGACGCCCCGCTCGACGGCCGCCGCGACCAGCCGGTAGCCGGGGTCGGAGACGGACGGCATCCCGGCGTCGGTCACCAGCACCACCCGCGCGCCGTTCACCAGTTCCTCGACCAGCTCCGGCGTGCGCGCCGCCTCGTTGCCCTCGAAGTACGACACCACGCGCCCCTTGGGCGTCACGCCGAGCCCCTGGGTGAGCCGGCGCAGCCGCCGGGTGTCCTCCGCGGCGACGACATCGGCGGCCGTCAGCTCGTCGGCGAGCCGGGGCGGGGCGTCGGCGAGGTCGCCGATGGGGGTGCCGGCGAGGACCAGGATTCCGGTTGCGACTGTCACGTTTCCATCCTCGCAGGGGCAAGCACGGGACTCGCACAGACCGGTTCCCTACGATGGCGCGGTGACCAGTACAGCGTCGTCCATGGATTCCACGGACACCGGCCAGGACCAGGCGCCGCACGAGAGGCGGCCGCCGTGGCAGCGGCGGCTGCGCCGCTTCGGCTACACGGCCCCCGCCCGCAGCGACGTCCGCGAGCGGCTGGTGCCGCCGTACACGCGGCCCGGCCCCCGGCTGTGGGCCGTCCTCGGCGTGTCCGAGAAGGCCGCCGACCGGCTGGTGCGCTGGTCGGGCTGGGGCGGTCCGCTGCTGGTCACGCTGGTGGCGGGGGTGCTGCGGTTCTGGAACCTGGGCAGCCCGAAGGCGGTGATATTCGACGAGACGTACTACGCCAAGGACGCGTGGGCGCTGATCAACCGCGGTTTCGAGGTCAACTGGGACAAGAACGCCAACGACCTGGTCCTGAACTCCGGCGGGGACGTCACGGTCCCCACGGACGCGTCGTACGTCGTCCATCCGCCGGTCGGCAAGTTCGTGATCGGGGCCGGCGAGTGGCTGTTCGGGTTCGATCCGTTCGGCTGGCGGTTCATGACGGCGCTGCTCGGCACCCTCTCGGTGCTGCTGCTGTGCCGGATCGGCCGCCGCCTGTTGCGCTCCACGTTCCTCGGCTGTCTGGCGGGCGCGCTGCTGGCGCTGGACGGGCTGGCCTTCGTGATGAGCCGGACCGCGCTGCTCGACAGCGTGCTGGTCTTCTTCGTGCTGGCCGCCTTCGGCTGCCTCCTGGTCGACCGGGACCGGGCGCGGGCGAGACTGGCCGCCGCGCTGCCGGTGGACAGCGACGGCCTGGTCCGCCCGGACGCGCGTGTCGCCGAGACCACCCGGCTCGGGTGGCGGCCGTGGCGCTGGGCGGCGGGGCTGATGCTGGGCCTGGCCATCGGCACCAAGTGGAACGGCCTGTACATCATGGTCGCGTTCTGCGTGATGGCGGTGCTGTGGGACGTGGGCGCCCGCCGGGTGGCCGGCGCGGTGCGCCCGCGCACGGCGGTGCTCAAGTACGACCTGGGCCTGGCGTTCCTCGCCACCGTCCCGGTCGCGCTCGTCACCTACCTGGTCTCCTGGACGGCCTGGATCCTCTCCCCGAGCGACGGCACGGGCGGCTACTACCGCGACTGGGCGGCGACCGACGGGAAGAACAGCGACTGGTCGTGGCTGTTCCCGGACTGGTGGCGCAGCCTGTGGCACTACGAGTCGCAGGTCTACGAGTTCCACACCCACCTGACCTCGCCGCACACGTACCAGTCGAACCCGTGGAGCTGGATCGTCCTGGGCCGCCCGGTCTCCTACTTCTACGAGTCGCCCTCGCCCGGCACGGACGGCTGTCCGGCGGACGCGGGCGAGAAGTGCGCCCGCGAGGTGCTGGCGCTGGGCACGCCGGTGCTGTGGTGGCTGGGCTGCTTCGCGCTCCTGTACGTGCTGTGGCGCTGGGCGCTGCGCCGGGACTGGCGCGCGGGCGCCATCGCCTGCGGCGTCGCGGCCGGCTACCTGCCCTGGTTCCTGTACCAGGAGCGCACGATCTTCCTCTTCTACGCCGTGGTCTTCCTGCCGTTCCTGTGCCTGGCGGTGGCGATGCTGCTGGGGGCGGTGATCGGCCGGCCGGGGGCGAGCGAGGCGCGGCGGGTGGGCGGCGTGGTGGCCGCCGGTGTCCTGTTCCTCCTCGTCGCGTGGAACTTCATCTATTTCTGGCCCATCTACACCGGTACGGCGATCCCGATGGAGGACTGGCGGGCGCGGATGTGGCTGGACACCTGGGTGTGACCGGGACCGCCGTGTCTCCGTTCGGCCACCAAACGGAAACAGGCGTACCGCAAGTCACTTGCGGCACATAGAGTGCCAGTGTGACCACTTTCTGAACGCGTTCAACGACGCGTCCGGGAGCTCGATGGGGAGGGGACTGCCGATGGGCAGGGGGATGAAGGCCGCCGTCATCGGCGGAGTGTTCGCCGTGATGGTCGGAGGGGCCGGATACGGCGCGTACAACGTGGTCTCCGCGCTGGGCGGCGGGGACGAGGTGAAGACCGGGCCGCCGAGCGGTGACGAGGTCGCGGAGACGACCGAGAAGTTCTTCGCGGCCTGGGAGGACGGGAAGGCCGACACGGCGGCCTCGTACACCAACGACGACGCCTCGGCCCTGAAGCTGCTGACGGCGTACGCCGAGGACGCCCACATCAGCGGCGTCACCATCACCCCGGGCACGGCGACCGGCACCAAGGTGCCGTTCACCGTGAAGGCGGAGGTGTCGTACCAGGGCGCGACCGAGCCGCTGACGTACAAGAGCCAGTTGAGCGTGGTGCGCGGGAAGACCACCGGGCGGGCGCTGGTCGACTGGGAGCCGTCCGTCGTCCACCCGGAGCTGTCGGCCGACGGCGACACGCTGGTCACCGCCGAGGCGTCGAACCCGCCGATCGAGGCCGTCGACCGGGACGGCAAGGTGCTGACCAAGGAGAAGTACCCCTCGCTCGGCCCGGTCCTGGACACGCTGCGGGAGAAGTACGGCGACCAGGCGGGCGGCGAGCCCGGCATCGAGCTGATGGTCCGGCACGCCTCCCAGGAGGTGGCGGACACCCCGCTGGTGACCCTCACCGAGGGTGAGCCCGGCAAGCTGGAGACGACGCTGAGCGCGGGCGTGCAGGCGGCGGCGGAGAAGGCGGTCGAGGAGTTCGACGAGTCGTCGGTGGTGGCCGTCAAGCCCAGCACCGGTGAGGTGCTGGCGGTCGCCAACCACCGCGCGGACGGCTTCAACGCGGCCTTCCAGGGCCGGGTCGCGCCCGGCTCCACGATGAAGATCATCACCGCGGCGATGCTCATAGACAACGGCGTGACCTCGATGACCGGCGCCGCCCCCTGCCCCGACAAGGCGATCTGGCAGGGTCAGGTCTTCAAGAACCTCACCGGCATGGAGCCCGACGAGTCCGCCACGCTGGCCAACAGCTTCCAGCGGTCCTGCAACACCGCCTTCATCAAGCTCATCGACGAGAAGCCGCTCACCGACTCCTCGCTGACGGAGGAGGCCCAGGAGCGGTTCGGCCTCGGCAAGGACAACTGGAAGACCGGCATCGTCTCCTTCGACGGCAGCGTGCCCGCCTCCACCGGTCCGGACCGGGCGGCCAACGCCATCGGCCAGGGCCAGGTCCAGATGAACCCGCTCAACATGGCGTCGGTGACGGCCACCGCGATCACCGGCACGTTCCGCCAGCCCTACCTGGTCTCGCCCGACCTGGACGACCGCGAGATGGCCACCGCCGAGGGCCTGTCGTCCGAGACGTCGTCCCAGCTCAAGCAGATGATGCGGCTCACCGCCACGCAGGGCACCGCGATGGAGGCGATGTCCGGGCTCGGCGGCGACATCGGCGCGAAGACCGGGTCGGCGGAGGTCGACGGGCAGACCGTGTCCAACAGCTGGTTCACCGGCTTCCGGGGCGACATCGCCGCGGCGGCCATGACGGAGGAGGGCGGCCACGGCGGCGACGCGGCCGGGCCGATCGTCGCGGACGTCCTGCGGGCCGGCGGCTGACCTCACCCGCGCAGGGCGGGACCGAAGACCGTGTGCCGTCGTTGGAAGCGTGACGGCACCGAGGGGAACGGAAAGCAGTGGGCAACAGAAGGCGTGTCGCCGAGCGACGCAACAGCAGGCGGCCCGTCGTGATCGGCGGGGTGATCGCCGCGGTCGTCGCCGGGGCCGGGATCGGCGCCTGGGCGCTGTCCGCCGGCGCGGACGCCGGGGACGACGCGCGCACCACGGCGGCCGGGAAGAACGTGAAGACCGGCCCTCTGTCGGCCACCGAGGTCACCACGGCGGCCGAGCGGTTCCTCACCGCCTGGCAGCGGGGCGAGGTCGCCGAGGCGGCCGCCGCCACCGACGCCACCGCCGCGGCGAAGGCCCTGCTCACCTCGTACGCGAAGGACGCCCGCATCGAGGACGTCACCCTCACCCCGGGCACCCGCAGCGGCGCCGAGGTCCCGTTCTCCGTCAAGGCGACGGTGGTGTACGAGGACGTCCGCAAGGCGCTGGCGTACGACAGTGCCCTGACCGTCGTGCGCCGCGACGGCGACGGCGAACCCCGGGTCGCCTTCACTCCCGCCGTCGTCCACCCCGACCTCGGCGAGGGCGACGAGCTGGTCACCGGGGAGGCCGGGACGCCGCCCGTGAAGGCGGTGGACCGGGACGGCGGCGAGATCACCGCCGTGAAGTACCCGTCGCTGGGCACCGTCCTGGACGGGCTGCGCGAGAAGTACGGCGAGAAGGCGGGCGGCACGGCCGGGATCGAGCTGCGGATCGTGCGCGGCAAGGAGTCGAAGGCGAAGAAGCTCTCCGACAAGACCCTGCTGGAGCTGAGCGAGGGCACGCCGGGCACGGTGAAGACGACCCTCGACCCGGAGCTGCAGACCCTCGCCGAGGCGCAGGTGGAGGAGACCGAGCGGGCGTCCGTCGTCCTCACCCGGGCCTCGACCGGCGAGATCCTCGCGGTCGCCAACAGCGGCCATGGCTTCAACACCGCCTTCCAGGGCTCGCTGGCCCCCGGCTCCACGATGAAGGTCGTCACCTCGTCGCTGCTGATCGAGAAGGGCCTGGCCTCCGCCGACAAGGCGCACCCCTGCCCGAAGTACTTCACCTACGGCGGCTGGAAGTTCCAGAACGACGACAAGTTCTCCATCAAGGGCGGCACCTTCAAGGCGAGCTTCGCCCGCTCCTGCAACACCGCCTTCATCAGCCAGGCCGGGAAGCTCTCCGACGACGACCTGACCAAGCAGGCCCAGGAGGTCTTCGGCCTCGGCATGAACAACTGGGCCATCGGGGTGCCCACCTTCGACGGCTCGGTCCCCGTGCAGAGCGACGCCCAGATGGCGGCGTCCCTCATCGGGCAGGGCGGGGTGCGGATGAACCCGCTGAACATGGCGTCCGTGGCGGCGACCGTGAAGTCCGGCACCTTCCACCAGCCGTACCTGGTCGCCCCGTCGGTGGACGACCGCGAGCTGGCCACCGCCTCCCGCACGATGTCCGCCGGCACCCTCTCCCAGCTGCGCGAGCTGATGGCCTACACGGCCGACTACGGCACGGCGGCGGAGGCGATGGCGGGGGTCGGCGGGGACGCCGGCGCGAAGACCGGCTCGGCGGAGGTCGACGGCCAGAAGAAGCCGAACGGCTGGTTCACCGCCTACCGGGACGATCTCGCCGCGGCGGGCGTGGTGCAGGCCGGCGGCCACGGCGGCGAGACGGCCGGACCGATCGTGGCGGCGCTGCTCAAGGCGGGCGGCTGACGGCTCACGGCGGGCGGCTCGCAAGGCGGGCGGCTGACGGCTCACGGCGGGCGGCTCAAGGCGGGCGGCTCACAAGGCGGGCGGCTGACGGCTGACGGCTCAGCGCGGGACGGGCTGCGCCAGCGCGGGGTTCGCCGCGTACGTCCGGCGCAGGAAGCGCAGCAGGTCGTCCGTGTCGAACTGGACCACCGAGCAGCCGCCCCGCTCCGGGTGGAACTCGACCACGGCCCGCACCCGCCCGCACGGCCACACCCGCACCTCCCCGGTCCCGGCCGGCGCCCGCAGCCCCCGTTCGAGCAGCTCGCGCGCGAAGCGGAACCAGCGCGGGCCGGGCAGTCCTATCCGTACCGACCGGGGGTCGTCCGCGGGGTCGTAGCGCAGCACCGCCGGTACGCAGCGGCCGTCGCCCTCTTCGGGTATGTCCGCGTCGGTGAGCACCTGGACCCGTGCGTACTGTTCGACCACCGACATCGACCGGCTCCTTCACCCTCGGCCCCTCTCCAATGTCCCATATTTCACGCATCACGCCTTTTGAGCTATATACCTGTTATGAGATAAGCCTTTACTTCGCTCTTGCACAGGAGTCGCAACTACTCCTTATCATCGGAAGGTGCACGTACCTGACGGATTCATCAACGCCCCGGTCTCCGCGGTCACCGGAGTCGTCGCCGCCGGCGCCGTGGCGGTCAGTCTGCGCGGCGCGCGGCGGGAACTCGGGGGCACCTCCCGCGCGGGCGAAGCCGAGCGTGGGGGAGAGCGCACGGCCCCGTTGGCCGGCCTCGTCGCGGCGTTCATCTTCGCCGTGCAGATGCTGAACTTCCCGGTCGCCGCGGGAACCAGCGGACACCTCCTCGGCGGGGCCCTGGCCGCGATACTCGTCGGCCCCTGGACCGGAGTCCTGTGCGTCTCCGTCGTCCTCCTCATGCAGGGCATCCTCTTCGCGGACGGCGGCCTGACCGCGCTCGGCGTCAACATCACCGACATGGCGATCGTCACGACGGTCGTCGCCTACGCCGTCTTCCGGGGCCTGCTGAAGGTGCTGCCGCGCACCCGGCGCTCGGTGACCGCCGCCTCGTTCGTCGCGGCGCTGCTCTCCGTCCCGGCCGCCGCCGTCGCCTTCACCCTCGTCTACTGGATCGGCGGCACCACCGACGTCCCGATCGGCAAGGTCGCCACCGCCATGATCGGCGTGCACGTCCTGATCGGCATCGGCGAGGCCGTCATCACCGCGCTGACCGTCGGCGCCGTCATCGCCGTACGCCCGGACCTGGTGTACGGGGCGCGCGGGCTCCAGCAGCGGCTGAAGCTGCGGGTCGGCGGCGAACTGGTCGACGCGCCCGCCGCCGAGCCCGCCCCGGTGGCGGCGCCCCGCTCCCGCCGCACGATCTGGCTCACCGGCCTGGCGGTCTGCGTCGTCCTCGCCGGGTTCGTCAGCTTCTACGCCTCCGCCTCCCCCGACGGCCTGGAGAAGGTCGCCGCCGACCAGGGCATCGACGCCAAGGCCGAGGAGCACGCCGCCGCCGACTCCCCGCTCGCCGACTACGGCGTCAAGGACATCGCCGACGCCCGGCTCTCCGGCGGCCTCGCGGGCGTGATCGGCGTCGGCGTCACGGTCGTCGCGGGCAGCACGGTGTTCTGGGCGCTCCGCCGGCGCCGCACCGCGGACACCTCCCCGACCGGCACGGACGTCTGAGATGGGCGCGGGCCACGCCCACCGGCTCTACCGGCACGGGGACTCCCCCGTGCACGCCCTGCCGCCGCACACCAAGCTCGCCGCGGCCTTCGGCTTCGTGGTCGTCGTGGTGTCCACGCCGCGCGAGGCGATGTGGGCGTTCGGGCTCTACGCGCTGCTGCTCGCGTCGGTCGCCTGCGCGGCCCGCGTCCCGGCCGGCTTCCTGCTGAAGCGGCTGCTGATCGAGGTGCCGTTCGTCGCCTTCGCGGTCCTCATGCCGTTCGTGGCCGAGGGCGACCGGGTCGGCGTACTGGGCCTGTCCCTGAGCGTGAACGGCCTGTGGGGCGCCTGGAACGTCCTGGCCAAGGGCACCCTGGGCGTCGCCACGTCCGTGCTCCTGGCCTCCACCACCGAACTCCGCGCCCTCCTGCTGGGCCTCCAGCGCCTGAGGCTGCCGCCCCTCCTCGTCCAGATCGCGTCCTTCATGATCCGCTACGGCGACGTCGTCACCGACGAGATGCGGCGGATGCGGATCGCCCGGGAGTCGCGCGGCTTCGAGGCGAGCGGGGTACGGCACTGGGGCGTGCTGGCGAAATCCGCCGGGGCGTTGTTCATCCGCTCCTACGAGCGCGGCGAACGCGTCCACCTGGCGATGGTCAGCCGCGGTTACGCCGGTGCGATGCCGGTCATCGACGAGGTGACCGCCTCCCGGGCGCAGTGGTCGTACGCGCTGGCCCTCCCGTGCACCGCGCTGCTGGTCTGTCTGCTGGGATGGGTGCTGTGACTGCTTCCCTGGAGGTCTCCGGCCTCGCCTACGCCTACCCCGACGGGCACCAGGCCCTCTTCGGCGTCGACTTCTCGGTCGCGCGCGGCGAACGGGTCGCGTTGCTCGGCCCCAACGGCGCCGGCAAGACGACCCTCGTGCTCCACCTCAACGGCATCCTGACCGGCGGCGCGGGCACGGTGACGGTGGCCGGGCTGCCCGTGGGCAAGAAGCACATGGCCGAGATCCGGCGCCGGGTCGGCATCGTCTTCCAGGACCCCGACGACCAGCTCTTCATGCCGACGGTCCGGGAGGACGTGGCGTTCGGACCGGCGGCGGCCGGGGTGAAGGGCGCCGCACTGGAGGAACGGGTGGACCGGGCGCTGGCCCGGGTCGGCATGGACGGCTTCCAGGACCGCCCGCCGCACCACCTGTCCTTCGGACAGCGCCGCCGGGTGGCGGTGGCGACGGTCCTCGCCATGGAACCGGAGATCCTCGTCCTGGACGAACCCTCCTCCAACCTGGACCCGGCCTCCCGCCGCGAACTCGCCGACATCCTGCTCTCCCTGGACGTGACCGTCCTGATGGTCACCCACGACCTGCCCTACGCCCTCCAGCTCTGCCCGCGCTCGCTGATCCTCAGCGACGGCGTGATCGCGGCGGACGGCCCGACCGCGGACCTGCTCTCCGACGACGCCCTGATGCGCGCGCACCGCCTGGAACTCCCCTTCGGCTTCGACCCCCGCTCGGTGACGACGGCCTGACGGCGGCGTGACGGCGGCGTGACGGCGGCCACATGAGGAATCGCCCGTGAACGGTGCGTGTTGCACGCACTGTTGTGGGCGAGTGGCAGCGGCAAGGGATGAGGAGCATGGACGTGGCCGTGGACGTGGACGTGGCCGTACGCGGCACAGTGGCCGAGGAGTTCGAACCGGTCAGGGACGCGTTCCTGCGGAACTTCACCACCCTCGGCGACCGGGGCGCCGCCGTCGCCGTCTACCGCGACGGCCGCAAGGTCGTCGACCTGTGGGCCGGCACCCGTGACCTCGACGGCACCGAGCCCTGGCAGCGGGGCACCGCCCAGGTGATCCGCTCGGCCACCAAGGGCGTCGCCGCCGCCGTACCGCTGCTGCTGCACCAGCGCGGCGAACTGGACCTGGACGCGCCGGTGCACACGTACTGGCCGGAGTTCAAGGCGCACGGCAAGGAAGGCGTCCTGGTCCGGCACGTACTGGCCCACCGGGCCGGCCTCCCCGTCCTCGACCGTCCCCTCACCCCCGCCGAGGCGCTCGATCCGCTGCCCGGGACCGAGGCGGTCGCCGCCCAGGCTCCCGTCTGGGAACCCGGCACCGACCACGGCTACCACGCGCTCACCTACGGCTGGCTGCTGGACGGGCTGGTCCGCCGGGTGACCGGCCGCGGCACCGGCGAGTGGATCGCCGACCAGATCGCCCGCCCCCTCGGCCTGGACCTGTGGCTCGGGCTCCCGGCACACGAGGAGGCGGCCGGCCGCGCGGGCCGGACCGGCCGCGTCGAGGACGTGCAGCCGCCGTCCGGGGGCCTGCGCATGCGTCCCAAGCGCTCCGTCACCGCCGCCTACGACGATCCCGGCTCCCTCACCCGCCGCGCCTTCGGCGCGATCACGCCGTTCCCCGACCAGAACGACCCGGCGTACCGGGCGGCGGCGCTGCCCGCCACCAACGGCATCGCGACCGCCGACGCGCTGGCCCGCTTCTACGCCGCGCTGACCGGCGAGGTCGACGGCGTCCGGCTCTTCGACGCCCGGACGCTGGCGGCGGCCCGGGCGCAGGAGTCGGCGGGCCCGGACCGGGTCCTCGTCGTCGGCACCCGTTTCGGCCTGGGCTACATGCTGCACGGCAGCGCGTCCCCGTTCCTCGCCCCCGGCTCCTTCGGGCATCCGGGCCGCGGCGGCGCGCTCGGCTTCGCCGACCCGGAGTCGGGCATCGCCTTCGGCTACGTCACCAACGGCTTCCGCAAGACCGTGACGGCGGACCCGCGGGCGCAGGCCCTGGTCCGGGCGGTACGGACGGCGCTGGACGCCGGGCGCTGACTTCCGGACCCGGGCGCTGACACCCGGACCGGACGCTGACACCCGGACCGGGTGCTCAGACGTGGATCGGGTGCGACACCCTCCCCGACGCCTCGTCGATCTCCCCGTGCGCCTTGTCGAGCAGCCGCATCGCCAGCTCGTTCAGCGCCCGCGCCGCGGCGACCTCCTCACCGACCCGGGGCTGCCGGGCGTCGGCGCGGTGCCTGCTGGCATGCCCGTGCGCCCGTACCTCCGTACCGTCCGACAGCCGCACCATCGCGACCGCCCGCGTATGCCGATCGTCCTCCGTGAACTCGACCTCTACATGCCATCCGACCGGTGTGGGCATCATGTCGTTCACCTCCGTGGGCCCCTCTTTCCAGGGTGCTACCGACGGGAGTGTTCGCGCACGTCCACGAGGGTCGCTCCGGCGTGGGTGACGAGGTCCCGCGGGGCCATGGGGAAGACGGTGTACGGGGTGCCGGCGGCGGCCCAGACCGTCTCGTGGGCGAGCAGGGAGCGGTCGGCGAGGACGCGGGTGCGGGTGCGGTGGCCGAAGGGCGGAACGCCGCCGATGGCGTACCCGGTGGTCTCCCGTACGACGTCGGCCTTGGCGCGGGTGACCTGCTCGGCGCCGAGTTCCTCGCGGACCCGGTCCACGTCGACGCGGGAGGCGCCGTCCATGAGGACCAGCACGGGGACGCCGTCCGCCGCGAAGATCAGCGACTTGCAGATCTGGCTCAGCTCGCAGCCGATCGCCGCGGCGGCCTCGGCGGCGGTGCGGGTGGCTTCCGGGAAGCGCCGGACCCGGCCGTTGAGGTCGTCGAGCCCCATGTCGCGCAGGGCGGCGGCGAAGCGGGGGTGGGCGTCGGGAGTGTCGTCGGTCGTCGTCATGGCGGCACGGTAGCGAGTGCCGGGCGTGACGGGCGACCGGGTTGTCCGGTGGCCGGCACGGCCGCTCACGACGTACGAGAGCCGCTCACGGCGTACGTACGGGGGGACGAGGAAGCCGGTGAGGGCCACCCGTCCCCACGGGACCCTCACCGGCTGGTCTCACTCGGCCACGCGGTGTCAGGCGCGCGCCAGTTCCTTGTCCTCGTCGGGGTCCTTGCGGCCGTCGGACAGGGTCTTCAGGCCCTCGCCCTCGACGTCCACGTTGGGCAGCGCGCGGTCCAGCCACTTCGGCAGCCACCAGGCGCGCTTGCCGAGCAGGGCGAGTACCGCCGGGACGATGGCCATGCGGACGACGAACGCGTCGAAGAAGACCGCGATCGCGAGGCCGAAGCCGATCATCTTGACCATGGACTCGCTGGAACCGATGAAGCCCGCGAAGACCGCCATCATGATGACCGCGGCGGCGGTGACGACCCGTGCGCCGTGCTTGAAGCCGGTGACGATCGCTTCGCCGGGCTGCTCGCCGTGGACGTACGCCTCCCGCATGCGGGTCACGAGGAAGACCTCGTAGTCCATGGCCAGGCCGAAGACCACGCCGACCATGAAGATCGGCATCATCGACATGACCGGGCCGGTCTCCTCGACGCCCATCAGGCCGGCCAGCCAGCCCCACTGGAAGACCGCGACCACGGCGCCCAGGGCCGCCAGCACGCTCAGCAGGAAGCCGAGGGCCGCCTTCAGCGGGACCAGGATCGAGCGGAAGACCACGATCAGGAGGAGGAAGGCCAGGCCGACGACCAGGACCAGGTACGGAATCAGCGCGTCGTTCAGCTTCTCGCTGACGTCGATGTTCATCGCCGTGGAGCCGGTGACCAGGGTCTGCGCCCCGGTGTCCGCCTCGACGCCGGCCCCCGCGTCGCGGATGCCGTGCACCAGGTCCTCGGTTTCGACGGAGGACGGCTTGGAGTCGGGGATCACGGTGATGGTCGCCGTGTCGCCCGCCTTGTTCGGCGCCGCGGGGGTCACCGTGACGACGCCGTCGAGCTTCTTGATCTCGTCGGACACCTCGGTGAACGCGCCCTGCGCGTCGTCGCTGCCCTTGGCGTCCACCACGACCATCAGCGGTCCGTTGAAGCCGGGCCCGAAGCCCTCGGACAGCAGGTCGTAGGCGCGGCGCTGGGTGGTGGAGGTCGGCTGGGAGCCGTCGTCACCCAGGCCCAGTTCGAGGGAGCCCGCCGGGACGGCCGCCGCGCCGAGGCCGACGATGCCCAGGAGGAGGACGGCGACCGGGCGGCGGACGACGAAGCGGGCCCAGCGGGTGCCCATGTTGGGCTTGTCCTGCCGCTGGTCGCGCTCGGCGCGGGCACCGCCCAGGAACTTGCTCTTGGCGCCGGCCGGCTTGACCCTGCGGCCCGCGTGACCGAGCAGCGCCGGGACCATGGTGAGCGCGATGAGGACCGCGATGGCGACCGTGCCGGCCGCCGCGACGCCCATCTTGGTCAGCATCGGGATGTTGACGACCGCCAGGCCGACCAGGGCGATGACGACGGTGAGGCCGGCGAAGACCACCGCCGAGCCGGCGGTGCCGACGGCCCGGCCGGCCGCCTCCTCGCGTTCGCGTCCCTCGGCGAGTTCGGCCCGGTAGCGGGAGACGATGAACAGGGCGTAGTCGATGCCGACCGCGAGGCCGATCATCATCGCCAGGATGGAGGTGGTGGAGCCCAGTTCCAGGGCGCTGGCCAGGGCGGTGATGGAGGAGACGCCGATGCCGACGCCGATGAGCGCGGTGAGCAGCGGCAGTCCGGCCGCGACCAGGGAGCCGAAGGTGATGACGAGGACGACGGCGGCGACCGCGATGCCGATGATCTCCGTCGAGCCGGTCTCCGGGACGGCCTGGAGCGCGTCACCGCCGATCTCGACGGTCAGCCCGGCGTCCCGCGCCTGCTGGGCGGCGTCCTCCAGGGCCTCCTTGCCGGCCTCCTCCAGTTCCATGCCGGAGACGTCGTACGTCACCGACGTATAGGCGATGGTGCCGTCCTCGCTGACGGTGTCGGCCTCGTAGGGGTCGGCGACGGAGGTGACCTGGGAGCCGTCGGAGAGTTCGTCGACGGCCTTGAGGACGGTCGCCTTGTTGTCGGCGTCCGTCATCTTCTCGCCGTCGGGTGCCTTGAAGACGACGCGTGCGGTCGCCCCGTCGGCGCTCTGGCCGGGGAAGCGCTGTTCCAGCAGGTCGAAGGCCTTCTGGGCCTCGGTGCCGGGAATGGAGAAGGAGGAGTTGCCGGCGGACGGGGCGCTGGCCGCGCCGATGCCGGCGACGGCGAGCAGCGCGACCCAGATCAGGGCGACGAAATGCCGTCGCCGGAAGGCGAGGCGGCCGAGTTTGTAGAGGAACGTGGCCACGAGGGCGTACTCCCGGTCATGTCGTGGAGTGATTCAGGGCAGGGGTGATCAGCCCGGCGACGTGAGCGGTGACGTCAGGTGGGGGCTTGCAGGAGGGGAGGTGTCAGGAGGCGGAGACGCCGAGGGCGGGGAGGATCACGGCGTCGATGTAGGAGGCGAGGAAGGCCCGGGTGGGTGGCTGTTCGTCCAGCAGTACGGTCGTGGCGTAGCCGCCGACCATCATGTGGACGAGGAAGTCCAGGGCCGGGCAGTCCGGTCTGATCTCCCCCCGGTCGACGGCGCGTTGCAGCACGCGCCGGAACTCGGCCATCTCGGGTTCGATCAGCTGGTCCCGGAACGCCTGGCGCAGGTCCGGGTTGCGGTGCAGGGCCATGGCGACGCCCCGCAGCAGCGCGGAGTTCTGTTCCATGGCGCAGTCGTCCTCGCGGGTCAGCAGACAGTGCAGGTCACCGCGGAGCGACCCGGTGTCGATGTCGGCGATCTTTCCCGGCTTGTCGTGCCGGATGGCCTTGACGACCAGTTCGGCCTTGCCGCCCCACTGGCGGTAGAGCGTGGCCTTGCTGGACCGCGTACGGGCGGCCACGGCGTCCATGGTGAGGGCGTCGTAACCGACTTCGCGGAGCAGGTCGAGCACGGCCCCGTACAGCTCGGCCTCGCGCTCGGGAGTGATCCGGCTGCGGCGCGCCGTCGCGGCCTCGGCCATCTCCCTCACTCCCTCCTCCGTGACGGTCACGGTCGTGAACGGTCATGAACGGTCATGGACAACACGGTCTGCTTGTGTGTCGAAGATAACCCATCCCCGCTAGCGAAACGAAACGGTTTCGTACGTGTCCTCGGTCACGGTTGTCAGTTCCCTGTAAGGCCGCCGCCCGCGCCCCGTCACGAGTTGCTGCGCCACGGTCCCCGGAAAAGCATGGACAGGGTGAGCTATCTGCGTTTTCCGCATCTCCACGCCGGCCTGCTGTGCTTCGTGGCCGAGGACGACCTCTGGCTGGCGTCGCCGGCCGACCCGGGCCGCGCCCGGCGGCTCACCGTCGACCGCACCAAGGTCTCCCACCCCCGCTTCTCGCCCGACGGCCGCCACATCGCGTACACGAGCTGGCGCAGCCTCCTGCCGGAGGTGCACCTGGTGCCCGTGACGGGCGGTCCGGGGCGGCAGCTCACCCACTGGGGCTCGCTGGACACCCGGGTCTGCGGCTGGGCGCCGCCGGACGAGGACGGCCGGTCCGCCGTGCTCGCCGTCACCTCGCAGGGCGAGCCGTTCTCCCATCTGACCTGGGCGTACAAGATCTCCTGCGACGGCGATCCCGGCCGCAAGCTGCCCTGGGGGCCGGTCTCCGACCTCCAGGCCGCCGAGGTCGACGGCGAGCGCAGGACCCTCCTGCTCACCGGCACCCCGCCGCACGAACCCGCCGCCTGGAAGCGCTACCGGGGCGGCGCCACCGGCCGCCTCTGGCTGCACGGGCAACGGCTGCTGGAGGGCCTGGACGGCCATCTGCACTCCCCCATGTTCGTCGGCGGCCGGATCGCCTTCCTCTCCGACCACGAGGGCGTCGGCAACCTGTACTCGTGCGCGTACGACGGCTCCGGCCTGCGCCGCCACACCGACCACGACGCCTTCTACGCCCGGCACGCGGCGAGCGACGGCACCCGCGTGGTCTACCAGTGCGCGGGCGAGCTGTGGATCGTCGACGACCTCGCGCCGGACTCGGTGCCGCGCCGGCTCGACGTACGGCTGGACGGTGCGCGGGCAGGACGGCGTACGTACCAGGTGCCCGCCGCCCAGCACGTGGCCGGCGTCTCCGTGGACGAGACGGGGCGGGCCAGCGCGGTGGTGGTGCGCGGCAGCCTGTACTGGCTCACCCACCGGGACGGTCCGGCCCGCACCCTCGCCGACACCCCGGGGGTACGGGTGCGGCTGCCGGAGATGCTCGGCGCCAGCGGGCGGGTCGCCTACGTCACGGACGCCGAGGGCGAGGACGCCGTCGAGATCGCCCACCTGCCGCGCGCCACCGGGGGGCGGGCACCTAGGCGGCTGGCCTCCGGGCAGCTCGGCCGCGTCCTGGAGACGGTCTCCGACCCCCAGGGCGAACGCCTGGCCCTCGCCACGCATGACGGGCGGCTCCTGCTGCTCGATGTCTCCGACACGGAGGCGGGGGCGGAGGCGGAGGCGGCAGCCGGGGCGGGGGCGGGGTCCGGTGTGGGGGCCGACGCGGGGGCCGACGGGACGGGGACCGGGACCGAGACGGGGACCGGGACCGGGACGGGGACCGGGACGGAGCCCAACGGTACGGAGCCCAACGGTACGGAGCCCGGTGCGGGGCCGGACGCCGGGACCGGCTCCGGCTCCGGCTCCGGCTCCGGCTCCGGCGCGGAGACCCACGGCCTCACCGAGCTGATCCGCTCCGTCAACGGTCCCGTGCGCGACCTCGCCTTCTCCCCGGACGGGTGCTGGCTGACCTGGTCCCACCCCGGCATCGGCCGCACCCTCCGGCAGATCAAGATGGCCCGGATCGGCGGCCGGGCGGACGGCCCCGTCGTCATCGACGTCACCGACGGCCGCTTCGAGGACGAGAACCCCGTCTTCACCCGCGACGGCCGCTACCTCGCCTTCCTGTCCTGGCGCGGCTTCGACCCGGTCTACGACGTGCACACCGGCGACCTCTCCTTCCCGCTGGGCTGCCGCCCCTACCTGGTCCCGCTCTCCTCGGCCACCCCCTCCCCCTTCGCGCTGAACCCGGAGGGCCGCCCGGCCGCCGGCGGACTGGACCCGGTGGAGGAGGGGACCGGCGAGGGCGGCGCGGTGACCGTCGAGGTGGAGGGCCTGGCCAGCAGGGTGACGCCGTTCCCGGTCACCGCGTCCAAGTACTCGGCGCTGCACCCGGTGGACGGCGGCGGACTGGTCTGGCTGCGCTGGCCGATCTCCGGCGCGCTCGGCGAGACCTTCGCCAACCCGAACGACCCCAGCGAACGGCCCACGCTGGAGCACTTCAGCCTCGCCAAGGCACGCAAGTCCGAACTCGTCGACCACCTGGACTGGTTCTCGGTCAGCGGCGACGGCACCCGGCTCGTCGTCCTCGACGAGGGCGACCTGCGCGCCGTACCCGCCACCGAGCCCGGCGACGGCGACTCGACCACCTGGATCGACGCCCGCCGCATCCTGCACCAGGTGGACCCGGGCGCCGAGTGGCGGCAGGCGTACGCGGAGGCCGGCCGGCTGACCCGTGCCTTCTTCTGGGAACCGGGCATGTGCGGCATCGACTGGGACGCGGTGCTGGCCCAGTACCGCCCGCTGGTGGAGCGGGTCGCCACCCCGGACGACTTCGCCGACCTGCTGCGCGAGGTCCTGGGCGAGCTGGGCACCTCGCACGCCTACGTCGCCGCCGCCCGCCGCAACGAGGGCCCGGCGCACTACCAGCGCCTCCAGGGCCTGCTGGGCGCCGACTTCACCTGCCGGGACGGCCGCTGGACCGTGCGGCGGGTGCTGCCCGGCGACTCCTCCGACTCCAAGGCCCGCTCCCCGCTGGCCGGCACCGGCATCCGCGAGGGCGCCGCCCTCACCCACGTCGACGGCCGCCCCGTGGACCCGGCCGCCGGGCCCTTCCCCCTGCTGGCGGGCGCGGGCGGCACGACGGTGGAGCTGACCTTCGTACCGGCCGAGGACGGCCCCGCCCGCCGGGTCGCCGTCGTCCCGCTCGTCGACGACCGGCCGCTGCGCTACCAGGACTGGGTGGCCAAACGCCGGGAGGTGGTACGGGAGTTGAGCGGCGGGCGGTGCGGCTACCTGCACATCCCGGACATGGGCGGCTCGGGCTGGGCGCAGTTCAACCGGGACCTGCGGATGGAGGTGTCCCGGCCCGCGCTGATCGTGGACGTGCGCGGCAACGCGGGCGGGCACATCAGCGAGCTGGTGGTGGAGACGCTGAGCCGCACCATCCTGGGCTGGGACCTGACGAGGAACGCGCAGCCGGTGTCGTACGCCTCCAACGCACCGCGCGGGCCGGTCGTGGCGCTGGCGGACGAGGCGACCTCCTCCGACGGCGACATGATCACGGCGGCGTTCAAGCTGCTGGGGCTGGGGCCGGTGGTCGGGCAGCGCACCTGGGGCGGGGTGGTCGGCATGACCGGCCGGCACCGCCTCGGCGACGGCACGGTGATCACGGTGCCGATGAACGCGGCCTGGTTCGACGCGTACGGCTGGTCGGTGGAGAACCGGGGCGTCGACCCCGACGTGCCGGCCCTGCGCACCCCGCTGGACTGGGCCGAGGGCCGCTACCCGGTGCTGGACGAGGCGGTCCGGCTGGCGCTGCGGCTGCTGGAGACCGAGCCGCCCGCCACCCCGCCCGGCCTCCACGACGTACCGGACCGCTCCCGTCCGCCGCTGCCGCCCCGCGAGCAGGGCCGGGCATGAAGGGGCGCCCCCCGTCCGGAACGGGGGGCGCCTTCACGGCCGTCAGCGGCGCGTCAGGCTTCGCGGTCCCGGCGGGAACGCTCCGACGGCTCCTGGTGCAGCGGCTGGTCCAAGCCCTCGTCGTCGTCCCGACGACCCGCACGGTCCTGCATCCGGTCGCGGGCCTGCTCGGCCTTCTGCCGGCCCTGCTGCTGCATCCGCTCGGCCTTCTCCTGGAACTGGTCCTTCATACCCATGTGGGTTCACTCCTGGGTGAGATCGGACCCGGCCGACGGCGGTGTTGGCCGGGCCCGATCAGATTCACACGGGCGGTGACCGTGCGCATGTCGATCAGTCACGGAGCGTGGCGCGCTGCTGTTCGTCGGCGGCGCCACCCGCTCCGACCAGGCCTTTTCCGACGCCGGACAGCCGGTCGCCGAACCGCCGCATCTCCCGCTGCCCGACCGTGCCGATGAGCCCGGGGAGGTAGCCGCGCACGCCCTGCATGCCGCGCAGCCACCACTGCCCGTAGACGTGCGTCCGGCGCCGTTCGATGCCCTCGACCAGCCGGTCGACCGCCGGGCCCAGCGGGTACGTCTTGTTCGACGGCCAGGGCAGCCGCTGCCGCAGCTCCCGCATCACGTCGTCCTGGTCGGCGCCGCGCACCATGTCGGTGTCGGTCCAGGAGAGGTAGCCGACGCCGACCTTCACGCCCCGGTGCCCGACCTCGGCGCGCAGGGCGTGCGCGTAGGCCTCCACGCCCGACTTGGAGGCGCAGTACGCGGACATCATCGGGGCGGGCGTGAGCGCGGCCAGCGACGCGATCTGGAGCAGGTAGCCGCGGGTCTCCAGGAGCGCCGGCAGGAAGGCGCGGCCGGTCACCGCCGAGCCGATCAGGTTGACCTCGACGACCCGCCGCCAGGAGACCGGGTCGGAGTCGACGAACGGGCCGCCGGTGGCGACACCGGCGTTGGCGACGACGATGTCGACGCGGCCGAACCGTTCCTTCACCTCAGCGGCGACCCGGGCCATCACCTCGTGGTCGGTGACGTCGGCGTGCCAGATCTCGCTCTCCCCGTGCAGCCGGCCGGCGACCTGCTTCAGCCCGTCCGGCTCCAGCCCGACCAGCGCCACCCGCACGCCGCGCACGGACAGCTTGCGGGCCAGCAGTTCCCCGACGCCGCGCGCCGCTCCGGTGACGACGGCGACCCGTCCCTCCAGGCTCACCCTGTTCATGCGCTCTCCTCGGCAGCTACGGGTATGTGGGTCTCGGCGAGTGTGCGTATCTTCGCGGTGATGAGGTCCGGGGCCTCCAGGGGCGTCATGTGACCGACCCCGGGCAGTTCGGTGAGGCCGACGGGGCGGGGCAGCGCGGCGGCCAGCTCGCGTGCGTGCACCGGCGGGGTCAGTCGGTCGGCGGTGCCGACGACCACCTCGGCCGGCACCGTCAACTCCCGTATGCCGTGCTCCAGGTCGAGCCGGTCCAGCACCCGGGACCAGGCGTGCCGCACTCCGCGCGGGCAGGCGTGCACGATCCGGGCGCACGCCTCGACCATGTCCGGCGCCGAACCCGGGCCCATCGTCCCGTACTTGAGGACGCGCCGGGCGGCGGGCGTGACCGGTCCGAGCGGCGCGCGGGAGCCGAGGACGCGCCGGGTCAGCCAGGTCCGTACCGGCCCCGCCGGCAGCGGCAGCACCGTGGAGGAGGCGACCAGCCGCGCCGCGCCCGTGCTGCACAGCAGGACGGCGGCCACGTGCTCGCGCACCGCGGGGCGGGCGCCGGCGGCCAGGACGGTCATCCCGCCCATGGAGTGCCCGGCGACGACGGCCCGTTCGCCGGGGGCGAGGGTGGCGTGCAGTACGGCTTCGAGGTCGTCGGCGAGGGCCTCGGTGGTGCAGGCGGGGCTCGCCGGGCTGCGGCCGTGCCCGCGCTGGTCGTAGGCGATGACCCGGTGGCCGTCGGCGGCCAGGGCCCGTATCTGCGCGGCCCAGAAGGCGGTCGAGCAGGTCCAGCCGTGGGCGAGGACGACGGCGGGGGCTCCCTGGGGCCCGCCGTGCACCTCTACGTGCAGCCGGGCGCCGTCGGCGGACACGGCGGTCAGCTCACGGACGGGGACGGGCGGCGCGTACGGGCCGGAGGCGACGGCGGACATCCGGCTCACGCGCCCACCTCCGCGCTCCGCCCGGCCGGTGCCTGGCTCGCGGCCGGCCGCAGGACGTCGTACTCCGCGAGGTCCACGCGCCGGGTCGCGCGCCGGAACTCGGTGGTCGTACCGGGCCAGATGGTGGTGTTGCGGCCGCTGGCGTCCAGGTACCAGCTCGTGCAGCCGCCGGTGTTCCACACCGTCCGCTCCATCCGCTCCTGCACCCGCCGGTTCCAGGCGTCGACGGCGGCGGGCCGGGCGTCGAGGGCGGCCCGCCCGCCCAGCACGCGCAACTGCCGCAGATAGTCGGCGAGGTAGTTCAGCTGGGACTCGATCATGAGGATCATGGACGTGTTCGCGAGGCCGGTGTTGGGCCCGATGACCGTGAGGAAGTTCGGGAACCCGGCCGCCGAGGCGCCGCGCAGCGCCTCCATGCCGCTCTTCCAGCTCTGGGCGAGGGTGTGCCCGTCCGCGCCGACGACGCGCTCCGCGATCGGCATGTCGGTGACGTGGAAACCGGTCCCGAAGATGATGACGTCGGCCTCGGTCTCGGTGCCGTCGGCGGCGACGAGGGTGGAGCCGCGCACCTCGCTCAGTCCGCTCGCGACGACGTCCGTGTTGGGCCGGGCGAGCGCCGGATAGTAGTCGTTGGAGAGCAGGATGCGCTTGCAGCCGATGCGGTAGTCGGGGGTCAGCTTGGCGCGCAGGGCCGGGTCCTTGACGGCGCGGGCGATGTTGCGCTTGGCGAGGAGTTCGACGAACCCGAGTTCCTCGGGGTGCTTGGTGAACGCCTGCACCTGGAGTTCCCGGATGCCCCACAGCAGGCCCCGGCGCAGCCGCGTGGTGACGGGGACCGTCCGGTGCAGGAAGCGCTCGGCGCCGCTGATCGGCCGGTCCATGCGGGGCATGACCCAGGCGGGGGTGCGCTGGAACAGCGTCAGCCGGGCGGCCTTGGGCTGGACGGCGGGCACGAACTGGATGGCGGAGGCGCCGGTGCCGACGACGGCGACGCGCTTGCCCGTGAGGTCGTGGTCGTGGTCCCAGCGCGCGGAGTGGAAGACCGTGCCGGGGAAGGAGTCCAGCCCCGGGATGTCCGGGATCTTCGGGTCGGACAGCGGTCCGGTGGCGGAGACGACGACGTCGGCGGTGAGGCGCCCGCTCGCCGTCTCGATCTCCCACCGCAGCTCCCGCGCGTCCCAGGTCATCCGCCGCACCTCCGAGTGGAGGCGCAGGTGCGGGCGCAGCCCGAAGGTGTCGGCGACGTGCTCCAGGTAGGCGCGGATGTGGCGCTGCCCGGAGAAGGTGCGCGGCCACTCCGGATTGGGCGCGAAGGAGAACGAGTACAGGTGTGACGGCACGTCGCACGCGCACCCCGGATAACTGTTGTCCCGCCAGGTCCCGCCGACCTCGCCCGCCCGTTCCAGAATCACGAAGTCCGTGATCCCCTCCCGGCGCAGCCGCACGGCGGCACCCAGCCCGCCGAACCCGGACCCGACCACCGCGACCCGTACATGCTCGTGCTCGGTCATCCCGACGCCTCCACGCACCGCCGTAGACTCTGCCAGTGAACACTGGCGCAATGGGGAGCGTAGAACAGCGTCCTACCAATGGGTAGGGGTCGGGGAAAAGAAAGTTACCGGCGGTACGCCGTAAGGTCGGGGCGTGACGGACAAGCGCGAGTACCGCATGGAGGAGCTGGCCCGGCTGGCCGGCATCACGGTGCGCACCCTGCGCTTCTACCGCGAACGCAAACTGCTCCCGCCGCCCCGCCGCGAGGGCCGCATCGCCTGGTACGACGACCACCACCTGGCCCGCCTGCGCACCATCTCGGCGCTCCTGGACCGCGGTCACACCCTCAACGGCATCGCGGAACTGGCCGACGCCTTCGACCACGGCCGCGACGTCGGCGACCTGCTCGGCCTCGGCGAGCCCACCGAGGAGACCCCGGTCCGCCTCACCCCCGAGGAACTCGCCGACCGCTTCCAGGGCCAGGACACCCCGGAGAACCTCGCCGCCGCGATGGACCTCGGCTACCTGGGCACCGACGGCGACGAGATCGTCCACATAAGCCGGAGCCTGCTGGACGCGTCCACCGCCCTGGTCCGCGAGGGCGTCCCGCTCGCCGAGGTCCTGGCCGCCGGCCGCCGCGTCCGCACCCACGCCGAGGCCCTGGCCGGCCTCTTCACCGACCTGGTCCTGCGCCACGCGACCGAGGCCGACCTGCCCCGGCTACGGCCGCTGGCGCGCAGCGTGGTGGAGGCGGAACTGTCGCTGGCACTGGACCGGCGGCTGCGGAAGGGGGAAGGGGAAGGGCAAGGGGCGTAGGCGGGGGCGGGGGCCCGGGGCCCTCCGCTGACGGACGTCGACGTGGCGGGAGCCGTCGGCGCACACCAGCGCTCGCGGCTCACCCCGGGCGCAGCCCACACACACCACCGCCACCCCGCGACCGCTCTCGCGCCTCTCGCGCGGTTCAGGCGTCGAAACGGCCGCGTGCGCTCTCGATGTGGCCGAGGTGCTGGTGGGTCCAGCCGCAGATGGCGTCGACCGCGGCGAGCAGGCCCCGGCCCGGCTCGGTGAGGGTGTACTCGACCCGCGGCGGCACAGTGGGGTACACCTTCCGGTCGACCAGGCCGTTGCGCTCCAGCATGCGCAGGTTCTGGGTGAGCATCTTGTGGCTGACGCCCTCGACCTCGTTCCGCAACTCGCTGAAGCGCAGGGTGCGCTCGCCGAGTGCCTCGATGATCAGGAGCGCCCACTTGTTGGCGACGTCCGAGAAGATCTCCCGGGCCAGGGAGTCCGCGCGCCGCAGATCGGCGTCCTCGGGCAGGCCCGTGAGCAGTCGCTTGGTCACCATGAGGTTCCTCAGTCACCGAAAAGTGCGTTCTTCCAGGTCGACCCTGACTCTCTTACAGTTCCCGAGTAACCACAAGAGAGCAGCCGGGAAAGGGCGAGAACCGTGGCCACCATGGATGTCTTCCAGTACGACGTGCCGGCCGAGAGCGAGTTCGGCTACGCGCAGGCGATCAGGTCCGGCGAGCTGATCCACGTCTCCGGGCAGCTCGCGTTCGACGAGGCGGGCGAATTCCGTCACGCGGACGACTTCGCCGCCCAGCTCGCGCGGACCCACGTCAACCTGGACCGGGTCCTGGACCACTACGGCGCCACCCGGAACCAGGTCGTGTCGCAGACCGTGTACGTGGTGGACCTGCGGCGCAACGCCGCGGCGGCGGCCCAGGGCAACCGCGGGTACTTCGGCGACCACCGCCCGGCCAGCACGGTCCTGGGCGTCACCGAACTGACCATGCCCGGCCAGCTCGTCGAGATCAGCTGCGTCGTCGACACGAGGATGCCCGCTTGAGGGCTCGCATCCGTCCCGCGTCAAGAGGCGGTCGGCCCGAACCCGCTGGTGGCGCTCCCGCGCGCCGTCCGGCTAGGGCCGCTCGTAGACCACCGTCACCGGCGCGTGGTCCGACCACCGCTCCTCGTGACGGGCGGCCCGCTCGACGAAGCCCTTGACGGCACAGGCGGCCAGCCCGGGGGTGGACACGTGGTAGTCGATGCGCCATCCCGCATCGTTGTCGAAGGCCCGCCCCCGGTACGACCACCACGAGTACGGCCCCTCGCCCTCCGGGTGCAGCGCCCGTACGACGTCGACGTACCCGCCCTCGCCCGGGTCGAGCACTCGCCCCAGCCACTCCCGCTCCTCGGGCAGGAACCCGGAGTTCTTCCGGTTGGCGCGCCAGTTCTTGAGGTCGGCCTCCTGGTGGGCGATGTTCCAGTCACCGCAGACGACGACCTCCCGCCCGTCGGCGGCGGCCCGCTCGCGCAGCTCCTTGAGGTAGGCGAGGAACTCGCCCATGAACCGGACCTTCTCGTCCTGCCGCTCGGTGCCCACCTCGCCGGAAGGGAGGTAGAGGGAGGCGACCGTCACACCGGGCAGGTCGGCCTCCACGTACCGCCCGCTGCCGTCGAACTCCGACGACCCGAAACCGACCCGCACCCGGTCGGGCTCACGGCGCGTGTAGAGGGAGACCCCGGCCCGCCCCTTGGCCGCGGCGGGCGCGTGCGTGACGTACCACCCCTCGGGCTCCCGGACGCCCTCGGGCAGCTGCTGCGGCTCGGCCCGCACCTCCTGGAGGCACAGCACATCGGCGGAGGTGGCGGCGAGCCACTCGACGAAGCCCTTCTTGGCGGCGGCACGGAGACCGTTGACGTTGACGGTGGTGACGGTGAGCATTCGGGAAGGGTACCGGGCGGGGCTTTCCAGAGACATTGGCTCACATACTGTGACCAAAGGGTTTCAGCATGTGTATTCCGCGTGGTCGATGCCACGTTCCCACACCGTCTCGAACGCGTCGGAGCACAGCTTGACCACGCCAGGGTCCTCGCTGAACTCCTTGGGCGGGTCAGCCCAGTCACCGTCCCCGGTGAAGAGGTTGAACTGAATCAGGCGACCGTCCAGCAGCCAGAAGTCCGCTCCCGGCAGAGCCACGTCCAGGGCCCGCCGACGGGGCAGCCAGCGCACCAGCTCACCCGCCTCGATATTCAACGAGGTGGCGGCGTGCTCCCACCGGATGTAGTCCGTCACGGGTTCGGAAACGATCCGGGCCCGACGCATCACCACGCCACGACCAACCGCCTCCCGCACGATCCCCAGCCACTCGGGCCACCACCGCGCCGTCGGGTCGAGATCGACGCGACCGGTACGTCTGAACTGCTCGAATTCCTCGGCCTCGGCTCCGACGCCGTACGCGTCACGCATCTCCAGGTGCACCGCGCTGCGGCGCGTACCGGCCAGCAGCTCAGCGAAGCTCGGCACACCGTTCTGCGACATCCTGCGCCTCTCTCTTCCGTCATGTCCGGGAGTCCACAGATCGCCGGGCTCGGGCGATCACACCCTGCGCGTCCGTCCCGTACACCGCGGACTCCCGAAGCGTGTTCCAGACACGCAGGTACGTGGCCACCGCGTCGGAGTCGTCCAGCCACAGCTCCGCGTGCCAGTCCTCCGCGATGACCAGTTCCTCGTCCAGTACCCAGAACCCGTTCGCGGCGGGAACCCGCAACGATGCTGAAAGGGGGATGATCCCCAGCTCAACGGTGTCCATTCCGACCGTCCCTGTCAGCCGGTCCAACTGAGCCCTGAGCACGGACGGCGGGCAGACCAACGCGTGCAGCGCGGCCTCCCACACCAGCGTGTGAAGTCGCCGGCCGCCACGGTAGAGCCACGCCTGCCGCTCCAGCCGGGCACGGACCGCGTCGTCGGCGTCCCGCGCCGTCCCGAACAGGTCGGCGTACCGCAGGAAGATGTGCCGGGCGTAGTCGGCGGTCTGAAGCATGCCGGGGACCACGGACTCTTCCCAGGCGTGGATGGTGTGCGCCCTGTCGACGGCGGCATTCCACGTGTCCTGGACGGGGCGGTGGCCCGCGGCGAGCTGGCGACGCCACGAGCGGATGTGGGACTCGAAGCCCTTGAGGCGTACGTCGAGTTCGGCGAAGGTGTCGGGTCGGCCGACGGCCTGCGCCCACAACCGCAGATCGTCGCTGGTCGCGGTCTGCCGGCCGCCTTCCAGTTTGTAGACCTTGGAGTGCGGCCAACCGATCCGCCGGGCAAGCTGTGTGCCGGTCAGCCGACCACCAACGGCCGAGAGACGCAACTCCCGCAGCCGCATGCCGAGTGCCTCCCGGGCCCGCTGGTAGTCCGTACTCACCGCTGTCCGGTCAGCCTCTCGTCCCCAGTCGCGCCGCGAAGACGTCGTACGGCGCGGACGCGTGGACCGCGGCGTCGCGGACCTGGCAGTAGCGCAGCACTTCGGCGGGCTCGGTCACGATCTCCGCATCGCGGAAGACATCCTGGTCGTCGAAGCGGAGGATGGCGACGAGCCGGCTGTCGAAGATCCAGAAGTCTTCCGCAGGCAGGCGAACCCGTTCGGCGTCTTCCCGCCACAGGTTGCGCGCGTCCTCACCCGTGGCGGCATTGCACCGCGCGTAGGAGAGCAGGAACAGCTGACCCTCGGTCGGTGGCCGGTCGACGATCCGGGCGCGTCCGACGTATTTCCCGGCCGCCGTCTGCCGCGTGATGTTCCGGCACCAGTCGCTGTCCAGGTCCATCGGCGCCGTGCCGGTGCGCAGGAACTCCGCGTAGGCCGGGTCTTCTCGGTCCGACGCGTAACCGGAACGGGTTTCGAGATGCCACGCCGAGTGCTCGAAGTGGTGGAAGAGACGACCGAACTCCTCCAAGTCGATGATCTCCGGCACGCGATACACCTCCTTCGGCCCGTGATGCACGAGCAACTCCCGTGGTACGGCCACCGCAACATCGCCCTCACCGAGGTAGCGGAGCTGGGCCACGTCCTCGGGATCGGTGACCGGCCGCCCCTGGACGATGATTTCACCGCTGTCCAGGTCCTCATGCACGGCCGGGCACCCGCCGTTCTTGCTGTCCGTCCCGTGGAACCTCAGTCGCCGCGCCATGAACCCGCTCCCTCCATCGCTGACACCTGCTGCGAACAGCCTTCACGACTCGGCGCGCCTGGTTCCACGGGGCATGCCAGTCCCCATGAGACCACTCGAGAACAGTCGGACAGTCTGCGAGAACAAACGAGAACATCTCATGGCGTCCCGCAGGATCACGGCCATAGCGTCCTGGACATGGAAACCGCATCGCAGTCGCACCAGTCGCAGTACATCGATCCTTTCGCGGCCGTGGAATCCTTGAGGGCGGCACTCGACGAGGTCGGCATCGTTCTGCCGTCACTCGCCGTCGACCCGGCTTCCCCGGCCCTTCGCCTCATCGACCTCGGCCGGGTCCGAGCCGACGTGGCTCTGCGCCTCGCGGACTCCCTCGGCGGCGGACAGGCGAGTACGCACCATCCAGTGAGCAACGCCTGAAACAAGTGCGGATCCTGGAATCGATCAGGTCGGCCAGCTGCATGTAGGGAGGCGGCCGGACTCGTGGTCGAGACTCACGGCTCGGGTCGGTCCGCAGACGGATCGTCGACGACGAACGACCCCTTGCCCCGCACCGTCACGATCAGCCCCCGCTTGCCGAGCAGCTGAAGAGCGGCCCGGGCCGTCGGGCGCGACACCGCGAACTCCTCACAGATGGCGGCCTCGGAGGGGACTCTGCGACGGGGTGCGTACGTCCCGTCCGAGATGCGGGCGGCGAGTATCGCGGCGATCTGCTCGTACAGGGGCTCAGGTCCTTCGAGATCCACGGTCATATAACGACCCTATTTGCCCTGTAACGATGCCTCTTGTCATACACGTACAGGTGACAACACATGACAACACCTAACAGGCCAACCTACGCTCCTTCTACGCGAAGACCCCGGCGAGGTTGTGGGACCTCCCGGGGCACGGCCACCAGCTACTGAGGAGCTGACGACATGCGCATTATCCACGCGCTGCTGAACGCACTGCTGCCCGCGACGGGCCAAAGGCGAGCCGGAACGACAACCGCACCCATCACCCCCTGCCCCCTCGCGCGGCAGCGCGCCCGCATGCGCCACCACCGGGGCGCCGCCCTCCCCGGAGGCGGCCTGTGAACGCCGGCACTCCGCCCGAGCCGGGCCAGTCCCGCATGACCATCACCACCTACCGCGTCACCCGGGAAGGACACCGGTCCAGCGGGACCACGACCCGCGTCTACGCCGCCGCCGGTACCCCTTACTCGATCCCCGACTCCCTGACCTGGCCGCCCTGCCGCTGCCACCTCTGCCGGAGCCGCGGGGCGCGGTAACCCCGTGAGGCACACTGGACGACGTCCCGCACCCACCCGCATACACACCCGGCAGGAAAAATGGAGATACGCCCCGTCCCCTTCGACCACCCCGACGCCGTGAAGCTCAACGACGAGGTCCAGGCCGAGTACGCCCTCCGCTACGGCGACGACGGCGACGCCACCTACCTGGAGCCCTCGCACTTCGCGCCGCCGAACGGCCTCTACCTCATCGCGTACGACGAGGGCGACGTGCCGGTGGCGACGGGCGGCTGGCGTTCCCAGGAGGCCAACGAGGAGAACTACCGGGACGGGGACGCCGAGCTGAAGCGGATGTTCGTGATCGAGCAGATGCGCGGGCGGGGGCTGGCCCGCCGCATCCTGGCCGCGCTGGAGGCGGACGCCCGCGCGGCGGGCCGCACGCGGATGGTGCTGGAGACCGGGACCAAGCAGCCGGAGGCCGTGGTGCTGTACCTCTCCAGCGGGTACGAGCGGTGCGAGAGCTTCGGCTACTACCGCTTCCACGAGGAGAGCCTCTGCTACGCCAAGGCCCTGTAGATCCGAGGCCGCCGATTGCATCTGGGTAACTCATCAAGTCAGTTACTTGCACTTGATGTTAAGAAGTGGACTCCCTAGCGTTCTCGGCATGAACCTCACCGTCCTCGCGGCCTCCGGCCGCACCGGCATCGCCCTCACCCGGCAGGCACTGCGACGTGGTCACACGGTGACCGCCATCGCGCGCGACCCCCGCCGCATCCCCCTGCCCGACACCCCCGCACTGCGCAGGGTGACGGGAGACGTGCACGACGCGGCGAGCATCGCCGCCGTCGTGGACGGGGATTCCGTGGTCCTGTCCGCCCTCGGCACGGACCGGGCCGGGACCCTCCTGACCGGCGCCCGGGCCGTCGTCGCCGCCGGCCCACGGCGCGTCATCTGGCTCGGCGCCTACGGCACCGGCCGGTCGGCCGCGGCGGCGGGAGCGGGCGCGGGCATGCTCGCCGGGGTGCTGGGCGACCGGCTCCCGGACAAGGTCGAGGCCGACGACACCGTGCTCGCGGCCGGCGGCACCGTCTTCCACGCCGGGATGCTCACCGACGGTCCGGAGAGCCCCCGCCGGCGCACGGTCGGCCTGGACGCCGCGCCGCCCTTCGACCTCGGTGCGAAGGTCAGCCGGGAAACCGTCGCCGCGGCGATGCTCGACGAGGCCGAGGAGCCCGGCTTCCCCGGCGCCGTGGCCCTGCCGTTGGCCGCGTAGTCAGCCGGCGGTGATCTCCTCGAACGACGCCCGGACCTGTTCGCGCAGCCAGCGGTGGGCGGGGTCGGAGTCGTAGCGCTGGTGCCAGTTGCAGTTGACCGTCGCCGCCGGGAACGCGATCGGCAGCGGCCGGGCGAGGAGCCCGAACGCCTCGACGAGCGGCCGGCCCAGCACCTCCGTGCAGGTGACCAGCGCGTCGCCGCGGGCGGCGATCCGCAGCGCCGTGGACAAGGTCGCCACCGCCGCGACCACCTGGCGCCGCAGGCCCTCGGCGGCCAGCGCGTCGTCGACCGGCGCGGTGAGCCGGCCCCGCCGGGAGACCACGACGTGCGGCTGGGCGGCGTAGGCGGCCAGGTCGAGGCCGTCGGCGCACGGGTGGTCCGCGCGCATCGCCACGACCAGCCGGTCGTCGCCGAGCGGCTCGGAGCGGAACTCGGGCAGGGCGGGCTCGCCGCCGCCGAGTTCCAGGTCGACCCGGCCGTGTCTGAGGTCGTCGGTGTCGACCGGCCCTTCCGACAGCACCCGCAACCGCACCCCGGAGGCCCGCTGCCGGACCCTGCCGACCAGGACCGGTACCAGTGACGCGGCCACCGCGTCGTGACACCTGATCGTGAACGTGCGGTCCAGTTCGGCCAGGTTCAGCTCCCGGACCGGCGAGAGCACCGCACGGGCCTGCCCGACCAGCCGGTGCACGTCCTCCCGCACCGACACCGCGTACGGGGTGGGCGTCATCGAGTGCCCGGTGCGCACCAGGATGTCGTCCCCGGTGACGGCCCGGAGCCGGCCGAGGGTGCGGCTGACCGCCGGGGAGGACAGGTTCAGCCGCTCGGCCGCGCCCATCACACTGCCCTCTTCGAGCAGGGCGTCCAGCACGGTCAGCAGATTCAAGTCCACGTGCATAGAAGCACACCGTAACAACAGACAGATCCACTTCGGTCGATTCCCAGGAGCCTCCCATGAGCCCGAACCCGAGCCCGAACCCGAGCCCGAACCAGGACCCGAACCCGAGCCCGAACCAGGACCCGCTGGCCGCCGCCACCGTCGCCGCCGTCCGCCGCGCCGGCGCCCGGATGATGACGCGCTGGTCCACCGGGTCCCGCCCGCCCGGACTCCCCGAACTGCTCACGAGCCTCAAGGCCAACGACGCCGCCGTGGCCGACACGCTGCGCCCGGCGCTGGCCGAGGCGCTGCCGGGCGCCGGCTGGCTCGACGACGAGCACGGATCGGGACCGCTGCCCTCGGGCGAGTGGTGGCTCGTCGACCCGGTCGGGGGCAACGTCAACGCCGTGCACGGCATGCCCGACTGGAACATCGGCGTGAGCCTCGTCCGGGACGGGCGCCCGGTGCTGGCGGTGGTCCACTTCCCGGTCCTCGACGAGACGTTCACCGCGACCGAGGGCGGCGGGGCGTTCCTCAACGGTGTACGGCTGCGGGTCTCCGGGAAGACGTCGCTGGACGGCGCGCTGGCCGGAACGGGCCAGGCCAAGCCGGGTCACGACCCCGAGCCGGCCCGGCGGACGGGCGCCGCGTTCGCCGCGATGTCGGACTCCGCCCTCCATGTGCGCGTCTCCGTACCGGTGACCCAGCAGCTCGCCCAGGTCGCCGCGGGCCGGATGGACCTGCACTGGCAGTTCGACAACGTCCGGTCCCACGTGGCGGGTGTGCTGCTGGTCCAGGAGGCCGGCGGCGTCGTGACCGACCTCGACGGCAAGCCCTGGGAAGCGGCGAGCGAGAACTACCTCGCCGCCGCGCCGGGCCTGCACGCCGCCGCGCTGGAGATCCTGACCGCCTGAGGCTCCTACGCCCGCAAGAACGCCAGCACCGCCAGCACCCGCCGGTGGCTGTCGTCGGCCAGCGGCAGGTCCAGCTTGGTCAGGATGGACCCGATGTGCTTGCCGACGGCCGCCTCGGACACCACCAGTGTCCGGGCGATCGCCCCGTTGGACTTGCCCTCCGCGACCTGCGCCAGCACCTCCCGCTCGCGCGGGGTCAGCCGGGCCAGCGGGTCCCGGCGGCGGCGCAGCAACTGCCGTACCACCTCGGGGTCGACGACCGTGCCGCCGGCCGCGACGCGCGTCAGGGCGTCCACGAACTCCTCGACCTGGCCGATCCGGTCCTTGAGCAGGTACCCGACGCCGGTGCCGTCCCCGGAGTCGAGCAGTTCGGCGGCGTAGGCGCGCTGCACGTACTGGCTGAGCACCAGCACCGGCAGTCCGGGCCGCTCCGCGCGCAGCGTCACGGCGGCCCGCAGCCCTTCGTCGTGCAGCCCCGGCGGCATCCGTACGTCCGTCACCACCACGTCCGGCCCGTGCTCCCCGACCGCGGTGACGAGGGCGTCCGCGTCCCCGACCGCCGCGACGACCTCGTGCCCGAAGCGGGTGAGCAGGCCGATGAGCCCCTCCCGCAGCAGCACGCTGTCCTCGGCGAGGACTATCCGCAAGGGTCGGTCGGCCGGCAAGGGAGCTCCACTCGCAGCAGGGTCGGTCCGCCCGGCGGGCTGGACAGGGAGAGTGTGCCATCGAGGACCGACACCCGGTCCGCGAGTCCGGTCAGTCCGCTGCCGCCGGCCGGGTCCGCGCCGCCGCGCCCGTCGTCACCGATCTCCAGCCACAGCCGTCCGTCCGCGTGCCCGCCGCGCACCGTCGCCCGCGCCGCGCCGCTGTGCTTGGCCACGTTGGCCAGCGCCTCGCACACCACGAAGTACGCGGCGCTCTCGACGGGCCGCGGCAGCCGCCCGGGAACGGACAGCTCCAGGTCCACCGGTACCGGGCTGCGGTCGGCGGCGTCGGCGACGGCGGCTTCGAGCCCGTAGTCGGCCAGCACCTTGGGATGGATGCCGTGGATGAGTTCGCGCAGGTCGGCCAGGGCCAGCTCGGCCTCCCGGTGGGCGCGGGCGAGCTGCTCGGCGAGGGGAGTGCCGGGCGGGGCGTCGAGGCGGGCGAGGCCCAGGGCCATCCCGAGGGCGACCAGCCGCTGCTGGGCCCCGTCGTGCAGGTCCCGTTCGATGCGCCGGCGCTCCGCCTCGAAGGCGTCGACAAGGCGGGCCCGGGACCGGACGAGTTCGGTGACCCGGTCGCCGCCCCGCGCCGTCAGCAGCGCCCGCGCCAGCTCGGCCCGCGCCCCCGCCAGCACTCCCAGGGCGTAGGCCCCGGCGGCCAGCAGCACCAACCCCAGCCCGGCGGCCACCGAGGCGGCCGGCCAGCCGTCCACGAGCCAGACCTTCAGCACCTTCGCCTCGCCGCCGACGGCCACCAGCACCGGCGCGGCGACCATCGACAGGGGCAGGAACACGCAGGTCAGGACGGCCGCCGCGTCCAGCGGCCACAGGACGAGGCCGAGCAGCAGCGCGTACGCCAGCTCCCGCCAGGTCGCCGCCTCCCGTACCCGGGTGGTCAGCCACGCGGGCAGTCCCGGCCGGCCGGGCACCCGGTGCTGCCCGGCGAACACCGGCCCCACCCCCGCCAGCCGCAGCCGCCGGCGCTCGACGGCGGCCACGGGTATCCCGGACAGCGCGGTCAGCCCCAGTACCGGGAACCCGAGCAGTACGACGGCCAGGGCGCCCCCGACCACCACCCCGCCGGCGAGCACCACCAGGACGACCGCCCCGAACAGCGCCCCGCTCACCAGGTACGCGACCGCCCGCCAGGGCCACCCCGACCCCAGGTATCCGCGCCTCGCGAGCGCCCCCCACATCGTCATGCGGCTCACCGTACGGGCGGTCGGCCCGCCCTCACCATCACCGTGACCGGAGCCTCAGGGGTAGGCCTGGCCCTACCCCGACTCTCGCCCCTGCCGCACTGACCCGGCCCGCCCTCCCGGGGTTTCGTAGAGCCCTGACCAGCGAGGAAGGGCGGCGACATGGCGAGCGACGCGATCGACGTGCGGGACGTGAGCAGGCGGTACGGAACAGGGGACGGCGGGGTGCGGGCGCTGGACGGCGTCTCCCTCGCCTTCCGCGCCGGCACCTTCACCGCCGTGATGGGCCCGTCCGGCTCGGGCAAGTCGACACTGTTGCAGTGCGCGGCGGGCCTGGACCGGCCCACCTCCGGTTCGGTGCGGCTCGGCGGGACGGAGCTGACCGGGCTGAGCGAGCGGCGGCTGACGCTGCTGCGCCGGGAGCGGATCGGGTTCGTGTTCCAGGCGTTCAACCTGCTGCCGTCCCTGACCGCCGAGCAGAACGTCGCCCTGCCGCTGCGCCTGGCCGGCCGCCGCCCGAAGCGGTCCGAGGTGCGGGAGGTGCTGCGCCGGGTCGGTCTCGCGGACCGGGCACGGCACCGGCCGTCGGAGCTGTCCGGCGGCCAGCAGCAGCGGATCGCGCTGGCCCGCGCCCTGATCACCCGCCCCGAGGTGCTGTTCGCCGACGAACCGACCGGCGCGCTCGACTCGACGACGGGCCGTCAGGTCCTGGCGCTGCTGCGGGAGATGGTGGACGCCGACGGCGGCACGCTGGTCATGGTGACGCACGATCCGGTGGCCGCCGCGTACGCGGACCGGGTGGTGTTCCTGGTGGACGGGCGGGTGCACGGCGAGCTGCCGGGCTCGTCGGCCGGGGAGATCGCGGCCCGTATGACCTCTCTGGAGACGCGCGCGACGTCCCTGGAGACGCGCGACGCGGAGGCCGCCCCGTGCTGACCCTCGCCCTGCGCACCCTGCGCACCCGCTGGACCGCCTTCACCGGCGGCTTCGTCGCCCTCGCGCTCGGCGTCGCGCTGCTCACCGTGATGGGCCTGGCCCTGGCCTCGGCGGCGGACGCCCCCGACCGCGCCCCGCGGCGGTTCGCCGCCGCGCCGGTGGTGGTGCGCGGCGAGGACACGCTCCGCGTGCCGACCCCGACCGGTGTGCGGACCGCGGCACTGGACCGCCCGCGCCCCGTACCGCCCCGTACGGTCGCCGCCCTGCGCGCGCTGGGCGAGGTCACCGAGGACCGCTCCTTCCCGGTACGGATCGAGGGCGGGCCGCCCTCCCTGGTGGGCCACCCCTGGTCGACCGCCGCCTTCGCCCCGTACGAGCTGAGCGCGGGCCGCGCGCCCCGGACCGCCGACGAGGTCGTGACCACCGGCCGCTGGGCCGCGCCCGGCGACCGGCTGCGCACGGGTCACGGCACCGTGCGCGTCGTGGGGACGGTCACCGGCCCCGGCGTGGAGGACGCCGTCTTCTGCACCGATGCCCGCGCCGCCCGCCTGGCCCCGGTGAGCGACCAGCTGGTGGTGGACGCGGACCCGGCCGACGTACGCCGCGTCGTCGGTGACCGGGCCCAGGTGCTGACCGGGGACGCGCGGCGGCTGGCGGACCCGGACCCCGGCCGGGACGCGGCGGCGGTGACCGCGCTGAACTCCCTGTTCGGGACGGCGGGCGGGGTGGCCGCCTTCGTGTCCGTGTTCGTGGTGGCGTCGACGTTCGCGTTCACGGTGGCGCAGCGGCGCCGGGAGTTCGGGCTGCTGCGGCTGGCCGGCGCGACGCCGGGCCAGGTCCGGCGGACGGTGACCGCGGAGGCGCTGCTGGTCGGCGTGGCTGCCTCGGCGGCGGGCTGCGCGCTGGGCGGGTACGCCGCCCCGCACCTGGCGGCCCGCACCGTGGCGGGCGGACTCGCGCCGGACTGGTTCGCGATCGGCGACCACACCTGGCCGTACCACGCGGCGTTCTGGACCGGGCTGACGGTGGCGCTGTGCGGGGTGACGGCGGCGTCCTGGCGGGCGGGGCGGACCCGGCCGGCCGAGGCGCTGCGCGAGGCGTCGGTGGATCACGGCGCCCTCACCCGGGGCCGGCTGCTGGCCGGTACGGCGCTGCTGGCGACGGCCGCCGGGACGGCCGGGTGGGCGCTGCTGACCGACCCGGGCGAGCTGCTGCACCGCAAGACGTACGTCAGCCGCCCGATGCTGCTGATCACGGCGGTCGCCCTGCTCTCCCCTCTCCTCGTACGGCCCCTGATCCGGCTGGTCGCCTGGCCGGCGTCGCGGCTGCCGGGCGCGGGCGGCGTCCTCGTACGGGAGAACGCGGCGGCGGGCGTCCGCCGGGCCGCGTCCGTGGCGGCGCCGGTCCTGGTGACGGTGGCGCTGACGGGCTCGCTGCTCGGGGCGACGGCCACCCTGGACGCGGCGGGGGCGGCCGAGGCGCGGGCCCGGACGGCGGCCGACTTCGTGGTGACGGCCCCGGACCTGGACGAGGCGGCGGTACGGCGGCTGAGGGCGGTGCCCGGCACGGCGGCGGTCTCGGCGACGGCGACCGCCGCGGTGTACGTCGTGGAGGAGGGCGTGGCCCTGGTCCGGTCCGCCGCCCGGGCGGCCGATCCGCGGGCGCTGGCCGCGACCACCCGGCTGCCGGTGACGGCTGGCCGGCTCACCGGCCTGGACGACGACTCGATCGTCGTCAACGAGGAGTGGGAACGGCACACGGTGGGCGAGCGGATCCCGGTCCTCCTCGGCGACGGCACCCGCCGGACCCTGCGCGTCGCCGCCGTCCTGGCCGTCGGCACGGGCGACAACGGCGTGTACGTCACCCCGGCCAACGCGCCGCGCGCCCCGGTGGACCGGGTGGAGGTGACGGTGGCGGACGGCGCCGACCGGGACGCCGTGGCGGCGGGACTGCGGGAGGCGGTGCGTTCCTCGGACGCCCGGGTCCGCACCGCCGCCGCCTGGCCGGCGGCCACCGCGCCCCGCTCCGACGGCACGACCCGGCTCGGCTTCCTGCTGGTCCTGGGCATCGCCCTGGTCTACGCGGCCATCGCCCTGGCCGGCACCCAGGTCATGGCGACGGCCGGCCGGCGCCGCGAGCTGACGGCTCTGCGCCTGGCCGGCGCCACCGCGCCCCAGGTCCTGCGCCTGGTCGCGGCGGAGGCGCTCACCGTGGCCGCCGTCGGCGCGCTGCTCGGCGTCCTGGTGGCGGTCCTGAACCTGCTCACCATGACCGGCGCCCTGTCCCTGCTGTCGGCCCCGTCCGCCCCGGTACTCCCGTGGCCCGCGCTCGGCGCGGCGGCGGGCGGCTGCGCGCTGACGGCCGTGGTCTCCGCGGTGCTGCCGGCGACGCGCATGACGCGCACGGCCGCCTCTGCCGGACGTCCGCGAGGACGGCGCCCGTAGTCCCGCGAGGACGACGCCTCCACGCCGCCCTACGCCGCCAGCGTCGCGCTCTCGCGGGAGACCCCCGTACGGCCGGCGTACTGCTCGAGCAGCGCGTCCGCCGTGCGCAGCGCCTGCTCGGCGGTGCGGGCCCCGGTCATCACGCACAACGTGTACGTGGCGTCCTCGAGAGCCTTGCTCGTGCGGCCGGTGGGGTGCACATCGTGGTCGATGCGCGCCTGGGCGAACCGGGCCAGCACCGCGCGCAGTTCCTTCTCCGCCGGAACGATCATGGTGATACCTCTCCCTCACAAGCCCCGTACGGGGACACCGCGAAGCCTTGGACAGCGGCACGTCGACGAATGCCCCTCCTCGGCGGATTCACGCCTGCGCGAAGAGCCGGGGCCGACGTGGATCCCCGGCAGGAGGGGGGCGGCTAGCAGACGGCGGCCTCCGCCACCGTCTCCCGCACCGTGAGCAGGGTGTCGACCCCGGTCAACTGCAGCAGCCGCCGCACCTGGCGCGCCGGGGCGGCCACCCGGAGGTCGACCGTCCGGCGGGTGAGAATCAGCAGGTTCAACAGCGCGGAGTCCGCGAAGGTGATCTCCGAGGCGTCCAGGACCACTCTCGGACACTCCTCGGCCGCGGCGGCCAGCGCCTGCGCCAAGGGCTCGATCGAGGACGCGTCGTAGGCGCCTCTCGCACCGATGACCCGGGCGCCGCGCCATTCGTACTGCGCCACCGTGGCCCCGTCCACCGCTCGCGGCCGACGCGTGTCGTCCTGGCTCGCACACCCTGTTGCCGCTTCGTTCACTGACACCCTGGGGTCCCTCCTGCACTCCCCGAGACAAGACGGTTCTTCGTTACGTGAAAACTATGTCATGTAACGAGCGTCCGGCAAAAGTCGTCCCTAAAATGCTGTGCATGGTTCCAGTGCCTGAATCCCACTCCGGATGGACGTTCGTCACCAACCACGCCCGTGTGCTGGCGGTCATCGCCGACAACCCCAACGTCCGGATCCGCGACATCGCCGCTCACTGCCGGCTGACCGAGCGCGCCGTCCAGCGGATCATCTCCGACCTCGAACAGGACGGTTACCTCTCCCACACCCGCGACGGCCGCACCAACACCTACCGCGTCCAGCCGGACAAGGTGCTGCGTCACCCGGCGGAGGCGGGCCTGACCGTGGCCTCTCTGCTGTCCCTCCTGGTGCGGGACGAGAGCGACCGCGCGCACGGGCCCAGCGGGCAGCTGCCCCACCTGGCCGGCAGCAACGGCACGCGGTAACGGCGGCTCGCGGTAACGGCGGAGCGAAGGACCGCCACGGCCGGTCGTCTCAGGCTGCCCCAGCGGGACGCCCGGACGGGTCGGGGCCGTCGGCGGCGCCGCTGTCGGGGTCCAGCGCGAAGATCTGGTCCAGGCCCACGAGGCGCAGCACCCGCAGGGTGTGGCCGGGCACCCCGGTCAGCGCGATGCCGGCCCGGGCTGCCTGGGCCTGGTTGTGGGCGACGATCAGGGCGGTGATGCCGCTGGAGTCGCAGAACTCCATCCCGGCCAGATCCAGCACGAGGCGCTGCCCCGGCCGGAGGGTGAGGGTGGCGAGCAGTTCGCGCAGGCGGCCCGCGGTGGCGTAGTCGAGGTCGCCGACGATCTCCAGGACAGGGCCGTCGGGGGCGTTCCGGGTGGTGATGTTCAGCGGGCTCATGCGGTGGCTTCGGTCCGGGGGGCGTGGGCGGGGACGCCCAGAGCGAGCAGGGCGGTGTCGTCGTCGAGGCCGTCACCGAAGGAGTCCAGCAGGCCGGTCAGGTCCTGGATCACGGCCTGCGGGGACCGGCCGGCGCGGTCCCGGGCGAAATCGAGCAGGGCCTCGTCGCCGTAGAGGCTGGCGCGGTCCTCGCTGGTACGGGCTTCGGTGAGGCCGTCGGTGTACAGCACCAGGGTGTCGCCGGGGCCGACGAGGGTCGTGGCGGTGGCGAAGGTGGCGTCGGGCAGGACACCGACGAGGAGACCACCGGGGGTCGGCAGGAAGCCGGCGGTACCGTCGGCGCGCAGGACCAGGGCCGGGGGGTGCCCGCCGGAGGCGATACGGACGGTGACCTGGCCGGTGCGCGGGTCGGGGTCGAGGACGCCGAAGATGACGGTGCAGTAGCGCGGGTCGCCGCCGGTGTAGCGCTCGTGGAGCACCTGGTTGAGCGTCGTCAGGGCGGAGACGGGGTCGGGGTCGTGCACGGCGGCGGCGCGCAGGGTGTAGCGGGTCAGCGAGGTGACCGCGGCGGCCTGGGGCCCCTTGCCGCACACGTCGCCGAGGAAGAAGGCGAAGCGTCCGCCGCCGATGGGGAAGAGGTCGTAGAAGTCGCCGCCGAGCCGGTCCGGGGACGCGGTGCGGTAGTGCACGGCCGCCTCCACCCCCGGTACCGACGGCAGGGTGGCCGGCAGCAGCGACTGCTGGAGCGCGGCCAGGGCGTCCTGCAACCGGGCCCGGTCGGCCTCCGCCGCGGCGCGTGCCTCCTCCGCCTCCTTGCGGGCTCGCAGCAGTTCCTCTTCGTAGGCGCGGCGCTGCCGGGCGTCGAAGACGGTGCTGCGGATCAGCAGGGACTCACCGGTACTGCCGTGCTTGACCACGGAGGAGACCAGCACCGGTATCCGGCCGCCGCCGGCCTGTCTGATCTCCAGGGCTATTCCGCTGACCTCCCCCTGCATCCGCAGCAGCGGCGCGAAGTGGGTCTCGTGGTACAGCTTGCCGCCCACGGTCAGCAGGTCGGTGAACCGCATGCGGCCCACCACGGCCTCCCGTTCGAGACCCAGCCAGTCCAGCAGCGTCGCGTTGACCTTGGCGATGGTGCCGTCCATCAGCGTCGACAGATAGCCGCACGGCGCGCTCTCGTACAACTCCTCGGCGCTGTCCTCCAGGAGCGAGGCGAAAGCCGCGCCCGCGGTCCGTGGGTCGTCGGCGTCGTACGGGTCCGGCTGCTGGCCGGTGCGGCACATCACCGCAGACGCGCCAGGAAGTCGGTGATCGCCTCGTTGGTCGCCTCCGGCGCGGACAGGTGGGGGCAGTGCCCCGTGGCGTCGAGCGTGACCAGCTCCGACCCGGATACCGTCCGGTGGACGAACGCACCGACCTCCCGGGGGGCGATGACGTCCTGGAGGCACTCCAGCACCAGCGTCGGCACGCTCACGCCCTTCAGGTCGTCCCGCGAGTCCGACAGGAACGTGGCCTGGGCGAAGACGCGCGCCATGGCCGGATCCGTGGCGCAGAAGCTGTTCGTCAGTTCCTCGCCCAGCTCGGGCCGGTCCGCGTTGCCCATGATCAGGGGCGCCATCGTCGCCGACCAGCCCAGGTAGTTCGCCTCCAGGGAGGCCAGCAGTTCGTCGATGTCCTCGGCGCTGAACCCGCCCCGGTAGCCCTCGTCGTCGATGTAGCGCGGCGACGGCGCCACCATCACCAGCGCCCCGATCCGCTCCGGCGCCATTCCGGCGGCCAGCACTCCGATCATCGCGCTCACCGAGTGCCCCACGAACACGGCGTCGCGCAGGTCGAGCGCCTCGCACACCTCGACCGCGTCACGGGCGTAGCCGTCCAGCGCCGCGTAGCGCTCCGGGGAGAACGCGGACAGGTCCGAGCGGCCGGAACCCACGTAGTCGAACAGCACCACCCGGTAGTCGTCCACCAGGGCGGGCACCGTCAGCCGCCACATGTTCTGATCACATCCGAACCCGTGGGCGAGCACCACCGTCCGCCCCCGCGGGTTCCCGGTGACCGTCACATTGTTCCTGCGTTCGACATCCATACGCACCACTCTCTCAGGCACCGTCCGACCCGGCGTCTCCACTCCTCGCCGGCGGGACTGCCGCCGGCGCCCCCGGGCTGGCGCGGCCACCGCCGCCGGGCCGCCGTCCAACTCCCGCCCGCCGAGTGGCCCGGCCCGCCGTGTGCCGTACAACTCCCGCCGGTGCGCGGGGGATCGCCCCACGCACCGCTCCCCCACACGACAAAGCCTCGGAAACGCCGAAGATCCCGCCCGATCATCACGATCGGACGGGATCCTCGGTCAACCGCCCCTGAGACGACTCAAGGACAGTCATTGCGGTGGACCTGAGGGGATTTGAACCCCTGGCCCCCTCGATGCGAACGAGGTGCGCTACCGGACTGCGCCACAGGCCCTTGCAACGAGTGAAACTCTAGCACCCCTCCCGGCCTGCTCAAAAATCCGTTCCGGAGCAGCGGGAGGGCCCGGCGGGCTACTCGTTGGCGGCCTTGGGGCGGTCGCCGTCCTCGTACTGGTCGAACAGCGGGGTGCGGCCCCGCTCCCGGGACCGGCGGGCGGACGCGGCGCGGCGTCCGCCGCGGCGGGCCGGTCCCTGCTGCCGGTCCTCGGCGGCGGACTCGGCGGACGACTCGGCACGGCCGGGCGCGGTGTCCGGCTCGGCGTCGGAGGCCGTGTCGCCGCCGGTCTCCTCCGGACGGTCCGGGGCGGCGGCGCTGGAGCGCGCGGAGCTCCACGCGTCGGGCGCGCTGAGGTCCACACCGGCCGTGGCCCGGGGGGCGACCGGCGCGGTCACGTACGTCGGCAGCGGCACCGGCACCGGGTCCCAGCTCTCGCCCTGCCCGGGGCGCCGCTGCCGCTCGCGCTGCTGGTCGACCCACTCGGCGTGGTCGGTCTGCTCGACCAGCGCCCGCCGGTCGGCGGCCAGCGCCGACAGGCCGGGGTCGGTCTCCGCGCCGGGGGCCTCGTGCGGTTCCTCGGCGTCGGGCTCGGCGCCGGCGTCGGCCGTGGCCCGCCTGCGGGGCCGGGTGCCGCGCTCCCGCAGCCGCTGGGCGGCGACCTCGGCGCGGCGGCGGTCCATCTGGAAGGCGAAGCGGCGCCGCTCCTGGGCCCGGAGGTAGGCGATGTACGCGCTGAGCAGCACGGCGGGCACGGCGGGCGCCCACAGGAACGCGAGCCCGCCCACCGCGGCGACCATCGCGCCGAGCGTGAAGGCGAGGAAGAGCACCACGGTGGTCCGCCGCCGGCGGGCCAGCACCTTGGTGCGCCGGGCGCGGGCCGCCGCGGCCTGGGCCGCCGCCCGGTCACCGGCGTCGCGCCGGGCGGGACGCCCGGGGGCCGCCGGCTGCGGGGACTGCGGGGCGGCGGGGGCCGGCGGGCGGACCTCCGTTCTGGTCCGGGACACGGCGAAGGCCCGGACGTCCACCGAGTCGGTGACGGCGTCCGGGTCGCCGGCGTCGGGCTCCCCCTCGTCGGCGGAGCGCGCCCGCAGGTCCTTGGCGTACCGGCGCTCCATGCCCGCCCGTCCGGACAGGAGCCGGATGGCGGTGCTGAAGCGTTCCGTCGGACGGGCCTCGTTCAGCTCGTCCTGCCTACGGAGCCACATCGGCACCAAGTAGGCGGCCCAGGCCCCGACAATGACTGCGTAGATGAGGCCGCTGCTGCTCACGCCTCACACGGTAGAGGGATGTGCGCGAGGGGATCCGCCAATTGAGCCGGTGTGTCGCACGATCTGGCTGATATTTCAAAATTTTTTTCGGACTGATGACAATTCACGGGTCCGGGTGAGCTTAATTCGAACGTTTATTCAATTCCGGAGGTGTCCTGAGTGGCCCGGCTGCGGCGCCAGCGGCGCAGCAGGCCCTCCGGCACCTCCTCCGCGGTCAGCGCGAAGACGAGGTGGTCGCGCCAGGCGCCGTCGATGTGGAGATAGCGCGGCCTGAGACCCTCTTCGCGGAATCCGAGTTTCTCCACGACCCGGCGGCTGGGGCCGTTCTCGGGGCGAATGCAGACCTCGATGCGGTGCAGGCCGACGGTGTGGAAACAGTGGTCGACGGCGAGTGCCACGGCCGTCGGCATCACCCCGCGGCCGGCCACCGCCTCGTCCACCCAGTAGCCGACGTGCCCGGAGCACATCGACCCCCAGGTGATGCCGGCGACGGTCAGCTGCCCCACCAGCCGGCCCTGGTACTCGATGACGAACGGCAGCATCCGGCCCGCGTTCGCCTCGGAGCGCAGGTGGCGCACCATCTGGCGGTAGGTCGGCCGGTGGGCGAGCGGCCCGCCCGGGCCGGGCGGCGGGATGGTGGCCTCCCAGGGCCGCAGCCAGTCCCGGTTGCGCCGGTTGACCTCGCGCCAGGCCCGCTGGTCGCGCAGCTTTATGGGCCGCAGGACGATGTCGCCGTCCACCAGCTCCGCGGGCCAGGAGGGGCTGTTCAGCTCGCACCCCCGCCGTTCGGGCTGCTGTTCGGTCTGGGGTGGTCGCCGCCGCGGATCTGGTCGACGGCGTGGCGCAGGAGGGGTTCCAGTACGGCCAGTCCGTCCTTCACTCCGCCGGTGGACCCGGGCAGGTTGACGACGAGCGTGCTCCCCGCCACCCCGGCCAGGCCGCGGGAGAGCGCCGCGGTGGGCACCTTGTCCCGGCCGTAGGCCCGGATCGCCTCCGCGATGCCCGGCACCTCGTGGCCGATCACCGCGCGGGTCGCCTCGGGGGTGCGGTCGGTGGGCGACAGGCCCGTGCCGCCGGTGGTGACGATCACGTCGTACCCGGCGTCGACGCCCGCACGCAGGGCGGCCTCGACCGGGTCGCCGTCGGGGACGACGCGGGGGCCGTCGACGGCGAAGCCGAGGCGGGCGAGGCCCTCGGCGATCAGGGGGCCGCCCTTGTCCTCGTAGATCCCGGCGGCGGCCCGGTTGGAGGCGGTGACGACCAGAGCGCGGTATCCGGTACCGGACGTCATGCCCGGCTCCAGTCGCCCGACTTGCCGCCCGTCTTCTCCTCGACCCGTACGTCCGTGATGACCGCTCCCTTGTCGACCGCCTTCACCATGTCGATCACGGTGAGCGCGGCGACGGAGACCGCGGTGAGCGCCTCCATCTCGACGCCCGTGCGGTCCGTCGTCTTCACGGTGGCGACGATCTCCACGGCGTCGTCCGCGACCGACAGGTCCAGTGTCACACCCGACACCGACAACGGGTGGCACAGCGGGATCAGGTCGGGGGTGCGCTTGGCGCCCATGATGCCCGCGATCCGCGCGGTGGCCAGGGCGTCGCCCTTGGGGACGCCCGCGCCGCGCAGCAGCTCGACGACCTCGGGGGCGACCAGCACCCGTCCGCTGGCGCGGGCGGTGCGGGCGGTCACGTCCTTCTGGGAGACGTCGACCATACGGGCGGCGCCCGCCTCGTCGAGGTGGGTGAGTCGGTCCTGCGTGCTCATGCTGTGTGGCGCTCCCGGTCCGGGCCCGGCGCGGTGCGCCGCGCGGGGCCAGTTGTGCGCGACACGGTACTCCCCTGCCGGTCGGCGCACCCGGGCAGGACCGCCCGCCGGACGCGCTCAGCCGAGCAGGACGACCTCGACCTCGGTGCCGGGCTCGACGCTCTCCACGTCCTCGGGTACGACGATCAGCGCGTCGGCGTGGGCGAGCGCGGCCACCAGGTGCGAACCGGCGCCGCCGACCGGGGTGACCGAGCCGTCGGCGCACGTGCCGCGCAGGAACTGGCGGCGGCCCTTCGGGGAGGTCAGGGCCTGCTCGGCGGTGAGGGTCGCCGTGGTGCGGGGGCGGTGGACGTCCGGGAGGCCCATGAGGGTGCGGATCGCGGGGCGGACGAACAGCTCGAAGGAGACGTACGACGACACCGGGTTGCCCGGCAGGGCGAGCAGCGGGGTGTGGTCGGGGCCGACGGAGCCGAAGCCCTGGGGTTTGCCGGGCTGCATGGCGAGCTTGCGGAACTCGACGCCGCTGCCCGGCTCGTCCTCGTCGGCGACGTGGGCGAGGGCCTCCTTGACGACGTCGTAGGCGCCGACGCTGACGCCGCCGGTGGTGACCATCAGGTCGGCGCGGACGAGCTGGTCCTCGATGGTGGAGCGCAGGGTCTCGGCGTCGTCGGCGACGGCGCCGACGCGGTAGGCGATGGCTCCGGCGTCGCGGGCGGCGGCGGTGAGGGCGAAGCTGTTGGAGTCGTAGATCTGGCCGTGGGTCAGCTGCTCGTCGGGCTGGACGAGTTCGCTGCCGGTGGACAGGACGACCACGCGGGGGCGGGGGCGGACGCGGACCCTGCCCCGGCCGATCGCGGCGAGCAGGCCGAGCTGGGGCGGGCCGAGGACGGTGCCGGCCGCCAGGGCGCGGTCGCCGGCCCTGACGTCGCTGCCCGCCGCGCGGACGTGCGCGCGGGCCTCGGCGGGGCGGTACACGTACACCTGGCCCGCGGCGCCCTCGGGGGCCGCGCTGCGGGCGCGCATCCCGGTGACCGGGCCCTCGCCGAGCCCGCCGTCGGTCCACTCGACGGGGACGACGGTCTCGGCGCCGGGCGGCAGCGGGGCGCCGGTCATGATGCGGGCGGCCTGGCCGGGGCCAACGGTGAGCTGCCCGGCGGCGCCCGCGGCGACGTCCCCGACCACTTCCAGGCAGGCCGGGAACTCCTCGCTCGCGCCCGCGACGTCCGCGACCCGCACCGCGTACCCGTCCATGGAGCTGTTGTCGAACGGTGGCAGGGAGACCGGCACCGTGACGTCCTCGACCAGGACGCAGCCCTGGGCGTCGAGGAGGTTCAGCTCGATGGGTTCCAGGGGCCGGACCGTGGCGAGGATGTCCTCCAGGTGGTCCTCCACCGACCACAGCCGGTCCTCGGCGGGACCGTCGTGACCGGTGGTGCGGGGCGCGGGGCTGCTCAACGTCGTTACATCTCCTCGGCTACGTAACTGCGAAGCCAGGTCCGGAAGTCCGGGCCCAGGTCTTCACGTTCGCATGCGAGTCTGACAATGGCACGCAGGTAGTCGCCGCGGTCGCCGGTGTCATAGCGGCGGCCCTTGAAGACGACGCCGTGCACGGGGCCGCCGACCTTCTCGTCGGTGGCGAGCTGCTGGAGGGCGTCGGTGAGCTGGATCTCGCCGCCGCGGCCCGGCTCGGTCCGGCGCAGTATGTCGAAGACGTGCGGGTCGAGGACGTAGCGGCCGATGACGGCGTAGTTCGAGGGGGCGTCGGCCGGGTCGGGCTTCTCGACCAGGCCGCTGACCTTGACGACGTCGCCGTCCTCGGTGGTGTCGACGGCGGCGCAGCCGTAGAGGTGGATCTGCTCGGGGGCGACCTCCATGAGGGCGATGACGCTGCCGCCGTACTGCCCCTGGACCTCGATCATGCGCTGGAGCAGAGGGTCGCGCGGGTCGATCAGGTCGTCGCCGAGGAGGACCGCGAAGGGCTCGTCGCCGACGTGCGGGGCGGCGGCGAGGACGGCGTGACCGAGGCCCTTGGGGTCGCCCTGGCGGACGTAGTGGATCATCGCGAGGTCGCTGGACTCCTGCACCTTGGCCAGCCGGTCCGCGTCGCCCTTCTTCTGCAGGGCCGACTCCAGCTCGTAGTTGCGGTCGAAGTGGTCCTCCAGGGGGCGCTTGTTGCGGCCCGTCACCATGAGGACGTCGTCGAGACCGGCGGCGACGGCCTCCTCGACCACGTACTGGATCGCCGGCTTGTCCACGACCGGCAGCATCTCCTTGGGAGTGGCCTTGGTGGCCGGCAGGAACCGGGTGCCCAGACCTGCTGCTGGAATGACAGCCTTGCTGATCCTGGGGTGCGACTGAGTCATGCCCGCCACCATATCCGCTGCCTTCGCAGGGAATCAGCACCTGCGAAGAGATAGTGCTCATATGAGCACATTGGCACAGTACGGGAGCGACCTTGACCGGGACCGGACGCGCTGACGAGCCTGACAAGCGCACGTTGCGCCGCGAAGTCGTCGCGGCGAGGAACAGGTTGACGGCCGATGAGCTGCGGGTGACGGCGCGGGCGTTGGCGGAGCGGGCGCTCGGGCTGCCGGAGCTGGCGCGGGCGCGCACGGTGGCGGCGTACGTCTCGGTGGGCGCCGAACCGGGCACCCGCGCGCTGCTCGACGCGCTGTGCGCGCGGGGGGTGCGCGTGCTGTTGCCCGTCCTGCTCCCCGACGGCGACCTGGACTGGGGCGCGTACACGGGGGCGGCCACCGGGGAGGGCTCGCTCGCGCGTGTGCGGCACGGGGGGCGGATGGAGCTGCTGGAGCCCGCCGGGCGGCGGCTGGGTCCGGAGGCGGTGACGGAGGCCGACGTGGTGCTGCTGCCGGGGCTGGCGGTCGACGGACGCGGCATGCGGCTGGGGCGCGGCGGCGGCTCCTACGACCGGGTGCTGGCGCGGCTGGAACGGTCGGGAGCGGCGCGGGGAGGGGCGCGGGGAGGGGTGCGGCCGGTGCTGGTGGTGCTGCTGTACGGCGGCGAGGTCGTCGACCGGGTCCCGCGGGAGCCGCACGACCGGCCGGTGGACGCGGTGGTCACGCCGGAGGGGGTACGGCGGTTCCGCTGAGCGCCCCGGAAGACGGAAAACGGCCTCCACGCGCGCGTGGAGGCCGTTTTCCGTGCTCGACGATGGATGGCTACGGCTTGAGCACCAGGGTGTCGCTCGTGCTCTTGTCGACCGCCTTCTCCGAGAACGACCAGGGCAGCAGCTCGCCCTCGGCCCACTTCTCGGTCTGGTCGGTGTAGTGGGCGCTGAAGGCGTGCCCGGAGGCGCCGGAGAGGTTGATCCACCGCGACTTGTCGAGGTCGTCGAGGTTGACCACCATCCGCATGGACGGCACCCAGAGCACTCCGTAGCCGCCGGCCGCGTTCCAGCCGGTGGCGTTGACGGCGGCCTGGCCGCCGCTCAGCTCCCAGGGGCCGCGGTTGAGGGCGTACTTCAGGAAGCTCGGGCCGTCGGTGCCCAGGGTCTGGTTCTTCAGGAACAGGCGGTGCAGCCGGCCCCAGCTCCAGGTGTCGATGTCCTTGCCGAGCTTGGCGGTCAGCTCCCAGCGGGCGTCGACCATGGCGCGCTTGAACAGATCGTCGCGGTTGTGGTCGGCGCCGTCGCGGGTGCCGTTGTCGGGCGTCGTCCACCAGTCGCTGTCGGTGTCGTCCATCAGCGTGCGGACCACCTCGAACCAGCGGTCGCCGCCGTCCGGCTGGGCCTGGTCCGCCTCGCGCTGGCCGCACTCGCGGACCTTCTGCGTCTCGTCGGCGGGGCCGGTGGTGTTGACCGGGTCGACCCACAGGCACTGGCCCTTGACCCGCAGCTCCTTGGGCAGCTTGTTGCCGAAGGCCAGCTTGACGATGTTGCGCCAGGTGGCGTTGAAGTACGCGGCGGCGGCCGAGTCGGCGTCCTGGGTGTAGTCCCAGCCCTCCAGGAGCTTCTGCGCCTCGCGGACGTCCTCGTCCTCGACGTCGATCTTCAGCAGCGTGGGCACCAGCAGCTTGGCGATCTCGCTGCTGTTGTCCAGCTGCATCTGGCGCATGTCGTCGGTGGAGACCTTGCCGCCGTCCTTGATCTTCGCCTCGATCAGGGAGGTGATCCGCTGGCTGCGGGTGCCGTAGCCCCAGTCGGTGGTGAGGGTGTACGGGTACGCGTCCTCGTCGACGACGGCCTGGTTGGCGGTGACGATGTAGCCGCGGTCGGGGTTGTACTCGTAGGGCAGCTCGTCGTCCTCGACGTACTTGCCGGTCCAGTTGTAGTCGGGGTCCCAGCCCGGCGCCGGCAGGGAGCCGTCGTGGCCGTCGGCGCGGACCGGGATCCGGCCGGGCAGGGTGTAGCCGATGTTGCCCTCGGTGTCGGCGTAGACCAGGTTCTGCGAGGGCACGTCGAACTTGGCCGCCGCGGCGCGGAACTCGCTCCAGTCCCCCGCGCGGTCCATCTCGAAGACGGCGTCCATGGTGGTGCCGGCCTCCAGCGCGGTCCAGCGCAGGGCGACGCCGTAGCCGTCGCCGCGGTCGGGCGCGGCGGCGTCGACGGTGGCCTTCTTGCCGACCTTGACCAGTTCGTCGTCGCGGTCGGAGAGCAGGGGCCCGTTGTTGGTCTCGCGGACGACGATCTTCTTGGAGGCACCGCCGGCGACCTTGATGGTCTCCTCACGCGTCTCGAAGGGGACCACCTTGCCGTCGTACTGGTAGCCGTCGCCGGTGATCTTCTCCAGGTAGAGGTCGGTGGCGTCGATCCCGGAGTTGGTCAGGCCCCAGGCGATCTCCTGGTTGTGTCCGATTATCACGCCGGGCATGCCCGCGAAGGTGTAGCCGGTGACGTCGTACTGGCACTTGGCCGAGACGCTGCGGCAGTGCAGGCCCATCTGGTACCAGACCGAGGGCAGCGACGGGGACAGGTGCGGGTCGTTGGCCAGCAGCGGCTTGCCGGTGATGGTGTGCTTGCCGGAGACCACCCAGGAGTTGGAGCCGATGCCGTCGCCGTTCACGCCGACGGCGGTGGGCAGGTCGTCCAGGACGTCCTGGAGGCCGGAGAGCTGGCTCTCCAGCACCGAGGTGCCGGTGGCGTCGGAGGTGCCGGTGGCGGTGCCCGTGGCCGTGCCGGCGGCGTCGGAGACGGCCGTACCGGACGTACCGGAGGTGCCCGCCGTTCCCGACGTGCCCGCCGTGCCCGAGCTGTCGCTCGTACCGCTGTTGCCGCCCGCGAAGGTGCCCGTCAGTTCGTCGTACTGGCCCTCCTGGACGATCGCCTTGTTGCGGTCGTACGGGTAGTCCGGGTACAGGTCGGCGATCTGCTCCGGGCCCAGGCGGCTGGTCATCAGGGCGCGGTCGATCTCGTCCTGCATGTTGCCGCGCAGGTCCCAGGCCATCGCCTTGAGCCACGCGACGGAGTCGACCGGGGTCCACTCCTCGGGCCGATAGTCGTTGGTGAAGCCGAGCGCGGCGTACTCCAGGGAGATGTCCGCGCCGTCCTTGCCCTTCAGATAGGCGTTGACCCCCTTGGCGTACGCCTGGAGGTACTCCTTGGTGGAGTCGGAGAGCGTCTCCTCGTACTCCTTCTCCGCCACCCGGTCCCAGCCCAGCGTGCGCAGGAACTCGTCGTTCTCGACCTGGCCCTTGCCGAACATCTCCGACAGGCGCCCCGAGGTCATGTGCCGGCGCACGTCCATCTCGTAGAACCGGTCTTGCGCCTGCACGTAGCCCTGCGCCATGAACAGGTCCGCGTCGGAGGAGGCGTAGATCTGCGGGATGCCGTACGAGTCGCGCTTGACGTCGACGGGCCCCGACAGGCCGTCCAGCGTGATCGATCCCTTGGTCTGCGGGAACGAGGCCCGGACGGTGCTGATCGACCAGTACGCCCCGTAGGCGAGGCCACCGATGACGGCCAGCACCAGCACGAGGACCATCAGTTTGGCTCTGCGCCCCTTCTTCCTCGCGGACTTGGCGGGCCGGTGGCCCGAAGAGGCGGTGTTGGTGGGGGGCATCGCTGTCCTTGCTGTCCTAACACGAGCGGCAGGGGCGGGCTGTGCTTTCTTCTGCGCTGCTTACTACTGCGCTGCTTTTCTACTGCGCTGTCTGCTGCGCTTCCTACTGAATGAACGCTGGAGCAACCATAGGCGCAGGGCTCGCCCGGCCTTGACGCGGAGTCGGGAACAGGCGTGGACGGGCGTTCGATCATGCCAAGGTCCGCGTCAAGAAAGCGTCAAGAGTTAGGTAAGGTAACGAAGTAGTTGGCTTCGATGGACCTGTCCGCAGGCGTCGGCCCGGCCGCCGCGTCGTCACATTCGCAGCATCCGTCACCTTCGCGGCACCGGGCACATCTGCGGCATCCGTCACATCTGCACCATCCGTCATGTTTTCCATGCCGGTCACGTTCGCATCATCTGCCGGAAGGAACGGCCCCTGACTGTCCACCACCTCAACCAGCTCCTGCTCGTCTGCTCGCTCGTCCTGCTCATCGCCGTCGCGGCGGTCCGGATCTCCTCGCGCAGCGGGCTGCCGAGCCTGCTCGTCTACCTGGCGATCGGCATCGCCATGGGCCAGGACGGCATCGGCGACGTCAAGTTCGACAACGCCGAACTGACCCAGGTCATCGGCTACGCCGCCCTGGTCGTGATCCTGGCCGAGGGCGGCCTCGGCACGAAGTGGAAGGAGGTGAGACCCGCCCTGCCGGCCGCCTCCGCGCTGGCCCTGGCCGGCGTCGCGGTGAGCGTCGGCGTCACCGCGGCGGGCGCCCACTACCTGACGGGGCTGGAGTGGCGGCAGGCACTGATCATCGGGGCGGTGGTGTCCTCGACCGACGCCGCGGCCGTCTTCTCCGTGCTGCGCCGCATCCCCCTGCCCTCCCGCATAACGGGCACCCTGGAGGCCGAGTCGGGGTTCAACGACGCCCCGGTGGTCATCCTGGTGGTCGCCTTCTCCACGGCCGGCCCCATGGAGCACTGGTACGTGCTGGTCGGCGAGATCGCCCTGGAGCTGGCCATCGGCGCGGCCATCGGGCTCGCGGTGGGCTGGCTGGGCTCCTGGGGGCTCAGGCACGTCGCGCTGCCCGCCTCCGGCCTGTACCCGATCGCCGTGATGGCGATCGCCGTCACCGCCTACGCGGCCGGTGCCCTGGCGCACGGCAGCGGATTCCTCGCCGTCTACCTGGCCTCCATGGTGATGGGCAACGCCAAGCTGCCGCACTGGCCGGCCACCCGCGGGTTCGCCGACGGGCTCGGCTGGATCGCCCAGATCGGCATGTTCGTCCTGCTCGGCCTGCTGGTCACCCCGCACGAACTGGGCGACGACATCCTGCCCGCCCTCGTCATCGGCCTGGTGCTGACCATGGTGGCCAGACCGCTGAGCGTCGTGCTGTGCCTGCTGCCGTTCCGGGTGCCGTGGCAGGAGCAGACGCTGATGTCCTGGGCGGGACTGCGCGGCGCGGTGCCGATCGTGCTCGCCACGATTCCCATGGTGCAGGGCGTCGACGGCAGCCGGCGGATCTTCAACATCGTCTTCGTCCTGGTCGTCGTCTACACCCTGGTCCAGGGGCCGACGCTGCCGTGGCTGGCCCGCAAGCTCAGCCTGGGCGGCGGTTCCGGGGCGGCCGACCTCGGTATCGAGTCGGCGCCCCTGGAACGGCTGCGCGGGCATCTGCTCTCCGTGGCGATCCCCGACGGGTCGAAGATGAGCGGCGTGGAGGTGGCCGAGCTGCGGCTGCCGGCCGGGGCCGCCGTCACCCTCGTCGTGCGCGAGGGCACCTCCTTCGTGCCGCTGCCGTCGACGGTGCTGCGGCTCGGGGACGAGCTGCTGGTGGTCGCCACCGATCCGGTACGGGACGCCGCCGAGAAGCGGCTGCGCGCGGTGGGCCGGGGCGGCAAGCTCGCCGGGTGGCTGGGGACGGACGGGGCGGAGGAACGTTCCGGGTGAGGTGAGGCCCTGGGCGCGTTCGTTTCCGGAGGATTTCCGGCGGCGGCGGCTGCACACGGCTGCGGTATGTGCTGTACACGCTGCGGTATGTGCTGTACACGCTGCTGTTGTACGGCTGCTGTATACAATGGGACGGTCACCTGATCGAACCAACTCTGCCTGACGCAGAGCTGGCGCGACCGTATGGCGGCCGGGCTGCACCTGTTCGACGGCTCCGGTATCTACCGCAGTCCGCGCAAGAGGACAGCTCTCGGCGCCCGTACCCGCCCTTGCACGGGGGGCCGCGCCACCAGGCGGCAGAAAGGCACGGGCCGTGGCACCCACGGTCACCGAGTCGAAGACGACGCGAGAGACGAAGCGGCGCCCGGGATACGGGCAACTGCTGCGCACCCGCGGCGCCTGGACCTTCCTGGTCCCCGGCTTCGCCGCCCGCCAGCCCTTCGCGATGCTGACGATCTCCATCGTCCTCCTCGTCCAGCACACCACCGGCTCCTACGGGGCCGCGGGCGCCGCCGCGGCCGTCACCGGCGTCTCCATGGCGCTGTTCGCCCCCTACAGCGGACGGCTCGCCGACCGCCACGGGCAGCGCGCGGTCCTCGTCCCCGGCGTCCTGGTCCATGTGCTGTCGGGGCTGGCCCTGACGGGACTGGCACTGGCGGACGCGCCGTTGTGGGCGCTGTTCGCGGCGGCGGTGCCCACCGGCGCCTCGGTGCCGCAGATCGGGCCCATGGTCCGCGCCCGCTGGGGCGTACGGCTCAAGGGGTCGCCGCTGATGTCCACCGCGGCGGCCTTCGAGTCCGTCACCGACGAGCTGACCTTCGTCGTCGGCCCGCTCCTGGCCACCGCCCTGTGCACGGCCCTGCACCCGGCCGCCGGGTTGGTCACGGAGGCCGCGCTGACCCTGCTGGGCGGCCTGCTCTTCGCCGCGCAGAAGCGCACCCAGCCGCCCGTCGGCACGGACGGCGCCGCCGGGCAGGACGCGGGGCAGGACGGCGGGCACGCGCGCGTGGAGCACGTTCCGGCGCTGCGCGTCCCCGGGGTGCGAGTGCTGGCCGTGACCTTCCTGGGCATCGGTTCCGTCTTCGGCGGCATGCAGGTCGCGCTGGCCGCGTTCACCGAGTCGATCGGCGAGCCCGGCCTGAACGGCGTCCTGTACGGCACCTTCGCCGCGGGCAACATGCTCTCCGGCGTCGTCTGCGGCGCCGTCGCCTGGAAGGCGGCCCCGCAGCGGCGCCTCCTCGTCGGCTACACCGCCCTGGCCCTGACCGCCTCCGGCCTGTGGGCCGCGCAGTCCGTGCCGCTCCTCGCGGGCCTCGGCCTGCTCGTCGGCATGTGCATCGCGCCCACCCTGATCACCGGCTACACCCTCGTCGAGTCCCTGGTCCCGGCCGGGGCGCGCACCGAGGCGTTCACCTGGCTGACCGGCGCGGTCGCGCTCGGCCAGGCGGCCGCCGTCACGGTCGCCGGACAGCTGGAGGACAGGGTCCGGGAAGGCGCCGGGTTCCTGGTGCCGATGGGGGGCACGGTGCTCGCCCTGCTGACCCTCGTGGCGCTGCGGTCCCGGCTGACGGCTCGGCCGTCCGGGCGGACCGTGACACGTGGCGTCGGTCACCGCGAGCCCGCCGCAGTGGACTGATCCCGAGGAATACGTCACTATGGACCGTCGTTAGCACTCATCGAGTGAGAGTGCCAGGAGGAAGACAGTGCCGACGTACCAGTACCAGTGCACCGAGTGCGGCGAGGGCCTCGAGGCGGTGCAGAAGTTCACCGACGACGCCCTCACCGAGTGTCCCGCCTGCAGCGGGCGCCTGAAGAAGGTCTTCTCGGCCGTCGGCATCGTCTTCAAGGGCTCCGGCTTCTACCGCAACGACAGCCGCGGCTCGTCGTCCAGCAGCTCCCCGGCGTCGTCCACCAAGTCGACGTCCTCCGACACGAAGTCGTCCTCGTCGTCCTCCGACTCCAAGTCGTCGGGCACGAGCACCTCCTCCAGCAGCAGCTCCGCCGCCTGAGGACCCTTTGCGCGCAAGGCCCTGCCGTCGTCCGACGGCGGGGTCTTCGGCATTGACGGGGGCTTTGGCGTTGACCGGGGGGCTTCGGCGTTGACGGGGGGCTTCGGCGTTGGGGGGGCATCGGTCGTGACGGCGGTGGTCATCGGTCGTGACGGCGGGGTCTTCGGCTTGACGGGGCGGGCTAGGGTGCGGTCCATGGCGAACAAGGCGAACGCCGAGATCGGCGTGATCGGCGGCTCCGGTTTCTACTCGTTCCTCGACGACGTGACCGAGGTCCGGGTGGACACCCCCTACGGGGCGCCCAGCGACTCGCTCTTCGTCGGCGAGGTCGCCGGCCGGCGGGTCGCCTTCCTCCCCCGGCACGGTCGCGGCCACCACCTGCCGCCGCACCGGATCAACTACCGCGCCAATCTGTGGGCCCTGCGCTCGGTCGGCGTGCGCCAGGTCCTCGGCCCCTGCGCGGTCGGCGGGCTGCGCCCCGAGTACGGGCCCGGGACGCTGCTCGTGCCCGACCAGTTCGTCGACCGGACCAAGTCGCGGATCTCCACGTACTTCGACGGGCTGCCGCTGCCCGACGGCACCCTGCCGAACGTGGTGCACGTGTCGCTGGCCGACCCGTACTGTCCCGCCGGGCGGTCCGCCGCGCTGAAGGCGGCGCGCGGCCGGGACTGGGAGCCGGTGGACGGCGGCACCCTCGTCGTGGTCGAGGGGCCGCGCTTCGGGACGCGCGCCGAATCGCTGTGGCACCGGGCGCAGGGCTGGTCGGTGGTGGGCATGACCGGGCATCCGGAGGCCGCGCTCGCCCGTGAGCTGGAACTCTGCTACACGTCGCTGACCCTCGTCACCGACCTCGACGCGGGCGCCGAGACCGGCGAGGGCGTCTCGCACGACGAGGTGCTGCGGGTGTTCGCCGCCAACGTGGACCGGCTGCGGGGTGTCCTGTTCGACACGGTGGCCGCGCTGCCCGCCGACGGGGCGCGAGACTGTGCGTGCGGGCGGGCCCTGGGCGGGATGGATCCGGGGATCGTGCTGCCGTGACGCCGGGGCGGCGAGTACGTCGGGGGTTGCGGAACGTCCCCTTCGAGTGAGCGAGTTTTCCACAACCCGTCGGTAGTACACGGGCCTCGGCGAGCGGCGACGCGAAGCCTCATCGTGGTGTCCGCAAGCCGGTCCCTCGTCGCAGGTGGTGGTCACCGTGTCCTACAACCGCTCCTCCTCTTCCGCTCCTTCTTGGGCTTCTTCGCGGGCTTCTTCGCACTCGTCGTCGCCCTCGGCCCTCTCCTCCCCCGCTCCCCGTCCGCCGGGGACGGACGCCCCGCCCACGTGCGAGGTGCCGCACTTCGCGCCGGTACGGGTGCGCGGCGGACGCCACCCGTTGCAGCGGCTGCTGCGGCACCGGCGGCGTGCCGTGGCCGCCGGGCTGGCCGTCACCGCCGCGGCCCTGGTGGCGGCGGGCCCGCACACGGCCGCCGACACCCGCGACGGTCGGCGTGCGCGGGGGCATCCGGTGACCGGTCAGCCGTCGCAGCGTCCCGTCCCACGGATGGTGTCGGCGCCGGTGCGGATCGCCGACGCGGAGACGGTGCGGCTGCTCCGGCCCGGCGACCGCGTCGACGTCGTGGCGACCGGCGCGGGGGCCGGCGGTGCGGACGGTGTCGCGGGCGGCGTCACGGGCGACGTCACGGGAGGTGCGGCCTCGGTGATCGCCCGGGGTGCGCGGGTGACCGAGGTGCCGGAAGTCCTGGACCCGGGCGGTGCAGGCGGGGCGCTGGTGGTGCTCGCGGTGCCGCGCGACACGGCGGCCCGGCTGGTCGGCGCGGGAGCGGGGTCCCGGCTGGCGGTGACCCTGTGCTGAGTCCGGCGCCGACGACCGCGTCGCGCCCCTCGTTCGGACGGCCCGATTGGACAGGGCGGCCCAACGCTGACGTAGGTTGCGGAGCGTTTTGTTCCACAAGCTGTTCATGCGAGGAGTGCGCCCGAGGTGAGCGAGAAGAATCCAAGTGTCTGGCAGGGCTTCAAGGCCTTCCTGATGCGCGGGAACGTCATCGACCTGGCCGTCGCGGTGGTCATCGGCGCCGCCTTCACCAACATCGTGAACTCGGTGGTGAAGGGGGTCATCAACCCGCTCGTCGGGGCATTCGGCACCAAGAGCCTGGAGCACTACAGCTCGTGCCTCAAGGCCCCCTGCAAGGTGGCGGACGACGGCACGGTCACCAGCGGTATCCCGATCATGTGGGGCTCCGTCCTCGGCGCCACGCTCACCTTCTTGATCACCGCGGCCGTCGTCTACTTCCTGATGGTGCTGCCCATGTCGAAGTACCTGGCCCGGCTGGAGGCCCGCCGCAAGGCCAAGGAGGGCACGCAGGAGGTCATCGAGGTGACCGAGCTGGAGGTGCTGAAGGAGATCCGGGACGCGCTGATCGCACAGCGCGGGTCGGGGCACGACCAGCGGTAGGCCGGTCGCCGGTGTGGCGATCGTCGATACGGCGGTTGGCGGGGCACCGGCTTCCGGTGCGGCGATCGTCGATACGGCGGTTGGCGGGGCACCGGCTTCCGGTGCGGCGGTCGTCGGTGCGCCGGTCACCGCGGGCCGACCCGGGCGCTCAGAGGTGGTGCGGCGGCTTCTCGTCGAGGAAGCGCTTGAGATCGCCCGCCGGGTCCCCGTCGGCCGGCCGATCGCCCCACCCGCGGTCGGTGTCGTCCGCGGACTGCTGGTCCAGCGGGTCGTCGAAGATCAGCGCCGGCTTGGGCGCGCGCGGCTCGGGGGCGGGGTCGGGGGCGGTGCTCATAGGTCCAGGGTACGGCGCCCGCGCTGGACCACACTGGCGTCATGACAGTTGACGCATTGACGGACGTCGCCGGTGTGCGGGTGGGCCACGCGACGCGGACCGGTGACGGGTGGCTCACGGGCACGACGGTCGTGCTCGCGCCGGAGGGCGGTGCGGTCACCGCGGTGGACGTGCGCGGCGGCGGGCCCGGCACCAAGGAGACCGACGCGCTCGATCCGCGCAACGTGGTGCAGAAGGTGGAGGCCCTCGTCCTGACCGGCGGCAGCGCCTACGGCCTGGACGCGGCGTCGGGCGTGATGGCCTGGCTGGAGGAGCGGGGACGGGGCGTGCGCGTCGGGCCGGACCCCTCGCACGTGGTGCCGGTCGTGCCGGCCGCCTGTGTCTTCGACCTGGGGCGCGGGGGCGATTTCCGGGCCCGGCCGGACGCGGCGACCGGCCGGGCGGCGGTGGAGGCGGCTGCCGCGAGCGCGCCGGGCGCCGCTGTGGCCGAAGGGTGCGTGGGGGCCGGTACGGGCGCCGCACTCGGTCTGCTGAAGGGCGGGGTCGGCACCGCGAGCACCGTCGTGGGCTCGGGGTTCACGGTGGCGGCGCTGGTGGTGGCCAACGCGGCGGGATCGGCGCTGGATCCGGAGAGGGGGGTGCTGTACGGGGAACTGCTGGACGGACGTGTGGAGTATCCGGCGGCGCAGGTGCGGGAGGCCGCGCGGCGGCGCCTGGCCGAGGCGGCGGAGAGGAACACGCTGCCGCCGCTGAACACCACGCTCGCCGTCGTCGCCACGGACGCCGGCCTGTCCAAGGCACAGGCCCAGAAGCTGGCCGGCACCGCGCACGACGGCATCGCCCGGGCCGTACGTCCGGTGCACCTGCTCAACGACGGGGACACGGTGTTCGCCATGGCGACCGGGGAGCGTCCGCTGGACGCCGGGCAGCCGCTCGCCCTGAACGAGCTGCTGGCGGCCGGCGCGGACATGGTGACGCGCGCGATCGTACGGGCCGTGCGCGCGGCCGACCCGGTGGACGGCGTGGGCGGGACGTGGCCGTCGTACCGGGAGCTGTACGGGACCGGTAGCTGAGGCCGGGACACCGGGAGACTGCCCCCGGTCGGCTGCGGGGCACCGGCTCCGTCGCATTGTCGCGGTTCTGTCACGCGGTGACCTCCGTCGGGAACGGCGGGAACCCGACCGGCACCGGGTTCGCTCCTCCTCCACGTACTGGAACGGATCGCGTACTTCCCACGAACCTGGAGCAGCCCGTGACAACGCCGGACATAGCAACGCGGCGGCGCGCACTGGGGGCCAGTGCCGTCCTGATGGTCGGCGCTCTCGCCCTCACCGCCTGTGGCGGCGACGCCAGCGCCGGCACCGACACCGGCGCCGAGAAGGCGAGCGCCGGGATCGCCATCTCGGCGAAGGACGGCTCGACCGGCGCGTCGATCAACAGCACCGGCGTCGAGGTCAGCGACGGCACGCTGACCGACGTACGGATGACGGCGGTGGAGTCGGGTGCGGAGGTGCCGGGGGCCGTGGCCGGGGACGGGGCGAGCTGGAAGCCGAAGGAGCAGCTGGAGCGCGGGACGAAGTACCGGATCACGGCGACGGCGAAGGCGGACGACGGCAAGAAGCTGTCCGCCGGCTCCACCTTCACGACCGTCTCCGAGGAGAACAGCTTCATCGGCACGTACACGCCGGACGGCGGGGCGACGGTGGGCGTCGGCATGCCGGTGTCGTTCACGTTCGACAAGGCGATCACCGACAAGAAGGCCGTGCAGTCGGGCATCGAGGTCACCTCCAGCAGCGGGCAGAAGGTGGTCGGGCACTGGTTCGACTCGCAGCGGCTGGACTTCCGGCCCGAGGAGTACTGGAAGGCCGGCTCGAAGGTGACGACCAAGATCGACCTGGACGGGGTCGAGGGCGCCGACGGCATCCAGGGGGTGCAGAAGAAGACGTTCACCTTCACCGTCGGCCGCTCCCAGGTCTCCACGGTCGACGCCGCGACCCAGACCATGACGGTCGTGCGCGACGGCAGCACCGTCAGGACGGTCCCGATCTCGGCGGGCAGCCCGGAACACACCACCTACAACGGGCAGATGGTGATCTCCGAGAAGTTCGAGGAGACCCAGATGGACAGCCAGACGGTCGGGCTGGGCAGCGAGTACAACATCCCGGACGTGCCGCACGCGATGCGGCTGACGACCTCCGGGACCTTCGTCCACGGCAACTACTGGTACAGCAGGAGCAATCCGCCCTTCGGCAGCCAGGGCACCAGTCACGGTTGCGTCGGCCTGGCCGACGTGCAGGGCGCGCAGGGCGACACCGAGGCCGCGTGGTTCTACGACAACTCGCTCATCGGGGACGTCGTGATCGTCAAGAACTCGGCGGACAAGACGGTCGCCCCGGACAACGGACTCAACGGCTGGAACATGGCGTGGAGCGAGTGGATCGCCGGAAGTGCCGTCTGAGCAGCGGATTTTGAGCACACGCGGCCCCGCGCGGGAACTTTTCGCGCGGGCCGCGTGTTTTTCATGCGTACGTTTTCCCGGTTCCTGGACACGATGTCCGACCGAGGGGCTACGGTATGCACTCACCAGGTGACATGCAGCAACGCCGGGAGAGACCTTGAGCGTTCCGTACGAGACCGCAGCGTACGAACCACCCGAGTCGCCCGAGTCTCCTCAGGAGCACCTCGCGCGACTGCTCGGCCGCGCCCTGAACTCGTTCGAGCTGCCCGACGACACGCTCGGCGCACTGGAGTGCGCGCTGGCGCACGACGCCTCGCTGCACTCCGCGCACCACAGCGCGGGCCTGCACCGTGAGACGTACCGGCACACCTGGCTGCTCGCCGACGGCTCGGCGCTCACCCTCTGGGAGCTGGTCCACAACACCACCCCGGGCGGCGCGGCGCAGCACGAGGTCTACGTCGACGAGGAGGAGCTGCGCACCGCCACCGCCCGGCTCCCGCTGCCGCCGGACACGGCGGAGTTCGAGCTGCCGGTGGTGGTGCAGGTCGAGCTGTCCCCGGTGCCCGTTCCGCGGCTCGGTTATCTGTCCGAGGGTTCGGCGGACCACGCGCGCCGGTTGCTGCGCCGCGCGGAGAACCCGGACCGGCCCGGCGCCGACACCGCCGAGCGGCTGGCGACGGCGTGCGCGCACCGGATCACGCAGGCGTTCGGCCGCCCCAGCCGCGCGGGCCGCGCCGGGCTGCCGTTCTCGCTCTACGAGCACGCGTTCCTGCTGCGGGGCGGCGAGGAGGTCTCCCTCTGGGAGGTCGAGCACACGGCGACGCCCGACGGGCGGCACATGTGCGAGGTGTACGTCAGCGAGGACGCCGCCCGGTGTGCGATGGAGCGGCGGGCGGCGCGGCTGTCCTGACGCCGGCCGGGCGGGCGGTGCCCGCCACGGCACCGCCCGCCCGGTGGTCCTGCTGCGTACTGCTGGTCGCGTCCCCTACGCCCGCACCGGCGCCTGCGTCGTCTTCGCCACCGCCTCCGCCGCGGGTGCCGCCGGCGCGGTGCCGTCGGGGGTCCCGGCGGCCGGCGCGCCCGGGGTCCGGGTGCGCAGCCCCTTCAGCAGGACCACCAGGGCGGTGGTGACGCAGACGCCCGCCGCGACCGCGACCAGGTACAGCAGCGGGCTGCCGATCAGCGGGACCACGAAGATGCCGCCGTGCGGGGCGCGCAGGGTGGCGTCGAAGGTCATCGACAGGGCGCCGGTGAGCGCGCCGCCCACCATGGAGGACGGGATGACCCGCAGCGGGTCGGCGGCGGCGAACGGGATGGCGCCCTCGGAGATGAAGGACGCGCCCAGCACCCAGGCGGCCTTGCCGTTCTCCCGCTCGGTGGCGTCGAAGAGCTTGCCGCGCACGGTCGTCGCCAGGGCCATCGCCAGCGGCGGGACCATGCCGGCCGCCATCGCCGCCGCCATGATCTTCATCGCCGAGTCGCTGGGGTCGGCGACCGCGATGCCGGCGGTGGCGAAGGTGTAGGCGACCTTGTTGACGGGGCCGCCGAGGTCGAAGCACATCATCAGGCCGAGCAGGGCGCCCAGCAGCACGGCGTTGGTGCCGGACAGTCCGCCGAGCCAGTCGGTCATCGCCTGCTGCGCGGAGGCGATGGGCTTGCCGATCACCACGAACATCAGGAACCCGACGACCGCGGCGGAGATCAGCGGGATGACCACGACCGGCATGATGCCGCGCAGCGGGGCCGGGATGCGTACCCGCTGGATCGCCAGGACGACGGCGCCGGAGAGCAGTCCGGCCGCCAGTCCGCCGAGGAAGCCCGCCTCGATGCTCAGCGCGATGGAACCGCCGACGAAGCCGGGGACGAGACCGGGCCGGTCGGCCATGCCGTAGGCGATGTATCCGGCGAGTACGGGAACGAGGAAGCCGAAGGCCACGTTGCCGATCTGGAACAGCAGCGCCGCCCAGCTGTCGGCCTGGGTCCACAGGAAGTGGTCCATGACCGAGGGGGCCTTGTTGATCTCGTAGCCGCCGAGCGCGAAGCCGAGGGCGATGAGGAGGCCGCCGGCGGCGACGAACGGGACCATGTAACTGACGCCGGACATCAGCCACTTGCGGAGCTTGCTGCCGTAGCCCTCGTGGGAGTCGCCGGTGCGTTCGACGGGGGTCGCGTCCGAGGTGACCTCGCCGCGGGCGGCCTTGGCGCGGACCTCGGCGATCAGTTCGGCGGGCCGGTTGACGGCCGCCTTGACGCCGGTGTCGACGGTGGCCTTCCCGGCGAACCGGGCCTTGTCGCGTACGGCCACGTCGTGGGCGAGGATGACGCCGTCGGCGGCCTCGATCAGGGCCGGGTCGAGGCGGGTGAATCCGGCCGAGCCCTGGGTCTCGACGACGAGTTCGACTCCGGCGTCGCGGGCCGCGTTCTCCAGCGCCTCGGCCGCCATGTAGGTGTGGGCGATGCCGGTGGGGCAGGAGGTGACGGCGACGATACGGAACGGGGCCTCGGCCGTCGGCGTCGCGGAGGACGCTTCGGGCGCGGAGGACGCTTCCGGCGCGGAGGACGCTTCCGGCGCGGAGGACACTTCCGGCGCGGAGGGTGCCTCGGGTGCGGAGGCCTGCGGTGTCGCGTCCCCCCGGATCAGCGCCACCACCGCGCCCGCGTCCCGTGCCGCCCGCAGGGCGTCCGTGAACTCGGTGTTCATCAGCTGCCGGGCGAGCGAGGAGAGGATCGTCAGGTGGGCGTCGTCGGCACCGGCCGGCGCGGCGATCAGGAAGATCAGGTCGGCCGGTCCGTCCGGCGCCCCGAAGTCGATGCCCCGCGCGCTGCGCCCGAAGGCGAGCGTCGGCTCGGTGACGTGCGCGCTGCGGCAGTGCGGGATGCCGATGCCGCCGTCGAGGCCGGTCGGCATCTGCGCCTCCCGGGCGGCCACGTCGGCGAGGAAGCCGTCCAGGTCGGTCACCCGGCCCAGCGCCACCATCCGCTCGGCGAGCGAGCGGGCCGCCGCCTCCTTGCTGTCGGCGGACCGGTCCAGGTCGAGGTCGACCAGGTCGGCGTTGATCAGGTCGCTCATCGCGGGCTCCTTCGCGGGTGTCATGACACCGGTTCCTTCAGGGGGCGGTCCACCGGCACGTCGGCCGTGACCGTGACGGCCGCCGGGTCCAGGTCGGCCGGGGCCGGCATCACGCTGCCGGGCAGGCCGACGGCCGCCGCGCCGTGCGCGACCGCCGAGGCCAGCGCCTCGGGTCCGGTGCCGCCCGCGGTCAGGAACCCGGCGAGCGAGGCGTCACCGGCGCCGACGTTGCTGCGGACGGCGGCCACCGGGGCGGCGCCGAACCAGGTGCCCGCCTCGGACACGAGCAGCTGGCCGTCGGCGCCGAGGCTCGCCAGGACCGCCCGGGCGCCCAGCCCGCGCAGTTCCTCGGCGGCCTCGACCGCGTCCCCGACGGTGGCCAGCGGGCGGCCGACGGCCTGGGACAGTTCCCCGGCGTTGGGCTTGACCACGTCGGGCCGCTCGGGCAGGGCGCGCAGCAGCGCCGGTCCGGAGGTGTCCAGGGCGATCCGGACGCCGGCGGTGTGGGCGCGGGCGACCAGTTCGGCGTACCAGGAGGGGGAGAGGCCGCGCGGCAGGCTGCCGCAGCAGGCGATCCAGTCGGCGTCGCGGGACTGGCGCCGTATGGTCTCCAGGAGAAGTTCGCGTTCGGCGTCCGTGAGTTCGGGGCCGGGCGCGTTGATCTTGGTGAGGACGCCGTCCGCCTCGGCGAGGGCGATGTTGGAGCGGGTGGCCCCGGCGACCGGTACGGCGGCGACCTCGATGCCCTGCGCGTGCAACAGGTCGGCGACGAGGGCGCCGGGTGCCCCGCCGAGCGGCAGGACGGCGACGGTGCGGCGGCCGGCAGCGGTGACCGCGCGGGAGACGTTGACGCCCTTGCCGCCGGGGTCGACGCGTTCGCCGGTGGCGCGGACGACCTCGCCCCGGTCGAGGGAGGGGACCTCGTAGGTGCGGTCCAGGGACGGGTTGGGGGTGACGGTGAGGATCATGCGCGTACCACTTCCGTGCCGCCGCGCTCGATGGCGGCGGCGTCGTCCGGGCTCAGCCCGCTGTCGGTGATCAGCAGGTCCACGTCCGGCAGGCCGCCGAAGCGGGCAAAGTGCTCCTGCCCGTACTTGGTGGAGTCGGCGAGCAGCACCACGCGGCGGGCGGCGGCGACGGCGGCCCGCTTGACGGCTGCCTCGGCGAGGTCGGGGGTGGTCAGGCCGTGCTCGGCGGAGAAGCCGTTGGCGGCGACCAGGGCGACGTCGGCGCGGATCTCGCCGTACGCGCGCAGCGCCCAGGCGTCGACGGCGGCGCGGGTGCGGTGCCGGACGCGTCCGCCGACCAGGTGGAGCTGGATGCCGGGGTGGTCGGCGAGGCGGGCGGCGGTCGGCAGGCTGTGCGTGACGACGGTGAGCGACGCCTCGGACGGTACGGCGGCGGCCAGCCGGGCCACCGTGGAGCCGGCGTCCAGGATCACGGTGCCGTCGGCCGGCAGTTCCGCGAGGGCGGCCTTGGCGATGCGGTCCTTCTCGTCGGCGGCGGTGGTCTCGCGCTCGGCGAGGTCCGGTTCGAAGTCGAGGCGTCCGGCGGGGATCGCGCCGCCGTGCACCCGGCGGAGCAGTCCGGCCCGGTCCAGGGCCTTCAGGTCCCGGCGGATGGTCTCCGCCGTCACCTGGAACTCCTCCGCCAGCGACACCACGTCCACCCGGCCGCCGTCCCGGGCGAGCCGGAGGATCTCCTGCTGCCGCTCCGGTGCGTACATGTCCGTCTGCCTCCGGTCCTGCCCGAACGTGTGGTTTCGGAGGGAAGGTTATGTCCGGTGGCCTGGAAAGTAAACAGGTTCGGGCACGTTCGGGCATGCTCGGACATGAACAGGCATGACTGCCTCCCACCCCACCACCCGCACCACCCCCGTCACCCGCGCCATCCCCGTCACCCCTGCCACCCGCACCACCGGCCCCCGACCACCGGCCACCCACCACCACGGCATCACCGGCACCCCCACCACCGGCAACGATTCCCGTCCGCCCGCCCCTCCCCCGCTCAGCCGGCCGTGTCGGTGAGCGTCTCCCACGGGAAGCCGTGCAGCGTCTCCAGATGGCGCAGCGCCACGGCGAGGGGGCTGCGGCCGGCGTTCCCCGGCTGTTCGTCGGCGGCCCACTGCTCCACGGCCACCCGTAGGGCCGCCACGGCCACGGCGGCCGGGAACCTCAGCCGGTGGGAGGCCACCAGACGCGCGGCAACGTTGTCGTCGCCGCGGGCCACGCGGACGGCCAGCACCTGGGCGAGGGGGCATTCGGAGGTGTGGCAGACCTCCGCCCACACCTTCCGCAGGGCCGGGCTGGTCCCGGCCAGCCGGATCAGCGCGCGCGTCCACTCCCAGGAGGCGGCCGACACCTCGGCGCCGGGCGTCAGCATGTGCCGGGTCGCGTGGTCGAGGGCCTCGGGCGGGGACAGTTCCGCGGGGGCGTCCCGGACCGCCTCCGCCCAGAGCTGGGCGCCCGCCGCGTAGAGCGGGGCCACGGCCTCCTCCTTGGTGGCGAAGTAGCGGTAGAAGGTGCGCGGCGCGACCCCGGCGGCCAGGGCGATGTCCTCGGCGCGGGTGGCGCGCAGCCCCTGCCGTACGAAGAGCCGGGCGGCGGCCCGCGCGATCTCCATCCGCGTCTCGGCCTTGCGCCGCTCGGTCAGCGACAGGGTGGCCCCCGCGCCGGGGGCGGGAACGGCGGCCGGAACGGGGTCGGCGGGCCGGCGGGGATCGGAGGTGGTGCTGCTCACCTTCGTCAATTTATGCCTCTGTGGCAGAATCTGCCATCCGGCGGGCCACCCCGGGGTTCAGGTCCGGGGTGCCCCGCCTTCCAGGCGTGTTTGGCGGGCCGGGACAGCGAAGAGCCGGGCTCGGACGCCCGGGGGGAGAGCGCCGAGCCCGGCTGGGGACGTCCCGGCGCCGGGGGGAGTGCGGCGGGACGTGGTCTCGGGGGCCGGAGGACCGGCCCTCGGTCCTGACCCAAAGGTCTGGACCGATAGGCACGAACTGGGTACGTACCGGGTACGTACAGGGTGCGTACCGGGTACATACCGCGTCCGAACTACTGGTCCCTGAATGCTTGTTCCCAGGACCTGTCGTTTGAAGCAGCGTTACACGGCCATCTTCGCCGCCTTCGCGCGGCCTCGCACACCCGGCGTACGCCGGGTCTACGCCGCTGCCTCGAAGCCGGTGTCACGGGCCAGCTTCTTCAGCTCCAGCAGCGCGTGCTTCTCGATCTGCCGGATCCGCTCACGGGTGAGCCCGTGCTCCTTGCCGACCTCGGTCAGCGTACGCTCCCGGCCGTCCTCGATGCCGTACCGCATCTTGATGATGGAGGCCGTGCGCGGGTCGAGGCGGCCGATCAGGTCGTCCAGTTCCTCGCTGCGCAGCAGGGTCATCACGGACTGCTCGGGCGACACGGCGGAGGAGTCCTCCAGCAGGTCGCCGAACTGGGTCTCGCCCTCGTCGTCCACCGGCATGTTCAGCGAGACCGGGTCGCGGGCCCAGTCGAGCACGTCGGTGACGCGCTCCGGCGTGGAGCCCAGCTCGGCGGCGATCTCGGCGTGCTCCGGCTCGCGGCCGTGCTCCCGGGCGAACTCGCGCTGCACGCGGCGGATGCGGCCCAGCTCCTCCACCAGGTGGACGGGGAGCCGGATGGTGCGGGACTGGTCGGCGATCGACCGGGTGATGGCCTGCCGGATCCACCACGTGGCGTACGTGGAGAACTTGAAGCCCTTGCGGTAGTCGAACTTCTCCACCGCGCGGACCAGGCCGGCGTTGCCCTCCTGGATCAGGTCGAGGAGCGGCAGACCGCTGCGCGGGTAGCGGCGGGCGACGGCGACGACCAGGCGGAGGTTGGACCGGATGAAGACGTCCTTCGCCCGCTCGCCCTCGTCGACCAGCGCCTGGAGCTCCTCACGACTGGCGTCCGCCCCGGTCTCCTCGTAGCCTTCAAGAACCTGTCGTGCGAACACACCCGCTTCGATGGTCTGGGACAGCTCGACCTCCTTGGCGGCGTCGAGCAGCGGTGTACGCGCGATCTCGTCGAGGTACATGCCGACCAGATCGCGGTCGGCGAGCTCGCCGCCGTTGGCGCGGACGCTGGTTGCCGCGTCGCTCGTCTCGCCGTTGGCGGACTTACGACGGGCGACGGCACGGGTTGCCATGCGTGCTCCCTTGCGATGATGGTGTCAGCGGGTGGTTCAGGACTCCGGGCGCCCTCCCGGGCCGGCTCGGTGGTGCTTCCGGACTCTGGTCGGGTGCCCTGCATCCGATGGAAACAACGACTGGAATCCGGACAGAATTCCCAACCCGTCACCCCATTTTTCTGATCATGCAGTACCCTGTGCCGCCACACGAGGAGGCGTGATGCCGTCAGAGGGTGCTGAGGTCCAGGTCAGGCCGGGGGTCGAGGGGGACCTCGGAGCCCTCACCGATCTCTACAACCACTACGTGAGTGAGACGGCCGTCACCTTCGACACCCGGGTCTTCACCCCGCAGGAGCGCCGCCCGTGGCTGCTCTCCCACCCTGTAGACGGACCGCATCGCCTGATGGTTGCCACGGACACGGACACGGACACGGACCCGGGCACGGACGCACAGCGGATCCTGGGGTACGCCACATCGAGCCCCCTGCGCCCCAAGCCCGCGTACGCCACCTCCGTGGAGACCACGGTGTACGTGGCGCCGGGGGCCGGCCGCCGGGGCATCGGCACCCTGCTCTACGAGAGCCTCTTCGCGACCCTGGCCGGCGAGGACCTGCACCGCGCCTACGCGGGCATCGCCCAGCCCAACGAGGCCTCGGTCCGGCTGCACGAACGCTTCGGCTTCCGGTACGTCGGCACGTACCGGGAGGTGGGCCGCAAGTTCGGGCGGTACTGGGACGTCGCCTGGTACGAGAAGGAGCTCCAGGGGCCGGCCGGTCAGCCGAACTGAACCGACCGCTTCGCCAGCCCCATCCAGAACCCGTCGATCACCGACCGCTGGGTGTCCAGCTCGCCGGCCGCGTCCGCCGCGCCCAGCGTCACAAACAGCGGGGCGAAGTGCTCGGTGCGCGGGTGGGCGAGCCGGCCCGCCGGGGACTTGTGCCCAAAGTCGAGCAGGGCGTCCACGTCACCGGCGTCCAGCGCGCGCCGCCCCCAGTCGTCGAACTCGGCGGACCAGGCCGGGGTACCGGCCTGCCGCAGGGCGGCCAGGTTGTGGGTGAAGAACCCGGAGCCGAGGATCAGCACGCCCTCGTCGCGCAGGGGCGCCAGCCGCCGCCCGATCTCCATCAGCCGGGCCGGGTCGAGGGTCGGCAGGGAGACCTGGAGGACGGGCAGGTCGGCGTCCGGGTACATCTCGACGAGCGGGACGTAGGCGCCGTGGTCCAGGCCCCGGTCCGGGACGTCCTGCACGGGCGTGCCGGGGGCGCGCAGCAGCTTGCGGACGGACTCGGCGAGCGCGGGGGCACCCGGAGCGGCGTAACGCACCTGGTAGTAGTGCTCGGGGAAGCCCCAGAAGTCGTAGACGAGGGGGACGGTCTCGACCGCGCCGAGGGCGAGCGGGGCCTCCTCCCAGTGGGCGGAGACGACCAGGATCGCCTTCGGGCGCGGCAGCGCGGCGGACCAGGCGGCCAGCTGGCCGGGCCAGACGGGGTCGTCGGCGAGGGGCGGGGCGCCGTGGCTGAGGTAGAGGGCGGGCATGCGCTCCCGGGTGGCGGCGGTCATGGCGGCGGCTCCCTCACACATACTTGAAGTATCAAGCTTGTTCACGGAGAACAGTACGCTCCATTTGTTTAACCTTCAAGAAGCAGGCTCGTACAGTGGACCCATGAACACGGCATCCACCCCCGCATCCGCCGGCGCACCGCGCTGGCTCAGCCCCGGAGAGCAGCTCGTCTGGCGTTCGTACATCGAGGCGGCCACCCTCCTGGAGGACCATCTCGACCGCCAGCTCCAGCGGGACGCGGGGATGCCGCACGTGTACTACGGGCTGCTCGTCAAGCTCGGCGAGTCGCCGCGCCGGCGGCTGCGGATGACGGAGCTGGCCCGGTCCGCGAAGATCACGCGGTCCCGGCTCTCGCACGCGGTGGCGCGGCTGGAGAAGAACGGCTGGGTGCGCCGCGAGGACTGCCCCTCCGACAAGCGGGGCCAGTTCGCGGTGCTCACCGACGAGGGGTACGCGGTGCTGGAGCGGACCGCGCCGGGGCACGTGGCCGCCGTCCGCCAGGCCGTGTTCGACCGGCTCACCCCCGAACAGCAGGAGTCCCTCGGCGAGATCATGCGGATCGTCGCCGAGGGACTCCAGCCCGCCGAAGCGGGCGCGGACCTGCCCTGGCTGCGCTGAGCGCGCGGCCGGGACAGGTCCGCCGGGACCGTGCGTACGAGGCGTCCCCTCCCCGTACGCACGGGTGGTGCCGGGTGGTGCCCGAAGGGGTACGGCGTCCAGGTGTCAGTGGGCGATGACCGGCACCGGCAGTTCGTCCTCGGCGCCCTCGCCGGAGGCGGCGACCGCGCCGCCACCCGGACGGCCCGCGTTGACGAAGGTCAGGGCGATCACGCCCGCCGCGACCAGGATGCCGACGGCGAACCAGATCGCGCTGGTGTACCCCTGCACCTGCCCCTGGAGCTGGACCAGCTGCTGCTGGGCCCGGCCGGAGGCGCCGCCGATGTGGTCGGCGACGTAGGTGGTGGTGGCCGAGGCGGCGATCGTGTTCAGCAGGGCCGTACCGATCGCGCCGCCCACCTGCTGGGAGGTGTTGACCATCGCGGAGGCGACACCGGCGTCCTGCGGCCGCACGCCCTGGGTGGCCATGGACATGGCCGGCATGAATGCCGTACCCATGCCGAGGCCCAGGAGCAGCATGCCGGGCAGCAGCACCGCGGCGTAGGACGTGTCGATCTCCAGCTGGGTCAGCAGCAGCATGCCGACCGCGCCGACCAGGAAGCCAGGGCCCATCAGGAACCGGGGCGCGACCCGGGTCATCAGACGGGTGCCGATCTGGGTGGAGCCCGTGATCATGCCCACGACCATCGGCATGAAGGCGAAGCCGGTCTTGACCGGCGAGTAGCCCTTGACGATCTGAAGGTAGTAGGTGAGGAAGAGGAACAGGCCGAACATGCCGATGATGGCGAGGCCGAGGGAGAGGTAGATGCCGCCGCGGGTGCGGTCGGCGACCACGCGCAGCGGCAGCAGCGGGGCCTTCACCTTGGACTCGACGAGCACGAAGGCGACCAGCAGGACGGCGGCGGCGACGAACATGCCGACCGTCGTGGCCTCGCTCCAGCCCTCGGACTCGGCGCGGGTGAAGCCGTAGACCAGGGCGACCAGGCCCAGGGTGGACAGGATGACGCCGGGGACGTCGAGCGCCGCGCGGTTGCGGCTGCCCGCCGGCTCGTGGACGACGAACCAGGCACCGGCCGCGGCGACCACCGCGAACGGGATGTTGACGAAGAACGTCCAGCGCCAGTCGAGGTACTCGGTGAGGAACCCGCCGAGGATCAGACCGACGGCCGCGCCACCACCGGCGATGGCACCGTAGATGCCGAACGCCTTGGCGCGCTCCTTGGCGTCCGTGAAGGTCACGGCGAGCAGGGAGAGCGCGGCGGGCGCGAGCAGCGCGCCGAAGGCACCCTGGAGGGCGCGGGCGCCGAACATCATCGCCTCGTTGGTGGCGGCGCCACCCAGCGCGGAGGCCAGCGCGAAGCCGATCAGCCCGACGACGAAGGTGCGCTTGCGGCCCCACAGGTCGGCTATCCGGCCGCCGAACAGCAGCAGTCCGCCGAAGGCGAGCGCGTAGGCCGTGACGACCCACTGCCGGTTGCCGTCGGAGATGCCGAGGTCCTGCTGGGCGGAGGGCAGGGCGATGTTCACGATGGTCGAGTCGAGAACGACCATCAGCTGGGCGAGCGCGATGAAGACCAGCGCTTTCCAGCGATTGGCGTCGGGGACGCCGGGAGCCTTGACGGCTGCTTCGGACATGGAGGTACCCACTTCGGGACGTCGTGACGGAAAAAACGGAACGGAGCGGAACAGAAAACGGAACAGAAAACGGAACGGAAAGCGGAACGGAAGCGGAACGAATACGGAAAGACTGAGTCGGTGACGACACCGACGGTGACATCGACACCGGTGTCGACGCTGATCAGAAACGCCGGGGCGGCAGCGGGCAGGGCCGGATCACGGCCCGTCCACGCTCACGGCCGGCCGGCCGGCCTTCGGAGCCGGCGCCCGGACCGGGTTCGGCACCGGACGTCGGACCGGTCAGAGGTGCTCTCGGACGGAAGTGCGGAAGTACTCGGACGGATGAGGCGACGCGTACGGGACTATTCGCAGGGCCGGCGCAGATCCTCCACGGTGATGGCCGTGCCCGGCAGGGCGGAGCGGGCCGGAGCCCGCAACCCGTCCAGGAACAGCTGGAGATGACGGTGGGTGAAGCGGTCGCCGCCCAGGCACCGCGTACCGGCCGGCGGCCGGCTGAGCTGGGCCACGGCCACCAGCAGGTCGCCGACGCCCACGTCGCCCCGTAGCTGACCGGCCGCCCTGGCCCGGTCCATCATCTGGCCGACGAGCCCCTCGACCCGTCGGCGAGCCGCTTCCAGGTCGGGGTGGTACCGGTCGAACGTGGCGGAGACCATCGGGCACAGGGCGCTGATCCGCTGGTCGGCGGCGACGTGCACGAAGCGCTCCAGCGCCTCGAAGGCATCGCCGCCCCGGGCGAGCGCGACCTCGGCCGCCCCCGCCATGCGGTCCATGACCGAGCAGACGACCTCGCGGACGAGGGCGTCGCGGTCGGGGAAGTTGCGGTACACCGTGGCATTGCCGACACCGGCCCGGCGGGCGACCTCGTCGAGCGGCACATCGGGGCCGTGCTCGACGAACATCTCCTGAGCGGCGGTGAGGATCCGCTCCCGGTTGCGCAGGGCGTCGGCGCGCGGCCGGGCCACCTTGCGCTGCGCGGGGGTCGCGGTCTGCACGGCGTACTCCTTCGTGGCGTGTGGCTGACACTCGTGGCGAGTGCTCGGTAGCGAACCGGGGAGCCAGTCCCCGTTTCGCGCGGACACAGGTCTAAACGGGGAAACGATCCCCGGTTATTTCCCCGCCCACGGGAATATGTCGTGACCTGCGTCACACGGCCGATCCGCTCCCGCCCCGCCCCACTCCCCCACCGCGGCCCGCCCCCAACCCCCCGGAACTGGTCTCTACTGCCCTCCCACCCCCGCCCCCCCACCCCCTACCGGCGGGAAACCCACGATCGGTCTCCTCCAGCGCGCGCCCCCGCCTCCCCCGGCACAGGGTGGGCCAAAGGGTGCAGCCGGAGACCGGCGGCTGCCGTGCCCCGGGAGGACTGGATGCAGCCGCAGCGCCGTCGGATACGCCCCCGCCGCGTGGCCGCCCTCCTGTCCGTCACCGCCCTGACCCTGGCCGTCAGCACCTCCGCCGGCACCGGCCCCCTCCCGCCGGGCCCGTCCGCCGCCGGCGCCGCCCCGGCCTCCCTCTCCCGCTCCTCCGCGCACGGCCCCTGCATGATCACCGGCGGGCCCGGGATCCAGATGTCGGAGGGCGTGCCGACCGCCCCCGGCTACTCCCGCTCCACCGGCACCGTCCGCGCCCTCAACCTGATGGTCGACTTCTCCGACGCCCCCGGGCAGGGCAAGGCCCTCGACCGCTACGCGGAGTTCTTCCCGCAGACCCGCCAGTGGTTCCGCACCAGCTCCTACGGCCGTCTCGACTACCGCCCCGAGGCCCCGGTCCGCGACTGGCTGCGCATGCCGAAACCGTTCGCCGAGTACGGCATAGAACGCGGCGCCCCCTTCGACCCCGCCTACCGCGACCTGGTCGAGGACATCGTGGCGACGGCCGACCCCCGGGTCGACTTCCGCGCCTACGACCTCCTGAACGTCCTGGTCACCCCCAACGCGGGCCCCTCCGCCCTGGACACCGTCCTGTCCGTCACCTTCGCCGGCAACCAGGAGGCCCCCGTCGCCGACGGCGTCCCGGTCGCCAACGCGTCCTTCGTCTACTCCCGCCAGGACGACGGCTCCGGCTCCTACGGCAGGACCGGCTACCGCGTCCTCCCCCACGAGAACGGCCACGTCTTCGGCCTGCCCGACCTCTACACCCAGGAGGGCGGCGGCGCGGTCGGCCACTGGGACATCATGAGCGAGGACTGGGGCGCCAACAACGACCTGGTCGGCTGGCACAAGTGGAAGCTGGGCTGGCTGGACGCCGCCCAGGTGCACTGCGCGTCGGCGCCGGGCACCCGGGAGTACACGCTCACCCCGCTGGCCCGCGCGGGCGGCACCAAACTGGTCTTCGTCCCCCTGGACGCCCGCTCGGGCTACGCCGTCGAACTGCGCACCCGCGAGGGCAACGACGAGTCGGTGTGCCGGCCGGGCGTCCTGATCTACAAGGTCGACGCCGACGTGGACACCGGCATGGGCCCGGTCGAGGTGTACGACTCCCGCCGGGACAGCGGCGGCTGCACCCGCAGCCCCAACGTCCACGCCGAACTCTCGGACGCGACGTTCACCCCCGGCGAGACGTTCGAGGACCCGCGCCACGGGGTGAAGGTCACGGTGGCGGGCGCGGACCTCAAGGGCGACCACCGGGTACGGGTGACGCGACGCTGAGAGCGGACGCCGGGGACGCCGTACGGCGGGCGGCATACGGTAGGCCTGCCCAGACCGCCGTACCGGAGACCCGATGCCCGCCAGGACCACGAACGCCACGCACGGCACCCCCGCCGCCGACCCGGCCGGACCGTCCGGACCGGCCGAACCGGCGGAGGCGGTCACCCCGCTGCTGCGCGGGATCGCCGTACTGCGCGAGCTCACCGAGGCGGACGGCACCCTCAGCCTCAGCGCCCTGGAACGCGCCACCGGCCTCGCCCGCTCCACCGTCGACCGCGTCACCGCCACCCTGGCCCGCATGGGCTACGTCCGCCTGGACGGCCGCGACGTGGCCCTGGCCCCGCGCCTGGCCGAACTGGGCAACGCCTACCTGGCCGCCCTGCGCCTGCCCGCCCTGCTCTCCCGGCGAGCCGACGCCCTCGCCGACGAACTGGACGAGTCCGTCTCCCTGGCCGTCGCCGACCGCGACGCCATCCGCTTCATCCACCAGGCCACCCGCCGCCGCGCGATGTCCCTCAGCTTCCGCATCGGCGACCTGCTTCCGGCCGAACGCACCGCGCCGGGCCCCCTGTTCGCGGCGGAATGGACGTCTGCCGACTGGCACCACTGGCACACCCGCCGCGCGAGCGACCCGCACGACACCGCCTTCCCGGCGGTCCCGCCCCTCCCCCACCCCACCCCCGACGAGGACTTCACCCGCCGTACGGCCCGGGCGGCGGCCGACGGCTGGGCGCTGGACGACCAGTTGATCGAACCGGGCCTGGTCGCGGTCTCGGCACCGGTACGGGACCCCCGTACCGGCCGGGTGGCCTGTGTGGCGAGCGTGGTCAGCCACACCAGCCGGCACACCGCCGCGGGCCTGCGCGACGACCTGCTGCCGGCCCTGCTGTCGGCGGTGTCGTCGATGGAGGACACCCTGCGCACCGCCCCACCGCCGGAGCCGGGCCCGGTCCCGGCCGGCCTGGCGGTATGGACCGGCGCGTCCAAACAGGAACTGGGCCGAGGCTTCGTGGAGTCCCTGGCCCGCGGCCTGACCGTACTGACCGCGTTCGGCGAGGGCCGCTCCGCGCTGACCCTCACGGACGTGGCGAAGGCGACGGGCCTGTCCCGGGCGACGGCCCGCCGCGCCCTGATCACCCACGAGTACGCGGGCCTGATCACCCCTTCGTCGGCCACGGACCGCACCGTCACCCTCACCCCCCGGACCCTCTCCCTCGGCTTCCCTCCCCTCTCCCGCCTCTCCCTCCCCCAGATCGCCCGGCCCCACCTGGAGGCGCTCGCCGCCCGCGTCCACGAATCGACGTCCATGGCCGTCCTGTCCGACTCCGGCAAGGAGATCCAGTACACGGCCCGCGCCGCCACCAGCCGCGTCCTGAGCGCCCACATCACCGTCGGCACCCGCCTCCCGGCCCCCGCGACCGCCCTCGGCCGCGTCCTCCTCGCCGACGCCCCCCAGGGCTACGCCCTCACCGACGGCGAGTTGGAAGCGGGCCTGCGCTCCCTCGCGGTACCGGTGCGCGACCGCGCCGGCCACACGGTCGCCGCGATCGACGTCACCCTCCACGCGGCCCGCCGCACCCCCGAGTCCTGCGTCGAGGAACTCCTCCCCGCCCTGCGTGAAACGGCCACCGCGATCGAGGCCGACCTGCGGGCGGCGGGCCGCTTCCGGACGGTGCCGCCGGTCTGACCCCTGCGCCGCACCGCAGAGCCAGAGCCCCTGCCCTGGGCCCGCCCCCATCCGATACCCTGTCCTGGGCTGCCCGCAGCAGCAGCCCAGGCCTTCGTAGCTCAGGGGATAGAGCACCGCTCTCCTAAAGCGGGTGTCGCAGGTTCGAATCCTGCCGGGGGCACAGCAGTTGATCAGGATTAGGCCCCGGAACTCGCAAGTCAGCGAGCATCCGGGGCCTTCCTTATGTGTCGTCCGTGCAGTCTGCCGACAGTCTGAATACACCCTCGACACACCCTCGGCACGGCGTCCCGTCGCCTAAAAATCGCCTAAACGATCATGCCGTTTGCGCAGGCGGGTACAGGAATGAGCAACCCCCGCCTCCACACGGGAGGACGAAGGTACCCGTGCCGGGCCGCTACCTGGAGGGGCCACCAACCCTGTAGCGCCCGGCACGTCGTGAGGCGTAGGGCGAGTACGCCGCGCGTCCGTGCCGAGCGGCTCCGGCAGAACCTCAGCCAGGACGACGTGTGGCTCGCGGCCGGGATTCAGCGCTGGACCTACCAGCGCGTCGAAGCCGGCGAGGACTGGAGAGGCAGCACGCTGCTCCGCATCGCCTGGGTCCTCGATGTCCCTCTGTCCGAGTTGCTGGGTGACGGCCGCCCCTGACGGGGTAGCGGGAGCGGCCGCCCTTCCCACTGGCGCCGCCATCGGCGTAGCAGCGCCGGCAGGGGTCAGGTGAGGTCGCGGTGCCGCGGGCACCGACACGGGGGCCACGCAGACGTGAGGTCGGGGTCCAGCTTGCTGCTGGACGTGATCTCGACCTCGGGCCGCTCCTCGATGACCTTGCCGTCGCGGATGCGGGTGACGCGCATCGTCATCAGCCGCATCGGCTCCGCGGTCACCGGGCGTCCCCGTGCGCGCTCTGCTGGTGCCGGGCGAGCAGCACGCGCTCGTCGCTCGCACGCGAGTAGTCGCGCCGCTCCTCGGCCTGTGCGGCAGCCGCCTGGTGGCGCGCACAGGTGGCGCACTGAAGGGCTGTCGGGGTGGGCGCCGGTGTTCTACGCTCCATACGTCACTGCTCCTGAGGTAGCGGTGGCCGTCCCCCCGGGCCGTTCGCGCGGCCGCGGGGGCTCTTTGTGACACGGACCATACCGCGCCTTACCGCGCCTTGCCGAGGGCTCCTGCGGTCGCGCGGCATGGTGCGGCTACTTACGGTCGCCAATATGGGTGAGGATCTTGACCGGACGCGGGCCGTGTGGCGGCAGGTCGCGCAGGTGGTGATCGCGCGGATCAAGGACGGTACGTACCCGCCCGGGTCCCGCGTCCCGTCCACGCTGGAACTGGCCACTGAGCTGGGTGTGGCTTCGTCGACCAGCCAGAAGGCCCTGGCCTACCTGCGCCGCGAAGGATGGGTGCGCGGTGAAACAGGCATCGGCACCTTCGTGGCGGATGACCTGCCGAACAACTGACCCCTGACGTGACGCCCTGGAACTGGCATGGCGGACCGCTACCCTCCCGGCATGGACGACGCCGCCGCGCAGCAGCCGTACATCGACCCTGACTCCGACCACGACGACCGGCCGGTGTGCGGAATCTGCCCGTCGCTGCGGTTCCCCCGGGAGGCCTTCGTCATCTACGACCGGCCGACCTGGGAGGCGCCATTCAACAGCGTCGACGGACGGCGCTACACGCTGGACGGGCGCGTCCCGGCCTGCGTCCACCCGGACAAGATCGGGCTCCGGCCGGACAGGCAGGCCCCGCCTCCCAAGCCGCTGGAGACGGGGCCGCCCGCAGGCGAGTCGGCTACGCCGCGGCGTAGTCGATGGTGGAGGCCATCCCGCGCTCGGTGATCCCGATCCCGGCGTACAGGCCGTCGAGGATCTGGCGGCGCCGCTCGGCCTCCGGCTCGTCGATCCAGTACCGGCTGTCGACCGGGCCGAACGTGCTGCGGTACGCCTGGTGGGTGTAATCGCCGAGCCGCCAGGCCCGGCCGGCCTCGTGCTCGCGGACGGTGGAGTGCACGAACAGGCGGCCGGTCCGCTGCTGCACCCGGGACAGAGCGGTGAACTGGGCGCACAGCGCGTGCACCGCGGTGTCGACCGGTACCGGGACCGGCAGTTCGGCCGCCAGCTCGTCGCCGTCGGTCATCTCGTACACCGCGCTCTTCAGCGCCATGACGCGCAGGGCGTCGTTGATGAGCGGCGGAGCGTCGCGCTCGACGTTGTACTCGGGGATGAGGACCTGGCCGTAGTCGTCGGTCCAGTCCGAGGAGTACTTCTTGCAGCCGTCGAGGACGGCGGGCATCTCCGGGTCCGCCATCCATGCGGTGTGGATCTCGCGGGCCCGCTCGGCGACCGTCTCCGGCGCGGGGCGGGTGAGGGTGATGGCCACTGCTGCCTCCCATGTAAGGGGGTTGCTGGTGCCCGTCATCGTGGACGCCCCAAAAGGACGGTTGTACTGCCAGACGGGGGTCATTCGGGACGCCACGCGCTACCGTCCTGAATGGCCTAAGTGTCCTGGGGGGAAGCCTTGAATCTGGAGCTTCAGCGCGCTATTGACGCCGCCGGAATCAGCCGGTCCCGTCTCGCCCGTAGAGTCGGAGTGAGCAGCAAGACGGTGGACCGCTGGATCACGGACCCTGTCCGCGTCCCCCACCCGCAGACGCGGGAGGACGTGGCTGAGGCGTTAGGAGTGGACGCAGACGTGTTATGGCCGAAGATCCGAAGCGCAGTGAAGACGGGCCCCGACCGGGAGATCGTGGCGACATACCCGTATCGCAACGCCTGCCCGGCCGCCGTGTGGTCGCGGCTCCTCGACGACGCGGCGCGAGAGATCACCTATGCGGGGTACACCAACTACTTCATCTGGCAGGAACAGCCGCGTGTCGGCGAGCGGCTCGCGGCCAAGGTTGCGGCGGGCTGCACGGTCCGGTTCCTCGTCGGCGATCCCGAGTCCGAGGTGACGCGCCGGCGGGAGGAGATCGAAGCAGTCCCGCTCACCGTGTCCACGCGGATTCAGATCACGCTGGACGCCCTGAGCAGGATCGAGGGGGACGGCGTCGAGGCGCGCCTGTCTGACGGGCACATCGCCCTGTCGGTGTTCCGGTTCGACGACGAGATGCTGGTGACGCCGCACCTGGCCAACCTGCTGGGGCACGACTCGCCGCTGCTGCACCTGCGGCGCCGGGGTGAAGGAGGGCTGTTCGACCGGTTCGCGGAGCACGTCGAGGCGCTGTGGACCGAGGCCCGGCCGGTGCTGGCCACCAGCTGAGCGCAGACATGACGAAAGGCCCCCGCCGCCCGCCCCGAAGGGCAGACGACGGGGGCGTTCTCACACTCCAGTTCGGTAGTAGTCCTCCACGTCCTGCGGCGGCGGATGCGGGGTGCCGCCCTTCTCGACGACCTGGTCCCGCAGTGCCAGCGCCCACCGGGAGATAGAGAACCACGGCCGCATCACCGAAAGCCTCCAGCAGGCCCCCAAGCACTTCGACCTGCGTCCCATAGCCGGCCTCAGCTCCCAAGCCCCTTCCTCCCCTCCACCCATCGCCGACTGAGTTACAACTTTCTCTACTGGTTCAAGGCGGCTCGCTCCGCTCCCCGCGCGCGGCCCGGCCCCCGGCCGGGCCTGCGCTCCTGTCTCCGCCCCGCTCCAGCCCGGCCGGCGTCCGAGCCGCGCTCAGACGGATGAGTCGAGAACCGTGAGACGGATACTCCGCGGTGAGCGGTCGAGGTCACGACGGATGCCTCCGGCGGGGGATCGGCCGGCACCGGGATGGAGGGGGCACCGTCGCCGACAGCGGGCCCGTAGGGGTGCGCGAGGAGCTTCCATCCCGTCCACCGCCGACCCAGGCAAAGCCGAGCGGACGCGGCCCAGGGCGTCAAGGTCGTTCGTACAGTGGCGCGCTCCACCTTGACACCCTGGGCCGCGTCCGCTCCACGGTGTGTGGGTCGACGGCGGACGGGATGGAAGCAAAAAGAGCGGCTCGCCAGGGGTTCCCTACGTTCTCTCCCCGCCACCCCAGGTAACGCCTCAGCCTGGCTACCTACCAAAGACACTGCAACTCCCTGTTCAGTACCTGCAAGAACTACGCAACACCTGGAAGGAGACATTATGAGCGAACGGGACGACTTCAACGCGAAGACCCTGGAAGAACTAGCTAAGCGGGTTGCCTTCAGATGCTCTGCCCCATCATGCGATATGGCTACCATCGGCCCATCGGACTCTCGAAGGAGTGGAGTGAGTAATATCGGAGTGGGTGCACACATAACCGCAGCCGCGAAAGGAGGGCCGCGCTACAACAAGGAGTTATCCCCACAACAGCGAGCTGCATACGATAACGGAATATGGCTATGCGGAAATCACGCCAAACTCATAGACGATAACGAGGATCGCTACCCGGTGAGGCTTCTTTCGGCATGGAAAAGAAGTGCCGAACGCAATGCTCGCCTCCGCGTTGGACGCCCCACCCGGGAGCAGGCGCCGAGCCTCCTTGTCGATCACGACATAGTCATACCAGATGGTGATCCCCGCCAGCTTGTGCTGGATTTCTTTGAGGACATTGGCGCAAGTCGAGCATGGGGCCGGGAAATACACGACTCCACCTTTTTTTTCGTTTACGAGGTGGCCTTGAACGCCTTTGCTCACGGACGATCAGAGAGCCTGTCGCTGAAAACGCGGAAAGGTTGTTTGTACATCCTCTACACCGGCCAGAAGTTCGGGCCCTTGGATCTGGACGCGATCACCGGTCAAGGAGGTGCGGCGGCACTCAAGTCTTTCCGGCGCCAGTGTAACGGCTACATAGAGCTTGCCTATCGCCACAGGGAGGGATTAAACGAGTGGGTGTTGATTGACCTCGCCAGAAGCCTTAATCATAGGCACCCTTGCGGTCTACAGCTAACTAGAAACGTCATTGCCGCAGGGGATTATAATAGAGTTAAAGGGTGCGCTGAAGTCCACCTGTACGTCCCCCAAATGTTTTCCTTCAGCGATACGGGGAGATTGGCTAGGCAGCTGATAGCGCACCTCCCTGACCGCTGCTATGTTCTCCATAATGTGAGCAACGATCCTGGCCTTCGCGCATACATAACTGACAAGTTGCCTCGTGTTCGATTTGTCCCTGCGTGATGCTTTAGCGCGTAATTTACTAGCGCTCCGACCCGACTACCAGTTTGCGTTTCCGCCTCATCAGCACCGTCCACGGTCTTTCAACCGTGACCGGAGTCGTCCGCAGTCTCGGCCAGACGCTCACGGGAGTCGAGGCAGCACGACGGCTCAGAGGCTCCGTGCCAGACCCGTGCCAGGTTGGGCGGGGAACCACGGGGAACAGCGGGATAACAAGACGCCAGCAGCGGGGCCGTCAGGCCACTCTTCCCGCAGGTGAGAAGCCCAACTCCCCATACACCACCCGAGCATCCCAAGCTCAGAGCTTCAGTTGGATGCCCGGAGCTGTCGTTGTTCCTCAGCGTTCAACGCGTTGCTGATCTCCCGCAGGCGCCCTTCGGGAAGGGCGAAGGCGTTGCGGGGGTTTCGGTAGGAGTGCCCGCCGTCGTTGATCCAGACGCCGTCTGCTGACCTCCAGTGAGCACGCTCCCATTGACCCTGGTTTTCCAGGAGCATCCCCGCTACTTCGACGGGCTCTTCGATCAAGGTGAGAGCAGCAAGCGCGGCAGTGAGGGGAACCGCCGCGTCGTCCGGGAGCCGCGCATCGCCGAGCGTCGGGAAGAGCAGCAGGAGGCGAGCGTCGGTATCGCCGACGCCCTCTGGTGCCGGCTGGCGAGCAGCGGACAGCAGTTCCATCCAGGCCGTGCCGGGCCCCATGAAGTGGCCGTCGTCCACTGCGAGGGTTTCCGCTGCGGGCCAAGCCGGGTGGTGCATCAGGTAGTCCACCCCTCGGTCTCCCTCGAAGTTACGGTAGACGACGTAGATGGTGTGGCCGGAGCGCAGGGGCACGCTGAACACCGGCCACTCATGGTCGGCGGAGAGTGCGCGGTGCAGCTCCATGGCCGAGTCCCAGTCGGCACCGAACGCGGCTCGTTGCCCATCCTCACCGCGCAAGCAGGTACCAAGGTGTACCGGCCAGAACAAGGGGTCGTCCAGATAGGCGCTCCCCGCGACCAGAGGGCCGCCTTCGTATCCCGGTATCTGCAGCACCTGAGGATCATGGCACGAGACGCGGAGACTCCCATCCCTGAGCCTTCGACGGGATGCGCATACGGCACCGCACCACAGGCGCACCAGAACTAGCGGGGAGCAGCGGGGAACCACGGTGAAAGCAACTGGGCCCGACGAGGCTGCATCACAGCCGTCTGCCCAGGTCAGCGTCCAAACCGTCCTCAAATGCCCGCAGCTTCCCAAGCTGAGGGCTCAGGCGCCGTCGTCACAGGCCGGCCCGTCGTAGCTTGCTCTGATCGACGGACAGACAGCGTGGCTGAGGCCGGTGCGGGTGCAGCGAGACACACGCGCGCCTGAGTGGTCGGCTGACCCGCCGTCGTGGCTGGCTGTCGTTGGCTGAGGTTCAGACAAGGCCATCGAGGGCGCCGACCGTCAGCCGAGTGCGCCGAAGCTGGGCCGTCCGAGGCCACTCGACAGTGGCCAATGACGACCAACGACGACCGCTCGGGTCACGACCCCACCGCCCCTGGCCAGCAAGAACCCAGCTCACCAAGATCCCCGACAAGACCCAGGGCAAGAAGGCACCATGCGGTCAGCGTTGCGACCCGCCTCAACAGCCAGCCAACACAAACGCCATGATCACGGTCAACTTCACGAGCAAGGTACCAACCCCACCCACGCAGCCGCCCCATACCTAAATCGGGTGTAAAATCGCCGCACCTAGCACGATCGCTTCTCTCAGCCTCGGGGTGGCCAAGAAGTGACTTATTATACGCCAGGAGATCCTAACTGGATGTATCATGCAGGAAAACTCCTGTGCGGGCCTATACCAGTATCCGCAACTGATCCGCTTCGAAGTTTTTTGGCCAACCAACATAAGCTGTTGCACTTTTTTGGTGGCATCTTCCGGTTGGCCCAGCGAATGGATCAAACTTTGGATGTTCTATTCGAAGAGCAGACATCGGAAAGCGGCAGGCCGTTGCGGGAGGGAATGTTCCAGTACGAACGCGAGATGCGCAAAGATCAGGAGATCATCGATGATTTGCGCGTGATGCGTTGCGTCGATCACTTCCTGACCTACATCTCGCAACTCCTGGGCCTACTCTTCACGGAGAATCCCCACATGCTGGCCCATTCGAATTCCGAGTACAAACTGAAAGACGTGTTGCGCCACCCCGACATGAATGCTTTCCTAAGACACGCTGCAGAATCAGAAGTACGCAGCCTATCATACAAAGGGATGCGGGAGCTTTACCGCGACACCAAAGGGAAGTTTGGGTTTCGAATATTCGAAGATGCTGGAGACTTGAACTTCGCAGTTGAAGCGGTAGCCATCAGAAATCTACTGGTTCACAATAACGGAGTAATCGATTCACGCTTCTCTAGTGAAGTCGCCAGATTCAAAGGGGATGAAGGGAATAAAGTTCGATCCTTTCACGCAACGCACATTGAAACCTTTTTCACCCTAGCTGCTGCCGATATCGACGAGAGGGCGCGCCTCAAATGGGGCCTTCCGGCAGGATCGGCAGAATTCTCGCACGAATGCCGCAGATTCGACTCTGTAGCTGAAAATAAAGCGAAGTGTCATCATCGGAGCTGCGCTTCGTCAACAGACGGACAACCGCGGTCGAGTCAAAACACCGACCAACATAGGTCTCTGCCATGACCGACTTCATTTACATATTGCCCGTCGTGCCCGTGAGCAGTATTCGAGACGCGCACTCGCCTGATCGGTCAGGTTGACGCAGTGCCCAGACAACATGGCTGAGGCTGGTAAAGCAAAATGCGGCATACGCGCGCCTGGCCGGTGGGTCCACCCGCCATCGTGGCTGGCCCGTCGTCGGTTGAGGTTCGTGCCACAGCCGTGCCAGATGCAGGGGTCAGTCACGGTCAACGCCGGTGCCCTGCGGTCGAGTAGCCGTCCGCTTCCTCGGCCGGCGAAGCCGCAGCTCAGCTCGCAGATCACCCAGCCTCTCTCCTAAAGCGGGTGTCGCAGGTTCGAATCCTGCCGGGGCACAGACTGCGTAGCAGGTCAGAAGGGGTGCGGCCCCTCGTTCTATTCGAACGGGGGGCCTTTCCCATGATCGGGTGCCACACGGAATCCACATCTCCCAGCGATCTTGCGTGCGGTTCACCCATACGGGTGACTGGACTCCGCGCAGGCGCCGCGTAGAGCGTCGCACGACGTACCGCGTCTACGGGTGCCGGTGCGAGGCGTGCCGGGCGGCGATACTGCGGACGTGGCGGCGTGTCAGGCCCGGCGTCGCGAGTGCGCTGCGAAGTGACCTATGACGGTCAGTTCCCGTCAGCGGCTACGACGCCCATCCAACAGCAGCACCGACGGCGCCGACAGACACCGCTGGAGCCGCAGGGGTTGCGTTCCTCCGGGATCGGGATCGGGATCGGAAGAACGCACGAGGCTTCCCCTGACCACGCTGTCGCCGGCGCGCAGAGCCGCCGTCAGTTCTTCTCGCAGCTCGTGCGGGAGAGTCCCTGCGCCGAGGGCGCAGGCGCGCACCAGCGCGCGGCAGTCCTGCGCCTGCCGGTCCGTGGCGATCTCGGTGAACAGAGGGTGAGCCAAGTTCTCGCGGGCCGCGTAGCCGTCTTCGGAGTCCGTCGTCCTGCGGTGGAGGCCTCCAAAAGCTTTCAGATTGTGCAAGGCGCTCAGGAAACCATGACGATTTCATCGAGCATTGGCTAACGAAAGGACTCAGGGACCCATTCGACGATCTTTCATCTTCCGAAATATTTGAATCTTCGGAGACAGCATGGGAAATCTTGCGAGGCCTCCCCTCAACGTTGAGGGGAGGTCTTTTGACATCCACATCCACGTCTGACATCAATGAGCGCGGTCACTGGCAACCGGGACGCCTCCGCGGCAGCCGGTCCCCGTGACTCATGGCCTCGCGCTGCGTGTCCTGCACGACATGCGTGTACACGTCCATGGTGACGCTGATCTGCGAGTGCGCGAGGAACTCCATCACGACGCGGGGAGCGACGCCGGCCACCGTGAGGAGCGGGCCCGTGCCGTGCCGGGCGTCGTGCAGCCGAATGACGCAGAGGCCGGCGGACTCGGCGACGCGGGTGAAGGAGCGGTAGACGTTGCGCGGCTCGACCTGGCGGCCCGTGCGGGTGGTGAAGACGTACCCCGACTCCTCCCACTGCTCCCCCGCCTTGCTGGACGCCGGGAAAGCAGAAACGGATCCTCCCAGCTCATCCACCTCAGTCTCGCCGGGATACGCCGGCTGAACACCCGCCTCACCGACCGCCGAGCCAAGCCCGTCGAGCACATCCTGCACTGGTCGGCCTGGCGCCGACGGCGACAACACCAGGCCCGCACCAGCCACTACAAACGACGCGGACACATCCCCTGACCCGGCAATCAGTCACCGCAGGTTGCAGTACTAAGCAGTACTAACAGGACGTGAACGGTCCACCGACTCCGTCGGTGGACCACCGTAAAACTTCGAGACTAGGGTGACGCAGGGGGGGCGTTGTGCAGCCGGCTCTTCGGGTTCGGCCGGGAGCAGTGCGAGAGAACATGTGCGAGGAGCGGCAAGGTGCGTGGGAGAGACCGTACGGACGTGTCTGCGACGAGGGAGCGGTCGACGGTCCCACGGACTCGGACCGCCGGCCCGTTGGCGGACCCGAACGCGTTAACGGCGCTCGGCGTCGAACCCCGGCCCGGGCAGGTTTCCTCGACCGCGGCCATGACCGAGGCGGCGCGCGCGGTACGGAGGACCGCGGGGAACGCCGCGATGGCCAAGGTGCTTCACCGCGGCGGCGGCGCTCCGCACGTCCAGCGCATGCCGTCGAGGGAGCGGCGCCCCGTGTATGGACGGGGCGGCCCGTTGCACGCCGTGGACAGTGATGGCAATGAATACAGATTCGATCACGCCGATGTGCGGGCCAAGGCGTTGCGCGACGCCTCGGGGATGCTGATCGGGATATCTTTCCCGACCCAGCGGGGTGACATCGAGAAGGTCACCGCGTGGGCCAAGGCACCGAACCGGACGTCGGACCGCGAGTTCTACACCGTGAATCACGACGGTGTCGTCCATGACGCAGGGTTCTCGGTCGGGGAGGCCCATCCCGCGCCGTGGGACAGACGCCCCCTCTATGTCCATGCTCACGCCGGCATCCATACCTTCCGGATCCCCGTGGACACGGGAGACGGGGTCAGGGTGTTGCTGGTCGACGGTGAAACCTTCGCCAAGATCCTGCGACACCACCCGGGATTCAGAGAGGCGTCCGCCAACACCCCGGGCCGGCACGGACTGCTGATGGCCTGCTCCGCCGGCCATCCGGACGCCACTGCCGCCTTGGACATGGCGGCGTCCATGCACCGCAAGGGATGGAACCGGACCTGGCACGCGCCCACCGGCTTCGGTGTTCGGATGCATCAGGACGGCTCGGACACGTCGCGCTACGGCGTGACACAGTCCTGGGACTTCCAAGGCAACGAAGTCAGCCCGGGGTTCGTCAGCTACGTCCCGTGAGGGGCATAGGGATACGAGTCGTCCGGCGCGCCGTTCGCGCACGCACCCGGCCACGATCAGTACGCCTCCTCGCAGTACGCGCACGGCTACAGCTGTCGCCCCTGGGCCGTTGATGGCGTAGGCCCATCCGGGACGAGACTCGCGATCAACTCGCCGTGAGGTTCGCGGTCTTGTCCCCGCATCTGGACGAGCGGCAGCGACGGTTGCCGGCGGCCGCGGAGGCCCGGAGTCCGGGGCATGGTGCATCCGGGCCGTGGCCCGGGCGGCCGGGGTGAGCGAGACAACGATCCACAGCGGCATGTCCGACCTGGCAGCGGGCGAATCCCTGGTGGGGCGGGTACGGCGGCCGGGCGGCGGGCGCGAACGTGTCGCGGACCTCGATCCCAGACCGCGGTCTGCGCTGGTGCGTCCGGTCGAGCCGGACGAGCGCGGGGACCCGATGGCGCCGTTGCGGTGGACGGCCAAGTCGACCCGCACGCCGGCGGCCGAGCTGACCCGCCAGGGACACCGGGTCGGTGCCGGCACCGTCGCCGGTCTGTTGCGCCAGGAGGGCAGCCGGCCACAGGCCGACGCCCGGAAGTTCGAGGGACGTCAGTATGCCGACGGGGATGCCCGGTTCCGGTATCTCAACGAGCACGCACGCGAACACCGGGGCGCCAGCCAGCCGGTGATCGGCTTGGCCACCGACCACGACACCGCCGCGGTCGCGGTGGAGCCGATCCGCCGCTGGTTGCACGACCAGGGCCGGGCCGCTCGTCCGCGAGCTTCCCGGCTGCTGATCAGCGCCGATGCGGGCGTTCCGCACGGATGAGGGTGGGAAACGGTCACAGCCCCGCTGCCCGTCGCCGGGCCGCACACGTGCCCCTGCGTCCGCCTCCCCACCTGCCGACAGTGGTACCGCCGCCCCTCCAGGAACGCCCGCGTCCGCCCAGGTCAGCCACGTAGCACAGAGGTGCCACAGCAGTGCCACGGCAGTACCACGGCCGGCCCGCACGATGAATGCATCGCCACCGCGGCGAGCAGCACCGCGGGGCAGGCAGGAGGTCTTGTCATCGTGGACGGCTGGTTCTTCGTCGCACTTGCGGACTGTGAGGGTGCCGGGCGCATCGCCCGGCGGCTTCCGGCGGACGCGCACCTGGTCGCCCGTCACGCGTCGGGCCGGCCGCTGCTGTTCGCCCGGGTACCGGACGCACAGCGGGTGACGGTCCGGCTGGGCCGGGTCCGGGCCGCGGTCATCGGGGTGTCGTCCGCGACCGAGGAGTCGGTGCGGGGCGCTCTGGGGCGTACGGCCGGTGTGGACGCGCTGGACAGTCTGGCGCCTGCCCTGGCCGGCAGTTTCCATCTGCTCGCGGCGGACGGTGACCGGCTGCGGGTGCAGGGTTCCGCGAGCGGGCTCCGCCGGGTGTTCCACGCCGTGATCGACGGCGTACGGGTGATCAGTGACCGGGCGGACGTCCTCGCGGACCTCGGCGGATTCCCGCTCGACGACACCGCGCTCGCGCTCCGGCTGCTGCGGGTGCTCCCGCATCCACTGGCCGAGGAGCCGATGTGGCGGGGCGTGTCCGCCGTACCGCCGGGGTCGGCACTGCTGGTGTACGGCGACGGCCGGCGGGCCCGTACCACTGTCTGGTGGCGGCGCCCGGAGCCGGAGCTGGGCCGCGGGGCCGGCGCCGAGCGGCTGCGGGCCGCGCTCGAAGCCGCGGTGGACGTACGGACCAGGGCCGGCGGCACGGTGCACTGCGACCTGTCGGGCGGTCTGGACTCGACGCCGCTGTGCTGGTTCGCCGCCCGGGGCCCCGCCGACGTCGTCGCGACGACGATGTACAACGACGACCCGGGCGGCCGGGAGGACCTGCTCTGGGCCCGGCGTGCCCTGCCGAGCATGCCGGGCGTACGGCACGACGTGGGCCGGCTGGACGACATGCCGCAGTTCTTCGAGGGCATGGAGGCCGTCGGCCAGCGGCTCGACGAGCCGTCGCAGGCGTATCTGACCGCGCCCCGCATCGCCCACAGCATCGAGCGGGCGGCCGCGCGCGGCGCCGGGACGTATCTCAACGGGCTCGGCGGCGACCATCTGCTGCACGGGCTGCCGGTGTGGGACCACACGCTGTTCCGCCGCCGTCCCCTGCTCGCGCTCCGGCGCGTCAGGACCACGAAGATGCTCGATGACCGCCCGTTCCTGCCGGTCCTGAGGGAGCTGCTCGGCTCGGAGAGTTACGGCCGGTGGCTGCGGCGGACCCTGAACGAGGCCCGCCGGGTCCGTGAGGTGGGGACGGATCTGCGGATGGAGTGGGACCAGCGGGTCTCGCTGCCCCGCTGGCTGAGCCAGGACGCGGCGGCGGCCCTGTCCGCCCGGCTGCGGGACCTGTCCCCGCACGCCGAACCCCTCGGGCCCGACCGGGCCCGGCACGCGGAGCTGGCGATGGTGCGGGACGGCAGCCGGATCGTGCGCGGCACGCAGCAGTTCGCCGCGACCCTCGGAATGCCGTTCGAAGCGCCGTTCTTCGACGACCGGGTCATCGAGGCGTGTTTCGCGGTACGGCATGAAGATCGTTACACGCCGATGGAATTCAAACCGCTCATCAAGGCGGCCATGCGGGGTTCCCTTCCCGACGCGTTCTTGCGGCGCAGTTCGAAAATGGGGGGAAGTGCCCAGGCGGCCCGGGGACTTCGGGACCACTGGCCGGCCATTCTCGACATCGTCGAGCAGTCTCCGCTCACCTCCCGCGGAATCATCGACTTCTCCGCGTTCGCGTCCGGCGAGTCGCCCCAGCACATGGGGACGCGTGACGCGTCGATCGACGCGACCGTCAACTGCGCGGTGTTCGCCCGTAATCACCTGGCCGGCCACACCCACCACCACAGTGAGGAGGCAAGCCATGGGCTTGCGGCTTCATGACCACGTGTCCTCCACCGAGACCGAGTTCGGGCTGGTCGTCCTGGACGAGCGCACCGGCCGCTACTGGCAGCTCACCTCGTCCGCCGCCCTGGTGGTCTCCGCCCTCGCGCGCGGCGACTCGGTCGACGAGGCCGTCACCGCGCTCACCGACCGCTACGAGGTCACCCCCGAGCGGGCCCGCCAGGACGTCGACGCGCTGATCGGATCGCTGCGCTCGGCCGGGCTGGTGGCCCGATGAGCATCCCCGTCCTGCCCGCCGTCCCGGTCGCGGTGCCGTTGCGCCGGCGCCTGGTCACCCGGGCGGCCGTGGCGGTCGCCCGGGTGCTGGCCCGGCAGCAGCCCCGGCGGATCCGGGCGGTGCTGCTCCGCGTCCGGCGCGGCGCCCGCCCGGCGACCGTGGCCGAGACGTCCCTGGCCAGGGACACCGTGCTCACGGTCAGCCCGCGGTGCTGCGGCTCGCGCGCCTGTCTGACGCGGTCGATCGCGACGGCACTGCTGTGCCGGACCCGGTCGGTGTGGCCCACCTGGTGCGTGGGGGTGCTCAAGGCTCCGCCCTTCGCGGCACACGCCTGGGTGGAGGCCGAGGGCCGGATGGTCGACGAGGCCACCGACGCCGCGTACTACAACCGGCTCATCGTCATCGAGGCTTCCGCCGGAACCCCGGCGGTATCGCACACCAGCCTGAACGGAGGGAGGTGAGAAACATGGAGAAGGAGACGTACGAGGTGCCCGCCGTGGTCGAACTCGGTTCCTTCCACGAGGAGACCGGAGTCTTCGGTATCCGCAACGGGGACGAGATCACCTGGTTCTTCGACACCTGGATCTGACGTCCGCCGCCGCCACGCGCAGCTGAGTTCCCGAAGGAGGTGACCACCATGGAAAAGGACATCTACGAGGTGCCCGCGCTCGTCGAGCTCGGGGAGTTCGCGGAGGAGACCGGATTCTTCCGGAGCGGGGCCGACGAGGCCTACTTCTTCTTCCAGAACCAGAACACCGGCTGACCGGCCGGCCGCTGAAGGGGACCGACGGGTGCGGTGCGGACTCGCCCAGGCGAGTGGCTCGCCGCACCCGTCGGCGATCGAGGGACGGGGGGAACCCGATGCGCGACAGTGACCGGCTGCTGGCCTCGGCGGTGGGGCGGAACAAGGGCCTCTTCACCGTCCTCGGCGCGTTGTACCTGTGCGAGACGGCCTTCGGTCTGCTGCTCCCGTACGCCCTGTCGGGCGCCGTCGACGTGGTGCTCGACCGGGCCACGGGCACCGCTCCCTTCGTGCTCGTCTGCGCGCTGCTGGGGGCCCTGACCGCCGCGGAGGCCGGCGCGCGGATCACCGAGGCCCGGATGAGGGCCGTCACGACGGCGCGGCTGCGGCACGACACCTTCGCCAGGATCTTCCGGCTCGGCCTGTCCGGCGCGGACCGGTTCACGCCGGGCGATCTGCTGAACCGTTCGACCGAGAGCACCGCGGAGGCCGGAGCCGCCGCGCCCAACCTCCTCCAGGCGCTCTTCGCGGCGGTCACCGCCGTCGGGGGGCTGGCCGCGCTGTTCCTCATCGACTGGCGGCTGGTCCTCGTCTTCGTCCTCGGCGTCCCGGTCGTCGCGCTGCTCGCCCGGGTTCTCATCGGCCGGACCACGACACTGACCGGCGCGTACCAGCGGGCGCACGGCGATCTGTCCGACCGGTTCGTCGACGCGGTCGCCGGCGCCCGCACCATCCGGGCGTCGGCCACCCTGGACCGGGAGGTGGAACGGGTCCTGGTGCCGCTGCCCCGGGTGCGCGAGGCGGGGACGGGGTTCTGGGAGGCGCAGCGCAGGGCGGGCTGGTACTTGTCGCTGCTGGCGCCCGCGCTGCAGATCGGGGTGCTGGCGACCGCGGGGTACGGGGTCGTGGCCGGGCGGCTCACCCCGGGCGAGCTGCTCGCGGCCCAGCTCTACCTGGTGTTCGCCATGCGGCTGCTGTCCCAGGTCGGCATCTTCGCGGAGCTGGGCCGGGTACGGGGCTCCGCCGAGCGGCTGACCGAGGTGTTCGCCGCCCCGCTGCCCCGGGCGGGACACGGGACGCTGCCGCCGGGAGAGGGCGCGCTGGCACTGCGCGAGGTCACCGTGCGGGCCGGGGGCAGGGCCGTACTGGACCGGGTCTGCCTCGACGTGCCCGCGGGCCGCACGCTGGCCCTGGTCGGTGCCTCGGGAGCGGGCAAGACGACGCTGGCGCTGGTCGCCGGGGCCGCCCTGGCGTCGGACGAGGGGCTGGTACGGCTGGACGGCACCGACCTCGCGGACGTCGACCGGGCCGAGGTGCGCGCCGCCATCGCCTACGCCTTCGAGCGCCCGCACCTGCTCGGCGACACGGTGGCCGGGGTGATCGGTTACGGCGACCGGCCCGTGAGCGCCGCCGCCGTCCGGGCCGCCGCACGGGCGAGCCGGGCCGACGGCTTCATCAGCCGCCTGCCGCTGCGCTACGAGACGCCGGTCGAGGAACTGCGGTTGTCGGGCGGGGAGTTGCAGCGGCTGGGGTTGGCCCGCGCGGTGGCCCGGGGCGCCCGGGTCGTGATCTTCGACGATGCCACGTCCAGTCTCGACACGGCCACCGAGAACGAGATCGGCCGGGCCCTGGACGAGGCGCTGCGCGGCACCACCCGCCTGGTCGTGGCCCACCGGATCACCACGGCCGCCGCCGCCGATCTCGTCGCCTGGCTCCAGGACGGACGGGTCCGGGCGGTCGGGCCCCACCACCGGCTGCTGGCCGACCCCGCCTACCGGGCGGTGTTCGGCGCCGGCCAGGAACGTACGGAGGTCTGAGTGTCCGGCGACCCGGCGCGTCCCGCCCCTTCCCCGATCCGGCGCACCGTGGTGCCGGTGCTGCGCTCCCACCGGCGGAACCTGGGCGCGCTGGCCGCGTGGTCCTTCGTGGAGACCCTTCCGGTGCTGTTCTCGGGCACGCTGGTGGCGTCGGCCCTGGACCACGGCTTCCTGGCCGGGCGGCCCTTCGAGGGGCTGCTGCTCCTGCTGGCGTACGGGGCGGCCCTGATCGCCGGCACGCTGGGCACGCGGCAGGCGATACCGCACGCGGCCGCCGTCGTGGAGTCGCTGCGGGACGAACTGACCCGGCAGGTGGTGCGGGCCGGGCTGCACCGCGCCGTGTACGCGGAGCACGCGGCGGCCGACGTGTCGACCGTCGCCCGGGTGACCCGTCAGGTGGAGTCGGTGCGCCAGATCTCCGGCGGTCTGCTGCTGTCGCTGCGCACGGTCGCGTTCAGCGTCGTCGCCGCCTTGATCGGCCTGTTCGCCCTGCACCCGCTGCTCGCCGCCGCCACGGGCGGTGCGGTGCTGGCGGCCGGTGCCCTGATGGCGCTGCTGACGCCGCTGCTCAGGCGCCGTCATGTCGCGCTGCTGCGGGCCCAGGAGGAGCTGGCGCGGCGGGCCGGGCCGCAGCTCACCGGCGTCCGGGACGTCGTCGCCTGCGGCGCCTGGGAGACCGCGGGGCGGGCGGTGGGCGTCCGGGTGGACGCCGAGGCGGCGGCGGTGGTGGCCGGCGCCCGTGCCGGGGCGGGCCGGATCGCCGTCGTGGCGCTGGGCGCGCGGCTGCCGTTCGCGGTCGTCGTACTGGCGTCGGGCTGGGCCGTACGGACGGGGCTGCTGACGCCGGGGGCGCTGGTCGGCGCCATGGTGTACCTGCTCCAGGGCGTCGAGCCGGCGCTGCGGGCCCTGGTGCAGACCGTCGGCAACATGGGGCTGCAGCTGTCGGTGACCCTGCGCAGACTGGCCGCCTTCCTCGACCTGCCGCCGCGCCCGGCGGCGGGCACCGCCCCGGTGACCGGCACCGGCATCGCCCTGAAGAACGTCTCCTTCGCCTACGGGCCCTTCGCCCGGCCCCTGTTCACCCGCGTCACCCTGGACGTACCCGACGGCGCGCACCTGGCGGTCGTGGGGCCGAGCGGCGTCGGCAAGTCCACCCTGGCGATGCTCATCGCCGGCCTGGAGACACCCGGGAGCGGCGCCGTGACGCTCGGGGGGACGCCGATGCCGGCGCTCGCCGAGGCGGAGCTGCGCCGCCGGGTCGCCGTCGTACCGCAGCAGTCGTACGTGTTCACCGGCACCCTCCGCGAGAACCTCACGCAGCTGGCCCCGCGGGCCGGGGACGAGCTGCTGGACGAGGCGGTGGCGGCGCTCGGCCTGGCTCGGACCGTACGCCGGCTCGGCGGCTACGACGGGCCGGTCACCGGGGCGGGGCCGCTGTCCCAGGGCGAGCGGCAGCTGATCACGCTGGCCCGGGTGTACGTGTCGGAGGCGCGGGTGGTGATCCTGGACGAGGCCACCTGCCATCTGGACCGGGCCGCCGAGGAACGGGCCGAGCGGGCGTTCCGCGCCCGGCCCGGGACACTGATCGTGGTGGCGCACCGCATCAGCTCGGCACTGCGCGCCGACCGGATCGTCCTCGTCGGGCAGGACGCGCTGACCGTCGGCAGCCATGACGAACTCCTCGCCGCCGCACCCGAGTACGCCGCGCTCATCGGCTACTGGCACGGGGCCGGACCACGACCGGAAGACGCCCATGGCATCCCGCCCCGCTTGTAGGGTCGGGGCGGTACGGATCGCCCGGCGCGGCACGACAGGGAGGCAGGCCCCGTGACGTCAGTCCGTTCGGTCAGCGTCGTCCTGATCGACGATCACCCGGTGGTGCTGGCGGGGATCGAATCCTGGTACGCGGCCTCCGTCGACCCCGAAGTACGGGTGGTGGCCAAGGGGGCGACCCTGGCGGCCGCGACCACCGGCCCCGGCGCGGAGGCGGACGTGGTGATCCTCGACCTCCAGCTCGGCACGGGCATGTCCGCCTACGCCGAACTGCGCCACCTCGTCGCCCGGCAGCGCCAGGTGATCGTCTACACCATGCAGGACAGCGCGCAGGCCGCGCTCACCTGCCTGGACATCGGCGCGTTCACGTACCTCACCAAGGCGGAGGGCGAGGAGCATCTGCTCCAGGCCACCCTGGCCGCGGCGGCCGGGGTTCCGTACACGCCTCCGGCGCTGGCCGGGGCGCTGGGCAGTGACACCCGGCGCGAGCGTCCGCGCCTGGCCGCCCGCGAGATCGAAGTGCTGCTCGAATGGTTCCAGTCGGAGTCGAAGGCGATGGTCGCGGAAAGCCTCGGCATCTCCGTGCGGACGGTGAACACGTATCTGGACCGGGTGCGCATCAAGTACGCCAACGTCGGCCGTCCCGCGACCACCAAGGCCAACCTGGTCGCGAAGGCGGTTCAGGACGGGCTGATCTCGCTGGAGGAGCTCTGAGCGGCGGCGGCGCTCGTACCGTCGTCGGTTCCGGTCCCGTCGTCGGTTCCGGTCCCGCCGTCGGTTCCGGTCCCGCCGTCGGTTCCGGCTCCGGTCCCGGCTGCGGCTGCGGTCCCGGCTGCGGCTGCGGCTGCGGCTCCGGCTCCGGCTCCGGCTCCGGCTCCGGCTCCGGCTCCGGACAGGGTGTAGACGGACTCCACCCACAGACGGCCCCCGTCACTGACCGCGCGGGTCCGCACCCCCTGCCCCGCCGCCCGGGCCGGCTGGGCCTCCGGCCGGTCGATGACCACGCCGACCCGCACCTGCCCGGCACCGCGCACCACGGTCGTCCGGGCGGTGCGCCTGGCCGCCGCCAGCGCCGCGAGGACCGGCTCCGTCAGCTCCTGCCGTACCGGCCTGGGCACCTCGACCGGGTCGCCCCGCACGGCCAGGTGCACGCTGACACCGTTGCGCTCGGCGACGTCGATGCAGGCCCGCAGTTCATGGACGAGCGGGTCGGCGGCGTAGTCGTGCTCCGCGAACAGCCGGCGCAGCCGGGCGGCCTCCAGCGCGCACCGGCGCCGCACCGGCTCCTCGCGCGGATCGAGTGACCCGTCGGCCAGCCCGGTGATCAGCGGCAGCACGGTCGTGTCCAGGTCGCGGTAGCGGGCCCGCTGGTCGGCGTGGATGTGAGCCGCCACCGCCGCCGCCGTACGCAGCCGCTCCTGCTCCCGCAGGGTGGCGCCGGCCCGCGTGGCCCGGTCCGACAGCAGCCGCACCGCCAGCGCCGCCGCCGTCTGGAACGTGCAGATGGCGAGGACGCTCACGGCCGTCCCGGCCGCCGCCGACCTGGACGGCACACCGGCCAGCAGCAACTGCGCGGCGGTGGCGGCCAGATGGCAGGCCAGGAACAGCCATGTCAGCGCGCGGGGCCGGTCGAGCAGCAGGACGACACCGAACCAGCCCACTTCGAGGAACGACCAGTGCGCGCCGCCGAACGACTCGGCGGACATCTGGCTGGTCGCGGTCAGGGACGCGGCGAAGGTGGCGGTGACCATCGTCCACACCCAGGGCCGTGAGCGGCGCCGTCTCCGCAGCTGCTGTGTGGTCTCCGCCGCCAGGACCGCGCTGAGCAGGGCGAAGGAGGCCAGGTGGAGCGCGGGACGGTGATAGGTGTCCAGGTTGCCGAGGAGCACGGGCAGCGCGAGGCCGCAGTGGACGGCGCCGACCGTGAGCAGGCTCGCCAGGTACAGGCCGTCGCGCATGCGGACGTCGATCTGCCGCGCCAGGGGCTCGACCCGCCCGATCGCCGCCCCGGGGTCTCCTCCGTCCGGCAGGTCAGCCACGGGGCCACTCCAGACGTACGACGGTGCCCTCGCCGGGGCGCGACTCGACGGTGGCCCGCCCGCCGACGGTGTGCATGCGCCCGATGACGGACCTGGCCAGTCCCTGCCGGTGGGCGGGCACCGCCGCCGGGTCGAAGCCCCTGCCCCGGTCCTGGACGATGACGACCGCGCGGTGGCCGACCCGGCCTACGCTCACCTCGGCCGTCCGCACGCCCGCGTGCCGGGCCACGTTGCGCAGGGACTCGCCCACGCTGTCGCGCAGCGCGGCGGCGGCCGGCCACCAGACGGGCCCGAGTTCGGCGTCGCCGCGGACCAGGACCCGCAGGGCGTGGGACGCGATCTCCTCGGCGAGCAGCTCCGTGAGGACGACGTCGTCCATCCGCCGCCGCTCGGGAGCGAGCCTCTCCAGATCCCTCCGGGCCTGTGCCCGCAGCACCTCCGGCCGGATCCGTGAGCCGGGCACGGATGCCATGAGCAGGGTGGCGCAGGCGGTGTCGTGCAACGTGGCCAGGTGTTCCCGCTCGGCGGTGCGCCGGGCTTCGGCCACCTGCCAGCCGAGCCGGGCGGCGGCCGCCGACGCGGCCGCGGAATCGGCGGCACGGCTGCGCCGTAGCAGGAGCCGGTAGAAGGTGTGGGACAGCGCGGACTGGACGAGCAGCCACAGCACGTTGGGCAGGGCGGCACCCCAGGTCGCGGGGCGGTCCAGGACGACTCCCACGAGGTCGGCGCCGGCCACCAGCAGCGCGGCCAGCGCGCCGGCCACGCCCGGGTGGGTCATCTGGTAGCCGACGGCCACGATGCTGACCGTGACGAGGATCCAGGTGTCGCCGTGCCGGTCCTGGCTCGCGGGGACGGTGTACGCCTGAGTGAGGCACAGTCCGGTGACCAGGGTGAGGTCCACCGCGGTGAGCAGGCGTATGTTCCGGCCCGACCGGATCCACCTGAAGTAGGCCACGGACCACGCGATCGTCACGGCGGCGAACACCGCCGTGAGCGGTATGCCGGCCACCGGCATGGCCGCCACGGCGAGTACGGCGCACGCGCTCACCACGACGAGCCGCAGCCAGCCCGACATCGTCCGGGCGAAGCCGAGGAATTCCAGCTCCATGGGCCCTGCCCCGGACTCCGCCGCGGCCCCCTTCGCCGCGCGGGCGAGGGAGGCGGAGGAATCGAGGGGGGCGGAAGAGTCAGCAGAGTCAGTGATCACCGCTGTTCATGATGCAGTCCGCGACACCCCGGAAGAAAGGGCAGTTTGCGACATGTCGGTCGAACGGCCGTCACTCCGGCCCGGGAACGAAAGGTACATTTCCCGATGTCACCCCCGACGACGGTGCTGACCGCCGAGTCCGTCGGGGCGCGCGAGACCGCCGACCGGTCGCGCAGTGGGGACACGAGGGGGACGGCTACGTGCACAGGATCGTCGTACGACTGCTCGGCGCGCTGGACGTCACGTACGGAGCGGAGCGGCTGACGGTACCGGCGGGGCGGCCACGGGCCCTGCTGGCCGCCCTGGCTCTGCGCCACGGGGCGGTGGTGCCGGTGGAAGAGATCATGGAGCGGCTGTGGGGGGACGATCCGCCGGCGGCTGCGCGGACGACGATCCGGGGGCACGTCAAGCGGCTGCGCCGGGTGCTGGACGGCTCCCATGACGATGCCCGGTCGGTGATCGAAGGGGAGCGGGGCGGGTACCGGCTGAGCGTGGAGCGGGTGAGCGTCGACAGCACCGAGTTCCGCGACAGGGCCCGCGGGGCGACGGCGCTGGGAGCGGCGGCGGGGCCGGACGCGGAGGCGGCGGCGCTGGACGGGGCGCTGGCGCTGTGGCGGGGCCCGGCCCTGGCCGGGATCGACGCGCCGTCGCTGCACCAGGACATCGTGCCCTCCCTGGAGGAACTGCGGCTGCGGGCCGTCCATCGCAGAATCGCGATCGGGCTGGACCGGGAGGACCCGGCCGACCATATTCCGCAGCTGCGCGAGACCCTGGCCGCCGATCCGCTCCAGGAGCGGTTCTGGGCCCAGCTGATCCTCGCGCTCCACCGGTCGGGGCGGCCCGCGGAGGCGTTGCGCGAGTACGAGCGGTGCCGGCGGCTGCTCGGTGAGCGGCTCGGCGTCGACCCGGGCCTCGAACTGCGCGAGCTGCATCAGCGGATGCTGGCCGGCGACGCCGCGCCGGTGGCCGCGGCACGCCCCGCAGCACCGTCCGGCGGCCCTGGCCGGTACGTGCCCCGGCAACTCCCGGCGGGGGACGCGCCCTTCGTCGGGCGCGCCGACGAACTGGCCACCCTCGACCGGGAACTGCTGGACGGGAACGGGCTCCCGGCGGACGGCACCCGGCGGGTGCTGCTGCTGGACGGTCCCGCGGGAGTCGGCAAGACGGCTCTCGCGGTCCACTGGGCCAACAGCCGGCAGGAGCGGTTCCCCGACGGTCAGGTCTATCTGGACCTCGACGGGTTCAGCGGCCGGCCGCCGATGAGCGTGGCCGACGCGCTCCACGCCCTGCTGGTGGGTCTCGGGACGGCCCGGGACGAGGTGCCCGCCGATCCGCACGAGCGCAGCGCGCTGCTGCGCAGCACGCTCGCCGGGCGACGGGTCCTGCTCGTACTGGACAACGCGCTCTGCCCCGAGCAGGTCCGTCCGCTGCTCCCCGGCCGTACCGGCACCACCCTGGTGACCAGCCGCAACCAGCTGCGGGGCCTGGTCGTCAGGAACGGTGCCCGGCGCCTGACCCTGCCCCCGCTCGACCCCGAGCAGGCCGCCGTACTGCTGCGGGCGCTGCTGCCCGGGCACCGGACCGGGCCGGACTCGCTGCGCGAACTCGTCGCGCTCTGCGGTGGCCTGCCGCTCGCCCTGCGCATCCTCGCCGAACGGGTGGCGCAGCGCCCCGGGGTGCCCCTGGCGCGGCTCGTGGACGAGATCCGCGGCGAGTGCGACCCGTTGAGCGTGTTCCGGCTCGGCGAGGACATCACCGACCTGGGTGTGGTCATGTCCTGGTCGCTGCGCGGGCTGACCGACGCGGCGGCCGCCCTCCACAAGGCGCTGGCGCGGGGCGCCGGTCTCCCGGTGTGCCCGGCGGACGCGGCGGCCGTCCTGGGCGTGCCGGAACGGACCGCGGACCTGCTCCTGGACGAACTGGCCCAGCTCCACCTCGTCGAACGGTACGGTTCCGACCGGTACCGGGTGCCTTCGGTCTTCCCGGCCTGCCCGGACGAGCGGCGACAGGCGATGACCGCCGACCGCGCGCAGCCACGCGCACGCGCGAGTGCCGGGGCCGTGCCGGGCCGAGGGTGACGAGGGACCCGCGACGACGTCTTCCGACCGCACCGCTCCGGTCCGGTCGTGGAGCGGGGGCAACCGGTCCCGCCTCTTCGGGCACCCGACGTGCCCCGTGGCTTGCTGACTCGGCGCCATCGCCGCGTTTAGTGTCCGCGAGTGAGCCTGTGGACTTCCCTCGAGCCCGCCTCCGCGACTGTGGACCCGGGTGGTAGTACGACAGTACGGCTGCGGTTGCGCAACACCGGTGACGTGGTGGACGAGTACCGCTTCGAGGCGGTGGGTTCCGTCGCGCCGTGGACCGCCGTGGAGCCGCCGTCGCTGCGGCTGTATCCGGGGACGACGGGGACGGTGGAGCTGACCTTCTCCCCGCCGCGTACGCCGGACGCGACGGCGGGGCCGAATCCGTACGGGGTGCGGATCACGCCGACGGAGCACCCGGACGCGGTGACGGTTCCGGAGGGGAACCTCACCATCACCCCGTTCTCGGAGGTGCGGGCGGAGTTGCTGCCGCCGACGGTGAAGGGCCGGTTCCGGGGGAAGCCGCGGCTGGCTGTGGACAACCTCGGCAACACGAAGCTGACGGCGTCGGTGAGCGGCAGCGACAACGGCGATCAGTTGTCGTACGACATCCACCCGAGCAATGTGCAGATCGAGCCGGGCCGCGCGGCGTTCGTGAAGACGACGCTGAAACCGCGGCAGATCAGCTGGTTCGGGTCGTCGGAGCAGCGGCCCTACACCCTGGCGGTGCAGCGGTCGGGGGTGGCGCCGCTGGACGTCGAGGGCGTGTACGTGCAGCGGAGTTTCCTGCCGCGCTGGCTGGCGGGGTTCCTCAGCGTCTTCGTGGCGCTGGCGATCGCGTTCGTGATGATCTGGATCGCCTACAAGCCCCAGGTCCGCACCGCGGCCACCGAAGTGGCCCAGGACACCGCCATCAGTACGCTGCCGCCCGCCGATCCCTCAGCGACCGCCGAGGCGCCGAAGGCTCCGTCCGCCGAGGCACTGGCACCCCCGGCCGCGACCGCGACGCAGGAGGCGGGCGCGGGCGGCGACGGAGGCGGGTCGGGGTCCGGGGGCGGGGGCGGCGGTTCCGAGGCGGAGGAGACCGAGGCGGCGGAGGAGACGGCGGCGACCGCCGTCCAGCAGCGGGCCGCGGACGATCCGGGTGGACAGCACATCTGCTACCGGGTCTACGTGCGGGGCAAGGGCTGGAGCGCCGCCGCGTGCGACTACGACGTGGCGGGCACCCCGGGCTCGGGAACGATCACGGCCGTCAACATCGCCGTGTACGGGACCAACGGCACCGGCGGCAACGACTTCGTCCCCAACCCCGGGTCGGCCGATGACACGGGGCACTACGACGGCCCGTGGACGACTGCCGCCGACGGCGAGGACCACTACGTCGGCAGTACCGCGGCGGACGCCCCGAACCTGCTCGGGTTCGGCATCAGCGTCGACGACGGCAACGACACCGTCTGCCAGACCTCCTACGTCCACGGCGCCACCTGGACCGACATGCACTGCGACAAACCCGGGACCGAGTCGGACAATCTCGGCTTCACCTACGTCGGTGCCTTCAACAACGACCAGTGGATCGAAGCGGTGAAGCTCCAGGTGTGATTTTCTGTACCCGCGAGATGAGGGTTTGCCGAATTTCGCGGGCAGTTTTCATACGACGGCGGACCGAGCGTAATTACTCATCACGCACGGTCCGCCGCGACGTGCTACTGTCGTTCTCAGTTGCAGTCGTGGTTCCCGAATTCCATGTGACGCCGGTGCTTTTTCCGGGCGGGGTGATCATTGCGGCGACGTGGTTTTCGCGCAGTGCGGATTCCGACCCACCCCTGAAGGAGTAACAACATGGCTACTGGCACCGTGAAGTGGTTCAACGCGGAAAAGGGCTTCGGCTTCATCGAGCAGGACGGTGGCGGCGCCGACGTGTTCGCCCACTACTCGAACATCTCTGCCCAGGGCTTCCGTGAGCTGCTCGAGGGCCAGAAGGTGAGCTTCGACATCGCGCAGGGCCAGAAGGGCCCGACGGCCGAGAACATCGTCCTCGCCTGACGCTTGCGCGCATTTCGTACGCGCATTTCGTAGCTGGGGCCCGCATCCTTCGGGGTGCGGGCCCCAGCTGCATACGTTTTTCCTCTCTGTATTACGTCTGCATTCGGCTCGTTCTTGCAATTCTTGCTGCCAGTTTCCGGGGCCGAGCGGGGATTCCTTGATATGTGCCGCATCCCTCAAGGAAGGTTCCGCATGAACCGCACACGTCCCACCCACCGGTTCCGTTCGTCGGCCCCGAGCCGTCGGCCCGCCGCACGCCAGGGCGAGTTCGCGCTGCCCGAGACGATCACCCCGGCGCTGCCGGCCGTGGCGAGTTTCGCCGACCTCGACATGCCCGCCGGGCTGCTGGGCGCGCTCGGGTCGGAGGGCGTCACCGTGCCGTTCCCCATCCAGGCCGCGACGCTGCCGAACTCCCTCGCCGGGCGTGACGTACTCGGCCGCGGACGCACCGGCTCCGGCAAGACCCTCGCCTTCGGGCTGGCCCTGCTGGCCCGTACCGCCGGGCAGCGCGCCGAGGCCCGGCAGCCGCTGGGGCTGGTCCTGGTACCGACGCGGGAACTGGCGCAGCAGGTCACCGACGCGCTCACGCCGTACGCCCGGGCGGTGCGGCTGCGGCTGGCCACCGTCGTGGGAGGGATGCCGATCGGCAGGCAGGCGAGTGCGCTGCGCGGCGGTGCCGAGGTCGTCGTCGCCACCCCCGGACGCCTCAAGGACCTCATCGAGCGCGGCGACTGCCGGCTGGACCAGGTCGCCGTCACCGTCCTGGACGAGGCGGACCAGATGGCCGACATGGGCTTCATGCCGCAGGTCACCGCCCTGCTCGACCAGGTACGCCCGGACGGTCAGCGCATGCTGTTCTCCGCCACCCTCGACCGCAACGTCGACCTGCTCGTACGCCGTTACCTGAGCGATCCCGTCGTGCACTCCGTCGATCCGTCGGCCGGGGCGGTCACGACGATGGAGCATCACGTCCTGCACGTCCACGGCGCCGACAAGCACGCGGCCACCACCGAGATCGCCGCGCGCGACGGCCGCGTGATCATGTTCCTGGACACCAAGCACGCCGTCGACCACCTCACCACGCACCTGCTGAACAGCGGGGTACGGGCCGCCGCCCTGCACGGCGGCAAGTCGCAGCCGCAGCGCACCCGTACGCTGGCGCAGTTCAAGACCGGGCACGTCACCGTGCTGGTGGCGACCAACGTGGCCGCGCGCGGCATCCACGTCGACAGCCTCGACCTGGTGGTCAACGTGGACCCGCCGACCGACCACAAGGACTACCTGCACCGCGGCGGCCGTACGGCCCGGGCCGGTGAGTCCGGCAGTGTCGTCACCCTGGTCACCCCGCATCAGCGGCGCGCCATGAGCCGTCTGATGGCGACGGCCGGCATCGTTCCGCAGACCACCCAGGTCCGGGCCGGCACGGAGGCCCTGCACCGGATCACCGGCGCCCAGGCGCCCTCCGGCGTCCCGGTCGTCATCACCGCGCCGGCGGCACCCGAACGCCCCAAGCGCGGTTCCGGTTCACGCGGCCGGCGCCGCCCGGCCTCGGCGGCCCGGCGCGCGTCGTCCGCACGACGGTCGGCTCCGGGCGCGGCGGCCTAGCAGCGCCTTGGCGCTGTGGCGCTGTGGCGCTGCAATGCCGTAGCGCTGCAATGCCGTAGCGCTGTAGCGCCGTCGCGCCGTAGTTCGGGAAGCCGATCCATCTCTCCAGGAGGCACCTTTTGACGCTGGTCCAGACGCATTCCCCCACGCCGTGCGCCGACGCCGGACGCCGGACGGCCGCCGATGCCATGGACGGGGCCGGGCCGCAGGTGTGGGACGACATGACCGTCGAGGTGGCCCTGTCCGTCATGGCCGCCGCCCGTACGGGGCACCTCGTCGTGCGGGACGAGGACGGCCGGTTCACGGACCTGGTCTCCCGGGCACGGCTGACCGCCGTACGGGACGGCCGCGGCTACACGGACCGGGTCCGTCTGCGGGACGTCGTCGTCGAGGGCGCGCCCTTCGCCTCGCCGCTGAGCACCGTGGCCGAGGCCGAGCGGGCGATGCGGGACCGGCGGCTGGGAGCCCTGCCCGTGGTCGACGAAGACGGCAACGCCCTGGGCGTCCTCGCCCTCACCCGCTGAGGCGGTCGCTGCTGAGGCGGCTCGCCCCCGAGGCCTCTCGCCGCTGAGACCGCTCCCCCGGTGAGGTGCCCGACCGGTCCCGCGTCAGGCGTCCGTCCTGCGGCCGGCTCCGGTCTCACCGCGGCGCAGTTCCTCGTTGATACGCCGGGCCTCTTCGAGCTGGTCCTCCAGGATGATGATGCGGCAGGCCGCCTCGATGGCGGTGCCCTGGTCGACCATCTCGCGGGCGCGCGCGGCGATGCGCAGCTGGTAGCGGGAGTAACGACGGTGCCCGCCCTCCGAGCGCAGCGGCGTGATCAGCCGGGCTTCGCCGAGGGCGCGCAGGAAGGCCGGTGTGGTGCCGAGCATCTCCGCCGCCCGTCCCATGGTGTAGGCGGGGTAGTCGTCGTCGTCGATTCGGTCGAGCGGTGTGTCTGCGGTCATCTGCACCTCTGAGGGACCTGTACGGGCGTTCGGTGGGGGCATGCGTCGAGGGGCCTTGGTGCCGTACGGCACCAAGGCCCCGAGGGATTTGTAACACCACCGGCCGGGTTACTGCGGTACCGGCCTGCCTTTTGCGTGCGTGACCGTGGGACCACCTTCCGTTCCGGGGCCGGCTTCTCGGTAGTACTGCGGTCCTGCGTGCGTACTGCATGCGGGCAGTTCGTGTCTGCCACGCCTCCCTGACTTCTGGCTACAGCACATACGCTAGCCCTGCGAGCGACGAATGTCTACAGCGGACGATGCAGGTTTTCTGGACCACGACGATCAGTGATTCGGGGAAGTTTCCGAATGATTCGCCGTCGCAGCGAGGTCTTCGAGGGGTAACTCGTCAGTCGGTCGCGGTCCTTCCCTGCGAGTCCCTGTTCACTCACCCCCGTTGGCAGCGGCCGGACAGGCGCCCCGGCGGGCATCGAATGTTTCGAAGCCGCTACCGAAACTATTGACAGTTGACGAGGCACCTCAACACTGCCCGCCATGGACACCACACCCGCACACCCGACGCACCGCAGACACCGCTTCCGGTTGTTCGTCAGCGCCCTGTGCGCCGCCGTGCTGGCCGCCGTGGCCGCGCCCGGCACCGCGCACGCCGACACGGTCGTCACCACGAACCAGACCGGCACGGACAACGGGTACTACTACTCCTTCTGGACCGACGCCCAGGGCACCGTCTCCATGAACCTCGGCTCCGGCGGCAACTACAGCACCAGCTGGCGCAACACCGGCAACTTCGTCGCCGGGAAGGGATGGAGCAACGGCGGGCGGCGGAGCGTGACCTACTCGGGCACCTTCAACCCCTCCGGCAACGCCTACCTGGCGCTCTACGGATGGACGTCGAACCCGCTCGTCGAGTACTACATCGTCGACAACTGGGGGACGTACCGGCCCACGGGGACCTTCATGGGGACCGTCAGCAGTGACGGCGGTACGTACGACATCTACAAGACGACGCGGTACAACGCCCCGTCCGTCGAGGGCACACGCACCTTCGACCAGTACTGGAGCGTCCGGCAGTCCAAGCGGACCGGCGGGACCATCACCACCGGCAACCACTTCGACGCCTGGGCCCGGGCCGGCATGCCCCTCGGCAGCTTCAACTACTACATGATCATGGCGACCGAGGGCTACCAGAGCAGCGGCAGCTCGAACATCACCGTGGGGGGAACGGGCTCGGGCGGAGGTGGCGGAGGCGGGGGCGGCACCGGGTGCAGTGCCACGCTGTCCGCCGGGCAGCAGTGGAGCGACCGGTACAACCTCGACGTCGCCGTCTCCGGAAGCAGCGACTGGACCGTCACCATGAAGATCCCCTCACCCGCCAAGGTGCTCTCCACCTGGAACACCAGCGCGAGCTACCCCGACGCCCAGACCCTCACCGCCCGCCCGAACGGCAACGGCAACACCTTCGGCGTCACCATCCAGCACAACGGCAACTGGACCTGGCCCACCGTCTCGTGCAGCACCGGCTGAGGGGGACCTCGATGAGCAGCAGACCGTACCTCTCCCGTGCCCTGCGTTCCGTGCGTTCCCTGGTGACCGGGCTCGTCGTCGTCGCGACGGCCGCCGCGGCCACCCTCACCGCCCAGGCCGCTGCCCAGGCCACCGCCGTTCCGGTACAGGCCGCGGCCTGTACCGGGTACGTCGGGCTGACCTTCGACGACGGCCCGTCCGGCAGCACGCCCGCCCTGCTCGACACGCTCCGGCAGAACGGACTGCGGGCCACCATGTTCAACCAGGGCCAGTACGCCGCCGCCAACCCGGCCCAGGTCAAGGCGCAGGTCGACGCCGGTATGTGGGTCGGCAACCACAGCTACACCCATCCGCACCTGACCCAGCTCAGCCAGGCCCAGGTCGACTCCGAGCTGGCCCGGACCCAGCAGGCGATCGCCGGCGCGGGCGGCGGGACGCCGGTCCTGTTCCGGCCGCCGTACGGCGAGACCAACGCGACCGTGCGGTCGGTGGCGGCCAAGTACGGGCTGACCGAGGTCATCTGGGACGTCGACTCGCAGGACTGGAACGGCGCCAGCACCGACGCCATCGTCCAGGCGGCGGGCCGGCTCACCAACGGTCAGGTCATTCTCATGCACGACTGGTCCGCCAACACGCGCGCGGCGATTCCCCGGATCGCCCAGAACCTCGCCGCCCGCGGGCTGTGCGCCGGGATGATCTCCCCGCAGACCGGCCGCGCCGTGGCACCGTCCGACAGCGGGGGCGGAGGTGGTGGAGGCGGGGGCGGCACCGGGTGCAGTGCCACGCTGTCCGCCGGGCAGCAGTGGAGCGACCGGTACAACCTCGACGTCGCCGTCTCCGGAAGCAGCGACTGGACCGTCACCATGAAGATCCCCTCACCCGCCAAGGTGCTCTCCACCTGGAACACCAGCGCGAGCTACCCCGACGCCCAGACCCTCACCGCCCGCCCGAACGGCAACGGCAACACCTTCGGCGTCACCATCCAGCACAACGGCAACTGGACCTGGCCCACCGTTTCCTGCGCGGTCGGCTGATCTGCATCCCCGCGACCTCGGCCCCTTCCCCGGCCGCCGTCTCCGCTGCTCTTCTTCGGCGGCTGGGGTACGGGCGGCCCATGGCCGTGACCGGGGCCGGGAGCGGCCCTCGCAGCGGACGGCGTGACCCCTCCCGGGCACGGGCCGAGCCCCCTCGGCAAGGTCGGCGCGCTGGTCGAGAGGGCTCCGCGGGCGTACGGGCGCGGCTACTGCTTGACCGACGCCACGAAGGCCGACCAGGCGTTCGAGGGGAAGGCCAGCGCCGGGCCGGCCGGGACCTTGGAGTCGCGTACCAGCATCGCCGTCACGACGGGGGACTTCACCTCGACGCAGGCGCCGTTGCCTCCGGAGTAGGAGGACTTGGTCCATGCGTCGGTGGCGCCCTGGAGAATTGCCATGTTCTGCTCCGATTACGAGTTCTGATCGTTGGCGCGATCGACGCTACTCGCCGTCCTCCTCAAACGGAGCAGCCGTTCACCCGACCGGATGGCATATTCCAGGTGAGTCTCCAGTTCAGGGCTCCAGGGGTGTAAGATCCCCGCCGCTTCACGGGTCGAGGCTCAGCGGGCGTACTCCTTCGCCACGTCCTCGATGCGTCGGCGGGACTCGTCCACGTTCAGCGCCTGCGCCCTCAAGTGCTCGTACATCACCGTGTACTTCTGCACATCGTGCGCCTTCTCCAGGTACAGGTCGCTGGTCACACCCTCGATGTAGACCACGCTGGAGTCGGCGGCGTCGGCGAACTCCAGGATCGAGTACTGGCCGTTGACCCCGGGGTGCGCGCCGACGTCGAACGGCAGCACCTGCACCGTGATGTGGGGCTGCTGCGACATCTCCGCGACGTGCTCCAACTGCTCGCGCATCACCTGGCGGTTGCCGACGACGCGGCGCAGAGACGCCTCGTCCAGGACCACCCACAGCCGCAACGGACCGTTCTCGGAGGTGATGCGCTCCTGCCGCCGTATGCGGACGTTCACCCGTTTCTCGACGTCGGCGGCGGGGGTCTCCGGCAGTGCGCCCTGGATGAGCGCCTCGGCGTACGTACGGGTCTGGAGCAGGCCGGTGATGATCTGCGGTTCGTAGACCCGCAGCGACTCCGCGTCGGTCTCCAGGCCGATGTAGACGCTGTACGGGATGTCGCCGAAGGCGTGCCACCAGCCCTGCTGGCGGGAGTCCTTCGCCATCTGCATCAGCGAATCGACGATGCGCTGGTCCTCGACCTCGTAGACCCCGCACAGGTCCCGGACGTCACGCTGGCTGATGCTGCGCCGGCCGTTCTCCAGGCGGCTGATCTTGGACTGCGACACCAGCAGCCGCTCCGCCACCTCCTCGGCCGTCATGCCCTTCACCTCGCGGAGCCGGCGCAGTTCCTGGCCGAGCCGGCGCCGCCGGACGGTGGGATTCACATTGGACGCCACGGGACGTGCACCTCCGGCTGCGTGCCTCGTACTCAGTACTTGACTTGCCACTTTGCGTATCTGCTGTTGAGCAGACTGCCACCAAGGTGCTTGCTACCGCTGGGAAACGGCCGATATGCGCCGCGTACACGCCAGTTCGGAAGGCCACCCGTGCGCGCGGCGGAACGCGCATGCGGCCGCGCGGGGCGGCGGGACCGGGTCGTCGTCCGGACGTCGGTCCCGTCGCCCCGCGCGGCCAGCGGCTCCCGGACCGGTCTCGGGGACTGTCGTGCGGCGGCTCGGGGTGCGGGTGGTGCGAGTGGTGCAAGGTGGTGCCTGTGATGCCTGTGGTGCCTGTGGTGCAGGTGGTGCGGTGGTGCTCGGGTGTCTCGTGGTGGTGCGGTGGCGCGGTGGTGCTGTCGTGCGGGTGCGTGCCCGGCTCAGTGGGCCGCGGCGCGCGCCATGGGGCCACGGCGCGGTTGCGCCGGAACGCCACGGGCCGGTTCCGCTACGGGCCTGGCTCCGGGGGCGGCCTGGCGGCCGGCCGGGGCCGGGCTGCGGCGCGGCTGGGCCGCGACGCCGTTCTGGACGTCCATCACGGCGTGTGCCACGAGGCCGCCCATCGGGTCGTGCCGGATCAGGTCCCGGAGGCGGGAGCGGGAGGACCGCCCCTCGTTCCCGGGATAGAGGTGCTTGCCGAGTCCGACCGCGTGCGCCAGCGCGGCGAGCGCCGCGGTCCGCGGGTCCGGCGGTACGCCGGTGCGGATCGCGGAGTCCAGCCGGGCCCTGATCTCCCGGCTGATCGCCGTGTCCGTCGCCTGGTAGCGCGTCGTCGGCAGCACCCCGCACATCTGGCCCGCCACGGCATGCACCATGCCGCACCGCTCCAGATGCGAGAGGTACGTCTGGCGGAGCCCCAGCCGGGGTCCGCCGATCCAGTGGACGGCCCGTACCGGAGCGCCGCGCCTTCGCAGCAGCTCCAACGCGCAGTCCAAGGTCGGATCTCCAGTCGGCCGTGGTGCCACCACGGCGATACGATCCCCGTCTGGGGCTATCCGTCCGGCCAGCGCCAGCTCGACGAGCTGCGCTCCGGCCAGACCGAGGTCGAGCGACTGCGGCTGCGCAGTGGTACCCGTGGCCGGGTCCAGTGCCAGCAGCAGAAGCTCCTCCGGAAGTGTTCTGCGGCTCCTGCCCATCCATGCCTCCCCGCGTGGATGACAGACAGGGTGACCCCTCTCACATTGGTCTGTCGAGGGTGCGTGACCGCTTCGTAAGGGAACCGGCAGGTATGTCGTTCTCGTCTACCGCTTCGGTCAAGCCCGTACACAGGACACTGGTACATGGTTCGGACAGCGCCTGAGGGCGGGGTCCCGGGCGGCGGTTCACGGTTCGGTACGCGCACGCGGGGCGTGCGGCGCATGGAGGAGGCATCGGTGGCGGGCGAGTCCCCCGACAGGTCGAAGCAGCGCGAGTCGTCGGCAGAACGGACGTCGGGGAGCGTGGGTCCGGTTCCCGAGGCCCGGACGGAGGCCGACGAGGCGCGTGATCCGCGGCTGGCGGTGGCGCGGGAGTCGGAGACACGGAGCGCCTCGGCGGGCGGTGGCGTCGATACGGCGACGCGGACGCGGACGGCCAGGGAGGCCGAGGCGGACTCGGGCACGGGCACGGGCACGGGCACGGCTACGGAGACCGGTTCGGGAACCGGCACCGGCACCGGCACCGACCCGGAGGCGGGCTCGGTCGCGGGCGCGGAGGCCGAGAGCACCTCGGACACCTCGGACACCTCGGACACCGCGGACGGTGACGGGCGGCTGCGGAACGCGATGGCCTCCTGGGTGCGGCCGGCGGCTTCCGAGGCGGAGGCGACGGATGCCGGTGCCGGGGACCCGGACGCCGGGAGCGCGGCCGACGGCGGGCAGGATGCCCAGGAGGGCGAGGAAGACGCCCAGGAGGCCCTCAGGGCGCCCGAGGGCGCCGACGACCGCCCCGGGGCGGGCTCCGGCGCGTCCGAGGGCGCACAGGGGCGTGCGGAGGGCCCCGAGGCGGCCGGTTCCGCCGAGGACGCCACGGACACCACGGACACCACGGACGCCGGCGACACCGGCGACACCGACGGCACGGATGACACCGACGGCTCCGGCGGCTCGGGCGGCTCCGACGACACCCCGTCCAAGTCCGCCGACGCCGAGGCCCCCGACACCGACGCGAACGCAAACACCGGCGTCGACGGCAAGGGCGAGTCCCCCGACCAGCCCACCGCCGTCTTCAAGGCCCCCCGCCCCGCCGCACCCCCCGTCGACCAGCCCACCACCATGCTGAAGCTGGGCGGCGCCCCGAAGGAGACCAAGGAGACCAAGGAGAGCAAGGAGACCAAGGAGCCCAAGGAGCCCGCGGCAAAGGGCCCGGACAAGAGCGAGTCCCCCGCCGAGCGGACCAGCAAGTTCGTCGCGCTCAAGCCGCTGGACGACCCGGCGGTCCGCAAGCCGTCGCAGGCCGGCCCGCAGGCCGGCCCGGAGACTCCGGCCCCCGCTCCCGCTCCCACCCCCGCCCCCGCCCCCGCCGCCGAGGGCTTCGAGCGCACCCGTCAGCAGCCGCTGCCGCCGAAGCCGCCGCTGGACCTGCTGGCGGAGCTGACCAACACCCCGCCGCCACCGGAGACGCCGCTGCGCACGGCCTGGCGGCGGGTCAAGATCTGGACGCCGCTGGTCCTGCTGCTGGTGATCGTTTTCGCGGTCGTACAGGCCGTGCGCCCGCTGCCCGCCCCCACCCTCCAGCTGACCGCGCAGGAGACCGTCTCCTTCGGGGGCGACGAGCCCTCCATGCCGTGGCCCACCCAGGGACAGGCGGCCATGGACGTCAACGGCATCGGCAGCTTCGGCACGTCCGGCGACCAGAAGCCGGTCCCGATCGCCAGCATCGCCAAGGTCATGACCGTCTACCTGATCCTGCGCGACCACCCGCTGAAGACGGGTGAGAAGGGCCCGGAGATCCCGGTCGACGCGGCCGCGCAGCAGCACTACGAGACCGGCAAGGCCGAGAACGAGTCGGTGGTGAAGGTCACCGAGGGCCAGAAGATCACCGAGTACGAGGCGCTGCAGGCGGTCATGCTGCCGTCCGCCAACAACATCGCCAAGCTGCTGGCCCGCTGGGACACCGGCAGCAGCTCCGAGGACGAGTTCGTCGCGAAGATGAACAAGACCGCCGAGGAGCTGGGGATGAAGAACACCACGTACACCGACCCCAGCGGCCTGGACAAGACGACCGTCTCCACCGCCGAGGACCTGGTGAAGCTGGGCCGCGCCGCGATGGAGGACCCGGTCTTCAAGGAGATCTCCCGGCAGCCCAGCTACGTCGACCTCAACGGCGACCAGCAGAACAACTTCTTCGGGCTCGTCCCGACCGTGGCCATCGGCATCAAGACCGGCACCACCACCGCGGCGGGCGGCAACATCCTCTTCGCCGCGGAGAAGACCGTCGGCGGCAAGACCCAGACGATCATCGGCGCGGCCCTCGGCCAGTTCGGGCAGAACGGCACCGCCAACATCGACGAGGTCACCGCCGTCGTGCGGGGGCTGATCGAGGCGGGGCAGGACGCGCTCACCGCGAAGACCATAGTGAAGAAGGGCGAGGTCGTCGGGCAGGTCGACGACGGTCTGGGCGGTACGACCCCGGTGGTCGCCACCAAGGACGTCTCCGCCGTGGGCTGGTCGGGGCTGACCGTGAAGCTGGAGCTGGACGAGCCGAGCGACAGTTCGGTGCCGCACACGGCGAAGGCCGGCACCGAGGTGGGCACGCTCACCGTGGGCGACGGCAAGAGCAGCACCGTCAAGGTGCCGGTCGCCCTCGGGGAGGACCTCGCGGAGCCCGCCTTCGCGAACAGGCTGACGCGCGTCTCCTGAAGCGACGCGGCCCGCCCTCGGACGAGGACGGGCCGCGTGCGGCGTACGGCGGCGCGGGGCGTCGCCGTACGCCGCGGCCGGCGTCAGCGTTCCGTCTCCTCGCACTCCAGCGGCTTCTCGCGGGACGGCCCGCCGTACAGGGAGCTGATCCGCACGTCTCCGGCTTCCTGGACGGTCAGCCGGGTGAACTCCCCCTCGGCGGTCAGGCAGCCGTTGTCCGCCCACAGCCAGGGGGAGTGGGCGATGCGGACGGTGACCGTGCCGGGCCGCGGCATGTGGACGACGAGGTTGGCGCCGTCGGAACTCACCACCGAGGCGGGCGCGTCGACGAGCGGGGTGGCGTCCTTCACCCGGTAGATCTTCCAGTTGGCGTCCTGCCACACGAGGTCCAGGTACTCCGGTTCACGGCTCACCAGCGCGTGCTCCAGCTCCGCGGGGCCGTCCGGCTCGCCGTTGACGAGGACGACGAAGCCCACGGCCCACTCGGAGAGCCAGGCGCGGTAGGCCCGGGAGGTGAAGGTGCCCTCGGGCACCTCGGTCCCGCCGTGTCCCTCGTAGAAGAGACGGCCGCGCTCCACGTCGGCCTGGCGGTTCCAGCCGCGGGCCATGTTGACGTACGGCGCGAGGATGGCGGCCTCGCGGTGGTCGCGGGCCGGTACCACCTCGACCCTCGTCCGCCAGGCGTCGAGGCGTTCCAGCTCGTTGACGACGCCGTCGGTCTTGACGGCCCACTCGGGCACCTTGGTGTTGGTGACTATGTCGGCGGTCGTCTTGCCGGACAGCCAGATCAGGGACAGGCCGAGGGCCACCGTGCAGCCCACTCTGCGCCACCGGGGCGTGAGCCGGCCCAGCGCGCGCAGGGCGGACGGCGCGCCGTCCCCGTCCGGCTCGCCGTCCCACCGGTACATCACGACGGCGAGCAGGGCGGCGGGCGCCGCCAGTTCCGTGAGCCGCTCGACGTTCGTGCCGATCGGCGACGCGATCAGGTAGCAGAGGACCACTCCGAGGGCGTAGACGGCGGCGCCGTACCGCAGCAGCCGCCAGGCGGTCGGCGCCGCCAGGACGACCACCGCGCACAGCAGGACGGGCGGCCAGATCCGCCCGAGCGCCATGGGCTGCTCGCCCTCGAACGGGAAGAGCAGCGTGGTCGTGGCGACCACGACGACCGGCGGCAGGAGGAGGGCGAGGGCGCGGCCCCACTCGCGCGTCAGGAGGTAGGCGGCTCCCACGACGACGAGGAACAGGCCGGCGACCGGGCTGCCCATCGTGGCCAGCGTCGTGGTCAGCGCGGCCGCCGTGAGGTAGCGGCCGCCGCGCCCGCTGACCACCGCGAGCACGGCGCCCATGGCGAAGGCGGTGCCGAGCATGAAGGTGGAGCGTCCGGACACCACCTGGCACCACAGCGAGAACATCACCGCCAGCGCGGGCCACAGCGGCTTGCGCACTCCCGTGCGCTGGACCAGCGCACCGGCGCACCACGACGCCGCGAGCCCCGACAGCAGGGTGACGGGCACCACGCCGAGGGCGGCCATCAGGTACGGCGATATGACGCTGTAGTTCGCCGTGTGCAGTCCGCCGTACCAGAACAGGTTGTAGGCGTAGCCCGGATACATCCTCGCGAACTCGGCCCAGGCGACCTGCGCCGCCAGGTCGCCGCCGCCGGTCGCGAAGACCGCACCCCACACGCCGTACAACGGCAGGGAACACGCCAGGACGATGAGGGGGACGCGGTGGCGCTCGTACCAGGTCGGCGGATCCTGCGTGGACTTGTCGCGCAGCACGGGGTGGTGCGGGCTCAGCTCGGCGAAAGCCACTGCGGCTATCCATTCGTGTGTGATTCGTACGGGACGTCTCGCTTCCCGTAGACGCTAATCGACCACCACTCGGTTGGCCGCAGGGGCCTCCGGGCCCGCCGGTCCGGCCCGCCGCCGGCGCTCCGGTGACGGGCTTCCCGCCCGCAACCCGACCCATGGTTCACATCAATGAACGCGGGTCATCAAGCCGAACCTTTTTACCTCCTCTTGACTCTTCGCTTCCTTGTCATGCCCACCGCACCGCACTCACGATGAGCGGGCCGTTCACCATGCGGAACAACCACCCTGGAAGGGGGGACATGAACGGTCTCGACTGGGCCGTGCTCATCGGCTACTTCGCCGTGATGGTCGCCATCGGCGTCTGGTCGCACAAGCGCGTGGACAGCGTCAGCGACTTCTTCACGGCGGGCGGCAAGATGCCCTGGTGGCTCTCCGGCATCTCCCACCACATGTCGGGCTACAGCGCGGTGATGTTCACCGGCTACGCGGGCATCGCCTACACCTACGGGGTCACGTCCTTCGTGACCTGGTCCTTCCCCATCGCGCTCGGCATCGCCATCGGGTCGAAGCTGTTCGCGCCCCGGATCAACCGGCTCCGCTCCCGGCTCCATGTGGCCTCCCCGCTGGAGTACCTGAAGAACCGGTACAACCTGCCGACCCAGCAGGCCCTGGCCTGGTCCGGCATGCTGCTGAAGATCGTGGACGTCGGCGCGAAGTGGGCGGCCATCGCCACGCTGCTCTCGGTCTTCACCGGCATCTCCCTCAACCAGGGCATCCTGATCACGGGTGTGATCACCGGCATCTACTGCACGATCGGCGGCCTGTGGGCCGACGCGCTGACCGAACTGGGCCAGTTCATCATCCAGTTGCTGGCCGGCGTCGCGATGTTCGTGGCGGTCGTCATGGAACTCGGCGACCACGGCGGCTTCTTCGGCGTCTGGGACGAGCCCGCCCTCCAGGGCCACGAGAAACCGCTGGTCGGCCCGTACGGGACGGTCTTCCTCCTCGCCTTCCTCTTCATCAAGCTCTTCGAGTACAACGGCGGCATGCTCAACCAGGCGCAGCGCTACATGGCGACCCGTGACGCCCACGAGGCGGAGCGGTCGGCGCGGCTGTCCGCGATCCTGTGGCTGGTGTGGCCGCTGGTGCTGTTCTTCCCGATGTGGATGTCGCCGCTGCTGGTCGAGTCGCAGAAACCGGACGGCTCCGACTCCTACGCCCTGATGACCGAACAGCTCCTCCCGCACGGTCTGCTCGGCCTGGTCATCGTCGGCTTCTTCTCGCACACCATGGCCATGTGCTCCTCGGACGCCAACGCCATCGCCGCCGTCTTCACCCGGGACGTGGCGCCGGTGCTGTCGGCCCGGGCACGGGGGTGGAACCAGCGGTCCGGGCTGCTGGCCGCCCGGGTGACGACCGTCGTCTTCCTCGCCCTGTCCATGGCGGTGGCCACCCAGGTCAACTCCCCCACCTTCAAGGACATCATCACCGTCGTGATCAAGTGGGTGGCCGGGCTCATGGGCCCGATCGCCATCCCGATGATGCTCGGTCTGCTGCGGCCCTTCCGCCGCTCGGGCCCGACGGCGGCGCTCACCAGCTGGGGGCTCGGTCTGCTGGCGTTCTGGCTGGTCAACTACCCGATCAACTGGAACGTGGAGGGTGGCGTACCGCTCCAGTACCAGGTGTCCATCCCGCTGGCCGTCTCCCTGGTGCTGTACGTCCTGATCGGCTTCCTCAAGCCGGAGGACACCCCGGAACGGCTCGCGATCATCGAGACCGTGAACACCGACGGGGACGGGTCCGCCGGAGCGGCGGCGGCCGTGCCGGCCCCGGCGGGCGGGGTGGACGACGCCCTCGGGTCCCGGCCCCGTATCAAGGACTGATCCGGCCGCGTACAGGGACCGGTCCGCACAGGGACCGGTCCGCACAGGGCGAGGGCCCCGCTTCCGAGACGGAAGCGGGGCCCTCGCCCTGACGCTGTCGCCGTGCTCAGCCGCGCAGCACGCGGCCCTGCTTGTCGGTGCGGTCGCTGCTCGTCAGGAAGAGGATTCCGTCGATCAGCGCCCAGATGCCGAGGCCACCGCAGGTGAGCAGCTGGGCGACGCCCACGCCGACCGAGCCGACGTAGAAACGGCCGATGCCGAGGCCGCCGAGGAAGATCTGGAGGAGGCCCGCCACGATCTTGGACTTGTCCGAGTACGGGCGCCCCTTGGGGTCGACACCGTAGGGAGCCTCGGGGGTGGGGACGGTCATGAGTTGCTGCTCCTGAGGTTTCCACGAGACACCGGAACGGGGTGTTCCGGCGCCCAGGAGGCACGCCGGTACGCGAGCGAGTCGTCGCATCCGCAGCCGTGTTCCGATCACGCCCGTGCGCGCGTTCCCGCCGCACCGGCCGTCCCCCCTGTGAGCCGTGAGCATAGGGAGACGCATGAGGTCGGCGGGAGTGGGGTAGGACTATCGTTTTGGTTCTGTGACCAACGTCGATGCCGACGCCTACCCGGGCTGAACGACGTTGCGTACGACCGTCCAGGCGACGGCGACGGTCAGGATCAGCGCCTGGGCCGGCCGGCCGGTCCGGGGCTGCCAGCGCCGGCCCCGCAGCCCCTCCCAGGCCCAACGGCCCAGCAACGCCAGGGCGAAGGGCGAGGCGAGCAGCAGGAGCCTGTTGTCCGCCCAGGCCGCCGCGAAGTGGCCGTGCATCAGGTCGTACACCATGCGGGTGCCGCCGCAGGCGGGGCAGAGCAAGCCGGTGACGAGGCGGAACGGGCACTGCGGCAGGAGGTGGCCCGGCTCGTGCGGGTTGGTGGTGTAGAGGTACGCGGCACCGGCCGCCCCCGCCGCCAGGACGGCGAGGGGGGCGAGGGCGGCGTTCCGGCGCACCACGTCAGCCACCGCGCAGGACCCGGCCGTTGGAGTCGGTGGTGTTGTCGCTGGTCAGCATGATGATGCCGTCGATCAGCGCCCAGATGCCGAGGCCGCCGCAGGTGAAGAGCTGGGCGAGCCCCAGGCCGACGTGGCCGATGTAGAAGCGGCCGACGCCGAGGGTGCCGAGCATGAGCTGGAGCACACCGGCGATGATCTTCGACTTCTCGGAGTAGGGACGGCCGAACTGGTCGTACCCGTACGGGGCGTTGGGGTCGCCGGTGTAACCGGGCTGACCGGGATAGCCGGGGCCGGGGTAACCGGGGTAGCCGCCGCCCGGCGGGGGCGGGTAGCCGCCCTGCGGGTAGCCCTGCTGGGCGTAGCCGGCCTGCTGGTGACCGGCCTGCTGGTAACCGGGCTGCTGGTAACCGGGCTGCTGCTGGTGGCCCTGGTAGGGGCCGCCCTGCGGAGCGCCCTGCGGTCCCGCCTGCGGATCGCCCGGGTACGCCCCCGGCCCCGGGTACCCGTAGCCGGGCTGCTGCGGCTGCTGCGGTGGTTGCGGCTGCTGCGGCGGCTGAGGCGGCTGGGGTGGTTGCTGCGGCTGGGGCGGCTGCTGGGGCTGTTCGGACATGGTGGTGCTCTCCCCCGGGGCGATCCGTGAGTGTGGTGGACATCGTGCGTGTGACGATGTGATCAATGTGATGACCGCAGTCATCTTGCAGGAGTGAACGGCCCCCTGGAAAGCCGGGCCGGACCGGTCAGGCCCTCGGGTAACGGGCCAGCCAGCCCGGGGCGGAGCCCGCCGGGCCGTGCAGGGCCGGTCCCTGGGTCATCTCCATGGCGAAGTCGTCGGCCAGTTCGAGGATCGTGGGGCGTCCCTCCAGTTCGGCCAGCCAGGCCGGCGGGAGCGCCGTCTCGCCGTGCAGCGCGCCCAGCAGACCGCCGGCGAGGGCGCCCGTGGCCGCCGACGAACCTCCGTGGTTGACGGCGAGCCGCAGTCCGTGCCGGACGTCCTCGCCCACCAGCGCGCAGTAGACGGCGGCGGCCACCACCCCCTCCGCCGTGCCCGCACCGCTCAGTTCGGTCACCCGCGCGGGGGTCGGCAGCCCCTGGCGCACCGCGCCGAGCGCGTGCTGCAACGCGTCCGACACGGGCGGGTGGCCGGGCCGGGCTGCGAGCAACGCGAGCGCGCGCTGTACGGCGCCGTCCAGGCTGTCGCCCCGGGTCACCCCGTGCACGACCACGGCGTACGCGCCCGCCGCCAGACGGCCCGTGGGGTGGCCGTGGGTCTGCGCGGCGCACTCCACGGCGAGTTGGAGGACGAGTTGCGGCTCCCAGCCGACCAGCAGCCCGAACGGCGCGGAGCGGGCGGCGGCCTCGGCGCCGCGCTCGGCGGGGTTCTTCGGCGCGTCCGGCGTGCCCATCGTCGTGTCGCCGAACCCGAGCAGCAGCGACCGGGGCGGGTCCCGCCGGGCGTACAGCCACTCCTCGCGTGCCAGCCAGCCGTCCTCCTTGCGGCGCTCGTCCGGTCCCCAGTCGCGCTGGGTGGCGAGCCAGCGGCGGTACGCGCGGTGCAGGTCGGTCGGCGGGTGCCAGGCGCCGGTGTCCCGGCGGACCTGGGCCCGGATCAGCCCGTCGACGGAGAACAGGGTGAGCTGGGTGAGGTGCGTGACGGCACCGCGTCGGCCGTAGGCGGCGGCGAGGTCCCCGAGCCCTTCGGCGCCGTACGTCTCCCGGATCTCCGCCAGCCCCATCCCGTCGACGGGTGCGCCCAGCGCGTCCCCCACGGCGGTGCCGAGCAGGGCGCCGCGCACCCGGCTCCGGAAGTCCTGCTGCTCGACACGCCCCCAGACGGCACCGGTCGTCGCGCCCACCCAGGCCTCCCCGGTCATCGTCTGTACGTACGACGCCCAGCACTGTAATCGAACGGAGACGGGGTTCAGGGTGGGAAACGTGGAGAGGTGTTCACGGGCAGCGACCGAGCGTTCCGTCGTCGTCCGGCGCTTCCGCGAGGGCGAGTGGGGCAGGGTGGTGACATGACAACCACCACCTCACGCACGCTGCCGCTCGCCGCGACCGTCCTCACCGGAACCGTCGCCCTCTACATGGCACTTGTCGCCTTCGGCAACATCACCGACTTCGGCACCAATCAGCAGTTCGTCCGGCACGTGCTGGCGATGGACACCACGTTCAAGGACGAGGACCTGATGTGGCGGGCGATCACCACGCGGTGGATACAGGACACCGCGTACGTACTGATCATCGTCTGGGAGACGGCCGCCGCCCTCGTACTGGTCTACGGGACCTGGCTGTGGGCGCGGCGCGATCACGTACGGGCGCGGAGATTCTCCGTCCACGGGCTGCTGATGGTGATGCTGCTCTTCGGGGCCGGGTTCATCGGCATCGGCGGCGAGTGGTTCGCCATGTGGCAGTCCGGGGACTGGAACGGGCTGGACGCGGCGACCCGGGTCTTCCTGCTCAGCGGGATCGTGCTGCTCGTCGACCACTTCGCGGGGAACGAGAACGGGGTCACTTCACCACGGTGACCGTCGTCCCCTTCGTGCCGAACTTCCACAGCGCGTCGCCGTCCGCCTTGTGCAGCCGTACGCCTCCGGTCTTGGCACCGGAGGCGGCCGGCGGGGGCGAGGAGCCGTCGACGGCGTTGGAGAAGCCGACGGATATGCCGTCCGCGAGGGCGAAGTAGACGATGTTCTCGACCTCGACCCCGTCGGAACCGGTCGTCGCCTCGGTCCGGCTGCCGATGGTGTAGCTGCCCGGATCGGGGCTGACCGTGCCGGGCCAGACGGTGAAGGTGCGCCGGGTGGCGTCGCTGGCGTCGACCAGCCAGACCCGCTTGTCGCCGAGTGCGTAGACGATGCGCCGCCCGGTGCCGGAGCCGTCCGGCACGGCGGGCGGCGCCGACTCCTCGGGGGAGGGCTCGGCGGACGCCGAGGCCGAGGCGGTGGGCCGGGCGGCCGCCGTGGTGGCGGTCGGGTGCGGCCCGCTGTCCGCCTGTACGGCCAGGGCGGCCACCGCCACGACCGCGCCCGCGGTCAGACCGGTGACCCACGCCCACGAAGGCAGTCGGGCAGGCACGGGCAGGCATCTCCTCAGCTACAGGATCAGGTCCTAGATCCCCCATACATCAGGGTCGGATCATCGTACTGTGAACGGGTGAACGGTGGGCGCGGCACCGCCCCGGTCCCCTGCCGGTCTCAGTCCAGCAGCGGCAACAGCTCCGGCAGGTGTCCGTCCGACGCCGCCGCCGCCCGACGCCGCTCCTCCGGGACCTCGCCGTAGAGCGTGGTGCGGGGCCTGGCCGGGCGGCCCGCCGCGTCGGCGACCGCGATCAGGTCCTTGACCGACTTGTACGAACCGTAGGAGGAGCCCGCCATGCGGGAGATGGTCTCCTCCATGAGGGTGCCGCCGAGGTCGTTCGCGCCGGAGCGGAGCATCTCCGCCGCGCCTTCCGTGCCCAGTTTGACCCAGCTGGTCTGGATGTTCGGGATGTGCGGGTGCAGGAGCAGGCGGGCCATCGCGGTGACCGCGCGGTTGTCGCGCAGGGACGGGCCGGGGCGGGAGATGCCGGCCAGGTAGACGGGCGCGTTGGTGTGGATGAAGGGGAGGGTGACGAACTCCGTGAAGCCGCCGGTGCGCTGCTGGATGCCGGCCAGGGTGCGCAGGTGGCCGAGCCAGTGGCGGGGCTGGTCGACGTGGCCGTACATCATCGTCGAGGACGAGCGGATGCCCAGGTCGTGGGCGGTTTCGATGACCTCGATCCAGGTGGCCGCGGGGAGTTTGCCCTTGGTGAGGATCCAGCGGACCTCGTCGTCGAGGATCTCGGCGGCGGTGCCGGGGATGGAGTCCAGGCCGGCTTCCTTGGCCGCGGTGAGCCACTCGCGGAGGGACAGGCCGGTGCGGGTGGCGCCGTTGACGACCTCCATCGGGGAGAAGGCGTGCACGTGCATGCCGGGGACGCGTTCCTTCACCGCCCGCGCGATGTCGAAGTACGCGGTGCCGGGCAGGTCGGGGTGGATGCCGCCCTGCATGCAGACCTCGACCGCGCCGACCTCCCACGCCTGCTGGGCGCGGTCGGCGACCTGGTCCAGGGAGAGGGTGTACGCGTCGGCGTCGGTGCGGCGCTGCGCGAAGGCGCAGAAACGGCAGCCGGTGTAGCAGACGTTGGTGAAGTTGATGTTGCGGGTGACGATGTAGGTCACGTCGTCGCCGACCGCCGACCTGCGCACGTCGTCCGCGATGCGGGCGAGGGCGTCCAGGGCCGGGCCGTCGGCGTGGAGGAGGGCGAGGGCCTCGTCGTCGGTGAGCCTGGTGGGGTCGTCGGCGGCGGTGGCGAGGGCGGCGCGGACGTCGGTGTCGATGCGTTCGGGGGCCATGCCGGGGGCGGCGGCCTCGCGCAGGGCGGACCAGTCGCCGTAGACCTCGTCGAAGTCGTCGCGGCGGTCGGCGGTGCGGCCCTCGGTGTCGATGGTGCGGTGCAGGTCGGTGCGGCCGGAGGGCTGGAAGACCTCGTCCGGTTCCTGCCAGGGCCGGCCCTCGACGGTGGCGTCCGGGCGGGCGAGTCCGGTCTCCGGGTCGGCCAGGGCGCGGACGTGCGGGAGCAGGCGCGGGTCGAGCCAGGGTTCGCCGCGCCGGACGAACTCCGGGTAGACGCAGAGACGTTCCCTCAGCTCGAAACCGGCGGTGCGGGACTTCTCCGCCAACTCCTCGATCCGCGGCCAGGGGCGTTCGGGATTGACGTGGTCGATGGTGAGCGGGGAGACGCCGCCCCAGTCGTCGATGCCGGCGCCGATGAGCCGTTCGTACTCGGCGTCGACGAGGTTGGGGGGTGCCTGGAGGCAGGCGCTCGGGCCCATGATGTGCCGGGCGACGGCCACGGTGGCGACCAGTTCGTCGAGTTCCGCGTCGGGCATGCCGCGCATCGCGGTGTCCGGCTTGGCGCGGAAGTTCTGGATGATCAGTTCCTGGATGCCGTGGTAGGCGCGCGCGACCTTGCGGAGGGCGAAGAGGGACTCGGCGCGCTCCTCGTAGGTCTCGCCGATGCCGATGAGCAGGCCGGAGGTGAAGGGGACGGAGGAGCGGCCGGCGTCCTCCAGGACGCGCAGCCGGACGGCCGGTTCCTTGTCCGGGGAGCCGTGGTGGGGGCCGCCCGGCTCCGACCAGAGGCGGGTCGCGGTGGTCTCCAGCATCATGCCCATCGAGGGAGCGACGGGCTTGAGGCGCTGGAAGTCGGTCCAGGTCATGACGCCCGGGTTGAGGTGCGGGAGGAGGCCCGTCTCCTCCAGGACACGGATCGAGATGGCGCGGACGTAGGCGATCGTGTCGTCGTAGCCGTGCGCGTCGAGCCACTCGCGGGCCTCGGGCCAGCGGTCCTCGGGCTTGTCGCCGAGGGTGATGAGGGCTTCCTTGCAGCCGAGGGCGGCGCCCTTGCGGGCGATGTCCAGCACCTCGTCCGGGGACATGAACATGCCGTGGCCGTCGCGGCGGAGCTTGCCGGGGACGGTGACGAAGGTGCAGTAGTGGCACTTGTCCCGGCACAGGCGGGTGAGGGGGATGAAGACGCTCTTCGAGTACGTGATGACGCCGGGGCGTCCGGCCGCGGCCAGGCCCGCGTCGCGGACCCGGGCGGCGGAGGCGGTGAGGTCGGCGAGGTGCTCGCCGCGGGCCTGGAGGAGGACGGCGGCCTCGGAGACGTCCAGGGCGACGCCGTCCCGGGCGCGCTTGAGGGCTCGGCGCAGGGAGTTCTCGGTAGGCATCCTTCGAGGGTACGTGCGCCTTCGACAGGCCCTAGACGTACTGCGCGTATGCGTCCAGTGTCCGCAGGACGTCCGCCTCCCCCGCCGGCGGGAGCTGGAGGACGGCCTCCTCGATGCCCAGGTCCGCGTAGTGGGACAGCTTGCCCGGGGTCGGGCGGACCGCGTACGGGACGACCGTCAGGGCCTCGGGGTCGCGGCCCGCCTTCGCCCACTCGGCGCGCAGGGCCGGCAGGGACTCCGTCAGGCCGCGCCCGCCGATGGGGAGCCAGCCGTCGGCGTACGCGCAGATGTCGGTGAAGAGGCGAGGGCCCGCCGCGCCGCCGACGAGGGTGCGGGGCCCCGGCTTCTGTACGGGCTTGGGGTGGGCGTGGCTGGCCCGCACGCTCGCGAACTCGCCCTCGTACGCCGTGGGTTCCTCGTTCCACAGCGCCCGCATCACCGCCATCCGGTCCCGGACCAGGGCCCGGCGGGCGGCCCACGGGACACCGTGGTCGGCCGCCTCCTCCACGTTCCAGCCGAAGCCCACGCCCAGGGTGAACCGGCCGCCGCTGAGGTGGTCGAGGGTCGCGGCCTGCTTGGCCAGGCCGATCGGATCGTGCTGGGCGACGAGGGTGATGCCGGTGCCCAGGCCGAGGCGGTCGGTGACGGCGGCGGCCTGGCCGAGCGCGACGAAGGGGTCGAGGGTACGGCCGTACTCGCGGGGCAGGTCGCCGCCGGCCGGGTAGGGCGTGGCCCGCTCGACGGGGATGTGGGTGTGCTCGGGGAGGTAGAGGCCGGCGAACCCGCGCTGTTCCAGCTCCCGGGCGAGCCGGACGGGGGTGATGGTCTCGTCGGTGAGGAAGATCGTCACGGCGATGCGCATGGACCATCTGTACCGGGGGCCGGGCCACCTGTCCATACCGACCGGTCGGCACTGTTCCGTTGATTCAGCTGCCGACCGCCTTCCCGTGTCCCGCAGTTCATGGGTTGATACGAGCGTGGCAGGCGTCACTTCCCGCACCACCCCTGACGGTCGGACCACCCTGGGAGCAGCAGCATGTGCGAGGACATCAAGGACGGCATCGGCAGACGCGCCGTGTTCGTGACGGGCGCCGCCGCCGCCCTTACGCTCACGACCGTGAGCTTCGCGTCGGCGGCCGACGGCCGGCAGAGCCGGACGATCCGCGGCACCCTGCCCACCGGGTCACCGGACTTCGTGTACGTACCCGTCGAAGTTCCGGCGGGAGTGCGGGAGTTCCGGGTCTCCTACTCCTACGACAAGCCCGCCGTGCCGTCCGGCACCGCGGGCAACGCGCTCGACATCGGCCTCTTCGACGAGCGCGGCACCGGGCTGGGCGGCCGGGGTTTCCGGGGCTGGTCGGGCGGGGCGCGCACGGAGTTCTTCGTCCGGGCGGACGAGGCGACCCCGGGATACATCCCGGGGCCGGTGCGGGCGGGGACGTGGCACATCGCGCTCGGCCCGTACACGGTGGCCCCGCAGGGGCTGTCGTACGAGATCACGGTGACGCTGACGCACGGGGAGCCCGGCGAGGCCGTGCGGCCGGTGTATCCGCCGGAGCGGGCGAAGGGGCGGGGGCGGGCCTGGTACCGGGGGGACTGCCATCTGCACTCCTGGTACTCCGACGGGCGCCGCACCCCGGCGGAGATCGCGGCGCTGGCGCGGGCGGCGGGCCTCGACTTCATCAACTCCTCCGAGCACAACACGCACTCCGCGCACGCCCACTGGGCGGACGTGGCCGGCGACGACCTGCTGGTGATGGTGGGGGAAGAGGTGACGACGCGGAACGGGCACGTGGTCGCGGTCGGCACCGACCCGGGGACGTTCGTGGACTGGCGGTACCGGGCCCGCGACAACCGGTTCGGGCGGTTCGCCCGGCAGATCCGGCGGGCCGGGGGCCTGGTGGTGCCGGCCCATCCGCACGCCACCTGCATCGGCTGCAACTGGAAGTTCGGCTTCGACGAGGCGGACGCGGTCGAGGTGTGGAACGGGTCGTACTCGCCCGAGGACGAGGTGGCGCTGGCCGACTGGGACGGCATGCTGGTCGCGTCCGTGCGGGACGGGCGGGGCTGGATCCCGGCGATGGGCAGCAGTGACGCGCACCGCGACCCGGACCCGGTCGGTACGCCGCAGACCGTCGTCCTCGCCGACGACCTCACCCGGCGCGCGATCCAGGAGGGCCTCCGCGCGGGGCGGTCCTACGTCGCCGAGTCCGCGAAGGTCACGCTGGCGTTCACCGCGTCCGGCGGGCGCGGGGAGCACGCCGGGATCGGGGAGCGGCTGTCGGTGGCCGACGACACCCCGGTCACCGTCCGTCTGGAGGTGAGCGGCGCCCCGCGCTGCACCGTCCGGTTCGTCACCGACCAGGGGGTGCTGCACACCAGCGGTCCGCTGCCGGTGTCGGGCGAGGGGGTCGTGGAGTGGCGGACGACCGCCTCGTACGCGGCGTACGTGCGGGCCGAGGTGCGGCACGAGGTGGCGGCGGGGGCGTTGCCGGGGGCGCTGGCCGCCTTCACCAACCCGATTTTCCTCGGGCGGGGTTAGCCCTTCAGGGCCCCTCCAGGTCCGCCACGACCGCGAAGTGGTCCGAGGGCCACACGCCGTCCACCGGGGCGTCGCCCGCGCGCCGTACCGCCCGGACCCGGCCCAGTCCGCCGGGGCCGGGCGGGCCGGGGCGGACGTAGTCGACGCGCTGGGGCGGGCCGTCGCCGGTGATGTGCGGGTTGGCGGGGTCCAGGGTGGCGGACGGGGCGGCCGGGTCGGCCAGGTCCCAGGCGTCCGTGAATCCGCGGGCGGTCAGGAGGCGGACCTCGTCGGTGCCGGGGCCCGCGTTGAAGTCCCCGGTGAGGACGGGCGGGTAGGCGCTGCCGCGCCGGGGCCGGTCGGCGTTCCGGCCAACGGTCCGGTCGACGGTCCGGTCGACGGTCCGGTCGACGAAGTCCATGAGGGCGGTGACCTGACTCCGGCGTACGGCCGAGGCGTGCGGCGCCGAGGTCAGGTGGACGGTGCAGAACGGGACCGGGTGGCCGGGGGCGTCCAGGGTGGTGCGCAGCGCGATCCGCCCGTCGTCGAGCGCGGCGGGCGCCGGCAGCCGCAGCGCCGCCTGCTCCAGCACGGGCCAGCGGCTGAGCACCGCGGCGCCGATGACGACCCGGTCGTCGCCGATCCGCCGCTGCCAGCGCTCGGGCGCGCCGTAGGCCGCCCAGGCCCAGTGCAGGCCGAGTTCCCCGGCGAGCCACTCGGCGAGGTTGCCGCCGTCGTCCGCCGCCCACACCTCCTGGAGGCCCACCGCGTCGGGGCGCAGCTCCCGCAGCACGGCGAGGACCGCCTTCTGCCGTTCCGCCCAGGGCCCGAACCGCCACCACAGATTCCAGGTCACGACCCGCACGACCGCATCACCCGTCTCTCGCACATCCTCGCTTTCCCGCTGAGGCTGTCCGGCGAACATGACGACCGGGCGACGCACCGGGAACGGACGCCCCGTCAGTCAGCGTTGTCCCATGGGCCGATTGGGGAGACCGTGTGAGGGCTCGGTGCCGTGGTGGGGCGCCGTCGGTGATCCGCGCGTCCCCCGGCTGACGGGGACGGTACGGACAGGGCAGACTGACGGGATCGCTCGGGATACCTAGGGGGACTGGATGGACGGTGTGCCGCGAGTGCCGGGGCAGCGGCGGTCGGTTTCCCCGGCGGAGACGGCCGCCCCGGCGGAGACGGCTGACCCGGCGGAGACGGCCGCCCCGGCGGAGACGGCCGCCCTGCGGTTCGGTGTGCTCGGTCCGGTGCGCGCCTGGCGTGGTGACGAACCGCTGGCCACCGGTTCGCCCCAGCAACGCGCCCTGCTCGCCGCCCTGCTGCTGCGCGAGGGCCGTACGGCGACGGCGGCGGAGCTGATCGACGCCCTGTGGGGCGAGCAGCCGCCGCCCCGGGCGCTGGCGGCGCTGCGCACGTACGCGTCCCGGCTGCGCAAGGTCCTCGGCGCCGGAGTGCTGGTCAGCGAGTCGGGCGGGTACGCCGTACGCGGCCCGGACGACGGGGCGCTGGACCTCTCCGCGGCGCGGGACCTGGCGACCGAGGCGGAGAAGGCGCGCGGCGCCGGCGACCTGGGCCACGCCCGGGAGGCGCTCCGGCGCGCGCTGGCGCTGTGGGACGGCGAGGCGCTGGCCGGCGTACCGGGCCCGCACGCGCGGGCGCAGCGGGTCCGGCTGGAGGAGTGGCGGCTGCAACTCCTGGAGACGCGGCTGGACATGGACCTGGAGCAGGGCTGTCACGCGGAGGCCGTCTCGGAGCTGACCGCGCTGACCGCCGCCCACCCGCTGCGCGAGCGGCTGCGCGAGCTGCTGATGCTGGCGCTGTACCGCAGCGGGCGGCAGGCCGAGGCGCTCGCGGTCTACGCCGACACCCGCCGCCTGCTGGCGGAGGAGCTGGGCGTCGACCCGTGCCCGGAGCTCCAGGAACTCCAGCGGCGGGTCCTGCGGGCCGACCCGGACCTGGCGGAGGTGCCCGGACCGGTCGAGCGGCCCGCGCCGGCCCCCGTCCGCCCGGCCCAGCTCCCGGCGACGGTGCCGGACTTCACCGGCCGGGCCGCCTTCGTACGGGAACTGAGCGAGGTGCTGGGCGCGGCGTCCGGGGACGGGAGCCGGGTGATGGCGCTGTCGGCCGTCGCCGGGATCGGCGGCGTCGGCAAGACCACGCTGGCGGTGCACGTGGCGCACCAGGCCCGGTCCGCCTTCCCCGACGGGCAGTTGTACGTCGACCTCCAGGGCACCGGGGCGCGGCCGGCCGAGCCGGAGACGGTGCTGGGCGCCTTCCTGCGGGCGCTGGGCACCGCGGACTCGGCCATTCCCGACTCGCTCCAGGAGCGGGCGGCGCTGTACCGCTCGGTGCTGGACGGCCGCCGGGTGCTGGTGCTGCTGGACAACGCCCGGGACGCCGCCCAGGTACGTCCGCTGCTGCCGGGCGGGGCGGGCTGCGCGGCGCTGGTGACGTCCCGGGTGCGGCTGGCGGGGCTGGCCGGGGCGCACCTGGTCGACCTGGACGTCATGGCGCCGGAGGAGGCGCTGGCGCTGTTCACCCGGATCGTGGGCGAGGAGCGGGTGGCCGCGGAGCGCGAGGCCGCGCTGGACGTGGTGGCGGCGTGCGGTTTCCTGCCGCTGGCGATCCGGGTCGCCGCGTCCCGGCTGGCCGCCCGCCGCACCTGGGCGGTCGCGGTACTGGCGGCCAAACTCGCCGACGAGCGCAGCCGGCTGGACGAGCTGCGGGCCGGCGACCTCGCCGTGAAGGCCACCTTCGAGCTGGGGTACGGCCAGCTGGAGCCCGCCCAGGCGCGGGCGTTCCGGCTGCTGGGACTGGCGGACGGGCCGGACATCTCCCTGGCTGCGGCGGCGGCCGTACTGGACCTGCCCGCCGAGGAGACCGAGGACCTGCTGGAGTCGCTCGTCGACACCTCGCTGCTGGAGTCGGCGGCGCCGGGCCGCTACCGGTACCACGACCTGGTGCGGCTCTACGCGCGTGCATGCGCCGAGCGCGACGAGCGGACGCCGGGCGAGCGGGCGGCGGCCCTCTCCCGGCTGCTGGACTTCTACCTGGCGACGGCGGCCGGCGTCTACGCGATCGAGCGGCCCGGCGACCGGCTGGTGGACCACCTGGCTCCGACCGCCTACCCGGGGCTGGCCTTCCCCGACCGGCACGCGGCCCAGGACTGGCTGTACGCCGAGGCGCACGTCCTGCTGGCCTGCGTGCAGCAGAGCGCGCGGGGGCCCGCCCTGGCGCGCGCCGTCGACCTGCTGTGGGCGGCCAAGGACCTGGCCGAGTCCGGCGCCAACGCCAAGCAGTACGAGGTCGTCGCGCTGGCGCTGCGGGCCGCGGCGCAGCGGGCGGGCGACCCCGGTGTGCTGAGCCGGGCGCTGACCACGCTGACCAACGTCCACCTGGTGGCCGGCCGGTTCCGCGAGGCGGACGAGCAGGCCCGGCTGGCCATGGAGCTGGCCCGGACCGCCGGGGACCCGGCACCGCACTGCTGGGCCGCCAACGACCGGGGCATCATCGCGCTGTACGAGGGGCGCAACGCCGAGGGCGAGGGGTATCTGCGGCAGGCCATCGAGAGTTTCCGCGCGGACGAGAACCTCGCCGGGGAGGCCAGCGCGCTGTGCAACCTCTCCCGCATCCACCTGGCCATGGGACAGGTGACCAGCGCGGTGGAGCTGGCCCGGCGGGGCATCGCCATCTACGACCGGCTCGGGCACGCCCTGCGCGGCGCCAACGGCCGCTACGCGCTGGGGCTGGCGCTCACCGGGCAGGGCCGCCTGGACGACGCCGTCGAGCGGCTGAACGAGGCGCTGGAGGTCTTCCGCGACAGCCGGCAGCGGCTCTGGGAGGGCATGACCCTGTTCCGGCTGGCGGAGGCACGGCTGGCGGGCCGGGAGCCGGCGGGCGCCGCCGCCCTGGCGGAGCAGGCGCTGGCCGTGCTGCGCGGGATCGGCGGCGAGTGGCGGCGCGGCAACGTGCTGACCGTGCTGGGCCGCGCGCTCGGCGCCCTCGGCCAGACCGGCCGGGCCCGGGCCTGCTGGCAGGAGGCCCTCACCACCTTCGACCGGCTGGGCTCACCGGAGGCCGCCGACGTGCGCCTGCTGCTCAGCCCGGCCGCCGTCGCCTGAGCGGCGAGGCGGCGTTCATCGTTCGTTTATCGCCCGGCGGCACCCTCGGGTTGTCGGTCCGTCGCGTCGGGGGGCAGACGGATCAGCGGTGATCGACGCCGCTAGGGTGAACGACCCTGACATGCCCGTCCGGTGGTCTCGGGGGAGCCGCCGGACGGGCTTCGCCGATCGATGGACAGGAGTTCAGGTCATGGCCGATGCCGAGAAGGACCTCGTGGTCAAGCCGCTCGACAACCACGCCACGGGTGTCGAGACCGAGGCCACCACGCAGGACAACCACGCCACCGGCGGGGAGGCCGTCGCGCTGGACAACCACGCGACGGGCGGCACCGTGGCGCCGCTGGACAACCACGCCACCGGTGAGCAGGTCTGACGCGGTCCCGCACGGGAACCCGCTTGGGACCTGACACAGGCCCACGCAGGGGAACGGCCGCGGCGGCACGGAGGGGGAGCCGCCGCGGCCGCCGCGCGTCCCGGCCCGCCGCGCCGTAGCAGACGGCACGAGCGCCACGCCCTCGCGCGTGACACGGCCACCCGCCCGCGCGGGTGCGACCCCCGCCACGCCCTCGCACGGGGCACCACCGCCACTGCCGCCGCGCGCCACAAGCCGCAAGCCGCAAGCCGCAAGCCGCAAGCCGCGGGCAACTGCCGGACCGTCAGGACCCGCGCACGGCCGACGGGGCGCCGCGCCCGACGGCCGTCACCCCCTGCGACCCGCCACACCCACCACGCGCCCGCGCCCGCCCGCCACACCCGCCACGCGCCCGCGCCCGCGCCCGCCCGGCCACCGCCCACGTACCGGCCCAGCCGCCGGCGACCGGCGGCCCCGCGCTCAGGTGCTCGGACACCTACGCGCTCCGCGCCGTCCCCGTCCCCTTCTCCGCGTCCAGCGCGTACACGCACCGGTCCTTGCTGCAGGCGTAGACGATCCCGTCCCGCACCACCGGCGTACCCGTGATCTCGCCGCCGGTCGCCAGCTTCCAGCGCAGCCGGCCGTCGTCGGCCTTCAGGGTGTAGAGGAGGTGGTCGGTGGAGCCGAAGTGGATACGGCCCTCGGCCACCGCCGGGGCGCCCACGATGTCGCCGCCCGCCTGGAACCGCCACTTGGGCGTGCCGGTGACGGCGTCCAGGGTGTAGAGGCCCTTGCCGCTGCCGACGTGGACGTGGCCCGCGGCGACCAGCACCGGCTCGGTGGCGCTGCGGGCCTCGGTCGCGATCCGCCAGCGGTCGCGGCCGTCGGCGGCGTCCAGGGCGTACACCGTGCCGAGGTAGTCGGCGAGGTAGACACCGCCGCCGGTGACGGCCGGGCCGGGCACGAAGGCCGGCGGGGAGAGGAAGACCGCCGGGGCCTCGAAGTGCCAGCGGACGTGGCCGGTCGCCGCGTCCAGGGCCAGGACCCGCGTACCGGCGCAGACGTACACGCAGCCGTCCGGCGCCCGGCCCACCCGTACCGGCACCCCGCCGCAGGAGGCGGCGTCGCCGATCGGGTACGACCAGCGCTCGTCGCCGGTGCGGGCGTCCAGGGCGCGCAGCCGGGCGTTCTGCCAGACGTAGACCGTGCCCTCGTGCAGGGCCGGGCCCGCCTCGGGGGACTCGAAGTCGGTCTGGCAGCCGCCGGACTCCCACAGTTTCCGTCCGGTGGCGGCCTCCCATGCCTGGACGCCGCCGCCCCGGGTGCCGGTGACGACGATGCCCCGCTCGGCCTGGAGCGAGTACACCCAGGCATCCGTCTGGAGCCGCCACAGGTCGGCGCCCTCCCGGGCGTCCAGGGCGTACAGGGTGGGTCCGTCGGAGGCGTGGATACGGCCGTCGGCGACCGCCTTCGACCAGGCCACGTCCCGGGTCTTGAAGCGGCGGCGGCCGGTGGCCACGTCCAGGGCGTGCACCTCGAAGGAGGTGACGTAGACCAGGTCGCCGGCGACGGACGGGGTGCCCCAGACGTCGTTGGACATCCGGAACCGCCAGGGCCGCCAGCCGGACGCCGCCGGGTCGGGCGGTGCGGTGGGCGGTGCGGTGGGCGGTGCGGTGGGCGGTGCGCTCCCCGGCGCCCCGGCCGGTGCGCCGGGGAGCGCGGCCGGGGCGGGCGGCACGGCGGGTACGGCGGGGTCGGCGCCGCCCGCGCCGGAGCGGGGCTTGGCCCAGTGGCCGGACAGGGCGGCCTCCGGGGGCGGCGCCTTGACCACGGCGGCGCGGGTGTCGGCGACCCGGGGGCCGGGGCCGATGGGCACGGCCGCGCCGGCCAGCCGCACCGGGCCGGTGTCGGGGGCGCCCGCGGGGGCGGGGACGGCCGGGACGGGCGCGGGCCGGCCGGGGACGGCGGGGGCGTGGGCGGGCGGGGGCGGGACGGGGACGGGGGCCGGGACCCGGGCGGCGGGGGCGGGCCGCGCCGCCGTGGCCGCGGGGCGGATCGCGGGCCGGCCGCCGCGGCGGGACTCGATCAGGCTCACCGCCCGCTCGGGCAGCCACGCCGACGCCGTACCGCTGTCGTCGGAGCCGGAGCCGAACAGGTGCGGGGCGAGCTGGGACTGGAGGTCGGCGGGGCTGGGGCGGCCGTGTGCCTCCATCTGCATGCAGGACTCGATCAGCGGGCGCAGTTCCTCGGGCAGCCCGTCCAGGTCGGGGCCCTCGCGCAGCAGCATGAAGACCGTCTCGACCGGGTTGGCGCCGTGGAAGGGGGCGTGCCCGGTGGCGGCGAAGACCAGGGTGGAGCCGAGGGAGAAGACGTCACTGGCGCCGGTGACGCTGCGCGAGTCCTTGGCCTGCTCCGGGGACATGTAGGCGGGGGTGCCGACGGCGACGTTGGTCATGGTCAGCCGGGTGTTGGAGACACCGGAGGCGATCCCGAAGTCGATCACCCGGGGGCCGTCCTCGACGACGAGGACGTTGGAGGGCTTGAGGTCGCGGTGGACGAGCCCGGCGCCGTGGATCGACTGGAGCGCCTCGGCCACCCCCGCCGCCAGCCAGCGCACCGCCTGGGCCGGCAGCGGCCCGCACTCGTTCACTATCTCTTCCAGCGAGGGCGCGGGCACGTACGCGGTCGCCAGCCACGGCACCGCGGCCCGCGGGTCCGCGTCGACCACGGCCGCCGTGTAGAACCCGGACACCGCGCGGGCCGCCTCGACCTCGCGGGTGAAGCGGACCCGGAACAGCTGGTCCTCGGCCAGTTCCGTCCGCACGGTCTTGATCGCCACGCGCCGCCCCGAAGCCGAGCGCGCGAGATAGACCAGCCCCATGCCGCCGGCCCCGAGCCGCCCCAGCACCTCGAACGGCCCGATCCGCCGCGGATCGTGCTGCGTCAGCTGATCCACCACTTGCCTGCCACCTCCCCGTACGAGCCGCGCCACCCACATATGTACGCGACCGAAGTGCAGCGTCTCACCACCACACCGCCGCGGCGGCACGCACCCCGATTCTTCCTGTCCGAAGCCTTGGTGGCGAACCGCCGGTCAATCGGGATGTCTCACGGCAATCCCGGGCAAAGCCCACCGCCGGGTCAGCGTTGCAGCAGCGCGAACGAGGCTCCCTGGTCGTCGGTGACCACCGCGACACCGCCGTAGGACGTCTCGAATGGCGGAACCTGGACCCGTCCGCCGAGCCGGACCACCGTACCGAGCGCCGCCTCGCGGTCGCCGACGAGGAAGTGGACGAGGAAATGCGAGGGCATCTCGGCATGGAAGACCCCGGTCAGCGGTGCCCGGCCGAAGTCGGGTTCGGCGCCGGGCCCGAAGAGGGCGTCGTGGAACAGGTCGCCGTAGAAGGCGTCGGCGGCCTCGGTGTCGCGGGTGTACAGCTCGGCCCAAGTGAAGGTGCCCGGCTCGTGCCGCCTGCCGAAACCGGTGTGCCGGCCCGGCTGCCAGAGGCCGAAGACGGCGCCCTGCGGATCGGCGGCCAGGGCGGTGGTGCCGAGGTCGCCGTCCGGGCGGGGCGGGGTGACGAGCTGTCCGCCGTCCGCCTCGATCCGGCGGGCCAGGGCACGGACGTCGGCGGTGGCGAAGTGGACCGTCCACACGGTGGGCATGCGGCCGTCGGTCTTGGGCGTGAGCGCGGCGACGGGGGCGCCGCGCAGCCGGGCCCGCACCGGGCGGCCCGCCGCCCCTTCGTCCGCGAACTCCCACCCGAAGAGCCCGCCGTAGAACCGCTTGCCCGCCGCCACGTCGGGGAGCTGGGCGTCCACCCAGCAGGGGGTGCCCTCGGTGTACTCCCCGGTGTGATCGCCGGTGTGCCCGGATGCCCTGTTTTCGGCCATGTCGTCAAAGTAACCGCGTCGCGCGCACCGCGCAGACCAGGCACACCTGACCCCCGGCACCCCCGCACCCCATTTGCAGTCGGCCGAATAGCGCCCTGATCACCCCTCGGTAAGCTGACGGGCATGACAGGACAAGTGCGTACCGTCGACGGGCGGGTGGCCGGCCGGCGAGGGCAGGCGACCCGGCAGAAGCTGCTCGACTGCCTCAGCGAGATGCTCAGCTCCTCCCCGTACCGCGACGTCAAAGTCATCGATGTCGCCCGCAGGGCGGGCACGTCGCCCGCGACCTTCTACCAGTACTTTCCGGACGTCGAGGGCGCCGTCCTGGAGATCGCCGAGCAAACGGCCGCCGACGCCGCCGCTTTGACCTCGCTGGTCGAGGGCCGCTCGTGGACGGGCCGGGCCGGCTGGCAGGCCGCGCAGGAACTCGTCGACGGATTCCTGGAGTTCTGGCGGAAGAACGACGCCATCCTCCGGGTCGTCGACCTCGGTGCCGCCGAGGGCGACAAGCGCTTCAACAAGCTGCGCACGAGGATCCTCAGCTCGGTGAACGGCTCACTGGCGGAGTCCGTCGCCGAGTTGCAGGCCAAGGGCAAGGTCGACAAGGACGTGAACCCGGCCGCGATCGCTGGTTCCCTGGTCGCGATGCTGGCGGCCGTGGCCTCGCACCAGAAGGGCGTCTCCTCCTGGGGCGTGAAGCAGGCGGAGCTGAAGCCGAGCCTGGCGCTGCTGGTCCATCTGGGCATCACCGGCAAGAAGCCGGCGAAGTAACCTTTCTTCACTTGTTCCTGTGCCTGTGCCTGTTCATGTACCTGTACTTGTACCTGTTCCTGTCCGACGGGCGGCGGTCCACTCCGGTGGGCCGCCGTTCGCCGTTTCCGGCAGACTGGACGCGGCATCTCCCGCCTCGTCGAAGGAGACCGACATGGCCCTGACCCGTGCCGAGCGTGAACAGTTCCTGGCCGAACCGCACATCGCCGCGCTGGCGGTCGACGCGGGCGCGGGGCGGGCCCCGCTGACCGTGCCCATCTGGTACCAGTACGCGCCCGGCGGCGACGTATGGATCATGACCGGGGCCACGTCACGCAAGTACGAGCTGATCAAGGCGGCCGGGCGGTTCTCGCTGATGGTCGACCGGGTGGAACCCACCATCCGGTACGTCTCGGTGGAGGGGCCGGTCGTCGGGACGGAACCCGCCACCCGCGAAGCGCTCCGGGAGGTCGCGGCCCGCTACCTGCCGGCCGAGAAGGTCGACGGCTACGTCGAGTTCGCCTGGGCGGACCACGGGGAGCAGCTGATCGTCCGCATGCGGCCCGAGCGGTGGGTGTCGTCCGATCTCGGCTCGGTGTGAGCGCCGGGTGGAGACCGACCTGCACGCGCTGCTGAGGTCGCTGCGGGTCTGGGACCCGGCGGTGACCGAGCTGCCGCCGTTCGACCCGGACGCCGCGCCCGCCGAGCCGCTGCCGCTGTTCACGCGTTGGTTCGCCGAGGCGGTGGGGGCCGGGGAGCGCGAGCCGCACACCGTGTCGCTGGCGACAGCGGACGCGGCGGGCCGGCCGGACGTGCGGATCGTGATGCTGCACGGCGCGGACGCCGGCGGCTGGTCCTTCGCCACGCACTCCGGCAGCCGCAAGGGCGGCCACCTCGCCGCCCGCCCGCACGCGGCCCTCGCCTTCTACTGGCCGGTCCTCGGCCGCCAGGTGCGGGTGCGCGGCCCGGTCACCGCCGCGCCGCCCGAACAGGCCCAGGCCGATCTGCGCGCCCGCTCGACGGGGGCGCTGGCCGCCGCCCTCACCGGCCGGCAGAGCGAGCCGCTGGCCTCGCTCGACGCCCTGGCCCAGGCGTCGGCGACGGCCTGGGACCGGGCCCGCCGGGACCCGGACGCCCCGGCACCGACCTGGACCCTGTACCGCCTCGCCCCCGACGAGGTGGAGTTCTTCCAGGGCGACCCGCACCGCCGCCACGTACGGCTGGCCTACCGGCGGTCGGGGGAGGGCTGGAGCAGGGGCTTGCTGTGGCCCTGACGCCTCAGGTCCCCTCCGGCGGCGCCGGCGACTCCGGTGCCTTCGGTGCCTTCGGTGCCTTCGGTGCCTGCGGCGACTGCGGCGACTTCGACGATTCCGGTGCCTGCGGCGCCTTCGGCGGCTGCGGCGGCTGCGGCGGCTTCGACGATTCCGGTGCCTTCGGCGACTGCGGCGACTGCGGCGATTCCGGTGCCTTCGGCGGCCGCGGCGGCTCGTCCGTCGCCAGCCGCGCGTGCAGGTGCACGTCGCGGAACGCGTCGTGCCGGTCCGCCTCGAACATCGCCCCGCGCAGCACCCCCTCGGCTCGGAAGCCGCACCGTTCGGCGACCCGGCAGGAAGCTCCGTGGCCCATGCCGTGGCCCAGCTCCAGCCGGTGCAGCCCCAGCCCGGTGAAGGCGTACTCCGCGGCCAGCAGCAGGGCCCGGGTGGCGACGCCCTTGCCGCGGGCCTCGGGGAGGACCCAGTAGCCGACGCGGGCCAGCCGCAGGGGCCGGCTGATCTCGTTGACGCCGATGTGGCCCAGTGTCGCCCCGGTCTCCTCGTCGGTGATCCGGAACGACACGGACCGGCCCTCCGCCTCCTCCTTCGCCCGGCCCCGCAGCGCCTCGCGGACGCCGTCGAGGTCGGTGACGAGCTTCAGCGGGGTGTTCCAGCGCCGGAAGTCGGGGTCCAGCAGCCCGCGCAGCCAGGCTTCCGCGTCGGCGCCGGACTCGGGGTCCCAGGAGCGCAGGCACAGGCCGTGGCCGCGGGGGCGAGGGAGAGGGGGTCGATCACTGGTTCGGGACATGCGGCCATTCAATACCTGTACGGGCCACGCGGTCGGCTCCGTGTTCCGCTGTGAGTCACCCGTGAAACTGTGCGTCCCCCGTGAATCGGCCGGTTCGCCCGCAGATTGTTGGCAATCTTGTCGGCAATTGACTTACGTTCACGGACGCAAGCCCGTACAGACCCAGGAGGGCGTCAACGTGAAGCACAGGGCAGTCAAGCGCAGGAGCGTCGTGATGGGGATCGGCGCGACCGCCGGCGTCGCCGCGGTGGGCGGCATCGCCCTCAGCGCGCAGGCCGAGGGCAAAAAGGGCGGCTCCTCCGCGTCCGGCACCCTGGTCTTCGACGAGGACGCCTACACCACGCTGACGACGACCGTCACGGACGCCGCCGGCGACGAGCACGAGGTGACGTACCGCTTCTGGAAGGCGATCACCTACGTCGCCAAGCCGGTCGACGAGGCGTACCAGAGCCTGAACATCAGCGTGCCCGTGAAGATCGACGGCAAGACCGTCGACGCGACCGGCGCCCCGATCCTCTTCGCGAACTCCGTCGGCGGCTACATGCCCTCGTCGGTCGCCGAGGCCACCGGCGTGGGCGGCGGCGGCATGGGCGGCGGCGGGGCCGCCCCGAGCGGCTCGGCCGCCCCCTCGGCCTCCGCCTCCTCCTCCACGGGCACCGAGTCCGGCAGCTCCGCCCAGCTCAGCGGCGGCAAAATGGTCAGCCTGCCGCAGCTGGGCCTGGCGGCCGGGTACGTGGTCGTGGAGCCGGGCGCCCGTGGCCGCACCCTGAAGAACTCCGCGGGCGAGTACTACGGCACCGCCCCCGCCGCCATCGTCGACCTGAAGGCCGCCGTCCGCTACCTGCGCGCCAACAAGGGCCGGGTCCCCGGCAACGTGGACCGGATCTTCTCCACCGGCACCAGCGCCGGCGGCGCCCTGTCCGCGCTGCTCGGCGCCTCCGGCGACAGCCCGCTCTACGAGGAGCACCTGAAGGAGATCGGCGCCGCCGACGCCTCCGACGCGATCTTCGCGACCGGCGCCTGGTGCCCGATCACCGACCTGGAGCACGCCGACGGCGCCTACGAGTGGAACTGGGGCACCAACAAGCTCAGCACCGGCGAGCAGGTCGACCAGACCGTCTCCAAGGAGCTGAAGTCGCAGTTCGCCGAGTACCAGGCCGGCCTGAAACTGCGCGGCCTGGGGAACTTCGGCACGCTCAACGCCCGCAACTACGACGAGTACCTGCTCAAGACGTACATGCAGCCGTCGGCCACCAAGTACCTCGCGGCCCTCTCGGACGCGGACCGCACGACGTACCTGGCCAAGAACACCTTCCTCACCTGGGACGGGAAGAACGCCACCTTCACCTGGGCCGACTACCTCACCCACGTCGGCGCCCGGAAGAAGGACGCCCCCGCCTTCGACCTGTTCGCCTTCCCCACCGACACCTCGGACACGATGTCCGGCGACATCAACAACCTGTTCGGCAAGGGCACCGAGCAGTACCGCCACTTCACCCTCTACAGCCTGCGCGAGGACAAGGGGAGCAGCGCCCGCCTGGCGAGCGACATCCCCGAGAAGCTGCGGCTGATGAACCCGATGTACCACCTGGTCGACAAGGTCAACGCCGGCCGCACCAAGCACTGGTGGATCCGCCTCGGCGCGGCCGACTCCGACACCTCGCACACCGTCTCCGCCAACCTGGCCGCCGCCGCGCACCAGTTGGGCGACGAGGTCAGCCACCTCTACTACTGGGACGCGGGCCACGGCGCCAACGAGGACGCGGGCGACTTCATCGCGTGGATCGCCAGGACGGCCGGGTACCAGGCGGCCTGACCGGCGACCGGCAGTGCGTGACCGGGCCCGCCCCTACGGCAGTACGGGGGCGGGCCCGCCGGCGTCGGCCGGGCGGCGGCGGATCACCAGGGCCATCAGGGCCGCCGCCGCGCACAGGGCCCCGGAGGCGTACCAGACCACGTCGTAGGAGCCGAAGGCGTCGCGGGCGACGCCGCCGAGGAAGGCGACCAGGGCGGCGCCGACCTGGTGGGAGGCGAGGACCCAGCCGAAGACGATGGCGCTGTCGTCGCCGAACCGCTCGCGGCACAGGGCGAGGGTGGGCGGGACGGTGGCGACCCAGTCGAGGCCGTAGAAGACGATGAAGAAGATCATCGGGGGGTGGACGGCGGGGGCGAGGAGCATCGGGAGGAAGAGGAGGGAGACGCCGCGCAGGGCGTAGTAGACGGCGAGCAGGCGGCGGGCCTCGAAGCGGTCGGTGAACCAGCCGGAGGCGATGGTGCCGACCACGTCGAAGACGCCGATGACGGCGAGCAGCGAGGCGGCGGCGGTGACCGGCATGCCGTGGTCGTGGGCGGCGGGCACGAAGTGGGTCTGCACCAGGCCGTTGGTGGAGGCGCCGCAGATCGCGAAGGTGCCGGCCAGCAGCCAGAACGGGCCGGTGCGGGCGGCGGAGAAGAGGACGGCGAGGGTGCGGCGCGCGGCCCCGGTGACGGGGACGGGCTTGGGTACGAACTCCTCGGCGCCGTACGGCTTCTGGCCGAGGTCGGCCGGGTGGTCGTGGAGCAGCAGCCAGACGAAGGGGACGACGGCGAGGGCGGCGAGGGCGACGGTGACGGCGGCCGGGCGCCAGTCGTGGTGCTCGACGATCCAGGACAGCAGCGGCAGGAAGATCAGCTGGCCGGAGGCGGAGGCGGCGGTGAGGACGCCGCTGACCAGGCCGCGCCGGGTGGTGAACCAGCGGTTGGTGACGGTGGCGGCGAAGGCCAGCGCCATCGAGCCGGAGCCGAGGCCGACCAGCAGGCCCCAGCAGAGCAGGAGTTGCCACGCCGACTGCATCCAGACGGTCAGTCCGGAGCCGAGCGCGATCACGGTCAGGGCGACGGCGACCACCCGCCGGATGCCGAAGCGGTCCATGAGCGCCGCGGCGAACGGGGCGGTCAGCCCGTAGAGCGCGAGGTTGACGGAGACGGCGGCGCCGATGGTGCCGCGGGACCAGCCGAACTCCTGGTGCAGCGGGTCGATGAGGATGCCGGGCACGGAGCGGAAGGCGGCGGCGCCGACGATCGTCACGAAGGTGACGGCGGCGACGAACCAGGCGCGGTGCACCCGGCGGCGGGGCGGGGCGTCCTCGGTCCCCGGTACGGCGGCTGCTGCGGCGTCGGCGTCGGTTGTCTGGGTCACGTCATGCAGGGTGCGTCATCGGGCGGGGACGGATCGAGTGGCCCGGAGGACATGGTTCGCTAGGATCGGGCCATGACGTCCGACCGGCCGCCGAGCCGCCCGCACCGGGTCGTCGTCCTCGCCCTGGACGGCGTGCTCCCCTTCGAACTGGGCATCCCGCAGCGCATCTTCGGCCGCGCCCGGGCCGTCGACGGCGGCGGTGCCGAGGGCCGGGACACCGGCCCCCGCGCGCTGTACGAGGTCGTCACCTGCTCGGTCCGGCCGCCCGGCCCGGTCCTCACCGACGCCGACTTCGAGATCCTCGTGGCGCACGGCCCGGAGGCCCTGGCCACCGCCGACACGGTCGTCGTGCCCGCCTCCTACGAGCTGGGCCCGGTCTACGAGGAGGGCGTACTGACCGCTGAACTGGCCGCCGCCTTCGCCCTGATCCGCCCCGGCACCCGGCTGGTCGCCATCTGCACGGGCGGCTACGTCCTCGCCGCCGCCGGTCGCCTCGACGGCCGCCCGGCGACCACCCACTGGGCGTCGGCCGAACACTTCCAGCGACTGTTCCCCCAGGTCAGGGTCGACCCGGACGTGCTGTTCGTCGACGACGGCGACGTGCTGACCTCGGCCGGGGTCGCGGCCGGCATCGACCTGTGCGTGCACCTCGTACGCCGCGACCACGGCACGGCCGTCGCCAACGATGTCGCCCGGCGGACCGTGGTGCCGCCGCACCGCGACGGCGGGCAGGCGCAGTACATCGAGCGGCCGGTGCCCGACCCGCAGCAGGCGTCCACCACCGCCGCCCGCGCCTGGGCCCTGGACCGGCTGCACGAGCCGATCCAGCTGCGGGACATGGCGGAGCGGGAGGCCATGTCGGTCCGGACGTTCACCCGCAGGTTCCGCGAGGAGGTCGGGGTCAGCCCCGGCCAGTGGCTGACCCGGCAGCGCGTCGACCGGGCCCGGCACCTGCTGGAGTCGACCGGCCTGTCGGTGGACCAGGTGGCCCGGGAGGCCGGGTTCGGCACGGCCCAGTCGATGCGGCAGCACCTACAGGCGACGCTCGGGGTCACCCCGACCGCGTACCGGCGGACGTTCCGCAGCGGGTCCGGGCCGCGCGAGCGGGCCGCGGCCCGCTGACCGGGCGTCCCGCCGGACCTCCCCCCACCAGCCCACGGACGTGAGGACGAGGGTCAGCCCGACGCCGGCCAGGATCGCGGTGGACGGGGCGGCCACCTCCAGCAGGATGCCGGCGAGGCCGCCCGTCGCCGCGTACCCGGCGCCCGCGGCGGCGTACATCACCGCGTACCCGGCGGCCAGGGCGCCCGGCGGCAGGGCCTCGCGCAGGGCGAGGTTGCGGGTGAGCAGCGCGCAGGACTGGAGCGTGCCGCCGAGGACCAGCCCCGTCGCGATCGCGGCCGTGCCGGGTATCAGCGCCATCCCCACCACACAGGCCGACGTCCCGCACAGCAGGACCGCGCTGCGGTCGCGCAGCCGCCCCGGCCAGGAGCGCAGTCCGTAGAGGAAGGCGCCGGCGCCCGAGCCGACCGCCATGCCCATGAGCAGCGGGCCGGCCCAGCCGACGCCGACGCCGCGCTGTTCCAGCAGGGCCGGCAGGACGATCTCGGCGAGGCCGAGCAGGGTGAGGCCGGCCGCGCCCGTGACGTACACCGGCCAGGCGGCGGCCAGGACGCGCAGGACCGGCTCGCGCGTGGCCCCGGCGGCACCGGTGTCCTCGCCGCCCCAGCCGGCGGGCAGCAGTCGCAGTACGGCGGCGGAGACGGCCATCGAACCGGCGGCGAGCAGCAGGGGCAGGTGCGGGGCGACGCCGAGGGCGAGGGCGGTGACGGCCGCCGGGGAGACCGCCCAGACGCCGGACGTCAGCATCGACTCGACGGACAGCGCCTGGGCGACGGCCCGCTCCGGGACCAGTTCGGTGAGCAGGGTGCGCAGCCCGCCGGCCGCCGCGGCGGGCGCGGCTCCGGCGAGGAACGCGAAGGCGGCGAGCGTCGCGGCGGGCGCCTGCGGCAGCAGCCCGAGCCCCGCGAAACCGGCGGCGCCGGCGAACAGGCCCGCCGCCAGGTGCCGGCGGGCGCGGTCGGGCCGCAGCCGCAGGCCGAGCAGCGGGGCCCCGACGATCTCCCCGATGACGTACACCGAGGCCAGGACCGCGCCCAGCGAGTACCCTCCCGGTCGGTCCCGGACCAGGAAGACCAGGGCCAGCGGTGCCATGGCCACCGGCATACGGGCGCCGAGGGCGGTGCAGGCCCAGATCAGCACCGGCCGGGTGGCTACGTCGCGGTAGGTCATGCGAGGACGGTAGGGCCGGGGTCCGACAACGCCCCAGCCGATTTCCGGACCTGTGGACAACGCGGTCCGTGCGCCCCCACTTTTTCTCCACAGCCTGTGGACAACTTCAGGGAACCCGTCCGCGAGCGGACGGCGGTGCGGCGCCCTCACCCCGAGACCGCGCCCGCGCACCGCCGCCCGACCCGACGGTCCGCCTCGGCCCCGGAGCCGCGAGGGGATCGCCGTCGCGTCACGACCCACACTCGCCGAGGACTCCCGTCAGGGGCCCTCGCCGTCCCCTCGCGGCGAATCGCTGACCTCCAGGGTGAACGCACGGTCACATACCGTCAACATTCCGGGGCGGCGTTCGCGTGGATACATCCCGTTTCGCTCCTCAAGCGCACGGGTGCACGGCCGGGCGCAACGGGGCGCACCTCCGACGGGGGGGCGGGGCCGGGGCGCCGGGGCTGGGGGGCCGGGGGCTGGGCCGGGGCGCCGGGGCAGGGGGGCCGGGGCAGGGGGCTGGGGCAGGGGGCTGGGGGCTGGGGCAGGGGCCGGGGGCAGGGGCCGGGGGCAGGGGGGCTGGGGCAGGAGGGCTGGGCGTCACGCTCCCCCGACCTCACATCACCGCCTCGTACGCCGCCAGCCCTTCGAACTCCGCCGCCGCGGCGCGGTCCGCGCCGGACTCCTCGTTCTGGGCGCAGCGGTCCAGCTCGCACCAGATGCGCTTGCCGGTCTCGTCCCGGCTCCAGCCCCAGCGGTCGGCGAGCCCGTCGACCAGGGCCAGCCCCCGGCCGCCGGTCGCGTCACCGTCCGCGCAGCGGAACACCGGGGCGCGCCCGCTGGCGTCGGCCACCTCCAGCCGGACGGTGGCGTCCTCCGCCGCCTCCGGCTTCTTCTCGGGCAGGCAGAGCCGGAGCACCGCCGGGCGGCCGGTGTGCACGACCGCGTTGGTGACCAGTTCGGAGACGAGCAGGACCAGGGTCTCGGCAAGCGGCTCGTCGTCCCGTATCCCCGCCCCCGTCAGTCTCGAACGGGCCCATCTCCGGGCCCGCCCGACCTCAGCGGGGTCGGGCCGGATCTCCAGCTGCACTTGAAGCACCTGCACCGCTCACACCATCCGAACCGGCGGACACTTGGACGTGCGCCTCGCGAGGGCCACGGTCGTGGCCAGCTTCTGCTTGGCCGGGACTACGGCCGGGACCGGGATCACGGACCGTGACCCCGTTGTGGGACAGCATGGTTGACGTAAAGTCACGTCAACAAGCGCTTCAGGCATATTCCAGCGCGAAGGAGTACCCGTGCGCCATACTGTGCGACGCTCGCCGCGGGCAGTCGAACAGGCGGCGGAAGCCCCCGGTTCCGGAGCCTCCGCGGGGGTGGCGCCGAAACGGTTCGCGCCCGGCGCCACGCGCGTTCCGGACAAGGTACCGGAGCCCGCCGCCGACTGCGGGCTGTGACGGGTCACGCCCGGGGCACGACCCGGTGAAGACGCTCCGTGATCACCGGATGCCGCGATCGGCGACGTCATGGACCGGGAGGGCGCCCGGGGATGCGGGACGCCTCACTCCCCCACCGTGAAGTAGCGGGCGAAGGCCGGCACGACGTCCTCCTCGACGACCTTCCCGTCGCCGTCCGCGTCGAGCGCCTCGGCCACCGGGCGGGCGGTCTCCGCGGGGACCCCGAGGGCGGTGAGCAGCCGTACGGCCTCCTCGACCGTGACGGCTCCGTCGCCGTCGGTGTCGGCCACGGCGAGGGCCGCGTGCAGGAAGGGACGGGCGATCCCGGCGAACCGGTCCGGGGTGTCCCGCAGGCGCTTGACCGCGCCGGTGACGAACTCCTCGCGGGTGATGCGCTGGTCGCCGTCGCGGTCGGCGATACCGGCCATGCCCTGCCAGAACGCCTCGGCGCCGCCGTACAGCGCCTGGCCCTTGTCGGAACGGGCCGCGACGGCGAACTCCGCGAGCAGGGCCTTGGCCGCCTCGCTGAAGTCCTCGCGGTCGATGCAGCCGTTGCCGTTCTGGTCGAAGGTGGCGAACCGGTCGGCGATCCTGCGCTCGTTCTCGCTGCTGACCATCTCTTCTCTGGCCGCCTTACGTCGGGTGGGGATGTCTCGTATGTCACGTATGTCACGCACATCGTGCATGTCACGTACGCCGGGCATGCCGCGCATGCCTTGCTGGGAGCGTACGACGGCGGCGGGTACCCCCGCACCGAAAAGTGACGTCCTCACCAAGACCGGGCGAACACCGGTACAACGGCGTGACGAAACGATGACGTGTGCGGCGGCGCTACGCGGACAGCGGACGCGGTTCGTCGCCGGTCGCCGACGCGAGGTCGGGGTGGACGTCGAACAGCCTGCGCACCCCCAGCGCGGTGAGGACCCGGTTGACGTGGGAGCCGTCGACGGCCCCCTGGGCGGGCAGTATCAGCCGCAGCCGGCCCTGGCAGGAACGTATGAGGCGCCGGGAGGCGATCAGCACGCCCACGCCGCTGGAGTCGCAGAACAGGACGTCGGAGAGGTCGAGGACCAGACTGTGGCGCCCTTCGGCCACGGCGTCGTGCACCCGCTGGCGCAGCGCCGGCGACGACACCAGGTCCAGCTCGCCCGAGACCTGGACCACGGTCCATCCGCCCCGCTCGTCCCCGGTCACATGGAACGCCACCACCAAGCCCTCCTTCCCTCGCGCGAAACGGAAGCCACGCCTACGTTTCTTCGGCGCGCGCCTGCCCACCGGCCGTTCCCGCAAACGCACCGTGAAAAACAAGAAACGGTCAGAAGCGGCCGGTTTCCGATCCCTACGATCTCATTCGGTCCGCCGGCCGTCGCGGGTCCTTACCATCCGGGGCGCTCCGGGGGCTCACATTGGCGCAAAGGGGCGTGCACGGTCATACGTGCCGACTACATTCGAGAAGGCGATGGCCGCAGGCTGGACACCGGGCGGGACCTGGGCGGGACCGGCCGGCCCGTCGGACACGAGCAGGGGGTGAAGGGGCCGCATGGCGACGCAGGACGCACCGCTCGGCTGGGACCGCAAGATGCAGCAGCGGCTCGCGCGCGGCGAGGCCGCCGCACTCGGCGAGCTGTACGACCGGTACTCCTCCCTCGTGCACGGCCTCGCCCACCGGGTGCTCGACGAGCAGCGCGCCGCCGACGCCGTGACCCGCGAGGTGTTCACCCACGTCTGGGAGCACCCGGACACCTACGACCCCAAGCAGGGACCGATGCGCACGTGGATCGCCGGGCTGACGCACCGGCTGGCCGTGCAGCGGCTGCGGGCCGCCGGGACGGCCGCCCTCGCCCGCGGCGGCCCCGGCACCGCCGAGGACCTGGAGCGCAGGGTGCGCCACGCGTCGGTCGCCGCCCGCGCCGACTACATCGTCCAGTCCATGCCCGCGCCGTTGCGGTCCGCCCTGGAGCGGGCCTACTTCCAGCGCCGCGACTACCGCCAGACCGCCGTCGACCTCGGCATCACCGAGGACGAGGCACGCCGCCGGCTCCGCCTGGGCCTCCAGCTCCTCTCCACCGCCCACGACGCGACGGCCCCCGGCACGCCCGGGGCTCCGCCCGGCTACGGAGGTGCGGCATGAGCGGCATGAGCGCCGGGGCGGGACGGTACCGGGTGTACGACGGACGCCGTCTGACGGACACAGGCGAAGGGACCCACGGGACGATGAAACCCGGCGAAGCCGGCGGCCCTGACCGGACGGACGACACGGTGGGACCGGAGGGGCGGGACGGACCGGAGGGGCGGGAAGTACCCGAGGAACCGGAGGGCCGCCCGGAGGAACCGGAGGGCCCGGAAAAGCCGCGGAAAGGCGGGGCCCACCGACCCGACGGCCCAGGCCGTGCCGACGGCCCCGGCGCAGGCAGCGGCGCCGGCGCAGGCAGCGGCGCCGGCGCAGGCAGCGGCGCCGGCGGAGGCAGTAGGTCCGGAGCCGGCGGACCCGGAGACGGCGGGCCGGGGCCCGGCCCGCGGGGAGCCGGGGGCGGCCGTCCCCGGATACCGCTGCCGCGGGTCTCGGTCGAGGACAGCGGGCTGCCGCTGCCCGCCCTGCCGCACCCCGGCCCCGCGCCCCTCGCGCTGGAGCACACCGTGCTGAAGTCGCTCCTCGGCGCCTGGGCGCTGGCCGCCTGTTCCCGGGAGGAGGCCGCCGCCGTCGACCGGCACCTCGGCGAGTGCGGGGCCTGCGCGGAGGAGGGCCGGCGACTGCGCCAGGCGGTCGGGCTGCTCCAGCCCCCGGACACCCTCGACCCCGACCCGGCCCTGCGCACCCGCGTCCTGGACCTCTGCCTCGAACGGCGTCCACCGCGCATCCCGGTGCCCGAGTGGGCCATGCCCTACGACGCCGAGACCGCCCGCCTGGACGCCCTGCTCCAGGACTTCGGGGACGCGGAATGGCACGCCCCGGTGCGGCTGCGCTGGTTCTCCGACGACGGGACGGCCAGCCGCCGCACCACCGTCGCCGGCGTCATCGCCCACCTGCTCGCGGTCGACGGCCTGGTCGCGGTCGCCCTGGGCCTCGCCGACCCGCTCGGCGACATCACGCCGCGGGCCCCGGCCCCGGCGGGCCGTACCGAGGCGTACTGGCGGGCCTCGCACCTGCCGCCCACCCGCGCGGTCCGCGCGCCCTGGCGGGAGCAGAGCCACGCCCTGATCCGGACGACGGCGTTCACCGGCGGCGGCGCGTCGGGGCGCGACTCGGGCGCGGGCCGGATGCCGGTGGCGTACGGCGACTGCGAACTGCCGTTGCGCGACGCGATGCTGGACCGGGCCTTCGAGTGCTGGGTGCACGCCGAGGACATCGCCGAGGCGGTGAACTACCCCTACGAGCCGCCCTCGGCCCGCCATCTGCACCGCATGATCGACCTCGCGGCCCGGATGCTGCCGACCGTGCTCGCGGAGCGCCGCCGGAGCGGGAAGGCCGCGCCGGGTGCGCACCGGCACCTGGTGACGGCGGGGGCGCCGGGGCGCAGTCTGCGGCTGGACATCGAGGGATCGGGCGGCGGGGAGTGGTACATCCCGCTGGACTCGCCGGCGGCGGTGGGCTCCGCCGAGCGCGAGGTGGCGTACGTCGCCCTGGACGACGTGGAGTTCTGCCGCCTGGCGGCGGGCCGGGTCCCTCCGGAGGAAGCGGCGGCGGGACAGTCCGGCGACCGCGAGGCGATCAGGGACGTACTCTTCGCCGCCGCGAGCCTGAGCCGGATGTAGGGGGCCGGTCCGTCGCGGGGCGGCTGCGGCCACGTCGTGGTCGCTCGCGCCCCTGAAGGCGCGTGCAGTCAACGTACCTCCAGGGGCGCGGGGAACTCCGCGACCAGCCCCCACGCACCCGCACCCGCCCGCGCATCAGAACCCCCGCCCCCCCTAGGCGAACACCACCGTCCGCCGCCCGTTCAGCAGAATCCGCCGCTCCGCGTGCCACTTCACGGCCCGCGCCAGCGCCTGGCACTCCACGTCCCGCCCGATCGCGACCAGCTGGTCCGGCGTGACGTCGTGCCCCACCCGCTCGACCTCCTGCTCGATGATCGGCCCCTCGTCCAGGTCCGCCGTCACGTAGTGCGCCGTCGCCCCGATCAGCTTCACGCCCCGGGCGTGCGCCTGGTGGTACGGCTTGGCGCCCTTGAAGCTCGGCAGGAAGGAGTGGTGGATGTTGATGATCCGCCCGCTGAGCTGCTTGCACAGGTCGTCGGAGAGCACCTGCATGTACCGGGCGAGGACGACCAGTTCGACGTCGGCCTCCCGCACGATCTCCAGCAGCCGCGCCTCCGCCTGGGCCTTCGTGTCCTTCGTCACCGGGATGTGGTGGAACGGAATGTCGTAGGAGGCCACCAGCTCGGCGAAGTCGGTGTGGTTGGAGACGACCGCGGCGATGTCGACCGGGAGCGCCCCGATGCGGGTGCGGAACAGCAGGTCGTTCAGGCAGTGCCCGAACTTGCTGACCATCAGCACGACGCGCATCTTCTCGTCGGCCCGGTGGATCTGCCAGTCCATCTGGAAGGAGTCGCCGATCGCCGCGAAACTGGCCCGCAGCTTGTCCACGGTCACCGGCGCCTCCGCCGAGAAGTGGACCCGCATGAAGAACAGACCCGTGTCGTGGTCGCCGAACTGCTGGCTGTCCTCGATGTTGCAGCCGGTCATGAAGAGGTAGCTCGACACGGCGTGCACGATGCCCTGCTTGTCGGGGCAGGAGAGGGTGAGGACGTACTGGTCGGCGGGGGCCGCGGGACGGGTGGACTGCTCGTTCATGCCGGACAGGGTCCCATACCCGGACCCCCGGCCGGAGAGCGTCCCGTCACACGGACCGCACCATGATGTTCAGCACCTCGAGGCTGCGCGGCACCGTGTCCGGGTCGTCCCCGTCGCTGGTCGCCAGCCGGACGTGCGCGTCCCGGGCCGCCCGCACCGCGTCCGGCCAGGCCGCGTGCTCCAGGTACGCGGCCACCGGCGCGTCCGGCCCGACCTGGTGCATGATCCGCAGGACCCGCAGCACCGCGGTGTCGACGAGCGCCGCCTCCTGGGAGTCCCGGAAGATCGTGCCGACGTACTTCTCCGCGGACCAGTGGTCCAGCCAGGTGTCCTCCACCAGCCGGTACACCGCGTCGGTGACGTCTCCGTACCCGTCCGTCCCGGCCAGCCAGACGTCCCGCTGGAAGGCGGGGTCGGAGAGCATGTGCAGCGCCGACCGCACGTTGCTGCGCCAGCGCCACCACGGCATGTCGTTGAGAGGCATGCCGCCCATGGTGGAGGAGCGACGGCCGCGACGGGAAGAGTTCTCCGAACCTTGCACGGTCATCGATCGTACGTTCCTCTCCATGCTTGCCTCACAGGCACCCGCAATTCACCGCGAGGACACCGTCCGTCGACCGGAGGGCGCCCCCAGGTTAGTCCCGTGACGGAATCGTACGGTTTCATGACCGGCAGGCGACGCATCAGCAGAACCTCCCTGTCCCTGGGCGCACTCGCGGCGTGCGCGTCGCTCGCCGTCGGCTGCGGGGTCGTCCCCGGGGTCACGGGGGGCTCCGGGGACGACACCATCACCGTCATGACCTGGGCCCCCCAGGGCACCGACGCCACCAACAAACCCGGCATGCCCGCGCTCGCCCAGGCCTACGCACGCTGGGTCAACGAGCACGGAGGGCTCTCCGGCCACCCGCTCAAGGTCCTGACCTGCAACGACCACAACGACAGCGTGGCCGCGGCCAAGTGCGCCCGGCGTGCCGTCCAGGAGGACGTCGTCGCGGTCGTCGGCTCCTACAGCCAGTACGCCGACTCCTTCCTCCCCGTGCTGGAGGGCGCCGGCATCCCCTACATCGGCGGCTACGGCATCACCAGCGAGGAATTCACCAGCCCGCTCTCCTACCCCGTCAACGGCGGCCAGCCCGCGCTGCTGGCCGGCCTCGGCGCCGCGCTGGCCGACGGCTGCGGGCCCGTCACCCTGGTCCGGCCCGACACCATCGCCGGCGACCAGCTGGCCCCGCTGCTGGACTCCGGCCTCACCGCGGGCGGGCACGCCGGCGCCCAGGACCAGCGGGCGGCGGAGGACGCCACCGAGTACGGCGGCCAGGCCGACCGGGCGCTGCAGCGCTCCACCGAGGGCGGGGCGGCGGAGCCGGGCTGTGTGGTGCCGGTGCTCGGCGACCGCACCGACACCTTCATGGACTCCTTCCGGCGGGCCCGGGACGCCTACGCCGAGGTGCGCACCGCGACCGTGCTGGGCAGCGTCGACCAGTCCACGGTCAACGCCACCGGCGGGGCGTCGAGCCCGTACGAGGGGTCGTACGTCACCGGCTGGTACCCGGTGGAGACCGACGAGCTCTGGGACCCGATGAAGAAAGTGATCAAGGAGAAAGCATTCGGCGACAACCGCGTCGACGCCGCGGACGCCGGGGTGCAGACCACCTGGATCGCGTACACCGTGCTCAAGAAGGTCGTCGCCGCGCTCGGCGACGGCGAGGTGACCGCCGACGCCATCACCGGCGCCCTGGACGACGGTCTGAAGATCGACACCGGCGGGCTCACCCCGACGCTGCACTGGACGTTCGCCGCCGACCTGGCCTCCGTGGGCTTCCCGCGGCTGGTGAACACCGACGTCACCCTCCAGGTGGTACGGGAGGGACGGCTGGTGTCGGCCCGCAACGGTTTCCTCGACACCGTCGAGACGCTGCGGAACGCCGACGTGACCTGAGGCGGCGGGGACCGGGCGGACCGGAACCGGGCGGGCCCCGGGCGCATGCGCCCGGGGCCCGCCCGTGCCGCCGTTCAGAGCTGCACCGGGGTGCGTTCGGTCAGGCCCCACTTCTTGGCGATCACGTTCCACAGCTTGGCGGCCTTCGCCTTCTCGGTGCTGGCGACGCCGCTCTCCTTGTTGCCGGCCGCGGTCTGCCCGGTGGTGCGGGCCTGGCCCTTCTTGCAGCCCTTCTTGCCGGCCGCCTGGTCCGCCCAGGCCGCGTAGTGGTCGTCGGCCGACGCCGACGCCTGCCACGCCTTGGTCAGGGCCGCGGTCAGCTCCGCGTTGCCCGGCAGCTGGTCCACGGACAACTGCGAGAGCCGGGTGACCAGTTCGGTGCGCTGCTGCGCCGCGTCGCGCAGGCTCTGCGCCGCCTGGGACAGGTTGTCGCAGGACTTCACGTCCGCCACGGCGTCGATCACCGTCTGCCGGCTGTCACCGCTGTCGGCGAGCAGCGCGTCCAGCGCGACGGCCTGCTCCCGGGCCGGGTCGGCGGACGCCGACGCGGAGCCCTCGGTGGCGGGGGCCGTGGCGGACACGGTCTGGTTCTTGCCGGCGTCGTCGTCACCGCCGCCGCCGGCCAGCAGCGCGCCGGTGCCGATCCCGACGACGGCGATCGCGACGCCGACGGCCGCGATCAGCGGCACCCGGGAGCCGGTCCGCCCGCCCCGGCCGCCGCCGCGCCGGCCGCCGCCGGTGTCCTGCGGGGCGTAACCGTGCGGAGCGGCACCGGGCCGGGGCGGCTGCGGGCCGCCGACGACGGGCATCTGCTGGGTGGAGCCGGACGGGCCGTCGGCGGCCGGGGCACCGCGGAAGAGGTTGTCGAACTCGGCGGGCGGCTGCCGCCCCGCGTCCCCGCCGGGCACACCGGTCCCCCCGGGCACGCCGCCGAACGGCGCCCCCGCGGGTTGGCCGGGCACGGGCGGGATGTACTGCGTGGCCTCCGCGTCGGAACCGGTGGCGGGCGGCGGCAGCGGGCCGGGCCCCGGCGCGGCGTGGTGCTGAGCCGGCTGCTCCGGCGGCAGCGCGCCGGGCGCGACGGGCGGCAGGTACTGGGTGGCCCCCTCCTCGGCGGACGCGGGAGCGGGCGGTAGGTGCGGTATGTACTGGGTGGCGCCCTCGTCGGCGGCGGGCAGGGCCTGCGCCGGTACGGGCGGCAGGTACTGGGTGGCCTGCTCCTGGGCGTGCGCGGGCGGCAGCGGCACGGCGGGGCTGCCGCCCGGCCCGCCGTGTCCGCCTTGGCCGCCCTGACCGCCGTGTCCGCCCTGGCCCCCCTGACCGCCCTGACCGCCCTGGGGGGCGTACGGGGGCTGCTGGGCGCCGTAGGCGGGGGGCTGGGCGCCGTAGGCCGGCGGCTGACTCCCGTACCCCGGCTGCTGGTTGCCGTACGCCGGGGGCTGGTTGCCGTACGCCGGGGGCTGGTTGCCGTACGCCGGGGGCTGGTTGCCGTACCCCTGCGGGGTGCCGTAGGCCGGGGCCTGGGCGCCCTCCGGGGGGAGCGGGCCCGGGCCCGGCTGCGGCGGTGGGCCGGGCGGGGTCCGGTCGGACCAGGCGTCCGGCGCCTGCTGCCCGGGGGCGCCGGGAGCGCCCCAGGGGTTGGGGCCGCCGGGCGCCTCGTGGCCTGCGGGCGGGCCCTGGTGTCCGCCCGGGCCCCACGCCTGGTTCCACGCCTGTCCGCCGTCGGGGGCGGAGGCGGGGGGCGGGGCGGGCGGGCCGGACGGCGGACCGGCGGCTGCGCCCGTCATGCCCGGCAACAAGGGCTCGCCGCCGTCGGAGGGCAGCACGATGCCTTCGCGCGCCGGGCGCCGCGAGGGCTCCTCGCCCTGTCCACTCTGTGTCACCGGGACTCCTACGAATGGGGGACCTTCGGAATCGTCGGCTCACGCTACCGGTCCCCCGAACCCGCTGCCACGCCGCACGGGGCCTGACCTCCTTCCCTGTGACCGCGATTACAGCACCGGCCCCCTGCCGGCCCCCCGTGCTCCGTCGGCGTCCCCCGCTCCCGGCCGCCCCCTCGTGCGCCCCCCGTTCACCCGCCGCCCGTTCACCCGCCGCCCGGGCCGGAGTTCACGCGGCCGCCTGGAGATCGACCCGGGCCCCGAACTCCCGTACCACCGCCTCCTCCCGGTACGGCTCCAGCCGCTGCTGGAGGTCCTCCAGATACTCGGCGCCCCGGTTGGAGCGCAGGGTGGCGAGGAGTTCGACCGCCTTCGTGCCCGTACCGCACGCCTCCTCGATCTCCCGCCGCTGCACCTGGGCGCTGGCCAGCAGGACGTACCCGATGGCCCGCCGGCGCGCCCGGCTGCGCGGGTGGCGGGCCAGGGACTCCTCGGCGTACCGCGCCGCCGCGTCGGCCTGCCCCAGGTCCCGGTGGCAGTGCGCCAACTCGTCGGCGAGGTAGGCCTCGTCGAAGTGGGCGATCCAGGCCGGGTCGTCCCCGGAGTCCTGGTCGGCGGCCTCCAGCGCGGCCTCCGCCCGGCCCGCCGCGTCCTGGGCCGCCCGCGCGTCGCCGAGCAGGGCGTGCCCGCGGGCCTCGGCGGCGTGGAACATCGACTCCGCGCGCGGCGTGACGCGCCCCCGCGCCCCCTCCTGCGCCGCGCGCGCCAACTGCGCGATCTCCCGGGGGTTCCCGAGCTGCGCGGCGAGGTGGCTCATCGACGCGGCGAGCACATAGCCGCCGTAGCCGCGGTCGCCGGCCGCCTGGGCGAGCCGCAGCGCCTGGATGTAGTAGCGCTGGGCGAGGCCGGGCTGGCCGGTGTCGACGGCCATGTACCCGGCCAGTTCGGTCAGCCGGGCCACCGCCGCGAACAGGTCCCGGCCGACCGCCTCCCGGTAGGAGCCGGCGAGCAGCCCGGAGACGACGCTGTTGAGGTAGTGCACGACGACCGGGCGCACGTGCCCGCTGCCGTACTGGTGGTCCAGGTCGACCAGCGCCTGGGTCATCGCCCGCACCGCCGCCACGTCGGACTGGCCCACCCGGGGCCCGGCCGCGCGCGCCACCTGCGCGTCAGGCGCGGAGATCAGCCAGTCCCGGCTGGGCTCGACCAGCGCGGACGCCGCGACGGAGGACCCGGACAGGAAGTCCCGGCGTCCCACGTCGCTGCGCCACAGCTCGCAGACCTGCTCGATGGCGCCCAGTACCGTCGGCGAGAACTGGAGGCCGACGCCGGACGCGAGGTTCTTGCCGTTGGCCATGCCGATCTCGTCGATCGTGACCGTACGGCCGAGTTTGCGTCCCAGCGCTTCCGCGATGATCGCCGGTGCCCGGCCCCGCGGCTGCTGTCCGCGCAGCCAGCGGGCCACCGACGTCTTGTCGTACCGCAGGTCGAGACCGTGCTCGGCGCCGCACATGTTGACCCGGCGGGCGAGCCCCGCGTTGGAGCAGCCCGCTTCCTGGATGAGCGCCTGCAGCCGTTCGTTCGGCTGCCGCGCGACGAGAGGCCTTGCGGCCATGGCGTACCCCCTGCTTCATGGCTCGGGTGCCTGCCCGTGCACCGAGTTGACGTGACTTCCGCGGCCGGCGGAGTCCGGGCGGTCCGGCGAGGCGGGCCAACCGAAAGGAACCGGCCGTGGAGATCAGTGCCCCGCTGACATGCGGAAAATGCGAGGCTTGCGAGGTTTGCCGGGTAAACGGCCGTCGCCGTGTCCCCCTGCCCTGGCTACCCAACTCCCGCCGCGGATCCTCCCGCGCGCCCCCGGAGGTGCAACCATGCGCCCCGACCGCGGAGCCGGTGCTCTCCCCCCGCGCGCGCACGGGCCGTAACCCGCGGTGGGCACGGGAGTTGAGATCCACGTGGAAGAGACGATCCCGGGCACCGAGACCGCACAGATTCCCCAGCAGCGCGGCGCATCGCTGCTGGAGGCCGCCGTTCGCTACGCCGAGGAGCGTCACTGGGACGTGTTCCCCGGCACCTGGCTGGAAGCCGTCGACGGGGAGCAACGCTGCTCCTGTGCGGCCCCGGCGTGCGCCGCCCCCGGCGCGCACCCGGCGCGCGCGGACTGGGCGGGCCAGGCGACCGGCAGCGCGACCGTGGCCCGCCGGATGTGGCAGAAGCAGCCGACGGCGTCGATCCTGCTGCCGACCGGGCGCGCGTTCGACGCGATCGACGTGCCGGAGACGGCCGGGTTCCTCGCGCTGGCCCGCATGGAGCGGATGCGGCTGACGCTGGGGCCGGTGACGTTGAGCCCGGACCGGCGGATGCGGTTCTTCGTCCTGCCGGGGGCCGCGGCGAAGGTGCCGGAGCTGGTCAGGGGCCTGGGCTGGTCGCCGGTGACGCTGGATCTGACGGCGCTGGGCGAAGGGGAGTGGGTGGCGGCGCCGCCCACCCGGTACGGGACGCGGGGGGCCGTGCAGTGGGCGTGCCCGCCGACCCGGACCAACCGGTGGCTGCCGGACGTGGAGGAGCTGCTGCCGCCGCTCGCCTACGCGTGCGGGCGGGACCGGTAGCGCCATCCCGTCCGCCGGGTGCGGGCGTTCGGCGCGTGCGGGCCCGTCGCGGTGCCTCTTCCGGGCCGCTTGACCCGCCGTAGGGTTCGGGTATGACCTCAGCCGTACGCGTACAAGGGCTTTGGAAGCGATTCGGGCAGCAGGTGGCTGTCGGGGGGATCGATCTCGATCTGCCCGCCGGGAAGTTCATCGGACTGGTCGGGCCCAACGGGGCCGGGAAGACCACCACCTTGTCGATGGTGACCGGGCTGCTCAGGCCGGACCAGGGGACGGTCGAGGTGGTCGGGCACGACGTCTGGCGCGATCCGGTGGAGGTGAAGGCCCGGATCGGCGTACTGCCGGAGGGGCTGCGGCTGTTCGAGCGGCTGTCGGGGCGGGAACTGCTCGGCTACACCGGGCGGTTGCGGGGGCTGCCCGGCGAGGAAGTGGACAAGCGGGCCACGCAGCTCCTCGACGTCCTCGACCTGGCCGGTGCCCAGCACAAGCTGGTGGTCGACTACTCGACCGGCATGCGCAAGAAGATCGGCCTGGCAGCCGCGCTGCTGCACAACCCCGAAGTGCTGTTCCTGGACGAGCCGTTCGAGGGCGTCGACCCGGTGTCGGCGCAGACCATCCGGGGCGTCCTGGAGCGGTACACCGCCTCCGGCGCCACCGTCGTCTTCTCCTCCCACGTCATGGAGCTGGTCGAGTCGCTGTGCGACTGGGTGGCCGTGCTGGCCGCCGGGCGCATCCGGGCCACCGGGCCGCTGGCCGAGGTGCGCGGGGACGCGCCCTCGTTGCAGCAGGCGTTCCTGGAGCTGGTCGGCGCGGGCGGCCGGGACGCGGGGAGTGACCTGGACTGGCTGGGCGGCGGTTCCCGATGAGCGCCGCGCCCGCGTCGGCCACCGCCTCCGCCGACGCCTCCGTCACGTCCGTGACGTCGGTCTTCGTGCGGCTGAAGCTGTCGCTGCTGCGCAACGGGCTGCGGCAGTCCGCCGGCCGGCGGGCCGCCTACGTCGCCTCGGCCGTCGTCGTGCTGCTCTTCGCCGTGCTCCAGCTCATCGGCCTGATCGCGCTGCGCGGGCACGCCCACGCGGACGCGCTGGTCGTCCTGCTGACGGCGGTGCTGGCGGTGGGCTGGGCGGTGATGCCGCTGTTCTGGCCGGGCGGCGACGAGACGCTGGACCCGACCCGGCTGGTGATGCTGCCGCTGCGGCCCCGGCCGCTGGTACGGGCCCTGCTGGCGGCCTCGCTGGTGGGCATCGGGCCGCTGTTCACGCTGTGCCTGACGGCCGGTTCGGTGATCGCGCTGGCGCACGGCGGTGCGGCGTACGCCGTCGGGGCCGTCGGCGCGGTGCTCGCGCTGCTGGTGTGCGTGGCGCTCGCGCGCGCCGTCGCCGCCGCCAACGTACGGCTGCTGACCAGCCGCAAGGGGCGGGACCTCGCGGTGCTCAGCGGGCTGGTCGTCGCGGTCGGGGCGCAGTTCGTCAACTTCGGCGCGCAGCGGCTCGGTTCGTCCGGTCTCGCGGAACTCGCGCCCGTCTCCGACGTGCTGAGCTGGGTGCCGCCCGCCTCGGCGATCGGGGCGGTGCAGGCGGCGAGCGAGGGCGCGTACGGGACGGCGCTGGCGCGGCTCGCGCTGTGCGCGGCGCTGCTGGCGCTGCTGCTGGCGGTGTGGGCGCGGCACCTGACCCGGCTGATGACCACGCCCGACGGGTCGACCCTCCCGTCCGGCGGTACGGCGCGCGAACGGGGGTCCGCCGGGTCGGCGCGGCTGCTGCCCGCGGGGCGCACGGGCACCGTCATGGAGCGCAGCCTGCGGTACGTGTGGCGCGACCCGAAGACCAAGGCGGCCTGGGTGACCTCCCTGGCGATCGGCCTGATCGTGCCGGTCTTCAACGCCTTGCAGGGCACCGGCTCGCTCTACTTCGCCTGCTTCGCCGCCGGGATGCTCGGCCTCCAGATGTTCAACCAGTTCGGGCAGGACACCTCCGCCTTCTGGATGGTCGCGATGACCATCTCCTCGCCCCGGGACGCCTACGTCGAGCTGCGCGCGCGGACCTTCGCCCTGCTGCTGATCAGCCTGCCGTACGCCACTCTCGTCACCGTCCTGACCACGGCGCTGCTCGACGACTGGGCGCGGCTGCCGCAGGCCCTGGGCCTGTCCCTGGCGCTGCTCGGCGCGATGCTGGCGGCCGGCGCCTGGGCCTCGGCGCGCTTCCCGTACTCCATTCCCCAGGAGGGCTACAAGAACGTGGTCCCCGGTCAGGCCGGGCTCGCCTGGGTCTCGATCTTCGGCGGGATGGTGGCCGCCGCCCTGCTGTGCGCGCCCGTCATCGCGCTGACGGTGTGGCTGAGCGTCAGCGCGGGCGGGGACGCGTGGACGTGGGTGGTGCTGCCGGTGGGGGCGGTGTACGGGGCCGTGCTGGTCGTGCTGGGGCTGAGGTTCGCGGCGCCGCTGACGGCCGGGCGGCTGCCGGAGATCCTGACGGCCGTCAGCAAGGGGTGAGGCCGCGCGACCGGCCCGCTCAGTCCCGGAGGCTGTCGAGGAACGGTTCGACGACCGCGCGCCAGGCCTCCGGCTGGTCGTAGTGGACCAGGTGGCCGGCGTCGGCGACCTCCGCGTACCGGCCTTGCGGCAGCACCCGGACCATCTCCTGCGCCTCGGCGCGGCCCAGCTCGCCGTCGAGGCCGCGGACGACCAGGGTGGGGCAGCCGACCTGGGCCAGCTCGTCCCAGTGGGCGTCGTGGATCCAGGTCTCGCGGGAACTGAGCATCTGCTCCGGCTCGAAGACCGGGCGCCAGCCGTCCGCCGACTCCGCCATCACCTCGGCGTAGAAGGCGCCGCGGGCCGGGTTCGGCCGGTCCGTCCAGGGGTCGTCCTCGCCGAACCACTTGCGTACGTCGGCGAGCGTGGCGAAGGGGACCGGCCAGGACCGGAACCACTGGGTCCACTCCTGCTGCGAGGCGGCGCCCAGCGCGGACGCCCGCATGTCGCAGATGACCAGGCCGCGGACCAGGTCGGGGTGTCTGGCGGCGAACTGCCAGGCGGTCAGCGCGCCCATGGCGTGGCCGATCAGGACGGCCGGGGCGAGGCCGAGCTGGTCGAGCGCGGCGCCGACGTCCTCGACGTACGCCTCGCGGGTGAAGGACGCCCGCGGGGGCTTCTCGCTGCGGCCGTGGCCGCGCTGGTCGAGGGCGACGGCGCGGTGGCGCCCGGAGAGCCAGCGGGCGGTGGCCGCCCAGTGCGAGGCGCGGCCCATCAGGCCGTGCAGCAGCAGGACCCCCGGGGCGGTCGCCCCGCCGGCCGCCCCGCCGGTCGCCTGGCCGGTCGCCTCGCCGGCCGTCGAGGCGGTCGTCGAAGCGGTCGTCGGGCCGGCCGCCTGGTCGGTCTTGGGTGGGTCGCCGAACTCCCAGGCCGCGAGGCGTACGCCGCCCGCCCCGGTCACGTCGATACGCCGCGCCATGGTCCTGGCACCCCCAAGATCCGCTCGGACCTGATCTGCCTGCCGTGCTGGTCGTACTCGTCCTGCCACCGCAGAGTATCGAATGGTTATTCGAAAAAACCGTCCTGCCGGGCAATACCCCTCGTTCGAGTGACACCCTCCGGGGATTGGCCGCCGCTGTCGAGGGGAGATCTTCAGCGGGAGGCGGACCGCTCGGGGAAAACGGTCCGAGGGGATGACCCTGAGAGCTCGGGGCTCCGGGTCAGCACAGGGGAGGGCAGGCCCCGGCGCCGCACGGCGCCGGGGCCCTCTGTCGTCTGCGCGGCACGTCCTCCCCCTCTCCGGACCGCGACTGCCCCTCGCGGCCCCGAGCCTTCGTCATATGCCTCAGCGACAGCCTCGCACGCGAACCGCGCGGACGCTGCTGTTCGGGCGGACCGAATTCGGCATTCGACGGGATGGAAACGCCGGCGCAACATCGGCGCCGGTCACGGCAGTGCCCGGACCGGCGCCCGGCACCGGTTCAGCACGTGGTACCGGTTCAGCGCTTGGCGACGAAGACGTGGGAGGCGACCTCCGACTCCAGCTCGGCCGCCTCGCCGCCGCTGCCCACCAGCACGCCGCCCGCGGACTCCGTCACGCTCACCACCGAACCGGGCTGCACGCCCGCCCGGCGCAGCGTGTACATCAGCTGGGCGTCCGTCTGGATCGGCTCGCCGATGCGGCGCACGATCACCGACTTGCCCTCGGCGCCCGGGTCCAGCTCGGAGAGCGCGACCAGGCCGGCGTCCAGGAACGGGTCGGCGGTGTCCGTCTCGCCCAGCTCCTCCAGGCCCGGGATCGGGTTGCCGTAGGGCGACTCGGTGGGGTGGCGCAGCAGTTCGAGGACGCGGCGCTCCACGGCCTCGCTCATCACGTGCTCCCAGCGGCACGCCTCGGCGTGCACCTGCTCCCACTCCAGACCGATCACGTCGACGAGCAGGCACTCCGCGAGCCGGTGCTTGCGCATCACGCGGGTGGCGAGCTTGCGGCCCTCGTCGGTCAGCTCCAGGTGCCGGTCGCTGGCGACGGAGACCAGGCCGTCGCGCTCCATCCGCGCCACCGTCTGGCTGACCGTCGGACCGCTCTGGTCGAGCCGCTCGGCGATCCGGGCGCGCATGGGGACCACACCTTCCTCCTCCAGCTCGAGGATGGTGCGGAGATACATCTCCGTGGTGTCGATCAGTCCGGACATACGTGCCCCTTGATGAGATCTTCCGGAGGCTCGACGGCTCTCCGGCGCGTGCGCTGGCCCTGCCATCAATTCTGACGCATACCGCTGACAACCGTGCCGCGCCGAGGAGAAGGGCCGAACGGGGTATCGAGCGTACCGCCCGGGCCCTTGCCTCCGTGTCCGCCGTGTTGACACCGCGCTGGTCCGGACCGCACCGTGAGGCGCTGCACCGTACGTCACCGCGCGCCACATCGCGCCACTGCCGTGTCGCGCCACTGCCATATCGCGCCACTGCCACACCGAAGGCCACACCGAAGGGGCTCCGCATGAGCGACCGCAAGCCGGCCGGCCAGTTCCTCGACGCGGCGGTCGATCTGCTGCACCGGGTCCGGGACGAGGAGGGAGCGGCGGTGGAGGCGGCGGGCACGCTGCTCGCGGACACCGTGGAGCGGGGCGGCCGGCTGTTCGCCTTCGGCGCGGGGCACTCGTCGCTGGCCGCGCAGGACGTCGTCTACCGGGCCGGCGGTCTGGCCCTGATGAACCTGCTGACGGTGCCGGGGGTCGTCGGTGTAGACGTGCGGCCCGCCACGCTGGGCTCCGCCCTGGAGCGCGTGGACGGCCTCGCCGGGGCCGTGCTGGACTCCTCGCCGCTGCGGGAGGGCGACGCCCTGGTGATCGTCTCCCTGTCGGGGCGCAACGCGCTGCCCGTGGAGATGGCCCTGCACGCCCGCGCGCGGGGCATCCGCGTCATCGGCGTGACCTCGGTCGCGTACGCCACCGCCACCCGGTCCCGGCACGGCTCCGGCACCTTCCTGAAGGACCACTGCGACGTCGTGCTCGACTCCAAGATCGCCGTCGGGGACGCGGAGCTGACCCTGGACACCGTCCCGGCGCCGTTCGCCCCCGCGTCCACGGTGGTCACGGCCGCGCTCATGCAGGCCGTACTGGCCACGACGGCCGCCGTCCTCGCCGACCGGGGCGTCGAACCGCCGCTGCTGCGCTCGGGCAACGTGGACGGCGGCCACGACTGGAACAAGCGGGTCCTGGAGCAGTACGGGGACCGCATCTTCTACCACCACTGAACCGGCGGGCCCGGCCCCCGATGCCTACGGCTACCGGTCCCGCTCCCCCACCGCCCCGGCCAGGTCCAGCGTCGCGGCGATGCGCAGGGACACGTCCTCCGCGTGGGCCACGTCGGACCGCTCGAAGGGGCCGCGGCCGGTGCTCCGCAGGAACGTCACGACGCCGAGCGTGCGCCCGCGGCTGCGCAGCACCGCGCACAGGGCGTGCACCGTGCCCTCCGGCCACTGGCGGGCCCGCGCCCACGCGCGCGCCCGGTCGCCGGACATCGTGCCGGCGCTCGCCCGCACCGTGCCGGCCCGCTCCACGCACTGCACCGCCGGATGCCCCTGGTCGTAGCGGACCGGCAGCCCCGCCGCCCCGCCGCGCACGCTCGGTCCCGGCGTGCCGGCGGGGGTGGCCGCGAACCGGACCAGCCGGACCGGCTCCGCCGGCTCCGTGCCGGTGAGCGGGGCGCCCGCCACCCGGTCGACGAGCGCGTGGTCGGCGAACCCGGCCAGCGCGAAGTCCAGGTGGACGGTGGCCGCCTCGGCCGGGTCCTCGCACTCGGCCGCCGCCCGCGCCGCCCGGTGCAGCTGGCTGGTGCGGAACCGGAGCAGCGACGCCTCCTGCTCGGCCTGCCGGGACTCGGTGACGTCCTGGAACAGCCAGCCCACGCCGAGCGGAACCGGCTCCTCCGCCAGCGGCGACGCCAGCCGCAGGAACCCGCTGCTCCAGCACCGCCGCCGCTCCCCGTCCGGGGTGCGCACGCTCACCCACAGCTCGGCGGGCGCGGGCGGCGCGCCCTGGGCCAGGACGTGGGTCAGGGCGCTCTCCAGTTCCTCGACGCCCTGCGCGATCAGATCGCCCAGCGGCCGGCCCAGTACGGACGTACGCCCCGTGCCGAAGGCCCGCGCGGCGTGCGCGTTGACGACGGCCGGCCGCAGGTCCGCGTCGACCAGCACCACACCCCAGCTCGCGTCCTCGAACAGGGCCTCGCTCAGCGCGATCGACCGCTCCAGGTCGATCTGGGCGTGCACCTCGCTGAAGGCGCAGTACAGCCCGGCGCGCTCGCCGTCCGGGCCGCGTACGGCGGCGGACTGGGTGCGCACCAGCACCCGTCCGCCGTCCTTGGTCAGCAGCGCGAACTCGTGCACCTGGCGGCCCGGGGCGCGCATCGCCGCCAGCAGCCGGCCCTCGGTCTCCTCGGCGTCCGCGCTGCGCACGGCCCAGCCGGCGAAGCCCTTGCGGCCCACCGCCTCGGCCGCCGTCCAGCCGAGGATGCGCTCGGCCTCACGGTTCCAGTGGGTGACGACCCCGTCCGCGTCGAACGCGCACAGCGCCGCGTCCATCCCGTCCAGCAGGGCGGCCAGCAGGTCGGCGCCCTCCCGCTCGGGCGGCTGGGGCCCGTCCGGCCCCAGCGCGTCGGTGGCCCCACTGTGCCGGGAAGCACTCACCCGAACCCCCCTGCAGGCTGCGTCGGTACTGGCCTTCATTCAAGTCGGTACTGGCCTTCATTCAACTCGAACGTGACCCAGGGCACACCTGGTTCTCGCAATAATGCAGGAATCGTTGCGCGCCGGAAATCCGTCCCGCCCTGTCTCCCGGGTCACAGGAAAATGGGTTGAGCGCCCGCCGGGCACTTCCTACTGTGTGGTGCACACGAGAGAGGAGGTGGTTCGGCAGATGTACGGAAACCGGACGCGTGAGGTGGCTGCGGGCTAGCGGCCCGTCACCACACCCAGTGCGGTGCCGGACCAGCGCGTGAGAGAAGCGCGCGGCCGGCCCGATCTCCAGCAGTCACCCGACCCGCGAGTCGCCGGTACGTCCGGCCGGCTCCTCCGCCTCCGCGGAGGAACCCGACTCGCGGGTCGTCTGCGTGTACGGGGCCCGCGCCCGGTGCTACAGCGACTCGTAGCCCTCGATCTCGCGGGGATCGCGGGGGCCGGGGCCGGTGTAGCGGGCGGAGGGGCGGACCAGGCGGCCGGTGCGCTTCTGCTCCAGGATGTGGGCCGACCAGCCGGCCGTGCGGGCGCAGGTGAACATGGACGTGAACATGTGCGCCGGGACCTCGGCGAAGTCCAGGACGATGGCCGCCCAGAACTCGACGTTGGTGGCCAGCACCCGGTCCGGGCGGCGGGCATGGAGTTCGGCGAGGGCCGCCTTCTCCAGGGCCTCGGCGACCTCGAAGCGCGGGGCGCCCAGTTCGCGGGCGGTGCGGCGCAGGACGCGGGCGCGGGGGTCCTCGGCGCGGTAGACGCGGTGGCCGAAGCCCATCAGGCGTTCGCCCTGGTCCAGGGCGCGCTTGACGTACGCCTCGGCGTCGCCGGTGCGCTCGATCTCCTCGATCATGCCGAGGACCCGGGAGGGGGCGCCGCCGTGCAGCGGCCCGGACATGGCGCCGACGGCTCCGGAGAGGGCGGCGGCCACGTCGGCGCCGGTGGAGGCGATGACGCGGGCGGTGAAGGTGGAGGCGTTCATGCCGTGCTCGGCGGCGGAGGTCCAGTAGGCGTCGACGGCGGCGACGTGCTTGGGGTCGGGTTCGCCGCGCCAGCGGATCATGAAGCGTTCGACGACCGACCGCGCCTTGTCGATCTCGCGCTGCGGGACCATCGGCAGGCCCTGGCCGCGCGCCGACTGGGCGACGTAGGACAGGGCCATCACGGCGGCGCGGGCGAGGTCGGCGCGGGCCTGCTCGGCGTCGATGTCGAGGAGGGGTTTGAGGCCCCAGACCGGCGCCAGCATGGCGAGGGCGGACTGGACGTCGACCCTGATGTCGCCGGAGTGGACCGGGATGGGGAAGGGCTCGGCGGGCGGCAGGCCGGGGTTGAAGGCGCCGTCGACGAGCAGGCCCCAGACGTTGCCGAAGGAGACGTGCCCGACCAGGTCCTCGATGTCGACGCCGCGGTAGCGCAGGGCGCCGCCCTCCTTGTCGGGCTCGGCGATCTCCGTCTCGAACGCGACGATTCCCTCCAGCCCGGGTACGAAGTCGGACATCAGGCGGCTCCTCGTGATCGTGGTCCTGGTGGGGTGAGGGGCGTTCGCCGCCGCGTGGATCTGATCCGGTCCGCGGTCGTCGTCCCCGGCTCGCGGTCCCCGGCGGCCACCCCTGTGATGCCCCGTACGCGGCACGATATCCCTGAGTGCCACCTTCGGGGAGGGCTTGCGGCACTGGGTGCCACGGCGTGACGAAGGACACCGTGCGGCCGTACCGATACGGCAAGATGACAACGTGACCGACGCACACGCCGCCGCGCTGGATCTCGCCTCGATGCGCCAGCAGTACCGGGCCGAGGGGCTCGGGGAGACCGGGCTGGCCGCCACGCCCGTGGAACAGTTCGCCCGCTGGTTCCGGCAGGCGGCGACGGACGGCGGCCTCTTCGAGCCGAACGCCATGGTCGTCTCGACCGCCGACGCGGAGGGGCGGCCCAGCTCGCGCACGGTACTGCTGAAGCACTTCGACGAGCGGGGCTTCGTCTTCTACACCAACTACGGCTCGCGCAAGGCCCGTGACCTGGCGGCCAACCCGCACGTCTCGCTGCTCTTCCCCTGGCACCCGATGGCCCGGCAGGTGATCGTCACGGGTACGGCGGCGCGGACCGGGCGGGACGAGACGGCCGCGTACTTCCGGACCCGGCCGCACGGCTCGCAGCTCGGGGCGTGGGCCAGTACGCAGTCGGCGGTGGTCGGCTCCCGGGCCGAGCTCGACGCCGCCTACGCCGAGCTGGCCGCCCGGTACCCGGAGGGCGAGCAGGTGCCGGTGCCGCCGCACTGGGGCGGGTTCCGGGTGGTGCCGCGGACGGTGGAGTTCTGGCAGGGGCGGGAGAACCGGCTGCACGACCGGCTGCGGTACGTCGCCGCCGGGGACGGCGGGGGCTGGCGGGTGGAGCGGCTGGGTCCGTGACGCGGGCTTCAGTCCGTGACGCGGGGTTCCGGGTCCAGGGCGGCGTCCAGCAGGGCCGCCCACTGCGCGACCACCCGCTCCCGGCGGGCCGTGTCGTCGGTGAGGAGGTTGGCGAGGCCCAGGCCGCGGGCCATGTCGAGCAGGCCCTGGACGGTTTCCCGGACGCCGGGGCGGGTCTCGTCGGCGGCCAGCAGGCCGACGGCGATGCGGTGGGCCTCGCGGCCGACGCGCGCCTCCAGTTCGGTGACCCGGCCGCGCAGTTGCTCCTCGTTGGAGGCGGCGACCCACAGGTGGAGGGCGGCGCGGAAGAGGGGGCCGGTGTAGAGGCCGACGAGGGCGGCGACCACGGCGCGGCGGTCTCCGGCGCCCTCGGGGAAGAGGGCGCGCAGGGCGAGGGAGCGTTCCTCGGCGACGTACTCGACGGCGGCGGTGAACAGGTCCTCGCGGGTGGGGAAGTGGTGCTGGGCGGCGCCGCGGGAGACCCCGGCGCGCAGTGCGACGACCGAGACCGTGGAGCCCGCCCAGCCGTGTTCGGCGAGGCAGGCCACGGCGGCGGCGAGCAGCCGCTGCCGGGTGGCCCGGCTGCGGTCCTGCTTGGGGGCGCGGTCCGCCGCGGGGGCGCGGTTCTGTCCGGGGGCGGGGTCGGCGCCGGTCGTGGTCACAGCACCCATGCGGGATCCCGTCGTTCGAGGAAGGCGGTCATCCCCTCGCGGGCGTCGGCGGCGGCGAACAGCCGTGCCGTCAGCGCGGTCAGCGCGGCCGCGTCCCGGTCGAAGGTCTCCAGCACCCTAGCCGTGAGCAGCCGTTTGGTCTCGGCCAGGGCCTGTGGGGAGGCCCGCCGCAGGCCGTCCAGGACCGGCGCGAGTACGGCGTCCACGTCGTCGCCCGCCGCCGTGAGCAGGCCGGTCCGGACGGCCTCGGCGGCGTCGAAGCGTTCGCCGGTCAGGCAGTAGCGGGCCAGGGCGCGCGGGTCGGCGCGGGGCAGCAGCGGCAGCGAAATGACGGCGGGCGCCACCCCGACGCGTACCTCGGTGAAGGCGTACGTCGACGCGGTGGACCCGGCGGCGATGTCGCAGGCGGCGAGCAGCCCGAGGCCGCCCGCGCGGACGTGGCCGGTGACCCGGGCGACGACGGGTTTGGGCAGCTCCACGAGCCGCCGGAGCAGCGCGACCAGCGCCTCGGGGGCGGGCGGGTCGCGCAGGTCGGCGCCGGCGCTGAAGGTGGTGCCGGTGTGGGTGAGGACGACGGCCCGTACGCCGACGTCCTCACCCGTCTCCGCGAGCGCGGCGGTGAGGTCGCCGACCAGGGCGGCGGACAGGGCGTTGCGGGTCCCCGGGGAGTCCAGGGCGAGGGTCCGCACGCCCCGGGCGCGAGGGTGGACGGTCAGGGTCACGGGCGGTCCCTCGGCTCTCGGCGCGGGATCCTGCCGCCGGCGGAGCGCGGGACGCCGTCGAGGAAGGTGACGCGGCGGGCGCGTGTGCAGGGGGCGACGCGTTCGGCGACGTACATCAGGACCTCGCTCTCGGTCGGGTGCGGCGCGTCCGGGCAGCGGACGACGTGTCCGCGACATGGTCCGAACGACCGGCATCAGTACGACTTGGGCAGGCCCAGGGTCTGGTGGGAGACGTAGTTGAGGATCATTTCCCGGCTGACCGGGGCGATCCGGGCGACGCGGGCGGCGGTGACCAGGGAGGCGAGGCCGTACTCGCGGGTGAGGCCGTTGCCGCCGAGGGTGTGCACGGCCTGGTCGACGGCCCTCGCACAGGCCTCCCCGGCGGCGTACTTGGCCATGTTGGCGGCCTCGCCCGCGCCCGTGTCGTCGCCGGCGTCGTAGAGGTGGGCCGCCTTCCCCATCATCAGGCGGGCCAGTTCGAGGTCGATGTGGGCCTGGGCGAGGGGGTGGGCGATGGCCTGGTGGGCGCCGATGGGGGCGTTCCAGACGGTGCGTTGACGGGCGTACTCGACGGCGCGGGCCAGGGCGTAGCGGCCCATGCCGATGGCGAACGCGGCGGTCATGACGCGTTCGGGGTTGAGGCCGGCGAAGAGCTGGAGGAGACCGGCGTCCTCGTCGCCGACGAGCGCGTCGGCGGGGAGGCGTACGTCGTCGAAGGTCAGCTCGAACTGCTTCTCGGCGGCGTGCAGTTCCATGTCTATCCGGCGGCGCTCGAAGCCGGGGGTGTCCCGGGGGACGATGAAGAGGCAGGGCTTGAGCTTGCCGGTGCGGGCGTCCTCGGTGCGGCCGACCACGAGGGTGGCGTCGGCGATGTCGACGCCGGAGACGAAGACCTTGCGGCCGGTGAGGAGCCAGTCGCCGGTGCCGGGGTCGCGGCGGGCCGTGGTGGTGATGCGGTGGCTGTTGGAACCGGCGTCGGGTTCGGTGATGCCGAAGGCCATGGTGCGGGTGCCGTCGGCGAGGCCGGGGAGCCACTGCTGTTTCTGGGCGTCCGTGCCGAAGCGGGTGATGACTGTGCCGCAGATGGCCGGGGAGACGACCAGCATGAGCAACGGGCAGCCTGCTGCGCCGAGTTCTTCCAGGACGATCGACAGTTCCGTGATGCCGCCGCCGCCTCCTCCGTAGGTTTCGGGGAGGTTGACGCCGAGGTAGCCGAGTTTGCCGGCCTCTTGCCAGAGGGTCGCGCGGTCGTGGTCGCGGCCGTGGCGTTCGCCGAGGGTTGCCACGGCTTGGCGGAGGGCCTTGTGTTCGTCGGATTCGAGGAGGACGGGGGGCATCTGTGCTCCTTCGGGTGCGGGTTTCGTGGTGGTTGCTCGCGCTCACGCGGCGGAGCCGCAGGTTCCATACAGCCCCGCGCCCCTTCAGGGCGCCTCCACTACCGCCAGCAGAGAACCCACCGTCACCTGTTGTCCCGTCACGGCGTGCAGCGAGGTCAGGGTGCCGGTGGCCGGGGCGGTGATCCGGTGTTCCATCTTCATGGCCTCCAGCCAGAGGAGGGGCTGGCCCGCCTCGACCGGGGAGCCTTCGGCCAGGCCGTCCGCGACGCGGACCACCGTGCCGGGCATGGGGGCCAGGAGGGAGCCGGGGGCGTGTTCGGGCTCCGGGGCGGGGAAGCGGGGGAGGGCGGTGAGGCGGGTGGTGTCGACGTGGACCTCGTCGCCGTAGGACGTCACCTCGAAGCGGCGCCGTACGCCGTCCGTTTCGAGGACGACGAGGCGGGGGTCGGTGTGGACGATCCGGACGCCGTCGGCTTCCGGGCCGGTACGGGTGTGGCGGTAGCGGACCTCGTGTTCCTCGCCCTCGACGGCGTACCGCTTGACCTGCGGCTGGGAGGGCAGGTTGCGCCAGGCGCCGCCGAAGCGGGAGCGGGCGGCGGCGTCGGCGAGGGCGGCGGCGAGGGGGGCCAGGGGGTCGGGGGCGGGGGTGGTGAGGGCGGGGAGGTGACGGTCGTAGAAGGCCGTGGTCATGCGGGCGGAGGTGAAGTCGTCGTGGCGCAGGGAGCGGGCGAGCAGGTCGCGGTTGGTGAGGGGGCCGTGGATCGTGGCGCGTTCCAGGGCGCCGGCCAGGCGGCGGACCGCCTCCGCGCGGGTGGGGGCGTGGGCGATCACCTTGGCGAGCAGCGGGTCGTAGTGGACGCCGATGTCGTCGCCGTCGGCGTAACCGGTGTCCAGGCGGACGCCGTCGGGGACGGCGAGGCGGTGCAGGCGGCCGGTGCGCGGGGTCCAGCCGGCGGCCGGGTCCTCGGCGTACAGGCGGGCCTCGACGGCGTGGCCGCGCGGGTGCGGGGGTTCGGGGGCGAGGGCGTGGCCCTCCGCGACGCGGAGCTGGAGGGCGACCAGGTCGAGGCCGAAGACGGCCTCGGTGACGGGGTGTTCGACCTGGAGGCGGGTGTTCATCTCCAGGAAGTGCGCCCGGCCGTCGGGGGCGACGAGGAACTCGACGGTTCCGGCGCCCACGTAGCCGACGGCGCGGGCGGCGCGCACCGACCGCTCGTACAGCTCGCGCGTCAGGGCGTCGGGGAGGCCCGGCGCCGGGGCCTCCTCGATCACCTTCTGGTGGCGGCGCTGGAGGGAGCAGTCACGGGTGCCGAGCGTCCACACCGTGCCGTGGGTGTCGGCGAGGAGCTGCACCTCGACGTGGCGGCCCTGCTCGACGTACGGCTCGACGAAGACCTCGCCGTCCCCGAAGGCGCTCGCCGCCTCGGCGCGGGCGGCGGTCAGCGCGGCGTCGAGGTCGGCCAGGCGCCGGACGACCCGCATGCCGCGTCCGCCGCCGCCGGCCGCCGCCTTCACCAGGACCGGCAGGTCGGCCTCGGTGACCTCGCCGAGGGGCTCGACGCCCATCAGTCGCTTGGCGCGGGTCTTGGACGCCATCGCCTCGACGGCGTCGGGGGGCGGGCCGATCCAGGTCAGGCCGGCGTCGGTGACGGCGCGGGCGAAGGCGGCGTTCTCGGAGAGGAAGCCGTAGCCGGGGTGGACGGCGTCGGCGCCGGCGGCGAGCGCGGCCTTCACGATCAGGTCGCCGCGCAGATAGGTGTCGGCCGACGCCGTCCCCGGCAGCCGTACCGCCGCGTCGGCCAGCCGGGTGTGCAGGGCCCGCTCGTCGGCGTCGGAGTGGACGGCGACCGTGCGGATGCCGGCCTCGCGGCAGGTGCGGAAGATCCGGCAGGCGATCTCGCCGCGGTTGGCGACCAGTACTGAGGTGATCATGGGGCTCCTCACATCCGGAAGACGCCGAAGCCGCCGCGCGCGCCCTCGTAGGGGGCGGTGTGGATCGCGGACAGGCACAGGCCGAGGACGGTGCGGGTGTCGCGCGGGTCGATGACCCCGTCGTCGTAGAGCCGCCCGGACAGGAACGTCGGCAGCGACTCGGACTCGATCTGCTGCTCCACCAGGGCGCGCAGCGCCGCATCGCCCTCGTCGTCGTACGGCCGGCCCTTCGCGGCGGCCGACTGGCGGGCGACGAGGGAGAGCACGCCGGCGAGCTGCTGCGGGCCCATGACGGCGGACTTGGCGCTGGGCCAGGCGAACAGGAAGCGGGGGTCGTAGGCGCGGCCGCACATGCCGTAGTGGCCGGCGCCGTAGGAGGCGCCGAGGAGGACGGAGAGGTGCGGGACGCGGGAGTTGGCGACCGCGTTGATCATCATGGCGCCGTGCTTGATGATGCCGCCCTGCTCGTACTCCTTGCCGACCATGTAGCCGGTGGTGTTGTGGAGGAAGAGGAGCGGGATGTCGCGCTGGTCGGCGAGCTGGATGAACTGGGCGGCCTTCTGAGACTCGGCGGAGAAGAGGACGCCTCGGGCGTTGGCGAGGATACCGATCGGGTAGCCGTGCAGGGTGGCCCAGCCGGTGGTCAGGCTGGTGCCGTACAGGGGTTTGAACTCGTCGAAGTCGGAGGCGTCGACGATCCGGGCGATGACCTCGCGCGGGTCGAAGGGGGTGCGCAGGTCGGCGGGGACGATGCCGAGGAGGTCCTCCGGGTCGTACTTCGGCGGCTCGGCCGGTCCCGGGTCGGGGTGGGCCTTGCGGTGGTTGAGGCGGGCGACGACCCGGCGGGCCTGGCGCAGGGCGTCGGGTTCGTCGACGGCGAAGTGGTCGGCGAGACCGGAGACGCGGGCGTGCATCTCGGCGCCGCCCAGGGACTCGTCGTCGCTCTCCTCGCCGGTCGCCATCTTGACCAGGGGCGGGCCGCCGAGGAAGACCTTGGCCCGCTCCTTGACCATGATCACGTGGTCGGACATGCCGGGGATGTACGCGCCCCCGGCCGTGGAGTTGCCGAACACGACGGCGACGGTGGGGATGCCGGCCGCCGACAGCCGGGTGAGGTCGCGGAAGACCGCGCCGCCGGGGATGAAGATCTCCTTCTGGGCGGGGAGGTCGGCGCCGCCCGACTCGACCAGGCTGACGCAGGGCAGCCGGTTGGCGAGGGCGATGTCGTGGGCGCGCAGGGCCTTCTTCAGCGACCAGGGGTTGGAGGCGCCGCCGCGCACGGTCGGGTCGTTGGCGGTGATCAGGCACTCGACGCCCTCGACCGTGCCGATGCCGGTGACGAGGGAGGCGCCGACCGTGTACTCACTGCCCCAGGCGGCCAGCGGGGACAGTTCCAGGAAGGGGGTGTCGGGGTCGAGGAGGAGTTCGACGCGTTCGCGGGCGAGGAGTCTGCCGCGTGCGCGGTGCCGTGCGACGTACTTCTCGCCGCCGCCCGCGAGGGCCTTGGCGTGCTCGGCGTCCAGTTCGGCGAGCTTGGCGAGCATGGTCTCGCGGTTGGCGCGGTGGTCGGGGGCGGTGGGGTCGAGGGCGGAGGCGAGGACGGTCACAGCAGGACCTCCGGGATGTCCAGGTGGCGGGCGCGCAGCCATTCGCCGAGCGCCTTGGCCTGCGGGTCGAAGCGGGCCCGCGCGGCGGCGCCCTCGCCGAGGATGCCCTCGACGACGAAGTTCAGGGCGCGCAGGCGGGGCAGTACGTGCCGGGTGACCGGCAGGTCGCGGGCCTCGGGGATCAGCTCGCGGAACCGGTCGGCGGTCAGCTCGTGCGCGAGCCACCGCCAGGCGTCGTCGGAGCGGACCCAGACGCCGACGTTGGCGTCACCGCCCTTGTCGCCGCTGCGGGCGCCGGCGACCTTGCCGAGCGGCGCGTTCCTGACCGGGCCGGGCGGCAGGGGTTCGGGCAGCGGCGGGCCGGGCAGCGGGAGGTCGGGCAGCGGAGGGCCGGGCAGCGGATGGCCGGGCAGCGGGAGGTCGGGCCGCGGCGGCTCCGGTACGCCGGTGAGGGCGGCGGTGTGCGGGGGCGGCGGTACGGGGACGCGGCGTCCGTCGGGGAGGACGGCGACGTGGCCGACGGCGCCCTGGGGGACGTACGCCTCCTCGAAGACGCCGTACGGGTCGCCCTTCCCGGGGGGTGCCAGGAGGTGGAAGCCGGGGTAGCCGGCGAGGGCCAGCTCCACCGCCGCCCCGCTGAGCGCCCGTCCGACGGCGCGCTGGTCGGCGTCGCGGGCGACGAGCCGCAGCAGGGCGCTGGCCGTCTCCTCGGTCGGGGCGTCGGGCCGGTCGGTGCGCACCAGTTCCCAGCGGGCGTCGGCGACCTTGCCGAGGGCGGGTTCCAGCTGTTCCCGGACGAGGGCCGCCTTGGCCTCGATGTCGAGGCCGGTGAGGACGAAGACGACCTCGCTTCGGAAGCCGCCGAGGCGGTTGACGCCGACCTTGAGGGTGGGCGGCGGGGGCTCGCCGCGTACGCCCGTGATCCGGACCCGGTCGGGGCCGTCCGGCGTGAGGGTCACGGTGTCCAGGCGGGCGGTGACGTCCGGCCCGGCGTACCGGGCGCCGCCCGTCTCGTACAGGAGCTGGGCGGTGACCGTGCCGGTGTCGACGAAGCCGCCGGTGCCGGGGTGCTTGGTGATGACGGAGGAGCCGTCGGCGTGGAGTTCGGCGAGCGGGAAGCCGGGGCGGCGGACGTCGCCGTCCCGGAAGAAGGCGTAGTTGCCGCCGGTCGCCTGCGCCCCGCACTCCAGTACGTGCCCGGCGACGACCGCCCCCGCGAGCCGGTCGTACTCGGCCGGTCCCCAGCCGAAGTGCGCGGCGGCGGGCCCGGTGACCAGGGCGGCGTCGGTGACCCGGCCGGTGACGACCACGTCGGCGCCCGCCCGCAGGCAGGCGGCGATGCCGAAGCCGCCCAGGTAGGCGTGGGCGGCCAGCGCGCCGGGGTGGCCGGCGGTGAGGTCGTCGCCCTCGACGTGCGCGACCCGGACCGGGATGCCGAGCCGGCCGGCCAGCTCCCGTACGGCACCGGCGAGTCCGGCCGGGTCGAGCCCGCCGGCGTTGGTGACGATCTTGACGCCCCGTTCGTGGGCGAGGCCGAGGCACTCCTCCAGCTGCCGCGGGAAGGTGCGGGCGTATCCGGCGCCGGGGTCCTTCAGCCGGTCCCGGGCCAGGATGAGCATGGTCAGCTCGGCGAGGTAGTCGCCGGTGAGGACGTCCAGCGGGCCGTCGGTGAGCATCTCCCGCATCGCGTCGAAGCGGTCGCCGTAGAAGCCGGAGGCGTTGCCGATCCGCAGGACGGTCACCGGGCGTCCCCCTTCGAGGGGCGTCCCGCTCCCGGCGGTCCGGCGAACGCCTGGGCGAGGTCCAGCCAGCGGTCGGCGTCCGGGCCCTCGGCGCGCAGGGCGAGGTCGGCACGGTGGGCGCGCTGGGTGACCAGCAGGCAGAAGTCGAGGGCGGGGCCGGTGACGCGCTGGGCGGCGTCCTCGGGGCCGTAGGTCCACCACTCGCCGGAGGGGGCCCGCAGCTCGACGCGGAACGCTTCGGCGGGGGCGGGGAGCCCGTGGACGCCGTGGGCGAAGTCGCGGGTGCGGACCCCGAGGAAGGCGATGTGCCGGATCCGGTCGGTGGGGGTGTACGGGACGCCGAGCGCGTCGCGGACGTCCAGGCCGTGCGCCCAGGTCTCCATCAGGCGGGCGGTGGCCAGGGAGGCGGCCGACATGGGCGGCCCGTACCAGGGGAACCGGGCGCCGGGCGGGGCCGCGCGCAGGGCGCGGTCGAGGGCGGTACGTCCCGCGCGCCAGCGGGTGAGCAGTTCGGCGGGCGGGAGGCGGGCGCCGTCCGCCGCGCCGTCGTCCACGAAGGAGCCGGGTGCGGCGAGCGCCTTCTCGACCAGGGGCCGGAACGCCTCCGGGTCGGTCACCGCGAGGTGGGCGGAGTGGTCCGTCCAGGCGAGGTGGGCGATCTGGTGGGCGACGGTCCAGCCGGGGGCGGGGGTGGCGCGGGCCCACTGCGCGGAGGTCGACTCGGCTACCAGGCAGTCGAGTTCGGCACTTTCGGCGCGTAGGTCGTCGAGGACGGGCGTCGGGTCGGCCATGGCAGAGGAGCATGGCAGCGGCACCACAAACAAGCAAGCATGCTTGCTTTGATTTCCGGCGGACCCGCGCCCCCGGGCGGAGCTGCCGACGGGCCCGCGCCAGCCGGGCGGACCTGCCGACGGGCCCGCGCCACCCGGGCGGTCCCGCCGACGGACCCACACCCCGGGCGGACCTGCCGACGGACCCACGCCCCCGGGCGGGCGGGGTCAGTCGCGGTTCGCCTCGGAGTCGCTGTACGGGAACGGCCCGGCGGCGGCGCCTCCCGCCCTGCGCCGGCCCGCCCGCTGGTGGGCGTCGTAGATGCCGCTGCCCGCGGAGGCGGGGTTGGAGACCACCATCCCCCGGGGCAGCCCCTGCCCGGTCACGGCGTGCCACACCTCGGCCGCGAAGCTGGTGCAGTTGTAGCGCAGGAAGTTGTACGGCTCCCTGGACCGCCGGTGGGCGACCAGGTAGCCGCGGACGACGTCCTCCAGCGGAACGCGTTCCGAGATCTTGTCGGTGTACCTGACGTGCGGTTCGGGGCAGCGGATCATGCCGGGCACGCTCTGCACCGGCCCGGCGCCGGCCTCCGGGTAGAACCCGAACGACGTGCGCCTCCCGCTGCCGGTCTCCACCTGGATCCAGACGTGCCCCACCTCGAACTCGCGGTAGAACCCCGGACTGGTCCAGGGCTGGCCGCGGTCGGCCTTGACCGTCACCTTGTACGCGTCCGCCTCGCCGTCAGCCACGCTCTTCCTGAGGAAGGTGCGCAGCGGGGCGATCAGTTCGTTCATGGGCAGGTCGGGGACGCCGGGCACGCCGCGGCCGCCGGAGATCCGCCTTTCGAGCCCCACGGCGGCACGCGCGTCCCGGGCCGCCTCGCGCGCGGACTCCGTGACCGTCTCGGTCTCCCAGCCCTTGGTGGCGAACTGCTCCTCGAACACCCTCGCGTACGTGGAGCGGAACGTGTGCTCGAACTCCGCCGCTTCCCTCGACCGCGGCGCGACCTCGACGGTGCTCGCCTCGTGAGCGGCCCAGGCCGCCGCGGAATGCACGAACTCCGTGACGGCGGCCACTTCCTGGGCCGTCGCCCCCGGTTGCGGCCCGCAGATACGGAGGGCGATGTGCCACGCGGCCGCGTGGGCCGTCTGGGCGGGTGACGGCGCGGGCGGCGACGCCTGCCGGGGCGGCGAGGCGGGCCGGGGCGTCGATGCCGGCCGGGCGGCCCGCGGGCCCGGCGGGCGGCTGCGGCCCCGCTCGGAACCGGACTGGTCGGACAGGTCGGACAGGTCGGCGTCGTACCCGGCGTTCATCTTGACCGGGTCGTAGCGCAGCATGCGCTGTACCGACGGCGTACCGGCGCCGCGCCGGGGCTGGGGCTGTGGCTGGTGTCGGTGCTGGGGCTGCTGGTGCTGGTGCTGGGCCCAGGAGTGCCCCGTCCGCCGGAGCATCTGGACGACCGCCGCGTTGCCCGCGGTGCCCTGCTGGGCCAGCAGGGCCCGTGCGGGCGTCGCGACGCCGGGAGCCGGCGTCCTGACGGGCATGCGGGCGGCGGACGGGCCGGCGCCGTCGCGGCGGGTGGTGGTCTCGGGGACGCGCATCGCAACCTTCGAGGTCGGCAATTTCGTGGGTCGCCACCACCCCCGCGTGAGCCGCGGCGGTGGAACGGCCGGTATACGCGCTGAAACGAGCGTTCCACGGAACCGGTTCACCCCGAGGTGGGCCGGCCCGCCGCCAGGAACCGGTCGGGCCCCGGCCTCGAGGTGCCGGGCGGCCTCAGGCCTCCGGGACCGGGGGTTTGCCGCCCCGGCTCACCTGGGTCCGTACCGCTCCCAGGCTCGCGGCGATGACGAGGGCGATCGCGGCCGCCTCCATCGCGGACAGGGCCTGGCCGAGGACGAGGAAACCGGCCCCGGCCGCGAGGGCGGGCTCCAGGCTCATGAGGATCGCGAAGGTGGAGGCGGGCAGGCGGCGCAGGGCGAGCAGTTCCAGGGTGTAGGGGAGGACGGAAGAGAGCAGCGCGACCGCCGCGCCCAGGCTCAGCGTCACCGGGTCGACCAGTTTCGCGCCCGACTCGGCGATGCCCATCGGCAGGAAGAGCAGCGCGCCCACCGCCATCGCCAGCGCCAGCCCGTCGGCCTGCGGGAAGCGGCGGCCGGTACGGGCGCTGAACACGATGTACGCCGCCCACATGACGCCCGCTCCCAGCGCGAACGCCGCCCCCGCCGGGTCGAGGCCGTCGAAGCCCCCGCCGCCGAGCAGGAACACCCCGGCGAGGGCCAGCCCGGCCCAGAGCAGGTTGACCGCCCGGCGCGAGGCCAGCACGGAGAGGGCGAGCGGGCCGAGGACCTCCAGGGTGACGGCCGGGCCGAGCGGGATACGGGCGACCGCCTGGTAGAAGAGGCCGTTCATGCCGGCCATCGTGGCCCCGAAGACGATCACCGTGCCCCAGTCGGCGCGGGAGTGTCCGCGCAGCCGGGGCCGGCAGACCAGGAGCAGCACCACGGCGGCGACGGCCAGCCGCAGCGTGACGATGCCGAGCGCGCCGGCCCTCGGCATCAGGGTCACCGCCAGCGCGCCGCCGAACTGCACCGACAGCCCGCCGGCGAGGACCAGGCCGACCGGCCCGAGGGCGCCCCGGCGGCCCGCCCCGGGGGCTCCCCCGGTCGAGGCCGCGCCGCTTGTCGCGGGGGCGGCCTGGGTCGGTATGCCGGGCTCGGCGCTGGGGGTGTTCACGGGGGCTCCGGGGACGGTGGTGGCGGGGATGGCGGGTGATGGGGCGGGTGGTGGCGGGTGGTGAGTAATGGCGGGTGACGTGGTGACGGCGACCGGTGAAGGCGACGGACAGACTCGCGTCCATCTCACTGTACTGCGCAGTGCAGGGCGCTGGACCCGGTCAGCCGCATAGCCCTGCCATGCAACTGTCCTGGGCCGGGTACGCGGCTGTCAACGCGCGCCCGGCGCGCGGACCGCCCGCCCGCGCCGGGTAGCGTCCGCGAGGGCGGCGGTCCCGGCCTGTCCGACCCTCTTCCGTTCCCGTCCGTACCGGAGGCCCCGTGAGCCGACTCCTCGCCCGACTCTGGCGCGCGCTGCGCCCTGTGCAGAGCCGCCTGATGTGGTTGCTGAACCCTAAGTTCGTGGTCGGTGTGACCGGCGTCGTGCGGGACGGCGAAGGGCGGGTGCTGCTGCTCCGGCACCGGATGTGGCCGCCCGGCCGGCAGTGGGGCCTGCCGAGCGGTTTCGCGCACAAGGGCGAGGACTTCCGGCGGACCGTGGTCCGCGAGGTCAAGGAGGAGACCGGCCTCGATGTGGAGGCGGGCCGGCTGGTCATGCTGAACAGCGGCTTCCGCACCCGCCTGGAGGTGGCCTACGAGGCCCGGCTGCTCGGCGGCGAGCTGCGCATCGACCCGTTCGAGATCCTGGAGGCCCGCTGGTGCGCCCCGGACGACCTCCCCGAGGACGTCCAGCCGGTGTGCGGTCCGCTGGTACGGGGCGAGACGTCACCCTGAGGTACCGCTTCGGGGAGCGTTCCGGGCGGGGACGGGCGGGACGGACGGGACGGACGGGTCGGACGAGGACGGGCATACGGTCGGAACCGGTCGCCCTGAGGGAGCCCGCACCGAGGAGCCCGCACCGAGGAGCCCGCACCGAGGAGCCCGCACCGAGGAAAATGTCCCGTGCGCAGCGTGACCTACTCGATGAACACCTCGCTCGACGGTTGCGCCCGACGTGCTGCCCTCCGTACCCGTGCCGGTACCGCCCGCCGCAGCCGGTCATCCGGCGCCGCCGCCGTCCCCCGCCTCCGACCCCGCCTCCAGCCCCTCCGCCAGCACCTCCGCCAGGTGCCGCCCCCGCACCCCCGCCAGCTGCTCCAGCTGGGTCCGGCACGAGAAGCCGTCCGCCAGGACCACCGCCCCGTCCGGCGCCTCGCGCACCGCCGGGAGCAGCTGCTCCTCGGCGCAGGCGGCGGAGACCTCGTAGTGGCCGTCCTCGAAGCCGAAGTCGCCCGCGAGGCCGCAGCAGCCGCCGCTCAGCTCGCCGGTCAGGCCCGCCGCCGCGCGCAGCCGGCGGTCGGCGGCGTCGCCGAGGACCGCGTGCTGGTGGCAGTGGGTCTGGCCGGTGACCGGACGGTCCACGGTGGGCGGGGTCCAGCCGGGAGCGTGGCGTTCCAGCACCTCGGCGAAGGTGAGGACGCGGGCGGCCAGCCGGGCGGCACGCGGATCGTCGTGCAGCAGCTCGGGCAGGTCCGTGCGCAGCGCGGCGGCACAGCTCGGCTCCAGGACGACGACCGGCGCGGGCGTCTCCAGTACCGGGGCCATCAGGTCCAGCGTGCGGCGCAGCACCGCGCGGGCCCGGTCCAGTTGGCCCGTCGACACGTACGTCAGTCCGCAGCAGACCCGGCCCCGGCGGGCGGACAGCAGGGCGGCCGCCGACCGGGAGGCGCCGTCCCCGACGGCCCGCGCCCGCAGCGTCGGCGGCAGCACCACCCGCAGCCCCGCCGCCTCCAGCACCCGTACGGCCGCCCGGCCCACGGACGGCGACAGGTGCTCGGTGAACGTGTCGGGCCACAGGACCACCAACTCGCCCTCGCCGACGGGCCCTCCGCGCCGGCGCCACCACCGGCTGAACGTCTCCCCCGCCAGCCGCGGCACCTCCCGCTGCGCCGCGATCCCGCCCAGCCGTTTCGCCACCGCGGCGAGCGGCCCCACCCGGGCCAGCGTGTTGACGACCGAGGCCGTCCGGGTCCGCGCCGTCCAGCGCAGCCACACCGGCAGCCACCCCATCGCGTAGTGGGCGGCCGGGCGACGGCGGCCGGCGTAGTGGTGGTGCAGGAACTCCGCCTTGTACGTGGCCATGTCGACCCCCACCGGGCAGTCGGAGCGGCAGCCCTTGCAGGACAGGCACAGGTCCAGGGCGTCCCGGACCTCCGTGGAGCGCCAGCCGTCCGTCACCAGCTCGCCGGCGAGCATCTCGTGCAGCAGGCGGGCGCGTCCGCGCGTCGAGTGCTCCTCCTCCCCCGTCGCCCGGAACGACGGGCACATCACCCCCGGGCCGGACACCGACGTCGTACGGCACTTGGCGACCCCGACGCAGCGGCGCACCGCGGCCGAGAAGTCACCGCCGTCGGCCGGGTAGCCGAACTCCACGTCCACCGGCTCGCGCGGCAGGACGGCGAAGCGGAGGTGCGCGTCGAGCGGCGCCGGGCGGACCAGCATCCCCGGGTTGAGGAGGCCGTCCGGGTCCCAGACGGCCTTGGCCCGCTCGAAGAGGGCCACCGTCTCCTCGCCGTACATACTCGGCAGCAGCTCGGCCCGCGCCTGCCCGTCGCCGTGCTCCCCGGAGAGGGAGCCGCCGTGTGCCACGACCAGGCCGGCCAGTTCCTCGGAGAAGTGCCGGAAGCGGGCGACGCCGGTCTCCGTCAGCAGGTCGAAGTCGATCCGGACGTGGATGCAGCCGTCCCCGAAGTGCCCGTACGGTGTGCCGCGCAGCCCGTGGGAGGCCAGCAGCGCCCTGAAGTCGCGCAGGTAGGCGCCCAGCCGGGCGGGCGGCACCGCGCAGTCCTCCCAGCCGGGCCAGGCCTCGCTGCCGTCCGGCATCCTGGTCGCCGTACCGGACGCGTCCTCCCGTACCCGCCACAGCGCCCGCTGCCCGGCCGGGTCGGTCACCACGCGGGCGTCCACGACGTCGGCGGCCCGCACCACCGCCTCCGCCCGCGCGCGGGCCTCGGCCGGGGTGGCGCCGCCGGTCTCCACGAACAGCCACGCCCCGCCCCTGGGCAGTCCGGCCGGGTCCGGCACCAGGTCGGCGGCCATCCCCTCCACCGTCAGCGGCCCCAGCGGCAGCAGTCCGGCCGCCGCCTCGGCCGCCGCGCCCTCGTCGCCGTAGCCGAGCACCGCCAGGGCCCGCGCGGGCGGTGCCTCGACCAGCCGGACGACCGCCTCGGTCAGCACGCCCAGCGTGCCCTCGGAGCCGCAGTAGGAGCGGGCGACGTCCGCGCCGCGCTCCGGCAGCAGGGCGTCCAGGGCGTAGCCGGAGATACGGCGGGGCAGGTCCGGGAAGCCGGTGCGCAGCCGCGCCAGCTCGCCGTCCACCAGCGCGCGCAGCCCGGCGGGGGCCCCGGCCCACTCCGGTCCGGGCCGCAGCCGTTCGCCGCGCGCGGTCAGGACCGACAGCCCGGCGACGTTGTCGGCGGTCGTCCCCCACGCCACCGAGTGCGAGCCGCACGAGTTGTTGCCGATCATGCCGCCGAGCGTGCACCGGCTGTGCGTGGCGGGATCGGGCCCGAAGCGCAGGCCGTGCGGGGCGGCGGCCTCCTGGAGCCGGTCCAGGACGAGGCCGGGCTGTACGACGGCCGTACGGGCGCCGGGGTCGAGGGAGAGCAGCCGGTTCATGTGCCGGGTGAAGTCCAGGACCACACCGGTCCCGGTCGCCTGGCCCGCGATCGACGTGCCGCCGCCGCGCGCCACGACCGGCACGCCCCGGGTCCGGCACACCTCCAGTACGGCCGCCACGTCGTCGGCGTCGCGCGGGGCGACCACGCCCAGCGGGACCCGGCGGTAGTTGGACGCGTCCATGGTGGTCAGCGCCCGGGCGGCCGCGTCGAAGGAGACCTCGCCGCGCACGGCCGCCCGCAGCGCCCTGCGCAGCTCGGGCCCGGCTTGTGCTGCATCCGTCATGCCCTCAGCATGCCCGGCCGGGCGGGGGACGGCTTCGGGCCACCGGGGGCGGGGCGTTCACGCCCGGCATGTTTGCCGTAGTTGTTCCTGTGATCTGATGCTAAGAACGTGACACTAATGTGCCCAACGCGATCGCGAAGTCTCTTATAGTGACCGTCAGGTAGCCAAAGGTGTTGTCCGGCACCGGAGAAGACTGCCGAAAACAGACCACGAAATCCCCTCACTTCCCCCACGGAACGCCCCCGACGACACCACCTGAGGAACCATCCCGCAGACCGCCGCCCCGCCCGGTGAACGCCCGCGGACCCGACCGAGGAACCGACTGATGACCTCCCCCCCGCCTCCCGGCGAACGCCCCGCCATATCCAGTCTCCTGCCCGCCTTCCTGGTCACCGCGGTGCCGGCCGGGCTCGCGGTGACCGCGGCGGTCGTCGTCGCCCCCGAGAGCGTGCGCTTCCCGCTCGCGCTGGGCGGCGGCGCGGCCGGCCTGCTGCTGAGCGTGGCGGTCACCGTGGCCATGTACGGCATCCGGGCGGCCCGAGCGGCCCGCCGCCGGCTGGAGTCCGCCAACCAGGAGATGGGGCGGCTGCTCCAGGAGCGCGTCCGGACCGCCGAGGAGGCCCGTCAGGAACGCGCCCGGCTCAGCGGCGAACTGGACCGGGAGCGCACCCGGCTGACGGCCGAACTGGCCCAGGAACGCGCCCGCGCGACGGCCGAACTGGCCCAGGAGCGCACCCGCCTCACCGACGCCCACACCGCCGAACACGCCCGGCTCACCGAGGAACACGCCACCGAACACGCCCGGCTCACCGAGGAACACGCCACCGAACACGCCCGGCTCACCGAGGAGTACGAGGCGCACCGGGACCGGCTCGTCGAGGAGCACACCGCGGAACGGGCCCGGCTGACCGGGGAGATCGCGCGGCTCACCAAGAAGCTCCGCGAGTCCGAGGCCCGCCGCACCGCCGCCGTCTCCGCCACCGCCAACGTCGCCGGACGCCTCCAGGCCCTGGCCACCGCCACCCTCGCCGACCTGCGCGCGATGGAGGAACGCCACGCGGACGAGGACGTGCTCGCCGACCTCCTCCAGCTCGACCACCGCACCGCCCAGGCCGGGCGGCTCGCCGACTCCGTCGCCGTCCTGGCGGGGGCCCGTTCGGGACGCCGCTGGGCCCGGCCGATCGGCATGGAGTCCATCCTGCGCGGCGCGATGGGCCGGATCAGCGGCTACCAGCGGGTCCGCGTCCACTCCACCAGCGAGACCGCGGTCGCCGGGCACGCCGCCGAGGGCGTGATGCACGCGCTGGCCGAGATCCTGGACAACGCCGCGAACTTCTCCCCGCCGACGGCGGAGGTCCACGTCTACGTCGAGGAGGTCCCGGCCGGCGCCATCGTGTCCGTCGAGGACAGCGGCCTCGTCATGGGCGACGTCCAGCTGCGCCGCGCCGAACGCGCGGTGTCCGGCAAGACCGCCGGGCTCGGCGGCCTGACCGGCACGCGGCTGGGACTCACCGTGGTGGGGCGGCTGGCCCAGCGGTACGGCCTGAAGGTGTCGTTCCGTCCGTCGGCCCGGGGCGGCACGGGCGTGCTGATGCTGATCCCGCAGGACCTGCTGGTCCCGGCGGACGGTGCGACGGGCGCCCTGCCCGCTCCCGCCGCCGGCGTCACCGGGGCGGGGACGGCGGCCCCGACCCTGCCCCGGCAGGGTTCGGCGGACCCGGCCACCCGGACGGCTCCGGCCGACGGGACCGACGGCACCGACGGCACCGACGGGACCGGCACGGCCGAGACGGCCGGCTCGGCCGGCACCGCCTCCGCGGCACCCCCGCTGCCGCAGCGCCACGGTTCCGCCCCGGCGGCCCGCTCCGGCCAGGACGCCGGGACGCGGCACACCACGGCCACCGGCGGCGCGACCGGCGCGACCGGCCCGGACGCCGGCGACCACCGGGACGTGAGGGACCACCAGGGCGCCAGGGACCACCGGGACGCCACGCAGCACCCGGCGCACTCCGAGTCCTCCCCCCTCTCCTCCACCCTCTCCTCCCCACCGGCCTCGCAAGAGTCCACGCTCCCGCACGGACTCCCCCGCCGCCGTCGCGGACGCACCCTCGCCGAGGCCGAACGCGCGCACGCGGCGCAGCACTCCGCCACGCCGCCCGCCCCGCCGACCCGCGAGGAGTCGATGGCCCGCGTCGCCCGCTTCAGCAGCTTCCGCCAGGCCGTACGCGGCACCCCGGCCCCGGCCGCCCCGGCCGCCCCCGCCACCCCCGCCGCCCCGACCACCCCGCCCGCCGACCCCGCCGACCCCGCCGACCCCGCCGACCCCTCCGACACCCCCGACGCCCCGGAGGACACGGCGACCCCCGGCACCACCCCTTCCCACCCGTAATTCCCACCCGGAAGGCGACACCACGCTCATGACCGGCACGACGACCGCCGACGACAAGCTCACGTGGCTGATAGAGGGCCTGCTCCAGCGCACCCCCGGTACGCGGCACGCCCTCGTGCTCTCCCGAGACGGCCTCAAACTGTGCCGTACCCCGGAGCTGACCGCGGACCAGGCCGACCAGCTCGCCGCGATCGCGGCCGGCATCCAGTCCCTGTCGCACGGCGCCTCCGTGGAGTTCGGCGACGGCACCGGCGGCGTCCGGTCGGCGATGGCCGAGTTCTACGGCGGGGTGCTGTTCATCGTCGAGGCCGGCGAGGGCGCCCACCTGGCCGTGGTCACCGCCGAGGACGCGGACGCCGGGCTCGTCGGCCACAACATGAGCGAACTCGTCGAGCAACTCGGCGAGCACCTGACCGCCCGGCCCCGCACGTCATGACGCAGCCCGGCGGCAGGCCCGGCCGGGACGACGCCCCCGACCGCCTCTACACGCTCACCGGGGGACGCAGCCGTACGGGCTCGGACAACCCGTTCGACCTGGTCACGCTCGTCGTCGCCGAGTGCGACCCGGTCCCCGGCATGCAGTCGGAGCACGCGGCGATCCTGCGGATGACCGAGCGTCCGACGGCGGTCGTGGAGATCGCCGCCGAACTGCGGCTGCCCGTCGGCATCACCAAGATCCTGCTGACCGACCTTCTGGACACCGGACGCGTCAGCGCACGTCACCCCCGGCAGGAAGCCCTACCCGATCCCGAAATCCTGGAGCAGGTGCTCGTTGGACTCCGCAACCTCTAGAGCGAGCGCGCCGCTCGGCGCCTCCGCCGACAACGGCCTCAAGATCGTGATCGTGGGCGGCTTCGGCGTCGGCAAGACGACCCTGGTCCGCTCGGTCAGCGAGATCCGCCCCCTCAACACCGAGGAGACGATGACGCAGGCCGGCGCCTCCGTCGACGACCTGACCGGGGTGCACGGCAAGACGACCACCACGGTCGCCTTCGACTTCGGCCGCATCACGCTCGACGCGCGCAACGTCCTGTACTTGTTCGGCGCCCCCGGGCAGGAACGTTTCTGGTTCCTCTGGGACCGCCTCTTCTACGGCACGCTGGGCGCCGTCGTCCTGGTCGACACCCGGCGCATCGACGACTCCTGGTACGCCATCGACCGCCTGGAGCGCAGCGGCACGCCGTTCGTCGTCGCCCTGAACGACTTCGGCGGCCCCGACTTCGCCCCGGCCCAGATCCGCGAGGCCCTGGACCTGGACCCGCACGTCCCGCTGCTGCGCTGCGACGCGCGCTCCCGCGAGTCGGCCAAGGAAATCCTGATCACCCTGGTGGAACACGTCTACGCCCGCTACGCCAAGACCCCCGCCACCGCCCCCGCACAACCCGCACGACCCACACAGGAGCTGGTGTGAGCCCCCTCCCCCTGCGCGGCCCTGGTTCCCACGAGGAACCGGCCGACCTCTACCGGGCGATGCGGCGCAAGCACGGCCCGGTGGCCCCGGTGACGCTGGACGGCGGCATCCCCGCCTGGCTGGTGATCGGCTACCGCGAGCTGCACCAGGTCACCGGCGACCCGGACCTGTTCAGCCGGGACTCCCAGCTGTGGAACCAGTGGGACAACGTCCCCGACGACTGGCCGCTGCGCCCGGTCATCAACCGCGGCCAGCCCTCCATCCTCTACACCGTCGGCGAACGCCACCGCCGCCGCTCGGCCATGCTGAGCGACGCGCTGGACGGCGTGGACCCGGCGGTCCTGCGCGCCGACTCCGAACGCTTCGCGGACGAGCTGATCGACGCCTTCTGCGCCCGCGGCACCGCCGACCTGATCAACGAGTACGCCATGCTGCTCCCGGTCCGCGTCCTGGCCCACCTCTACGGCTGGTCGGACCACGAGGGCCTGGCCCTGGTCACGTCGATGACCGACATGATCAACGCGGGCGACCGGGCGCTGGCGGGCCAGAAGCACCTGCACGGCTCCTGCCAGGCCCTGGTCGCCGAACGCCTGGCGGACCCCGCCGACGACGTGGTCTCCCGCATGATCGCCGCCCGGTCCGACTTCACCGACGAGGAGATCGTCCAGGACCTGATGGTCCTGATGTCGGCGGGCCACCAGCCCACCGCCGACTGGATCGGCACCTCGCTGCACCTGATGCTGACCGACCACCGCTTCGCCGCCTCCATGTTCGGCGGACGCAGCAGCGTCTCGGAGGCGATGAACGAGGTGCTGTGGGAGCAGACCCCCACCCAGAACATGCCGGGCCGCTACGCCACCCGCGACACCAACCTGGGCGGACGCCGCATCAACGCCGGCGACCTGCTGATCCTCGGTCTCCAGGGGGCCAACTCCGACCCCCAGGTCCGTACCGACGCGGCGTCGTTGACCGGCGGCAACAACGCGCACTTCTCCTTCAGTCACGGGGAGCACCGCTGCCCGTTCCCGGCGCAGGAGATCTCCGAGGTGATCGCCCGCACCGGCATCGAGGTGGTCCTGGACCGCCTCCCCGACATCGACCTGTCGGTCCCGGCCGCGTCCCTGCACCGCCGCGAGTCCCCGTGGCTGCGCGGTCTGACGGACCTCCCGGTGAAGTTCTCCCCGACGCCCGCGCTGGGAGGCACCCTCGGGTGACCGTCTCACCCGACGGACGACGTTTCGCCCAGGTTTCCCGCAACGGATACCCTCGGCCACGTGGCTGAGATCCGGATTCCTTCTGACATCAAGCCCGCGGACGGACGTTTCGGCGCGGGTCCCTCCAAGGTGCGGACGGAGGCGCTGGACGCCCTCGCCGCCACCGGCACCTCCCTCATGGGCACCTCCCACCGCCAGGCCCCGGTGAAGAACCTGGTCGGCAAGGTCCGCGAGGGCATCAGCGAGCTGTTCGGCCTCCCCGAGGGCTACGAGGTCGTGCTCGGCAACGGCGGCTCCACGGCGTTCTGGGACATCGCGACCCACGGCCTGATCGAGAACAAGTCGCAGCACCTGACGTTCGGCGAGTTCAGCTCGAAGTTCGCCAAGGCGGCCAAGCTGGCCCCGTGGCTGGCCGAGCCGACCGTCGTCTCCGCCGACCCGGGCACGCACCCCGACCCGCGGGCCGAGTCCGGCGTCGACGTCTACGCGTACACCCACAACGAGACGTCGACCGGCGTGGCGATGCCCATCCGGCGCGTCCCCGGCGCCGACGACGGCTCCCTCGTCCTGGTCGACGCCACGTCCGGCGCCGGCGGCCTCCCGGTGGACATCGCGGAGACCGACGTCTACTACTTCGCCCCGCAGAAGTCCTTCGCCTCCGACGGCGGCCTGTGGATCGGCGTCTTCTCCCCGGCCGCGATCGAACGCGCCGAGCGCGTCCACGCGTCCGGCCGCCACATCCCGGAGTTCTTCAGCCTCCCCACGGCGATCGACAACTCCCGCAAGAACCAGACGTACAACACCCCGGCCCTCGCCACCCTGTTCCTCCTGAACGAGCAGCTGGAGTGGCTGAACGGCCAGGGCGGCCTGGCCTGGTCCACGTCCCGCACGAAGGACTCGTCCACCCGCCTCTACACCTGGGCCGACGAGTCGAAGTACGCGACCCCGTTCGTCTCCGACCCGGCCAAGCGCTCCCAGGTCATCGGCACGATCGACTTCTCCGACGACATCGACGCGGCGGCCGTCGCCAAGGCCCTGCGCGCCAACGGCGTCGTCGACACGGAGCCGTACCGCAAGCTGGGCCGCAACCAGCTGCGCGTCGCGATGTTCCCGGCGATCGACCCGGCGGACGTCGAGGCCCTGACGAAGTGCGTCGACTACGTCATCGAGAAGCTCTGACGTCCCGGCTACGTGCCCGAAGGGCGCCCGGCGGTCCTGACCGCCGGGCGCCCTTCGTAGGTGCGGTGCGCCTTCCCCGGCCTCACGGGCGGGTATCGGCCAGATAGTGGCCGAATCACCCCGTCGCCGCGGCATCACGGGACCGCTCCCCTTAACGTTGTTAAATGATGTCTCTTCGCCCCCTGGGCTCAACCACCCTCCAGGTCGCCCCGCTCTGCCTCGGCGGCAACGTCTTCGGCTGGACCGCCGACCAGCCCGCCTCCTTCGCCGTGCTGGACGCCTACACGGCCGCCGGCGGCAACTTCGTCGACACCGCCGACGGCTACTCGGCGTTCGCGCCCGGCATGAAGGGCGGCGAGTCCGAGACCGTCCTCGGCGACTGGTTCACCGCGCGCGGCAACCGCTCCGACGTGGTCCTCGCGACCAAGGTCGGCCGGCACCCCGCCTACCCGGGGCTGTCCGCCGACAACATCAGGGCGGCGGCCGACGCCTCACTGCGGCGGCTCCGCACGGACTACATCGACCTGTACTACACGCACTACGACGACCCGGACGTGCCCGTCGAGGAGATCATCGGCGCGCTGGACGGGCTGGTGCAGGCGGGCAAGGTACGGCACATCGCGGCCTCCAACATCTCGGCCGAACGGCTGCGCGCCTCGCTGGAGTTCTCCGAGCGCGAGGGCCTGGCCCGCTACGTCGCCCTCCAGCCGCACTACAGCCTGGTCTCCCGGGACACCTACGAGGGCGCCCTCCAGGACGTCGCCGCGGAAGCGGGCCTGTCCGCGGTGCCGTACTTCGCACTCGCGTCGGGCTTCCTGACGGGGAAGTACCGGCCGGGGGCGCCGGTGGACTCGGTGCGCGCGGGCCGCGTGGCGCAGCTCGTGGACTCCGAACGGGGCGCACGGGTGCTGAAGGTGCTCGACGAGATCGCCGGCGCGCGCGAGGTGGAGGTCGCCACGGTCGCCCTCGCCTGGCTCGCCTCCCGCCCGACCGTCATCGCGCCCACCGCCTCCGCGCGGACGGTGGAGCAGCTCCCGGCGCTGCTGGCGCTCACCGAGGTCACCCTGACGGAGGCGGAGACGGCGAGGCTGACGGAGGCGGCCGCGTAAGCGGCTCCCCTCGATAGGGTGGCGCGATGACGTCGATCAGGCAGATCCAGGTCACCTTCGACTGCGCCGACCCGGAGCGCGTCGCCCGCTTCTGGTGCGAGGTGCTGGGGTACGTCGTCCCGCCGCCCCCGCCGGGATTCGACAGCTGGGCCGACTTCGACCGCTCGCTGCCGCCCGAGCGCCAGGGCTCGGCGTTCGCCTGCGTGGACCCCGAGGGCGTGGGCCCGCGCCTGTTCTTCCAGCGCGTCCCGGAGGGGAAGGCCGTCAAGAACCGGGTCCACCTCGACGTACGGGTCGGCACCGGCCTCGTGGGCGAGGAGCGCGTCGCCGCCCTGGAGGCCGAGTGCGCCCGCCTGACCGCACTCGGCGCGACCCGCGTCGAACTGCTGCGCGCCGACGGCTTCAACGAGTCGTGCCTGGTGATGCAGGACGTCGAGGGCAACGAGTTCTGCCTCGACTGAGCGGCCCGTCTCAGACCTTGATACTCCGGCGCACCCGCGCGATCACCTGCTGAGCCTCGGCACCGAAGACGGCCGCCTCGGCGAAGGTGTCCCAGACCCGGCGGTAGAGAGCGATCGTCTCGGCGTCGTCGAGCCAGAGTTCGGCATGCCAGTCCTCGACGACGGCCAGGCGGTCGTCCAGCACATTGAACGAGTTCCCCATCGCCAACGGCAGCGTGCCGTCCAAGGGCAGGATCCCCAGGTTCACGGTGTCCATGCCCACCACGCCGCACAACCGGTCGAGTTGAGCGGCCAGCACGTCCGGCGGGCAGATCCGTCCCCACAGCACACTTTCGGGCATGAGCAGGTTCAGCCGTCTGCCCGGCCGGTACAGCCACTCCTGACGCTTCATGCGGGCCCGCACCGCGTCTTCCGTGTCCCGCGGTGTCTTGCGGAGCCGGGCATGCCGCTCGAAGAGGCATCGGGCGTAGTCGGCCGTCTGCAGCATGCCGTTGACGGCGGCGTTGCTCAGCGCGTGCACGGTGGTGGTGTTGGACACGAGGGCGTTCCAGGTCTCCTGGACAGGGGCGTGTCCGGCCGTGAGCTGACGGCGCCAGGAACGGATGTGGCTCTCGAAGCCCTTCAGCCGCGCGTGCAGTTCCGGAAAAACGGCCGGCTGGCCCACGGCCTCGGCCCATGCCCGCAGGTCGTCGGCCGTAGGCGTCTGCCGGCCGTTCTCCAGCTTGCTGACTTTCGACTGCCGCCATCCCAGCCGCTGTGCGAGCTGAACACCGGTGAGCCGTCCCTCGGGGCGCTCGGTGCGCAACTCGCGTAGTCTGCGGCCGAGTTCCTCACGCGCCCTCTGGTAGTCCGTGCTCACCGGTTACCCGCTCCGTCGCCTACATTCCGGCCGTGAACTCCTCCCACGGCACGGCGTAATGCCAAGCAGCATCCCTGATCATCGAGCACCGCACCACCTCGGCGGGCTCCGTGATCAGGTCCACGTGCGTGAGCTGATCGTCGTCGTCGAAGCGCAGAAGCGCGACGAGACGGCTGTCGAACAGCCAGAAGTCCTCGTCGGGCAGCCGGAGCCGGTCGGCGTCGACACGCCACATGTTGCGGATGTCCTCGCCGGAGGCGATGTTCCACCTGGCGCCGTCGAGGAGGTAATGCTGCCCGGTGGTCGGCGGCTGGTCCACGATACGAACCCGCTCGACGCGTTTGCCCAGTCCGGTCTGCTCGCGGATCGTGTCGCGGAAGGAACGCGCCGGCGCTCCCGCGGGCCAGTCCTCGACAACGGACCCGGTTTCGATGAACCCCTTCCAGCGGTCTCCTGCCTCATCGCTCGCGTAGCGCCGACGCGTCTCCAGACGCCACGCGGTGTGCTCGAACTTGCGGAAGAGACCGCCGAACTCCTCGAGCCCGATCGTCCTCACCTTGCGCGTCCGCTCTTTCGGCGCCCAGTCCACCAGCAGCTCACGCGGCACCACCACCGCTACTTCGCCTTCTGAGAGGCACTGGAGCTGCGCCACGTCTTCCGCATCGGCCAGCGGGGCGCCCTGCACGATCACCTCCCCACTGTCCACGTCCTCATGGACGGCCGGACATCCGTCACCGTCGCTCCCCGTCCCGTTGAACCGCAACCTGCGCGCCACGCGCAACCACCCCCTGGGTGTCGACGAAATCCGTGTGCGCACAGCTTCCCGGGGACGCTGAGTGAAAGTCCATGCATTCAGAGTGACCACGTGAGAATAGTCGAGAATATTCGGCCCGATGCCGCGTCCCGCCCTCCTACGGTCATCGCCAGAACCCTCCACCCAGGCCGTGACCAGGCCAGATGGGAAGGCATCCCATGCCCCGCATCCCCGACCTCTACGCCCTCGACATCACCTCAGCCACCTTCGTCCAAGCCTGCGGAGGCCCGTGCAGCGAAGGCTGCGTGACCCTGGCCCGTATCGGGCGGGACGCCTGGGCCCTCGGTGACAGCAAGCGACCCGACGTACCGCCCCTGCGGTTCACCACGGAGGAGTTGGCCGTCGCCGGCATCGACCCCGCCCGTTTCGGCCTCGCCCTCTGACCGTCCCGTCGCCGGCCGGCCCCCGTGGAGCCGGCCGGCCCCGCGCCCCGCGAACAGGACGACGCCCCGGTGCACCACCACGCCTACCTGTGGACCGGCCCGAAGGCCCGCTTCGACCAGGAGGCCCTCCGGCGCCCGCCCCACCCCGAACCACCCCCACCCGGCAGCCGGCCGGAGCTGATCCACCGTCACCGCGACGTGGCGACGGCCTTCCCCACGTCCGATCTCCCGCCCCTCGAAACGGCGTACTGGCTCCTCAAACCGCCCGCCCTGATCCGCGGCACCTGGGACAGAGCCGATGACGCGGCGGCCTGGCTGCACGACCGTCTGGCCGAGTACGCGCCCCGGTTCGCCGCCGCGGCCCAACGGGACGCCGGCCGCCTGGCGGGCCACGTCACCGCCGCCACCGAACGCCTCACCGCCGGCGGCGACGTGACACTCGGCTTCTACCTCGAACGCCCGGCGTACCTCTCCCTCACCCTGGTGACCTGCTCCCCGCACCGCGCGCGGCCGGAACTCACCTGCCCCCTGCCGTCATGACCGCCGGAACAGCCGCCGCAGTCCGAACACCGCCGCCAGCACCGCCAGGACCGCCGCCGCGCCGCCGATCTTCAGCGTCCTGCCGTCCGTCCCGGCACCGTCGCCGGAGGAGGAGGCCGCCGGACTCCCGCCCGTGGACGCCGACGCGCCGCCCCCGCCGGGCGCGTCCTGCGCCTTCACCGCACTGTCGGCGCCCTCCATGCCGAGCAGCAGCTTCTTGCCGTCGACCGTGTAGGTGACGGACTCGCCCTGGCCCAGCGGCACGCTGATCCGGCCCTCGCGCTTGATCTTCCCGCCGTTCCAGTCGTAGTACAGCCCGCCCAGGTACCCGCGCACCGTGAGCTGCTCGCCGTCCGGCGAGAACGCCGCGTCCGTGGCCCACAGGTCGACGGCCGTGGAGCGGGTGAAGACGTTCGTCCCGGACGTGGACAGCTGTGCCGGGCCCTCGTACAGGTGCCCGCCGTCCTCGTTCTTGTCGATGATGTAGACGCGGCCGGTCTTCGGGTGGACCACCATCGACTCGGCGTCCCGCGCGCCGTCGTCGTACTGCACGACGTACTGCTTCGCCTCGACCGTCTGGTCCTTCAGTTCCGTCGGCTCGGGCAGCTCGTAGATCCACACGTGCGGCCAGGTGCCGCCGAGGTTGTCGCCGATGTCGCCGACGTAGATCCGGTTGTCCGGGCCGATGGAGACCGCCTCGACGTCGCGGGGCGTGCCGATGCCGGAGAGGGAGACGCGGGCGACCGTCTTGCCGGTGGCGCCGTCCACCGCGTAGAGGTACGGGCCGGTGTCCTGGTCGTTGTGGGTCCAGTAGACGCCGGGGTGGAGGCGGGAGGCGGCCAGGCCGCTGGACTCGGTGATCCGCGGGTCCGTGATGGTGAACCCCTCGTCCCCGTCGACGGCGAAGGCGGGCACGGCGCACGCGCCCGTGAGGAGGGTCGCGGCGAGAAGGGCGAGGGATCGGCGCATGGGCCCAAGCCTGCCATCCCGGACGGGTGTTCGTGACGGTGGCCGGGCTCACGTCGTCAGGGGTCCGGCGATCGTCCATGATGTACGGATGCTCAGGTTCATGCCGGTCGGCGACTCCCAGACCATCGGGAGCGCGGGCGACCACACCTGGCGCTACCGGCTGTGGCAGCACCTGTGCACGGCGTACGACGGTCCGTTCACCTTCGTCGGCCCGCGCGAGACGCTCTACGACAAGGCCGCCGACGCGCCGGTCTCCCTCGCCTACGCCGACCCCGGCTTCCCGCGGGCCCACCTGGCCGGCTGGGGCGAGGGCTGGCTGCACATGGCCCCGCTGATCGGGGACGCGGTCCGGGCGCACCGCGCCGACGTGCTCCTCGTCGCCCTCGGCCTGATCGACCTCGGCTTCTACACCGACGCCGGGCAGACCACGGAGAACGTCCGCCGGTTCGTGACCGAGGCACGGGCCGCCCGGCCCCGCGTCCGCATGGTGCTGCTGCCGGTCATCCCCAACATACGGGCCCGGCAGGACCCCGCCTTCGGCGCCCAGGTCGCCCTCTTCAACGACCTGCTCGCCAAGACCGCCGCCGACCTCGACGACCCCCGCTCCCCCCTGCTGCTGGCGTCGGTCCCGCCGGCGTACGACATCCACAGCGACACGTACGACGGGACCCACCCCGGCGACAGCGGCGAACGGAAGATCGCGGGGGCGTTCGCGGAGGCACTGCACCAGGGGTGGGGGCTGGGCGGGCCGTACGCACGGTGACCCGTGTCCTGGTCGCCGTGCGTATCGTCGTACGGCCGCCGACGACCGCGACTGACCGCCCGCCACCGCTTGCCTGGAGCGCACTCCAAGCCGTTGGCTTGGGGACCATGAAGTACACGCAGCTCGGACGCACCGGCCTCAAGGTCAGCCGCCTCGTTCTCGGGACCATGAACTTCGGTCCGCAGACCGACGAGGCCGACAGCCACACCATCATGGACGCCGCGCTCGACGCGGGCATCAACTTCTTCGACACCGCCAACGTCTACGGCTGGGGCGAGAACAAGGGCCGCACCGAGGAGATCATCGGCAACTGGTTCGCCCAGGGCGGCGACCGGCGCGACCGGACCGTCCTCGCCACCAAGGTGTACGGCAACATGGGCGCCGACGGCGAGGCGTGGCCCAACCACGACAAGCTGTCCGCCGTGAACATCCGGCGGGCCGTCGACGCCAGCCTCAAGCGGCTCAGGACCGACCGCATCGACCTGTACCAGTTCCACCACGTCGACAGGAACACCCCGTTCGAGGAGATCTGGCAGGCCATCGACGTCCTGGTCCAGCAGGGCAAGATCCTCTACGCCGGCTCCTCCAACTTCCCCGGCTACAAGATCGCCCAGGCCAACGAGCTGGCCGCCCGCCGCGGCGGCACCATCGGCCTGGTCAGCGAGCAGTGCCTGTACAACCTCGCCGAGCGCCGCGCCGAGATGGAGGTCATCCCGGCCGCCCAGGAGTACGGACTCGGCGTCATCCCCTGGTCGCCGCTGCACGGCGGTCTGCTGGGCGGCGTGCTGAAGAAGGAGGCCACGGGCGGACGCCGGGCGAGCGGCCGGGCCGCCGACACCCTCGCCGACCCCGCGGCCCGCGCCCGCGTCCAGGCGTACGAGGACCTGCTCGACAAGCACGGCCTGGAACCCGGCGAGACCGCACTGGCCTGGCTGCTCACCCGGCCCGGCGTGACCGGCCCGATCGTCGGCCCGCGCACCGCCGGCCAGCTGGCGTCCGCGCTGCGCGCCGTCGAGCTGGAACTGTCCGGGGAACTGCTGGCCGGGCTGGACGAGATCTTCCCCGGCCCCGGGCCCTCCCCGGAGGCCTTCGCCTGGTAGGACGATGCCCCTGACAGGACGATGACGGCGGCGCACGGGCACGCGCTAGTTACCGAGCGCCGCCGCCACCGCGACCACCACGAGCATCAGCACAAGCACACCGGCCATGATCCGGTTCCGGGTTTTCGGGTCCACGGCACCGAGCCTAATTCTTCGCCGGCACCGCGGTGACCCCGGGTGCCCGTCCAGGGAGGTCGCTTCCCGATGCACAGCAGCCGGGTGTACGCCGTCATCATCGACGCCCCCGAAGCCGAGGCCGCCCGGTCGGCGGACTTCTGGTCGGCGGCACTGGGCGCCGAGGCCCGGCCGTTCCCGCCGGCGCCGCAGTTCACCAGCCTGCACCAGGCCCTGCCGGGGCTGGTCACCGCCGTCCAGGCGGTCGACGACGCGCCGCGCATGCACCTGGACATCGAGACCGACGACGTCGAGGCGGAACTCGGGCGCCTGACCGCGCTGGGCGCGCGGCCCGTCGCGCGGTGGCAGGAGTGCCATGTGCTGCGGGCGCCCGGCGGGCACCTGCTCTGCGTGCTGCCGCAGGAGAGCGACGCCGAGACCTTCCGGGCGGGCGCCACCGTCTGGCCCTGACCCCGCCCTAACCCAGCGGCAGACGCGCGAGGGCCTCGTACCGGGGCCGCTCCCCCGGCACCCCGGAGGCGGGCAGGTTGCTGCGGACCAGGGTCAGCTCGGTGACCTGCCAGGTACGGCCGGCGAAGCCGTCGAGCACCTCCAGGTACGGGCGTACGTCGTAGGCGTCCCGGCCGCGGGCGACGGTGAGGTGCGGGGTGTAGCGGCGGTGCTCGCCCATCTCCACGCCCGCCCTGCGGCCCGCCGCCTCGGCGCGGTCCGCCAGCAGGCGCAGGGTGCGCAGCTCGCCCTCCGCCCCGGCCCACAGGGCCCGGCCCCGCCCGAACTGTCCGCCGCCGCGCAGGGCCAGCGCGAACGGCTCCGTACGGCGGGCGGCCCGCGCCAGCCGCTGCGACAGCTCCGGTACGAGGGTGTCGTCGACCTCCCCGTAGAAGGCGAGCGTGAAGTGCCAGCCGGGGCGGCCGGTCCAGCGCAGCCGCTCCGCGCCGGGCAGCCGCCGCAGCCGGTCCGCCTCGGCGGCCAGCTCCCGGACGGCGTCCTCGGGCGGCAGCACGGCGGCGAAGAGTCTCATGGGTCACAGTCTGCCCGGCGTGTCCGGCTCACCGTGCGTATCGTTGTACCGCTGCGATGACCGTCCTCACAGGCAGGATCGAGATGGACGACGGTGGCGAGGCGCTCACGCTCGACATGATGTTCGAGTGGCTGGAGAGATGCCTGTTCCGGAGGGGTACAAGTCCGAGATCGTCGGAGGACACATCTTCCTGACGCCCCAGCGGGACACCCACTGGGACATCACCATGGACATCCTCGAACAGCTACGCGCCGCCTATCCGCGGGAGCGCCTGAAATCCGACGTGCGCAGGGACTACCCGGGTCACCTCAACGGCTTCGCATCCGACGTGACGGCCCTCGCTGAAGGCACCCGGCGAGATGCCGAATTCGTCGCCGAGGTCATTTCCGAAGGCACCGCCGCCAACGACTACGGCCCCAAAAAAGACACCTACGCCACCGCCGGCGTACCGGTCTACCTGATCGTCGACCCGTACACCGGCCAGTGACACCTGCACACGCTGCCCAAGGACGGCACCTACCACGGCAGTGTCAGTTTCGGGTTCGGGGAGGACATCGACCTCACCGGCTCCCCCGTCGGTCTGGTCCTGAAGACCGACGGGTTCCCCCGGGACTGAGGGGCGTCACGCCGCCGGCGCCAGCTCCTCCCGGCTGCCGCGCGGCACGAACCGGACCTGCGGATGGCCGTGGTGCCAGCCGACCGAGAGGCGCAAGCCGCCCAGGCGGCCCAGGACCACGCCGGTCACCGCCGCCGCCAGGAAGGCCACCGTGCCGCCGGCCGCGAAGCCGGCGCGCGCGCCGTAGGTGTCCGTGACCCAGCCGACGATCGGCGCCCCGACCGGCGAGCCGCCCAGGAACACCATCATGTACAGGGACATCACCCGGCCCCGCATCGCCGGGTCGGTGGACATCTGGATGCTGGTGTTGGCGGTGACGTTCACCGTCATGCTGAACAGGCCGATGGGGACCATGAGCAGCGCGAACAGCCACAGTTCCGGAGCCGCGGCGGCCACGATCTCCAGCGCGCCGAAGCCCATCGCCGCCGCGATCAGCAGGCGCAGCCGGGCCGTGCCGCGCCGGGCGGCGAGCAGGGCGCCGGCCACCGAGCCGACCGCCATCAGGGTGTTGAAGAGGCTGTAGGTGCCCGCCCCGGAGTGGAAGACGTCGTCGGCGAAGGCGGAGAGGAACACCGGGAAGTTGAAGCCGAAGGTGCCGATGAAGCCGACCAGGACGATGGTCCACAGCAGGTCCGGGCGCCCGGCGACGTAGTGCAGGCCCTCCCGCAGCTGGCCCTTGCCGCGCGGGGTGCGCTCGACGGTGTGCAGCTCGCGGGCCCGCATCAGCAGCAGCCCGGTGAGCGGGGCGACGAACGAGACGCCGTTGAGGAAGAACGCCCAGCCGGTGCCGACGCCGGTGATCAGCAGGCCCGCGACGGCGGGGCCGACCAGGCGGGCGGACTGGAAGTTGGCCGAGTTCAGGCTGACCGCGTTCTGCAGCTGGTCGCGGCCGACCAGCTCGGAGACGAAGGACTGCCGGGCCGGGTTGTCGACCACGGTCGCCAGGCCCATGACGAAGGCGGCGACGTAGACGTGCCAGACCTGGACGTGTCCGGTCAGGGTGAGGGCGGCGAGGGCCAGCGCGGTCAGGGCCATGGACGACTGGGTGACCAGCAGCGTGGGGCGCTTGCGCAGGCGGTCGACCAGGACACCGCCGTAGAGGCCGAACAGGAGCATCGGCAGGAACTGGAGGGCGGTGGTGATGCCGACGGCGGCGGAGGAGCCGGTCAGGCTCAGCACCAGCCAGTCCTGGGCGATGCGCTGCATCCAGGTGCCGATGTTCGAGACGACCTGACCCATGAAGAACAGGCGGTAGTTCCTGACCTTCAGGGAGGCGAACATCGAGGTCTTGCGGTCGGTGTCGGGGGTGGGCGGGTCGTCGTGGGAGTCAGGTGCGGGGGCGGAGTGTGCTCCGGGTCCCGTACTCAAAAGGGTTCGCCTCCTCGTCCATGCCGCTTACAGGTGTGCGAGCTTCTCCAGCACGGGGGCGGCGGCGCGCAGCTTCGCCCACTCGTCCTCGTCGAGGCCCTCGACCAGCGTGGCCAGGAACGCGTTCCGTTTGCGGCGGCTCTCGTCGAGCATCACCACGGCCTGCTCGGTCGGCGTCACGACCTTCTGGCGCCGGTCCTCGGGGTGCGGTTCCAGGCTGACCAGTCCCTTGGCCTCCAGCAACGCCACGATGCGGGTCATCGAGGGCGGCTGGACGTGCTCCTTGCGGGCCAGTTCGCCCGGGGTGGCACGGCCGCAGGTGGACAGGGTGCCGAGCACCGACATCTCGGTGGGGCTGAGCGACTCGTCGACGCGCTGGTGCTTGAGCCGACGGGACAGCCGCATCACGGCGGATCGCAGGGAGTTCACGGCGGCGGCGTCGTCGCCGTGGGTGAGGTCCGGCATGTCCTTAGCTTAACTCATTAGACTGACGAAAGACCACCGGGGGTGCGGAGGCGGGCCGTGACCCTGACCACTCACCCTCGTCCCGTTCCACCCTCGCTTCACTCGTACGAGTGAGCAAGTACGGAAATGCCGTACGCCACCCCGTGGCGCGGGGTGACCCTCGTCCCCATGGGGACCAGCGTGCTCAGCCTGCGGATGGACGGGGAGCTGCTCGAACGGCTCCGGGACCGTGCGGCCAGAAGAGGGATGAGCGTCCAGGACTATGTCGTCCGGACGCTCATCCGCGATGACTTCGACGAGCGGTTCCAGTCCGCCGTGGAAGAGACCGAGAGGTTCTACGGGACCGTCACGTGAGGCCCAGCGCCGGCATCAGGTAGTAGAAGGCGAACACCGCCGAGACGACGTACATCGCCACCGGCACCTCGCGGCCCCGGCCGGCCGCCAGCCGCAGCACCGTGAAGGTGATGAAGCCCATGCCGATGCCGTTGGTGATCGAGTAGGTGAACGGCATCATCAGCATCGTCACGAAGGCCGGGATGGCGATCGTGTGGTCGGCCCAGTCGATCTGCTTGATCGAACCCGCCAGGATCAGGAAGCCGACCGCGATCAGCGCGGGCGTGGCCGCCTGGGACGGCACCATCGTGGCGATCGGGGTGAGGAAGAGGCCCACGGCGAACAGCAGGCCGGTGACGACGTTGGCGAAGCCGGTCCGGGCGCCCTCGCCGACGCCCGCCGTGGACTCGACGAACGCGGTGGTGGCCGAGGAGGAGCTGGCACCACCGGCGGCGACCGCGATGCCGTCGATCATCAGGACCTTGTTGATGCCCGGCATCTGACCCTGGGCGTCGGTCAGCTTCGCCTCGTCGCTGACGCCCATGATCGTGCCCATCGCGTCGAAGAAGCACGACAGCAGCACGGTGAAGACGAACAGCACGCCGGTCAGCACGCCGACCTTCTCGAACCCGCCGAACAGGCTGACCTCGCCGACCAGCCCGAAGTCCGGGGTGGAGACGGGGTTGCCGGGCCACTCGGGGGTGGTCAGGCCCCAGGAGGGGATGTCGGCGACGAGGTTGACGATCACCGCGACGACCGTCATCACGACGATCGAGATCAGGATGGCGCCGGGCGTCCTGCGGACGATCAGCGCCAGCGTGAGCAGCACGCCGAGGGCGAAGATCAGGACCGGCCAGCCGTTCAGGTGGCCGCCGTCGCCGAGCTGGAGCGGCACGGAGGTCCCCGCGGCGTCCGGCATGCGGGTGACGAACCCGGAGTCGACCAGGCCGACGATCATCACGAAGAGGCCGATGCCGATGGAGATCGCCTTGCGCAGTCCGTGCGGCACGGCGGACATCACGCGCTCGCGCAGACCGGTGGCGACCAGCAGCATCACGACGAAACCGGCCAGCACGACCATGCCCATGGCGTCCGGCCAGGACATCCGCGGGGCGAGCTGGAGGGCGACGACCGAGTTCACGCCGAGACCGGCGGCGAGCGCGATCGGGACGTTGCCGATGACGCCCATGAGCAGGGTGGTGAACGCCGCCGTCAGCGCGGTCGCGGTGACCAGCTGGCCGTTGTCCAGCTGATGGCCGTACATGTCCTTCGCGCTGCCCAGGATGATCGGGTTCAGCACGACGATGTAGGCCATCGCGAAGAAGGTGGCGAATCCGCCCCGGACCTCGCGGGCGAGCGTGGAGCCACGCTCGGAGATCTTGAAGTAGCGGTCGAGGGCCCCGTACGGGGGCTGGGCCGGGGTGGACATGCGAGACCTCATCACCAAGCGGTCCCCCACACGGCCCCTTGGTGTTTTCTACGAATGAAAGTGGTCAGGAACAAACGGTTTCAGTATGAACGTATGAGGGAAATAAAACCATCTCCGCGCGTAGACCCGCGTGCCGGACGCGCCCCGGCCGTGCCCTCGTAAGCTGTGCGCATGGCGAAGTGGACACCGAAGCACGAGGCGCCGGAGCCCCTGGAGGGCCCCGTGGTCGCCACCATCACCGGCGGCACGGTCATCTGGTTCGTCCTCTTCCTGGTCCAGCTCCCCTTCTACGGCTGGTTCGACGACCGCGGGCACCTGTGGTGGGTGTGGACCTGCCTGGCCGGCGCCGGTCTCGGCCTGATCGGCATCTGGTACGTCCGCAGGCGCGACGCCGCCATCCAGCGGGCCCGCGCGGCCGACGGGACGCCCGGGGCAGCGGACCGGAGCGCCCAGGGCACCGCGTAGTACCACGGCACCACTTTCCGCCCCGACCGTCCTCCCCAGGTCGGAACTTCCGCCCTTCCGCCGTGTGGGGCCCCGCGTCCGCACGTACCGTCGAACGCATGACGCACATCGACGCGGGCGCCGAACTCGATCCCGTGCACCCGGTGCCGCTCCCGGTGTCGGCCGCCGGACTGACCTCCGCGGAGGTCGCCGAACGGGTGGCCCGGGGCCAGGTCAACGACGTGCCGGTGCGCAGCAGCCGGTCGACGCCGGACATCGTCCGCGCCAACGTCTTCACCCGGTTCAACGCGATCATCGGCGTGCTCTGGGTGATCATGCTGATCGTGGCGCCGATCCAGGACAGCCTGTTCGGCTTCGTCATCCTCGCCAACACCGGCATCGGCATCGTCCAGGAGTGGCGGGCGAAGAAGACCCTGGACTCGCTCGCCCTGATCGGCGAGGCCCGGCCGGCCGTACGGCGCGACGGGCGGTCCACCGAGATCGGCACCTCCGAGATCGTGCTGGACGACGTGATCGAGTTCGGCCCCGGGGACAAGGTGGTCGTCGACGGCGTGTGCGTCGACACCGACGGGCTGGAGATCGACGAGTCGCTGCTCACCGGTGAGGCCGACCCGGTGGTCAAACGCCCCGGCGACCAGGTGATGTCCGGCAGCTTCGTGGTCGCGGGCGGCGGGGCGTACCGGGCGACCAAGGTCGGGCGGGAGGCGTACGCGGCGCAGCTCGCCGAGGAGGCGTCCCGGTTCACCCTGGTCCACTCCGAGCTGCGCTCCGGGATCTCCACGATCCTGAAGTACGTCACCTGGATGATGGTGCCGACCGCGATCGGCCTGATCATCAGCCAGCTCGTCCGCGAGGACAACGACCTCGCCGATTCCGTCGCCCGCACCGTCGGCGGCATCGTCCCCATGGTCCCCGAGGGCCTGGTGCTGCTCACCTCGGTCGCCTTCGCGATCGGCGTGATCCGGCTGGGCCGCAAGCAGTGCCTGGTCCAGGAGCTGCCCGCGATCGAGGGCCTGGCCCGCGTCGACACGGTCTGCCTGGACAAGACGGGCACGCTGACCGAGGGCGGCATGGACGTCACCGAGATACGGCCGCTGGGCGGCGCCGAGGAGGGGTACGTACGGCGGGTGCTCGGCGCCCTCGGTGCCGCCGAGCCGCGTCCGAACGCCTCCCTCCAGGCGATCATCGACGCCTGCCCGGACGGCGCCGGCGACTGGCGCCCCACCGGGACGCTGCCCTTCTCCTCCGCCCGCAAGTACAGCGGCGCCCGCGTCGAGGAGGCGGACGGCACCACCCGGACCTGGCTGCTGGGCGCCCCCGACGTGCTGCTGGCCGAGGACGACCCGGCGCTGGCGGAGACCGGGCGCCTCAACGAACAGGGCCTGCGGGTGCTGCTGCTGGTCCGGGCCGACGGGCGGGGCCTGGACGACCCGAGGGCGGCCGAGGGCGCCGAGCCGGTCGCCCTGGTCGTGCTGGAGCAGCGGCTGCGCTCGGACGCCGCCGACACCCTGCGCTACTTCGCCGAGCAGAACGTCCGGGCCAAGGTCATCTCCGGCGACAACGCGGTGTCGGTGGGCGCGGTGGCCGGCAAGCTCGGGCTCGGCGGCACGGCGGTCGACGCGCGCCGGCTGCCCGCCGAGCGGGACGACATGGCCGGGGCGATCGACGAGAACACGGTGTTCGGGCGGGTCACCCCGCGGCAGAAGCGGGAGATGGTGGGCGCCCTCCAGTCCCGGGGGCACACCGTCGCGATGACCGGCGACGGCGTCAACGACGTCCTCGCCCTCAAGGACGCCGACATCGGCGTCGCGATGGGTTCCGGGTCGGAGGCGACGAAGGCGGTCGCGCAGATCGTCCTCCTGAACAACAGCTTCGCCACGCTGCCGTCGGTGGTCGCCGAGGGCCGCCGGGTGATCGGCAACATCACCCGCGTCGCGACGCTCTTCCTGGTCAAGACGGTCTACTCGGTGCTGCTGGCGATCCTGGTGGTGTGCTCGCAGGTGGAGTACCCGTTCCTGCCCCGCCACCTCACCCTGCTGTCCACCCTGACCATCGGCGTCCCGGCCTTCTTCCTCGCCCTGGCCCCCAACAGGGAACGGGCGCGGCCCCACTTCGTGCGGCGGGTGATGCGGTACGCGATCCCCGGCGGGGTGCTGGCCGGGGCGGCGACCTTCGCGACGTACCTGGTGGCGCGGCACCACTACAGCGGGCCGGACGCGCTGGCGGCGGAGACCAGCGCCGCGACGCTGACGCTGTTCCTGATCTCGCTGTGGGTGCTGGCGATCATCGCCCGCCCCTACACCTGGTGGCGGATCGGGCTGGTGGCGGCGATGGGCGCCGGGTTCCTGGTGGTGCTGGCCGTGCCGTGGCTCCAGGACTTCTTCGCGCTGAGGCTGGTCGGCACGGTGATGCCGTGGACCGCGGTCGGCATCGCGGCGGTGGCGGCGGCCGCCCTGGAACTCCTGTGGAGACTGGTCGACCGCCGCTTTCCCGTCGGGTGACGGAGGAAAGGGTTACTGCACGTCGATGTAGTCACCGGTGGCGGTGGCCTTGCCGCCGGTCGGGGAGCCGTTGAAGACGAAGCGGTAGTAGCCGTCCGCCGAGGCCTTGACGGTCGTCTTCAGGGCTCCGGTGGAGGTGGACTTGATGCCCTTGACGTTGGTGTAGGTGCTGGAACTCTTCGCGCGGTACTGGAGGACCACGGACTGGCTGCCGTAGCCGACGTACTTGCTGGTGTCCCAGTCGGCGCGGGTGAGCTTGCCGGTGATGGTGAGGGTGGCGCCCTTCTTGACCGGCTCCGGGGCGGCGTTGACGGTCACCTTGGAGGTGCGCAGGACCTTGCGGGTGCCCACGTTCTCCAGGAGCTTCTCGTCGTCCTCGGTGACCACGACGACGCCGACGCGCCAGGTGCCGGCGTCCGTGTTGATCAGCTCGTCCGGCAGGAAGGTGACGGTGGTCGAGCACTTCAGCGCGGTCGAGGAGACCTCGGTGCAGGCGGCCGCGTCGTCGGAGGCGAAGCCCCAGGTGGCGTCCTCGACCGAGGTGCCGTGGTAGATCATCGCTGCGGTGCCGTAGGCGCCCAGGTCGCCGGTGTGGTTCAGGGTGTACGTGAGCGGCACGGTGTAGCTGCCGGTCGTACCGACGACGACGTCCTTGTTGTTGTTGACCGTCACGCCGGAGACGGTGACGTCGAGCGCTGCGGCGGCCTTCACGGAGGCGCCGCTGCGGGCGGCGGACGCGTCGGCCTTCAGGCCGGCCTTGAGGTCGGCGGTGGTGTCGCCGACGGTCGCCCCGAAGGACGGCCGGGTGTCGTCGGCGGCCTGTGCGACGGCCGGCACGACGAGGGCGGAGAGAGCCAGGGCGCCGGTGACGGCGGCCACGGTGGCACGTATACGCATGTGTTGGATCCCCCACAGGGTGACAGTGGAGTCTGGTGACTCGCATGGTCTGATCCGTGGCGGGAGTGACTGGTTGTACGCCCTGTGAAGCCTTGGTGCAGACGACACCGGCAGTTCACCCTGGCGTCCAGAAGGTGAACTGCCGGTGCCGGAAGGCGAGTTACTTCACGTCGACGTAGTCACCCGTGGCGTTGACCGCCGGGGTCGTCGAGGTTCCCGCGAAGGCGAAGCGGTAGTAGCCGTCCGCCGTGGCCTTGACGGTGGTCTTCAGCGTGCCCGTCGAGCTGGACTTGATCGTCTTGACGGTGGTGTACGCGCTGGAGGACTTCTTGCGGTACTGGAGCTTCACGGACTGGCCGCTGTACCCCGCGTACTCGAGCGTCTCCCAGTTGGCCCGGGACAGCTTGCCGGTGACGGTGAGGGTCTTGCCCTTCTTCACCGGCTCGGGCGTGGCATTGGCCGTCAGCTTCGAGGCGCGCTGGAACTTGAAGGAGCCGGCCTTCTCCTCCCAGGCGAAGTCGTCGTCCTTCGCGTTGATCATCGCGTCCACGTACCAGGTGCCCGCGTTGGCGTTGCTGAGGTAGTCGACCTTCGGGTCCACCTTCACCGAGGCGGAGCAGGTGGACGTGGTCGAGCTGACCTTCGTGCAGGTCGGCTTGCCGGTCGTCAGGAAGCCGTAGTCCGGGCCCGACAGCGAGAACGTCTCGGCGCCCGCGATGCCGGAGTCGTCCTTGGCGGTCACGCTGACCTTGATGGTCTTGGCGGCCGAGGTGCCGACCGACACCTTGTTGTCGCCGTCGACGACGACCTTGGTGATGGTGGTGTCGCCCACCACGACGTCCTGCGCGGACGCGGCCTGCGCGGCCGGGACGGCGAGGGCCGACAGGGCCAGGGCACCGACGAGGGCGGCCCCGAGGGAACGAGTGCTCATCTGCTGTGTCCTTGTCACTTCACGTCGACGAAGTCACCCGCGGCGTTGACCGCCGGGGTCGTCGAGGTGCCCGCGAAGGCGAAGCGGTAGTAGCCGTCGGCCGACGCCTTGACGGTGGTCTTCAGGTTGCCCGTCGAGTTCGTCTTGATCGTCTTGACGGTGGTGTACGTGCTGGAGGACTTCTTGCGGTACTGGAGCTTCACGGACTGGCCGGTGTAGCCGTGGTACTTGTTGTCCTCCCAGTTGGCGCGGGAGAGCTTGCCGGTGACCGTGAGGGTCTTGCCCTTCTTGACCGGCTCCGGCGAGGCGTTGACCGTCAGCTTGGAGTAGCGCTGCACCAGCGTGCTGCCGAGGCCGCCCTGGTCGGCGTAGTCGCTGGTGGTGTAGTCGAGGGCGAGCGCGCCGCCCTTCCAGGTGCCGGCGTCGGAGTTGAGCAGCTCGCCGTCGTACGGGTAGACGTCGATGTCGCCCTTGCAGGTGGCGGTGGTCGCCGACGTGTCGGTGCAGGTCGCCGCGTAGACACCGAACAGCATGTTGACCGGGGTGTCGAAGGAGCCCTTGTAGATGTACGGGCCGGTGGCGAAGTCGGCGGCGTGGATGTCCACACCGGTGCCGTGGGTCAGCTTGTAGGTGACCGTGGTGGAGACGTGGTTGGTCGTCCCCACCTTGACCGCCTTGGCGATCTTGAAGTTGGAGAACGAGACGTCCATGGTCCCGTCGGCCGCGGCGGTGATGCCGTACGACCGGGCGGAGGAGGACGAGGACGCGGAGGCGGACGGGTCGTGGTGGGCGGCGAAGGCCGACGCCGCCGACTCGCGGTACGACGGGTCGTCGGCCTGCGCGGCCGGCACGGCGGCGAAGGCGGACAGGGCCAGGGCGCCGGAGACGGCGGCCACGGTGGCGCGCATACGCATGCGATCCCCAAGTGGGAAAGGGGGCCCCGGCGGTCGTCGCCCCCCAACGGCTCGTGTCACGCCGGGGCCCAAGTGATCGTGGAGTCTGTTGACTCGCGTGATCAGATCAACCAGGGAAACGAATGGTTGTACGGAGATGAAGAAAATGTGTCCCCGTACGCCCTGGTGCCGGCCGTCGGCCGGTCAGTCGAACCAGCGGTCCCGGGCCAGTTCCTCCGTGCGGGACGGGTCCTCCAGGAGCGCGGCCACCTCGAAGCGGCGCGGCCACTGCCCCGCCGCCCAGGCGAGCCCGGCGGCGACCCCCTCCAGCGTGGCCGCGTGCAGCACGCCGTCGTCGGTGAGCCGCCAGTCGATCTCCACGCCGTCCACGACGAGTTCCTCGTGCTCGACGTAGGAGGCGGGGGTCCGGGCGCCGAGCAGCACCCGCACCGGCTCCGGTACGTCGTGCTCGGTGCCCTCGGAGTCGACGCGGCCGGTGATGGACTCGCTCAGCCGCCGTACCTGGAACAGCTCGGCCAGCTCGGCGGCGCGGGCCGGCCGCACCGGCAGCAGCGGCACACCGCCGGTGAACGGCAGCAGGTCGGGCGAGTCGACGACCACCGCGTCGGCGGCGTCCACCACCCGCACCTCGCCGTCGACGACCGCGCGCACCTCGTCCGGCAGGGTCACCTGGTCGGGGTCGAGGTCGGCCAGCGCACCGTAGAGGCCGTGCAGCTGGGCGGCGGTGACGGGCCGTTCCGGGTCGGCGAGGCGGTCCAGCAGCTCGGCCGCGCCGCCCGGCTCGTCGAGCAGCGCGGCGACGGACGTCCGTACGCCGAGCGCCCGCAGCACCTGCTCGTCGTCGAAGCCGGTGGCGTCGGCCTCGTCGTACAGGCCGCGCAGCAGCGGGTCGCCGCCCGCCGCGCGCAGCCCGGCCGGGCGCCGCCCGCCGAGCACCGGGTGCCCGCGCAGCCACCACGCCGTGTACGGCCGTACGGTCTCGTGGGTGCCGTCGGGCAGCAGCATCCGCACCGGCTGGACGAGGGCGTCGCGCAGCGGCGGCCGGGAGAGGAGGGCGAGCGCCTCGGGCCACTTGTCGTCGTCGACCAGGTCCAGGTCGCGCACGGCGACGATCTCGGTGGCGACCGGCGGGACGGGCGTGTCGGGGAAGCGGTCGAGGATGTCCTCGCACCACACGTCGACGGCGTCCAGCAGACCGGCGTCGTCGGGTTCGGCGAAGTCGCCTTCCCTGGGCTCCAGTTCGTCCGGGTCGAGGACGACGTCGGTGGCGCGGACGAGGGCGAAGCCGACGAGCACCCCGCAGGCGGCCAGCGGCTCCGGGCCCCACCGGTCCGCGAGTTCCGCGTCCACCGCCGCGACCTCGTCCTCCCGCATGACGCGGGCGAACGGCCCGCCGGGGAAGACCAGTTCACCGGCCGGGGACAGCTCGCCGTCCTCGTCGGGCAGCGCGAGGGCGCCGAGCCACGGCTCGTCGCCGGGCTCCAGACCGGCGTCGCGGACCAGGCCCAGGACGGTGTCGGCCAGTTCCTCGGCGTCGAGGGCGTCCTCCTCCCAGTCGGCCGCGGAGTCGTCGTCCAGGGAGGCGGCGACGGCGGCCCGCACCTGCGGGGTGGTGAGCACCGCGCGCGGGGAGGCCGGCAGCGCGCCGAGCTTCTCCAGCAGGGGGTGGGCGGCGTCCGGGTGGGCGACCTTCAGTCCGAGCCGGGCGAGCACCTCCGGGTCCAGGGCGGCGGCGTCCGGCGTGGGCAGCAGCACCTGCCGCGGCCCGATCACCGTACGGCGGTCCGCGAGCGGCACCGGCAGCCCGGAGAGCCGGTCGGGATCGACCCCGGCCAGGCTGTCGTAGAGCCGCCGCCACCAGCCGGGTTCCTTCTCCAGACCGGCCAGCCGGTCGATGGCGTCGGTCAGCGGCAGCCGGGCCACGCCCAGCGTGCGCAGCTCGACGCGCCGCTCAAGCCCTGCGGGCAGCAGGGTCGGCAGCACCTCCGCCAGCACCCGTACGGTGTCCGCGCCGGCCCCCTCGACCACCTCGGCGTCCCGGGGCCGCAGCGAGCGGGGCAGTTCGGGGTCGTCGTCCTCGCCCGGCACGGCGGCGGGCGGCAGGAAGGCGGTGCGCGGCAGCCGGTCGAGGACCGCCTGCCGCAGGGTGCCGTCCAGCTCGCCCTTGCCCAGCGCGCCGGGGACCAGGCCGATGATCCCGGCGGTGACCGGGGTCCAGTCGGCGAGCAGACCGGCGTAGGCGTCCGCCGCGCGCTGCACCAGGAAGTCGGTGAGCGGACCGGGCGCCGCGTGCCGGCGGGTGGAGTCCAGCGGGAACGACGCGATGAGCAGGGCGGGGACGCCGAGGGGCTCGTCGCTGGGGGTGGGCGCGTGCAGCACGGGGCTGGTGCGCGGCCGGACGGGGGCGCCCTCGTCGTCCACGGGCACGGCCCACGTCACCGACCAGTGCGGGCGCAGCCGTTCCTCGACCGGGCGGTCGGCGAGCAGGTCGGGGGTGAGCGGGCCGTGCGCGGTGGCGGTGCGCCAGCGGGTGACGCCCTCGCGCGAGTCCTCGACGACGGTCACGTCACCGTCGCGGCGGCGGCGCAGGGTGCGCACGACGTCCTCGTCCGCCCGCTCGACGACGACCTCCTCCAGACCGGGCAGGGCCAGCAGCAGCGCGTCGTCCACGGCGTCCAGCAGCCGCTCGGCGAGATCGGCGGCGGCGGTGTCGCGCAGCGGCAGGATGACGACCGTGTCGTACGGGTCGGGGGCGGTGCCCTCGGCGGGCAGCGGCAGCCGCAGCAGCGGTACGTGGCCGTCCCGGCGGCGGATCTCGTCGCCGAGGCCGGGGCTGTGCCGGGCGACGTCGGCGGCCAGCTCCCGGGACTCGGCCAGCGACCAGCGCACCCCGCCGTGCCGGCCGACGACGGCGGGCTCGTCGGTGACGGCCAGTACGGCCGCGAAGCCGACGCCGAAGCGGCCCACGGCGCCCTCGGTGGTGTCCCGCTTGGCGGAGGCGCGCAGGGTGGACAGCGACTCGACGCCGGCCGCGTCCAGCGGGGCGCCGGTGTTGGCGGCGACCAGCACGCCGTCCCGCAGGGTGAGCCGCAGCCGGCCCGGCACCCCGGCGCGGGCTGCGGCGTCGGCGGCGTTCTGCGCGAGCTCCACGACGAGGCGGTCCCGGTAGCCGCCGAGGACGAGGTCCTCCTCGGCGTTGGCGTCCTCCCGGAACCGGGCCGGGCTCGCCGCCCAGGCGTCCAGCACCCCGCGCCGCAGCCGTGCCGTACCGAACGGGTCCGCGCCCTCGGCAGCGGGCCGCACGAACTTGCTCACGTTCATCTCTCCTCATGGGGCCCTCAACGACGTGAGTCCGAAGGTACCGCGCGGATCACCCGCCGATGCGGGGCGTCACCCTTGAGCGCGGACGGGTGCCCCGGGACCCCGGCGGTCACCCTTCGACGCGGACGGGCCCCTTTCGACGCCGGCCGGCGCTCTCCAGCCCGTCCGGCGTTCGAGGACGAGGCCGTTGAGGACGACGCCGGTCCGATGGCGCAGGCCCGCGCCGGGGATGCCCCGGATCCGCCGCTACGAATGCCCCAGATCCGCCGACGCCACGTCCTCGGCGACCGGCACCGACCCGGCGTCGGCCGTCGGCCGCAGCGGGAACGGGTCCACCCGCGTCTCGTCGATCACCGGCGCGGCCGGCTGCGGCGGCTTCGGCATGACCGCGGCCTCGGAGTGCCCGCCGCACCCGTACGCCAGCGACACCACCCGTCCGTCCGCCGGCGAGAACTCGTTCGCGCAGACCCCGAACGCCTGGCCGAGCGAGCCGCCGATCCGCAGCAGGAACCCGCAGGACACGCAGGCCGCGGGCGCCGCCTGCGCCATCGGCGTCTTCGGGCCGAACGCCTCCTCCCAGCGGTCGGCGGCGGTGTGCAGCCCGTAGCGCGACAGCACCCGCGCCCGCCGCAGCCCCAGCTCGTCGGCGACCGCCGCGATCGTGCCGCGCGGCGGGGTGACCGCCTGCTCGGCCGGGGAACCGCCGGTGACCTCGGCGTCCTCCGCCTCCGCCAGCGCGGCCATCTGCTCGGAGACGACGGAGTTCGGCGGCGGCTCGTCCTCGCCGGACCAGCCCGGCTCCAGGCGCAGGTCCTCCGCGTCGGTGGGCAGCAGGTCGCCGGGTCCCATGTCGCCGGGGCGCAGCCGCTCGCTCCACGGCACCCACTCGGGGGCGAGGACGGCGTCCGGGCCGGGCAGCAGCGCCGCCTCGTCCACCGTCACGATCTTGGCGCGGGAGGCCCGCGCGACCGTCACCGCCCAGCGCCAGCCGCGGTACCCGAGCTCCATGCACGCGAAGTAGTGCGTGACAACGCGGTCGCCCTCCGCGACCAGCCCGACGTGTTCGCCGACCACGCCGGGCGCCGCGGCCTCCTCGGCCGCCGCCCTGGCGAGGTCGACGGCCTCGGCGCACAGGCGGTCAGGGGTGCGGCTTCGCGTTGTCGCTGCGCTCACAGGTATCGCTTCTCTCCATACGCCGTCTCACGGGTGCGCCACTGCCGGCGGGGGACGGACGGAGCGGACCCGGGGACCGCGTCGACGTCCGCGCCCGACGCGCTCGGGCGCACCTACGTCATCCATTCTGCGGGATGACTGTGAGGCGCGCGGCCGAGAACGTTCGCCACGACGCGCTACGCACGCTACCTGCTCAGCTTCGCTGGGCCTACACCGACGGGGGACACCGGCGGGAGTTTCCCGCCCGCCGCCCGTCCACCGCACACCCGCCACGCACCAGCCACGCACCCGCCATGCACCCACCGCACACCCGCCGCCCGGCCCCGCCTCGCCCGACCCGATCAGCTCCATCCGCCCGATGACAGCTCTACTCCCCCGTCTCGCGGGGCACTATGACGGGGTGGCAGCCGCACGCACGGAACGGACGGACCTGAAGGACGGGGCCCGGGGACGCGGTCCCGGGCGTTTCCGCGCGGTCGGGCGCGCGCTGCACCTGCCGGTGACCGGCCCGGCCCGGGGCATCCGGCGGGTGACGCACGCGCACGGCGCGGGCGAGTCGGGGCTGGGCAAGCTGATCGAGCTGCACGGCGTGAACGGCGCCGGCGACGTCATGATCACCGTCGCCCTCGCCTCCACCGTGTTCTTCTCGGTGCCGACCGACGAGGCCCGGGGCCGGGTCGCCCTCTACCTCGCCATCACCATGGCCCCCTTCACCCTCCTCGCCCCGGTGATCGGCCCGCTCCTGGACCGCGTCCCGCACGGCCGGCGGGCGGCGATGGCCACCGCGATGGCGGCCCGCGCGCTGCTCGCCCTGGTGCTGTCGGGCGCGGTGATCAGCGGCGGCATCGAGCTGTACCCGGCGGCGCTCGGCGTGCTGGTCGCCTCCAAGGCGTACGGCGTGGTCAGGAGCGCCGTCGTGCCCCGGCTGCTGCCGCCCGCCTTCTCGCTGGTGAAGGCGAACTCCCGGGTCACCCTCGGCGGCCTGCTCGCCACCGGCGTCGCCGCCCCCATCGGCGCCGGCCTCCAGCAGATCGGCCCGCGCTGGCCGCTGTACGGCGCCTTCGTCATCTTCGCCGCGGGCACCGTCCTCTCCTTCACGCTGCCCCGGAAGGTCGACTCGGCCAAGGGCGAGGCCACCGCGCTGCTCGCCGCGGACAGCGCCCACCTGCACGGCCCGCACCGGCGGCCGGTCAAGCGCCCCGGGCTGCGCACGGTCGGCGCCGCCGTCACCCACGCGCTGGCCGCCAACGCCGCCGTCCGCTGCCTGAGCGGCTTCCTGATCTTCTTCCTGGCGTTCCTGCTGCGCGAGCATCCGATGACCGGCCAGAGCGCGGCGGTGTCGCTGGGCATCGTCGGCGTCGCGGCGGGCGCCGGCAACGCGCTGGGTACGGCGGTGGGGGCCTGGCTGCGCTCCCGCGCGCCGGAGATCATCATCGTGACGGTCCTGGCGGGTGTGCTGGCCGCGGCGGCGGTGGCCGCCGTGTTCTTCGGCGCGGTGCTGGTGGCGTGTCTGGCGGCGGTCGCCGGGTTCGCGCAGGCGCTGGCCAAGCTGTCCCTGGACGCGCTGATCCAGCGGGACGTGCCGGAGCTGGTGCGCACCTCCGCGTTCGCCCGCGCCGAGACGCTGCTCCAGATGGCCTGGGTGGTGGGCGGCGCGGTCGGCATCGCCCTGCCGCTCAACGGCACCCTCGGCCTGGCGGTGGGCGCCGTGATCGTCGCCGCCGGCTGGCTGGGCACCGTACGGGGCCTGGTCGGCTCGGCCCGGTACGGGGGCCGGCGGTCGAGGGTGGCGTGAGCGCGGCAGGTCGTACCCGGCGGGAGCGGCACGCCGTACCGGCGGGGCCGGCATGCCGTACCGGCGGGAGCGGCACGCCGTACCCAGGTGGGCGGCTGGTGATAAGGGCCCGATAACCTTCGCCCATGACCACGTTGCCCCGCGGCGCAGCCGCTCTCGGACACCGCGCTGTGCGACGCCGCCGTGCCGTCGCCGCCGCCGGCGCCGTATCCGCCGGACTGCTCGTCCTGTCGGCCTGCGACAAGCCGACGCCGCTGTCGACCATCACCGTCGGCAGCGACTCGATCAGTTCCGAGGCCACCTGTGGCGGCGAGGGCGACGAAGCCCTGAAGACCGCCGACCTGACCAAGTGCCTCCAGTCCGAGGACATCGAGACGATCACGGTGGACCCGGACGAGACGGTGCGCTTCGGGGTGGACCCGGAGATCGCCGACAAGCGCTGGACGATCCTGATGAACGGTCAGCCGCTGACCGACGACAGCAAGAAGACCTACCGCACGGTCCCGGGCAGCGTGTTCTTCAACGCCCAGTACGGCGCGCAGGGCGACTCCACCAAGGTCGCCGTCGTGGCCGGCAACGGCAAGGAGGGCGGCCAGACGTTCACCGGCGTGTGGGCCTTCGAGCTGAAGAAGGACGACTGACCACGTCCGCCGTACGCATCCTGGTGGCCACCGCGGTCCCCGCCGAACGGGACGCGGTGGCCCGGGCGTTTCCCGGTCCGGTCCGGGAGACGCCCCTGCCGGGCGCCACCCCGCACCGGCTGGGCCACTGGGACCTGCTCGCGGCCGGCGTCGGCCCCGCCCTCGCCGCCGCCTCCACCGCCGCCGCGCTGACCGCCGCCGCCCTGGCGGGCCGCCCCTACGCCCTGGTCGTCTCGGCCGGCATCGCCGGCGGCTTCGCCCCGCACGCGCCGGTCGGCTCCCTCGTCGTCGCCGACGAGATCACCGCCGCCGACCTGGGCGCCGAGACCGCCGACGGCTTCCTGCCCGTCACCGACCTCGGCTTCGGCACGGTCACCCACCGCCCGCCGCCCGATCTGGTCCGTACGGTCGCCGCCGCGACCGGCGCCCGCCCCGGCACCGTCCTGACCGGCTCCACGGTCACCGGCACCGCCGCCCGTGCGGACGCGCTGCGCGCCCGCCACCCCCGGGCCCTCGCCGAGGCCATGGAGGGCTTCGGCGTCGCGGAGGCCGCCGCCGCGCACGGCACACCCGTGCTGGAACTGCGCGCGGTCTCCAACCCCGTCGGCCCCCGCGACCGCGCCGCCTGGCGCATCGGCGACGCGCTGGCGGTCCTGACGGACGCCTTCGGGAAGCTCACCCCCGCCCTGGAGAGTTGGAACCCCCATGACCCCCGTGACCCCCATGACCCCCGTGACCCCCATGACCAGTGACAGCAGCGTGCGGATCGCCTACTCCCCCTGCCCCAACGACACCTTCGTCTTCGACGCCCTGGCGCACGGCCGCGTCCCCGGCGCCCCCGCCCTCGACGTCACCTTCGCCGACATCGACCTCACCAACGGCATGGCCGAGCGCGGCGAGTACGACGTGCTGAAGGTGTCGTACGCCGTGCTGCCGTACGTCCTCGACGAGTACGCCCTGCTGCCCTGCGGCGGCGCGCTGGGCCGGGGCTGCGGCCCGCTGGTGCTGACCCGCGAGGCCGGCACCGACCTGCGCGGCAGGACGGTCGCCGTGCCCAGCGAGAAGTCGACGGCGTATCTCCTCTTCCGCCTCTGGGCCGCGGACACCGTGCCCGGCGGGGTCGGCGAGATCGTCGTCATGCCGTTCCACGAGATCATGCCGGCCGTGCGGGACGGGAAGGTCGACGCGGGCCTCGTCATCCACGAGGCGCGCTTCACGTACCAGAACTACGGGCTGCACAAGCTGGCCGACATGGGCGAGCACTGGGAGGCGACGACCGGGCTGCCGATCCCGCTCGGCGCGATCATCGCCAAGCGGTCCCTGGGCGCCGAGGTCCTGACCGGGCTGGCCGACGCGGTCCGTGCGTCCGTCCGCGCGGCCTGGGACGACCCCGAGGTCTCCCGCCCGTACGTCATGGCGCACGCCCAGGAGATGGACCCGGCCGTCGCCGACCAGCACATCGGGCTCTACGTCAACGAGTTCACCGCCGACCTCGGCGAGGACGGCTACGCGGCGATCCGCGGGCTGCTGACCCGCGCGGCGGCCGAGGGACTGGTACCGGCCCTCGGCCCCGACGCGCTCGCCTTCCCCTGACCGGGTTCTATACGTCGAGCTGGTCCGCGACCGCCCGCAGCAGGCCGGCGATCTTCTTGCCGGCCGTCTTCTCGGGGTAGCGGCCGCGCTCCAGCATCGGCGTGATGTTCTCCAGGAGCGTCGTCAGGTCCTGGACGATGGAGGCCAGTTCGTCGGGCTTCTTGCGCTGGGCCGCCGCGACGGACGGGGCCGGGTCGAGCAGCGTCAGGGACAGCGCCTGGTCACCGCGCTGGCCGGCGACCACGCCGAACTCGACGCGCTGGCCCGGCTTCAGGGTCTCGACTCCGGCGGGGAGGACCGAGGAATGGACGAAGACGTCACCGCCGTCGTCACGGGAGAGAAAGCCGAAGCCCTTCTCGGTGTTGAACCACTTGACTTTGCCGGTAGGCACGTCTGTCCTCGTCCTCGTACTCGTCGGAAAACTGCTCTTGATAGCACTCGGGCGGGTCATGGGACCCGCCGGTACCCAGGCTAATGGTCTTCGGTCCGGTGACAAGACGTCCCCCGGACGTTCCCTCGGGTCGGGAACTACCCTGGTCGAGTGCGTGAACAAACCCAAACGAATTCCGCCGCGCCGGGCGACCGGCTGATCCGTGCCGGTGCGATCGTCTTCTTCATCGGCACCGTGGCCACGATGATCACGGTGGCCCCGCTGTTCCTGGGCACGACGCCGTTCCCCACGTACATGTTCGGACTGAGCATGTTCATGGGGCTCGGCTTCCTGATCGCCGGGGCGGGGGTGCTCCGGTCGATCGCGGCGGGGCGGCGTCAGGCGCGGGCCGCGGCGGAGCCCTCCCGGTAGGAGTCCAGCCAGGCCGGGAACTCCGTGAGGTCGGCCAGTACGGTGTCGGCGCCGGCCGCGCGGAGTTCGTCGACGGTGTACGGGCCGGTGGCGACGGCGACGGAGTACGCGTCGGCGGCGCGGGCGCCCCGGATGTCCCCGAGGTGGTCGCCCACGTAGACGTCGGCGCCGTGCTCGCGCAGCGCGACGGCCTTCTGCTCCGCCCACAGGTCGCCGATGACCGCGTCCGGTTCTATGCCGAGGTGGTCCAGGTGGAGCTTGGCGTTGGGCTCGTACTTGGCGGTGACGACGATCGCCCGCCCGCCGGCCCGCCGTACGGCCGCGATCGCCTCCGCCGCGCCGGCCAGGGCGGGGGTGGCGGCGATGGCGTGCTCCGGGTACAGCGAGCGGTAGAGGTCGGCGGTGGCCGCGATCCGCTCCGCCGGGAACCAGTGGGCCAGCTCCTGCTCCAGGGGCGGGCCGAGGCGGGTGACCGCGAGGTCGGCGTCGACGTGGGTGCCGGTTCTCGCCGAGAGTTCCAGGTAGCAGGCGTGGATGCCGGGGCGGGAGTCGATCAGCGTCATGTCGAGGTCGAAGCCGACGGTGGGAGTAGTCGTCATGGGGTCCATTGTGGTGGGAGGCCCGGCGCGGCCCTCTACGTACGGCGGGCTCTCCAGAACAGGTACGCCGCCGAGGCGAGGGCCGCTCCCCTGAGGACCCACGGCCAGGTCTGGGTGAGGGCCTCGTTCATGTGGCCCTCGGCGATCGGGTCGCCCCAGCGGCCCTCCGTGCGGCCCCAGAGCCAGACGACCCCGGCCGCCGCCACCAGGCCGGGCAGGCCCAGCACCGCCCACTTGGCCTGGGCCGGGGTGAGGCGGCGGGAGAGGAACGCGAGGACCCAGCCGAGGGCCAGCGGCAGCAGGTTGCCGAGGACCGCGCCGACGAGGAGGAGGGCGGCGGCGAGCAGGAGGAGGGGGTTGGGGCGGCTGCCCTCGGGGAAGAGGCGGCGGCGTCCGGCGGCCGGCTCCGCGCCGCCGCCCTTGCGGGGCCACCACGCCCGGCGTCCCTCGGGCGTCTCCGTGGCCCGCGCCTCGGTCTTCTCCGGTGCCGCCGCCGGCCGCTCCCGGGGCGGCGGGGGCTTGAGCAGGTCCGGGATCTCGATGCCGCCGACGAACCCGGGCACGCTGTCGCCGCCGCCGAACGGGCCGCTCTCCGTCCGCCACCAGTCGGGCCGCGGGGCAGTGGGGTCGCCCAGCTCGTGGGCTTGGGCCAGGTGCGGCGGGGTGGGCGCCTCGGCGGGGGCGGGCGGCGGGGCGGCCGGGCGGGGGCGCGGGACCACCCGGCGCAGACCCTTCGGGCGCTCCTTGGGGACCTGCTCGGGGCTCTGCTCGGGGTTCCGCCTGGCGCTCTGCTTGGGGCTCTGCTTGGGGCTCCGCTTGAGGCGCTCCCTGGGGCGCTCCTCGCGCGGGGTCTCGCCGTCCGGCTGGACGGGCACGGCGGGCGGCGGCTCCCAGGACGCGGTCCGGTGGTCGCCGCCGGCCGCCTCGACCACCTCGTCGGGGCTGCCGAGCCGGTCCAGGATGCGGCGGACGGCCGCCGGGGAGTCGACGACGGTCCGGGACCGGCGCTTGTCGATCTCGTTGCGCAGTTCGGCGACGAGCCGCATGCGCGTGGCCGACGGCAACTGCTGCTGCTGAGCCACGTCCCCGACGCGGCTCAGATACTCGTAGACGACCTGGTCGCTCTCGATCCCCACAACCCCTCCGGGGCGGTGCGTTGGTGATACCCCGTCGGTCGACCGTACCCGTTGTCGCGGTGCGAAATCGCCCCCACCGGCGGCGAAACCACCGGGAACAGGACGGGACGCGCCCCGGGCGGGCGTCCGGGAACGGCTCGGTGGGCCGGGGGCGACCCGCTACCGTGGGGCGGATGAGCACCGAGGAGAAGCCCGCTCCGCCCCGGTCCCTCGCGGAGGCCCTTCGCGGCAGGGACGACGTCTCCCTGGCCGCCCTCCTGCGCAGCCGCCCCGACCTCGTCACCCCCGTCCCCACCGACCTCACCCAGCTCGCCACCCGGGCGGGCACCCGTGCCTCGGTGGTGCGGGCGCTGGAGCGGCTGGACCGGTTCACGCTGCAGACGGCCGAGGCGCTGGCCGTGGCGGCCGATCCGGCGACGTACGAGGAACTGTCCGGGCTGATGGCCGGGGACGACGGCGACCCGGACGTCACCGCCGCGCTGCCGCACGCGCTGGAGGTGCTCCGGGAGCAGGCACTGGTGTGGGGCGGCGACGACCGGCTGCGGCTGGTACGGACCGCCCGGGAGCTGCTGGTGCCCTCGCCGCAGCATCCGTCACCGACCGGTCTGGGGCCGACGGTGCGGGAGGCCGCGGCGGGGATGTCGCCGGGGCGGCTGCAGGAGATCCTCGGCGCCGTGGGGCTGCCCTCGACGCACGATCCGGTCTCCGCGGTGGACGCGCTGACCGGGCTGTTCACCGACCGGGACGGGATGGCGGCGCTGCTCGCCGGTGCCCCGGCGGACTCGGTCCAGGTGCTGGAGCGGCTGGTGTGGGGGCCGCCGTACGGGCAGGTCACCCATGACCCGGCGCCCCATCTGCGCTGGCTCCTCGACCGGGGTCTGCTGCTGCCGGCCGCGCCGGGCACCGTCGTGCTGCCCCGCGAGGTCGCCCTGCGGCTGCGGTCCGGGCGGGCGCACCGGACGCCCGAGCCGCTGCCGCCGGCGGTGACGGCCGCGGCGACGTACCGCCCGCAGGTGGTGGACGGCGCCGCCGCCGGGCAGGCGCTGGGGGCGCTCGCCACCGTCGAGGAACTGCTGAAGGACTGGGACGAGGGCGGCCCGGCCGTGCTGCGGGCGGGCGGGCTGAGCGTGCGCGACCTGAAGCGGACGGCGGTCGCCCTGGACGTCCCCGAGCCGGTCGCCGCCTTCTGGATCGAACTGGCCTACGCGGCCGGGCTGCTGGCCTCCGACGGCGAGGCCGACGAGCGGTACGCGGCGACCCCGGCGTACGACGAGTGGCGGGAGCTGCCTCCGGCCGAGCGCTGGGCGCGGCTGGCCGAGGCGTGGCTGCTCGCGACCCGCACCAGCGGCCTGGTCGGCAGCCGGGACGCCAAGGACCGCGCCCTGTCGGCGCTGGGCGCGGGGCTCGACCGGTCGGCGGCGCCGGAGGTACGGCACCGGGTGCTGGCGCTGCTGGCCCAGTTGCCCGAGGGGGCCGCGCCGGACCCGGAGTCGGTGCTGGCCCGGCTGCGCTGGGAGCGTCCGCTGCGGGGGCCGCGGCGGGACGAACGGGCCGATCGGACCGAGGGTTCCACGGAGGACCTGCGGGCCCGGCTCGCCCGGTGGACGCTGGCCGAGGCGGAGCTGCTGGGGGTGACCGGGCGGGGGGCGCTGGCGGGGCCGGGGCGGGCGCTGATCGGAGCGCCCGCTCCCGAGCCGCAGCCGCAGCCGCACTCGCCGTCGCAGTCGCCGTCGCCGTCGCAGTCGCAGTCGCCGTCGCGTGCCGAGGAGCGCGGTGCCGGCGGGCCCGGTGACAAGCTTCCCGTCCACCACCTCCACCACCTCCACCACCTCCGGCACCGCACGCCGCCCCCGTCCGAGCCGCTGCCGCCCACCGAGCAGGCCGCCGCGACGGCCGCCGCCGCCCGGGTGCTCGCGCCGCTGCTGCCGGAGCCGCTGGACCACGTCCTGCTCCAGGCCGACCTGACGGCGGTGGCGCCCGGCCCGCTGCAACGGCCGCTCGCCGAACTGCTCGACGTGGTCGCGGACGTCGAGTCCAAGGGCGGGGCGACCGTCTACCGGTTCACGCCCGGTTCGGTACGCCGGGCCCTGGACTCCGGCCGGACCGCCGCCGACCTGCACTCCTTCCTCGCCCGGTACTCCCGTACGCCGGTGCCGCAGCCGCTGACGTACCTGATCGACGACGTGGCCCGCCGGCACGGGCGGCTGCGGGTCGGGGCGGCCTCCGCGTACGTCCGCTGCGACGACGACGCGACGCTGGACGAGATCCTCGCCGACAAACGGGCCGCGAACCTCGGGCTGCGGCGCCTGGCGCCGACCGTGCTGGCCGCGCGGACCGACCCGGCGGGGCTGCTGGAGGGGCTGCGCGCGATGGGGTTCGCGCCGGCCGCCGAGTCCGCCGGGGGCGATGTGCTGATCGCCCGCGCCGACGCCCGCCGCACCCCGCCGCGCACGGCGCCCGAGCCGGTCCCGGAGGGCCCGCCGGTGCCGGACGACGCGCTGCTGACGGCCGCGATCCGGGCCATCCGGGCCGGTGACCTGGCCGCCACCGCGCCGCGCAAGCCGGACGCCGGTACGACGCCGGCGGGCGGGGAGCCGCCCCGTACCGGTTCCGCCGAGACGCTGGCCACCGTGCAGGCGGCCGTGCTGACCGGCGAGGCGGTGTGGATCGGGTACGTGAACGCCGAGGGCGCCGCCAGCCAGCGGGTGATCGCCCCGGTACGGGTGGAGGGCGGGTTCGTGACGGCGTACGACCACACCGCGGACGAGGTCCGCACCTTCGCGCTGCACCGGATCACGGGGGTCGCCGAACTCGCCGACGACGCGGGATGACTCCCTCCCGTTTTACGGGGCCGGGCGCCCGGCCCCGTCCAGCTGCGCACTTTCGGGCGTACGCGGCGGTTCATGCGCGCCACGCCGGGGTTTTCCCACCCCGGAGGGAGCTTTTTTCATAAACCGCATCGGGCGGTTCCGGCTCGGGCAGCCACCGGGTGTCCTGAACCAGACCGAAAGGAAGTCCCGATGGGTGCCGTTCGTCGTATCGCCGCCGTCCTGACCACCACCGCCGCGCTCCTCACCGCGTTCGCCGCCGAGGCCGCCGCGGTCGGTATCGATCTGGGCGGCGGTCTCACCCTCTGACCCGTCCCGTCCCTCCCTCCGCGGGCCGGCCCCAACCCCTGGGCCGGCCCGCTCACCGCGCTCCGTACTCGACCCCGTCCGCTCCCGTGAAAGGCCGGAAGTCCATGGGTTCCAAGCTCCCCGTCTCCGTCCGTTCCACCGTCTCCGTCCGTTCCGCCGTCGCCGTCTCCCTCTCCGCCCTGGTCACCGCCGCCGCGCTGATCGCCGCGCTGGTCCCCGAGGCCGCCGCCCTGCCGCTCCCGCTGGCGGGCTCGGGCGGCCGGACGCTGGCCAACGGTGAGCTGATCTCCGTGGAGGGGCCGCTGGTGAACACCATCACTCTGCCCACGCTGCGGTAGCGCGGCGGGTGCGGTAGCTCTCCCCTTCGAGGCGCACCAGCTCGGCGTGGTGGACCAGGCGGTCCACCATCGCCGGGACGGACGGGCCGCCGAAGACCTCGTCCCAGCGGGCGGGCGGACGGTCCCCGGTCACGATCAGCGAGCCGTGTTCGTAGCGGTGGGCGACGAGCCGGAAGAAGAGGGACGTGGTCGCCGGGTCGAAGGGGGTGTAGCCGACCTCGTCGACGATCAGCACGGGGTAGGCGTCGAGGGCGGTCAGTTCCTCGGTGAGCCGGCCTGCCGTGCGGGCCTCGGTGAGCCGGGCGGCCCACTCGGCGGCGGTCGCGAACAGCACCCGGTGCCCGGCCTGGCAGGCGCGCACCCCGAGCCCGACGGCCAGGTGCGTCTTGCCGGTGCCGGGCGGGCCGGCGAACACCACGTTCTGCCGGGCGGTGACGAAGTCCAGTTTGCCGAGCCGGGCCACGGTCTCCCGGTCGAAGGCGAGGGGGTGGCTCTCGTCGAAGTCCTCCAGCAGCTTGCGCCCCGGGAAGCCGGCCTCCCCGATCCGGTCCTCGGCCCCGGCCGCCGCCCGCGCGGGCGGCACCTCGGCGGCCTGCCGCTGGGCCGGGAAGGGGGTGGGGGCGGAGACGAGGGCGGGAGCCGGGGGCGCGGAGACCTGGGCGAGGTGTGTGTCGGGCGACGGCATGTCCGCCGGGGGCCGCTCCTGTCGCCGTTCGGTCAGGTGCGCGCGTTCCGCCTGCCGGGCCATCGGGCCCGACATGTACGCCAGGATCGCCGCCGAGACGATGAACGCCATGTGGATGACCGTGCCCCACAGCAGCGCGTGCCGGGAGGTGTGGTGGACGTCCACGAACATCTGGAGCAGGTGGACGGAGGAAATGCCCACGATGGCGGTGGCCAGTTTCACCTTCAGCACATTGGAATTGACGTGCGACAGCCATTCCGGCTGATCCCGGTGGCCCTGGAGGCCGATACGCGAGACGAAGGTCTCGTAACCGCCGACGATGACCATGATCAGCAGATTGGCGATCATGACGACGTCGACCAGCTTGAGCACGGCGAGCATGACGTAGGTCTCGCTGGCCTGCCCGCTCACGCAGCGAAGGAGTAAGGCCCACAGTTCGTTGAAGAACTTGTAGACGTACACGCCCTGCGCGGCGACCAGGCCGAAATACAGGGGAGCCTGTAGCCAGCGGGTGGCGAAAAGGGCGTAGCCGAGCGTCGGCATCGGGGTGTTCTGCACAGGGGGCACGGTCGCCTATTTTCCTGGGCCGTCCGGGGGAAGGGGAATTCACACCACACGTTGGAATGAAAAGACATTCAGTAGGACGGGACGCCCGCCCGGCCCCGTGAACCCGTGGCCGCCCTCTCCGCCCGGGCCCACCGGCCCCTCGCGCACCCGGGCCGATCAGGCACACTGGACGTTTGGCCGATCCGTCCAGTCGCCGTCGGCCGTACGCGCGCGAAAGGGTGCCGCCCGTGAATGGTCCACTCATCGTCCAGTCCGACAAGACGCTGCTCCTGGAAGTCGACCACGAGCTGGCCGGCGACTGCCGTCGTGCCATCGCCCCCTTCGCCGAGCTGGAGCGGGCGCCGGAGCACATCCACACCTACCGGGTGACGCCGCTGGGCCTGTGGAACGCGCGGGCGGCGGGCCACGACGCCGAGCAGGTCGTCGACGCGCTCGTCGAGTACAGCCGCTACCCGGTGCCGCACGCGCTGCTCGTCGACATCGCCGAGACGATGGACCGCTACGGGCGCCTCACCCTGTCCAAGCACCCGGCGCACGGGCTGGTGCTGACCACCACCGACCGGCCGGTCCTGGAGGAGGTGCTGAAGTCGAAGCGGATCGCCCCGCTGGTCGGCAACCGCATCGACCCCGACACGGTCGCCGTGCACCCCTCCGAGCGCGGGCAGATCAAGCAGACGCTGCTGAAGCTGGGCTGGCCCGCCGAGGACCTCGCCGGGTACGTCGACGGCGAGGCGCACCCGATCGAGCTGGCCGAGGACGGCTGGGCGCTGCGCCCGTACCAGAAGCAGGCGGTGGAGAACTTCTGGCACGGCGGCAGCGGGGTCGTGGTGCTGCCCTGCGGCGCGGGGAAGACGCTGGTCGGCGCCGGTTCGATGGCGCAGGCGAAGTCGACGACGCTGATCCTGGTCACCAACACGGTCTCCGCCCGGCAGTGGAAGCACGAACTCGTCAAGCGGACGAGTCTGACCGAGGACGAGATCGGCGAGTACAGCGGGACGAAGAAGGAGATCCGGCCGGTCACCATCGCCACGTACCAGGTGTTGACGACCCGGCGGAAGGGTGTCTACCCGCACCTGGAGCTGTTCGACTCCCGGGACTGGGGGCTGATCGTCTATGACGAGGTGCACCTGCTGCCGGCGCCGGTCTTCAAGTTCACCGCCGACCTCCAGGCGCGGCGCCGCCTCGGCCTGACCGCGACCCTGGTCCGCGAGGACGGCCGCGAGTCGGACGTGTTCTCGCTGATCGGGCCGAAGCGGTTCGACGCCCCGTGGAAGGAGATCGAGGCGCAGGGGTACATCGCGCCCGCCGACTGCGTGGAGGTACGGGTCAACCTGACCGAGTCCGAGCGGCTGGCGTACGCGACCGCCGAGACGGAGGAGAAGTACCGCTTCTGCGCGACGACCGCGACCAAGCGGAAGGTGACCGAGGCGATCGTGCGCCGGTTCGCCGGGCAGCAGATCCTGGTCATCGGGCAGTACATCGACCAGCTGGACGAGCTGGGCGAGCACCTGGGCGCCCCGGTGATCAAGGGCGAGACGTCGAACGCGCAACGGGAGAAGCTGTTCGAGGCGTTCCGGCAGGGCGAGATCAACGTGCTGGTGGTGTCGAAGGTCGCGAACTTCTCCATCGACCTGCCGGAGGCGACGGTCGCCGTGCAGGTGTCGGGGACCTTCGGGTCGCGGCAGGAGGAGGCGCAGCGGCTGGGCCGGGTGCTCCGCCCGAAGGCCGACGGCCACCAGGCGCACTTCTACTCGGTGGTCGCCCGCGACACCCTCGACCAGGACTTCGCCGCCCACCGGCAGCGGTTCCTGGCGGAACAGGGATACGCGTACCGGATCATGGACGCGGACGAGCTGCTGGCGGGGGACTGAGCAGCGGGCGCCGCCCGGAGCAGGCCGGCGCTCACCGCCGGCGGCGGACGCCCGCCTCCTCGTCGTCGTACTCACCGAGGATCACGACGTCGAAGGCGGCGCCCGCGAAGGTCCTGGCGGCGCGCAGGGCGTAGGTCAGGCGGTGGACGGCGGCCGGGTGCGGGGCAGCGGACGTGCGGCCCGGTGCCGGGACTGTCGTCGGGGAGAGGGTTGCTGCGCTCATGTGTCCATGGTGCGGTGGCGGGCCGCCGGTGGCATCGGTCCTCCGGCCGAACCCCGCCGCCCGCCGCCTCCACCCTGCGACCCACCCGTCTCCTCCTCCCGTCCGTCTGCGGGAGGACCCGGCCCCTCCGGGGCGCAGGGGGTCTCTCTCAGGGGCGGTCCCCCAGGGGCGGTCCCCCTGGGGGCGGGAAATCCGTTGGCTCCCGACCTGAGCGCTCCTCTACAATCTCCGCTCTTCCCGCCTCCCTCACGGAGCGCCGCCGTCCGGACGGAAACCGGCCGGCATCCGCACCCACCACCCCAGGTCCGCCGGAGGCACCCCCTTGTCCACGCCCGTCCACGACGACCCCGCGTCCGACCCCCTGTCCGACCCCCTGTCCGACCCCGGGTCCGGCCCCCTCGCCCGGGAGCGCGCCCACCTGGCCGCGTCCCGTGCGGCCCTGCGCGCCATGCGGGCCGACGTCGAGTCCCTCGACATCAGCGACGTCACCGCGAACTGGGTCAACGCCGCCGTCCTGGAACGGCAGATCGAGGACCGCGTCAAGGCCCTGGCCGACCTCAGCGACACCCCGCTGTTCTTCGGCCGCCTCGACTACGCGCACGCGCCGGGGGCGGAGCGGGCCGAGGGGGCGGAAGGGGAGCGCTTCTACATCGGGCGGCGGCACGTCCACGACGCCGACGGCGACCCGATGGTCATCGACTGGCGGGCGCCCGTCTCGCAGCCGTTCTACCAGGCCTCCAAGAAGGACCCGAAGGACGTCGAACTGCGCCGCCGGTTCGGTTACACCGGCGGCGAGATCACCGCGTACGAGGACGAGCGGCTGACCGACCCGGCCGAGGCGGCGGCCACCAGCAAGCTGCTCCAGCGGGAGATCGAGCGGCCCCGCGTGGGTCCGATGCGGGACATCGTCGCCACCATCCAGCCGGAGCAGGACGAGATCGTGCGCGCCGGGCTGTCCGGCTCGGTCTGCGTGCAGGGCGGTCCCGGCACCGGGAAGACCGCCGTCGGCCTGCACCGGGTGGCGTACCTGCTGTACGCGCACCGCGAGCGGCTCGCCCGCACCGGCACCCTCGTCATCGGGCCGAACAGGTCCTTCCTGCACTACATCGAGCAGGTGCTGCCCGCGCTCGGCGAGCTGACCGTCCGGCAGGCCACCGTCGACGACCTGGTGGCCCACGTCGAGGTGCGCGGCACCGACGAGGCGGCGACGGCGGTGGTCAAGGGCGACGCGCGGATGGCGGAGGTGCTGCGCCGGGCGCTGTACTCGCACGTCTCGATGCCCGTCGAGCCGGTCGTCGTCGTGCGCGGCTCGCGGCGCTGGCGGGTGGCGGCGTACGAAGTGGAGGAGCTGGTACGGGAGTTGCTGGACCGGGACATCCGGTACGGGGCGGCCCGCGAGGCCCTGCCGCAGCGCATCGCGCACGCCGTGCTGGTGCAGATGGAGCGGGCCGGCGAGGCCCCGGACGACCGGGTGCAGAACGCGGTGGCGCGGAACGCGGCGGTCAAGGCGTGCGTGAAGGCGGTGTGGCCGGCCGTGGACCCGGCGAAGCTGGTGCTGCGGCTGCTGTCGGAGCCGGAGTTCCTCGCCGAACACGCCGAGGGGCTGCTCACGGAGGACGAGCGGAAGGCGGTGCTGTGGGCGAAGCCGGCCCGGTCGGTGAAGACCGCGAAGTGGTCGGCGGCGGACGCGGTGCTGATCGACGAGGCGGCGGATCTGATCGAGCGCACGCACTCCCTCGGGCACGTCGTCCTGGACGAGGCGCAGGACCTCTCCCCCATGCAGTACCGGGCGGTGGGCCGGCGCTGCACCACCGGTTCCGCGACCGTCCTCGGCGACCTGGCGCAGGGCACCACGCCGTGGGCGACCCGGAGCTGGCGGGAGGCGCTGGCCCACCTGGGCAAGGAGGGGGCGGTGGTGGAGGAGCTGACGGCCGGTTTCCGGGTGCCGACGGACGTGATCGCGTACGCCTCCCGGCTGCTGCCGCACATCGCGCCGGGGCTGACGCCGGTGGCGTCGGTCCGGGAGAACCCCGGCTTCTTCGAGGTCCGGGCGGCCGGCGGTACGGCCGACGTGGTAGCGGCCTGCCGCGAGCTGCTGCGCCGGGAGGGGTCGGTCGGGCTCATCGCCGCCGACGTCCGGGTCCCCGGGCTGGCGCGGGAGCTGACGGAGGCGGGCGTCGGACACCTCGCGCCGGGCGAGGAGACCACGGAGGGCGCCCGGCTGACCCTGGTCCCGGCCTCGCTGGCCAAGGGCCTGGAGTACGACTACGTGGTCCTCGACGAGCCGGGGGCGGTGGTGGACGGGGAGCCGGACGAGCGGACGGGGCTGCGGCGGCTGTACGTGTGCCTCACGCGGGCGGTGTCGGGGCTGATCGTGACGCATACGGGTCCGCTGCCGCAGCAACTCGCGGCGTAGCCGCGTAGCAGCGGGGGCGGCACGGGTGGGCGCGGCGGCCCCCGGCGAGCGCCGGGCCGCGCCCCCCACCCCCGCGGACGCCGGCGCGCGGGAGCCCACACTCAGTCCCCCAGCACCCGCCGCCACTGAGCGACCGCCTCCGCCGAGACCGGCCCGCCCCACCCGGAGGGCCGGGCCGCCCCGCCGATGTGGAACCCGTCGATCCCGGCGTCCAGCAGCCGCGGCACGTGGTCCAGCCGCAGCCCGCCCCCGACCAGGAGCTGCTGCTCGTAGCCGGGCTCGCCCTGCCGGCGCGCCTCGGCGACCAGCACGTCCCGCCCCTCGTCGACCCCGCCGGCCGCCCCGGCCGTCAGATACGTGTCCAGGCCGGGGAAGTCCGCGAGCCGCTTGCGCAGGGCGGCCCGGTCGGCGGCCCGGTCGATGGCGCGGTGGAACGTCCACCGGCACCCTTCGAGGACCGCCGCCAGCCGCTCCACCGCCGCCAGGTCCACGTCCCCGTCCGCGTCGAGGAACCCCAGCACGAACTGGTCGGCCCCCGCCTCCCGCAGCTCCCCCGCGACCCGCACCAGCCGCGCCACGTCCTCGGCGGACCCGGCGGCGAAGCCGTCCGCGAGCCGCAGCATCACGCGTACGTCGATGTCGACGGCGGCACGGACCGCGGCGACGGTCGCGGCCGACGGGGTGAGTCCGTCGGCCGCCATGTCGGTGACCAGTTCGAGGCGGTCCGCGCCTCCGGCCCGGGCGGCGACCGCGTCCTCGACGTCGAGGGCGATCACCTCCAGGACTGCACGCTTGCTCATGGGGCCCCATTCGTCGGCGTCCACCGGCGTCCACCGGCGCGGCTACAGGTCTAGTCCAATCACCGGACAGATTAGCGTCCCGAGCCCGCGCGCCCCCGGCGCACGGGCTCACCTCACCCGAAGATGACCAGTTCCCGCTCCTCCACCCCGGCCAGTTCGTAGGCCGCGCCGTCGACCGGCCGTCCCGCGTAGAGCCGTACGAGGGTCGCCGCGTCGCCGATGAAACGCCCCGGCGGGCGCGCGCCGCTCGCCTCCCCCAGCTTCAGCGGTTCGTCCGCGTCGTCCAGGTCGGCGTGGAGCGGCACATGGCCGACAGCGGCGGTGACCGAGGCGAGCAGCGCCAGGGCGTGCGGCAGCCCGCGCCCGGCGTACGCCCCCGGCTCCCCGAGGGCGACCCGCACATCGCCCGCGTGCACCCACTCCCCCAACGCGATCTTGTCCAGCGCCCCGCCGGCCCGCGCGATCACCGGCCCGGCGTCCGTCATGCCGCGCTCCAGCTCGTCGACGATCCGGGCGGACGGCCACTCGGCCCGCTCCGCGATGTCCCGCTCGTTCGCCTCGGGCGAGAAGACGCCCTCCTCGAAACGGTTCTCCACCACCCGGGCCAGCGCGGCCGAGCAGTGCGCCAGCACGTCCCGCACGCTCCAGCCGGGACACGCCGCCACCGGCAGCCCCCAGTCCTCGTCGGCCCGGGACCGCAGCAGCGGCACCAGCGCGTCCCGCTCGACGGCCAGCAGCCGGCCGGGCAGCTCGGGGTCGCGTACGTCGTGCACGTCAGCAGGTGTCGTCATGACGTCAACGCTAGGGGGGCTTCGGCGCCCGGTCACGGGAGAATGGGCACATGGCCGACCTCGACGACCTCCGCGCCCGCTGGCTGCGCGCCCTGCTCCCCGCGCGGGACGGCGCCTGCTTCCCCGAGCCGTACCGGTACGCCGACGCGCTGCTGCGCCGCTGGTCGGAGCCGCAGCGCCGCTACCACACCGTCGAGCACCTGACGGCGGTCCTGGACCACATCGACACGCTCCGGGAGTACGCCGACGACCTGGCCGCCGTACGCCTAGCCGCCTGGTTCCACGACGCGGTCTACCTGCCCGAACGCTCGACCAACGAAGAGCGGTCGGCGCGGCTCGCCGAGCGCGCCCTGCCCGAGGCCGGGGTCGGGCCGGAGGTGACCGCCGAGGTGGCCCGGCTCGTCCGGCTGACCGTCACCCACGACCCGGCCGGCGACGACCGGAACGGGCAGGTGCTGTGCGACGCCGACCTGGCGATCCTCGCCGCGCCGCCGTCGGCGTACGCCGCCTACACCGCGGCCGTCCGCCAGGAGTACCACTTCGTGCCGGACGACGCCTTCCGCACCGGCCGGGCGGCGGTCCTGCGCCAACTCCTCGGCCTGCCCCGGCTGTTCCGGACGCCGTACGGGCAGGGTGAGTGGGAGGCGACCGCCCGGTACAACCTCGCCGGAGAGCTGGAAATGCTGTCGCCGGACGGCTCCCCGGCCCCGTAGCCTGCCCGCCATGCGGAACACGGGCGAGCTGGGCGGGGAACAGGTGGAGGCGGCCGTCGCGGGCGCCGTGGCGGTGCTGGGCACGGTGGCGGACCGGGACTGGGAGGCGGTGCGGGCCGGGCGGCTGGAGTGGAGCTGCCGGGAGACAGCCACGCACATCGCGGAGGATCTCCTCGCCTACGCGGGCCAGTTGGCCGGGCGGGCCGCCGACGCGTACGTCCCCTTCGGGCTCGCCCTGGACGAGGGCACCGGCAACGAGGGCCTGCTCCACGTCGTCCGGACCACCGGCGCGCTGCTCGCCGCCACCGTCCGCACCACGCCCCGCGACGTCCGCGCCTTCCACCCGTACCCCTTCCGGGACGCGAACCGGGACGGTTTCGCCGCCATGGGGGTCGCCGAAGTCCTGCTGCACACCCACGACATCGCCACCGGCCTCGGCGTGGCGTACGAGCCGTCCGCCGAGTCGTGCGCGTACGTCCTGACGCGGATCTTCCCGCACGTGCGGCCCGGCACCGACGCCTGGCGCACGCTGCTGTGGGCCACCGGGCGGGGCGAGTTGCCCGGCCGGGCCCCGGTGACCGGGTGGAAGTGGTGCAACAACCTGGTGCTCCCGGCCGAGCGGCTCGTCCTGGAGGGCATCACCCCGGCCGCCGCGAACGACCTCGCCCTCGGCGGCGACGGCGGCTTCCCCTGGGCCGGGGGCGGGCCGGTCGACGGCACGCGCGAGGGCGCCGGGATGGTGGTGAAGGCGTACGAAGGGGGCGTGCACCGGCCCGAGTGGGGGATGTACGCGCTGGTGCGCCGCACGGACGGGCTTGCGGTCGGCGCGATGGGCTTCCACGGGGCGCCCGACGAGGACGGCCGGGTGGAGGTCGGCTACGACCTCGTCGAGGCGGCGCGCGGCCACGGCTACGCCACCGAGGCGCTGCGCGCGCTGTCGGGGTGGGCGCTGGCCCGGCCCGGGGTGCGCCGCGTCTTCGCCCGCACCGAGCCGGACAACCACGCCTCGCAGGCGGTGCTGGAGCGGGCCGGTTTCACCCGGGTGCCGACGGAGGACCCGGCGGACGCGGAACTGTTCGCCTACGAGCTGCGGGGCTGAGGCCGTCCGGGGCCGAGGCGTCCGGTGGTCACGGCCGGCCCCCGGCCGCCCGCGCGCCGCGCTTGGGGCGGCGCAGCCCCGCCCCGCGCAGCAGCCGCACCACCTCGCGGCTGCTCACCTCCAGCGCGCCGGCCCGTACGGCGTCCGCGTACCGGTGGGCGGGGAGGTCGTAGTGGTCGCGGTCGAAGGCCCGGCGGGGCACGTCCAGGCGGCTCGCGAAGGCGTGCAGTTCGTCGTAGGAGACGTCGCTGACCAGGTGGGACCACATCCGCCCGTGGCCGGGCCAGGTCGGCGGATCGACGTAGACGGTCACGAGGAGGTCCCCGGGCCGCCGAGGGCCGTGCCCAGCGAGCCCACCGCGGCGACCTTGACGCCCGCCTCGGAGCACACCCAGTGCGGGTCGGGGCCCAGCTCCGGCTCGACGTCCAGGGCGTGCGGGTCGCCGGTGCCGCACACCGGGCACAGCGGCCAGCGGCCGTACCGCTCCAGCAGCGCGTCCTGCACGTCCTGCGCGACCAGCCCCGCCACGAACGGGGCGCCGTCCGGCCACTGCTCGACCCACCAGCGCCGCTGCACGACGGACTCCTCCACGAGCGAGACGACGTCCGCCTCGGCGACCTCGCCGGCGACGAGGTCGGCGAGGACCAGGGCGCGGGCGGCGTGCAGCGCCTGTTCCAGGGGGCTGATGGGGTTCATGCACCCATTGTGCGCACTCTTGCCCCGGCACCGGAACGAAAATATCTTTCACCCATGACTGACGGGGTGAAAGAAACCGCCGGTGTGCCGACCGCGCGGTCCGTGCCGCCCGCGCCCGCCGCGCTCGCGGCCAAGGTGCGCACCCTGGCGCCGTCCATGACCCGTTCCATGCAGCGGGTCGCCGAGGCCGTCGCGCGGGACCCGGCGGGCTGCGCCGCGCTCACGGTCACCGGACTCGCGGAGCTGACCGGCACCAGCGAGGCGACCGTCGTACGCACCGCCCGCCTGCTCGGTTACCCCGGCTACCGCGACCTGCGGCTCGCCCTCGCCGGACTCGCCGCCGCGCAGCAGTCCGGGCGGGCGCCCGCCATCACCACCGACATCGCGGTGGACGACCCGATCGCCGACGTCGTCGCCAAGCTCGCCCTCGACGAGCAGCAGACCCTCGCGGACACGGCGGCCGGCCTGGACACCGCCCAGCTCGGCGCGGCGGTCACCGCGCTCGCCGCCGCCCGGCGCACCGACGTGTACGGCATCGGGGCGTCGGGGCTGGTCGCCCAGGACCTCACCCAGAAGCTGCTGCGCATAGGGCTGATAGCCCACGCGCACTCCGATCCGCACCTCGCCGTCACCAACGCGGTGCAGCTGCGCCCCGGGGACGTCGCCGTCGCCATCACGCACTCCGGTTCGACCGGGGACGTCATCGAGCCGCTGCGGGTCGCCTTCGAGCGCGGGGCGACGACGGTGGCGGTCACGGGACGGCCGGACGGGCCGGTGACGCAGTACGCCGATCACGTACTGACGACGTCCACGGCGCGGGAGAGCGAGCTGCGGCCGGCGGCGATGTCCTCCCGGACGGGGCAGTTGCTGGTGGTGGACTGTCTGTTCGTGGGGGTGGCGCAGCGGACGTACGAGGCGGCGGGGCCGGCGTTGTCGGCGTCTTACGAGGCGTTGGCCCACCGGCACGGGTCGGGGCGTCGCAGGGCTTGATCGTTGTGGGCGGCCGCGGGTTCGCCGTGGTTGCTCGCGCAGTTCCCCGCGCCCCTTTCGGGGGCGCCATCGGCACCGACCTTGAAAAGGGCTGTCTCTCCATGACCTCCACCCCCGACCTCCGTTCCCAGCTGGACTCCCTCTCCACCGAGGCGTTCCGGCCGGACCTCGCCGAGATCGACCGGCTGCCCACCCTCGACATCGCCCGGCTCATGAACGGCGAGGACGCCGGGGTCGCCGCCGCCGTCGCCGCGCGGCTGCCCGAGATCGCCGCCGCCGTCGACGCCGTCGCCGTACGGATGGAGCGCGGCGGGCGGCTCGTGTACGCGGGGGCCGGGACCGCCGGACGGCTCGGCGTGCTGGACGCCGCCGAGTGCCCGCCCACCTTCGACACGGCACCCGGGCAGGTCCTCGGCCTGATCGCGGGCGGACCGGACGCCCTGGTCACCTCCGTCGAGGGCGCCGAGGACTCCGCCGAGCTGGCCCGCGCCGACCTGGACGCGCTCGGCCTCACCCCCGACGACACGGTGGTCGGCGTCTCCGCCTCCGGCCGCACCCCGTACGCCGTCGGCGCCGTCGCGCACGCCCGCGCGCTCGGCGCGCTCACCGTCGGGCTCGCCTGCAACGAGGGCAGCGCGCTGGCCGCCGCCGCCGAGCACGGCATCGAGGTCGTCACCGGACCCGAGCTGATCGCCGGCTCCACCCGGCTGAAGGCGGGCACGGCCCAGAAGCTGGTCCTCAACATGCTGTCGACGATCACCATGATCCGGCTCGGCAAGACGTACGGGAACCTGATGGTCGACGTCCGCGCCTCCAACGAGAAGCTGCGCGCCCGGTCCCGGCGGATCGTCGCGCAGGCCACGGGCGCCGGGGACGAGGAGATCGAGCGGGCGCTGGACGCGGCCGGCGGCGAGGTCAAGCAGGCGGTGCTGATCCTGCTGGCGGGGGTGGACGGCCCGACGGCCGCCCGCCTTCTGGAGGACTCCGGCGGCCGGCTGCGCGCCGCGCTGGCCGCGACGGAGCGGTGAGCCGCAGGCTCGGGGGGTGCACAACGACCCCCGAGCCACCGCCACCGCCCTCCTCCCCCTGGTCGGCGGCCCCGCCAACGTCGTCTCCGTCGCCCACTGCGTGACCCGCCTGCGCCTGGTCCTGGCCGACCGGGCCCGGGTGCGGGACGCCGAACTGCGGGCGCTGCCCGGCGTCCTCGGCGTGGTGGAGGACGGGGAGGCGTACCAGGTGGTGCTGGGGCCGGGGGTGGTCGGGCGGGTGACGGAGGCGTTCGAGGCGCTGCTGCCGGGCGGGAGCGAGGGAGCGGGAACGGGAACGGGAACGGGAACGGGAACGGGCGAGGATGACACGGCCGACGCCCTCGCCCGGCGCGGCGCGGCGCTGAAGGCGCGGCAGCAGGAGCGCAACGCCACCCCGCTGAAACGGGGGCTGCGGCGCGTGGCGAACGTCTTCGTCCCGCTCATCCCGGCCCTGATCGGCTGCGGCATGCTCGCCGGCGCCGCCGGCCTCCTGCGCAACCTGCACTGGCTGCCCGGCCTCACCCCCGCCCTCACCGCCCTGTCCGCCGCCTTCATGGCGCTGATCGCGGTGTTCGTCGGCCACAACACGGCCCGCGAGTTCGGCGGCACCCCGGTGCTGGGCGGCGCGGTCGCCGCCGTCGTGGTCTATCCGGGCGTCGCCCAGGTCACCGCGTTCGGCGCCCCGCTCGCCCCCGGCCAGGGCGGGGTGCTCGGCGCGCTGGCGGCGGCGCTGCTCGGCACGTACGTCGAGAAGTGGTGCCGCGCCCGCCTCCCCGGCACCCTGGACGTCCTGCTCACCCCGACCCTGACTGTCCTGGTCGCGGGCCTGGCCACGCTGTACGTCCTGATGTACGCGGCCGGCGAGGTCGCGTCCGCCGTCGGCACGGCGGCGACCTGGCTGCTGACGACCACGGGTGTCCTGGCCGGCCTGCTCCTCGGCGGCCTCTTCCTCCCCCTGGTCATGCTCGGCCTGCACCAGGCCCTGATCCCCCTGCACACCACCCTCATCGACCAGCAGGGCCACACCGTGCTGCTGCCGCTGCTGGCCATGGCGGGCGCGGGCCAGGTCGGCGCGGCGGTCGCGGTCTACGTCCGGCTGCGCCACGACACGTCCCTGCGTACGACGATCAGGTCCGCGCTCCCGGCCGGCCTGCTCGGCGTCGGCGAACCCCTCATCTACGGCGTCTCCCTCCCCCTCGGCCGCCCCTTCCTGACGGCCTGCGTGGGCGGCGCGGCGGGCGGCGCGTTCGTCGGCCTGTTCGCGATGCTCGGCACCGAGGTCGGGGCGACGGCGATCGGCCCGTCCGGCTGGGCCCTGTTCCCGCTGCTCGCCGGGGACCGGGGGCTCGCGGTGGCGGCGGGGGTGTACGCGGGCGGGCTGGTGACGGGCTATGCGGCCGGCTTCCTGACGACGTACGCGTTCGGCTTCCCCCGCCGCACGGCCGAGGCGGGCCCGCCTCGGCCGGAGGTGGACCGGCCGGGGACGGGCGGACCGGCGCACGACGCCGCGCCGGAGCGCGGGGCGCGCTGACCCGTTGCCGCTGCCCGTCCGACCGCTGCCCGTCCGGCCCCCGTCCCCTGCCCTCGGGGAGCTACCGGGGCCGCCGCTTGGCCATCGCGTCGGACAGCATCTCCACGTGCGCCCTGACGATCTGCAGCGAACGGAGGCTCTCCTCCACCAGCCGCCTCTTGCCCTGGGAATCCAGCGTGCCCTCCTCCCACCCCGCGAAGGCGTCGGCCCGTTCCTGGACCATCGACCGCAGCGTGTCGAGCTGCCGGCGCGCGCTCGTCGCCACGGCCAGGAACTCCGCTACCTCGGGGTGGTCCGCCCGGCCGGGGTCGGACTCGATCGCCTTGATCTCGGCGTCCGCCTCCTGGTGCGCGGTCGTCAGCTCGTCGGCCAGGGCGACGAACCGCTGCCGGAGCCGCCGCCCGCTCGGCATGGACCCGCCCTCGTACGGCGCGTCCATGTCGTAGGGCACGCCGAAGTTCTGGGCGATGTCCATGACTTCGTGCAACGTGTGGTAGGCCAGGGTGGACGTGTGATCGTAGTGGACCCGCCAGAAGGAGAAGACGCCCCAGGCGACCGCGGCGATCTCTTCCTGTGACGCTCCGGCCGTCTGCGCCATCTTCATCATGCGGGCGGCCCGGAAGGACTGCCCCGCCCACACCGGCATGTTCTTGGCGCGGGCCAGCTTGGTGGTCTCACTGTCCTCGTTGCGCACGGAGGGCTGGCGGGCGGACACGCCCACCGGTGGTCTCCTCAGGGTGGTGTTGCCACGGTCCGAGGTGGTCCGCCGCTTCCCCTCGGCGTCGAAGCCGGCGGTGCTCTGCAGCTCCTGCCTGCTGGTTTCCGGCAGCCAGTCGGTGCCCTGGGTCGGCTCCCCGCGGTCGGCCCTCCCGAAGTACTCCTGGAGGTCGTGCAGCGTGATCAGCTTGTCCCGGAAGCCGAACTTCTCGGGGGTCTGCATCACCGCCAGGTAACCGCCGTTGCCCAGCAACGCGGGGCGCAGCCGCGTGCCCTTGAACTTGTCGCCGCCGAAGTACGTCGCATAGGTCCCGGGCAGGGTCCTGGTCAGCTCGCGCACCATTTTCTGCTCGTTCTCCTCCGTGAAGCGTCCCTGCCCGCGGCGCTCGTTCTTCTTGTCCTCGAAGTGGAGGTACAGACGCTTCAGCAGAACATCCAGGAAGACTTCGACCTCCCCCTCGTCCTGGATGGCCTGCGCCATCTCCTTCTCTTTCTTCCGGTTCCCCTTGGCGGCGACCCAGCCCATGAGGTGACGGGCCAGCTCCGCGTAGTCGTTCACCAGGATCTTGTGGTTCTTCGCCCCGAAGTCCGGATGGGCACCGACGTCCCGTTTGAGGGCCGGGTGGTAGCCCTTGTGCCCGACCGGGGAAACGATCGCCTTCTTCAGCTGGTCGACGATCGGGCCCTCCTGGTTCATGAACCGCTCGCGTTCCTCCGGCGACAAGTCCTTGTCGACCGCCTTCTTCAGGAACGCGTGCGCCTGACCCGACAGGTCGTCGACGACCGTCGAGTGCTGGTCCTCCTCCAGCTGCCGCGTCCTGCGCCGGTAGTGATCGGTGAAGTTCGTCTGTCCGACCACGAGCGTGCGCTGCACCGGGGCGCGGGTCCCGGGACCGCGGCCGACGGCGCGGGCGACGGCGGCGTTCCCGGCGAGGCGCTGCAGGGCCCGCACATCCGGCGTCCGCCGGTGCGGCGCGGGAACCGGCAGCCCGGTGCCGACGGGATGCTCTTCCCTCGGCCGGCCGCCTCCATGCTGGTGCATCGTGTGCCCTCTCCCCTGAGCAGGTGGCGTGCGCCTCCGCACGGCCCGCACCTTGCCTACTGGACCGCACACCCGGCGGGGAAGGGACTGCGGGGTAGTCCGCGTGCCCGTTCAGGCGGCCCCGCCCGCCGCCTACCATGGCCATGGCGTCCGCCCCGCGGACCTCCGCCGAACCGACCACGGACCACCCCCCGGACCGGAGCCATGAACCACGCCCAGCTCACCGCCCTCGGCCGTGCCCTGCGCCTGCTCGGTGAGCACGGCGAGGCCCTGACCACCGACACCCCCGACGCCAAGCTGCACGAGATGCGGGGCGATCTGCGCCGCGCCCTGGACCTGCTGGAGGAGAGCGCGTCGACGACGGCCCCCAGCACCCGCTGCCCCGAGCATCCGGGCGGGCCAGTGGACGAGGCCGCCCCCGACCTGTGCCTGCTGTGCGAGACCCGGCGCCGCTCCGCCCGCCGCGCCGAGTACGGGAGCGGCGGCCCCGCCCGCTCCCGTCCCGCCGAGCCGGTCCAGTCCCGCTACGGCCTGCGCGACGACCGCCCCCAGCCCCAGCAGCGCTGGCTCCCGGAGGCGTGGAACGGCCAGGCGTGGCAGCTGTGCGGCACCCCGCGCCGCGACCGCCGCGAGGCCGAGCTGTACCTCGCGGCGGAGCGCCGGGGCCCCCGCCCGGCCCTGGCGTACCGCCTCGTCCACGAGTTCACGGACTACGAGGTGCTGCGGGTGTGGGGGAACCCGGTGCGGAGGGACATCGAACCGATGCCGTGACCTTGCCGGTCACACGTGCAGCGGCAGCGCGCTGATGTCGTGCCCCTCCCACAGCCGCCGGGTCGTCTCCTCCGGGTAGGGGACGACGGCGGGCTCGGTGTCGAGGACCTGCACGAGCCGCCGTCCGGTGTCGTACGCGGGCCAGCCCGGGTCGCCGGTCCGGGCGAACGCGGTCCAGGACGCCCGGAAGCGGGCGGACAGCGCCAGCGCCACCTCGTCGGGCTCCGCCCCGGCGAAGAGCAGCGCGCCCAGGTCCGCGTCGAACGTGCCGAAGAGCAGCGGCAGGTCCAGCGCGTGGCAGGCGCCGAGCCCGCCGCCGTTGCCCGGCGCCGGCCAGGTCAGCTCGTAGGCGTGCGCCCGGCCGCCGCCCGCCAGGTGGGCCTCGGCCAGCCTCATCGTCGGCACGGCGAACAGCCAGTCCGTCTGCACCTTCTCGTACAGCTCCCCGGCGCCCGCGTCCGGGAAGGCGGCCCGGTACGCGGCCTCTCCCCCGGGGCCCGGCGCGTACATCCGCAGCGCGGACGCCGCCCGCTCCTCCCCGATCGTCCCGAGCTGACCGCCCATGGCGACGAAGAGCCGGAACTCGTCGCGGTTGTGCCCGACGACCAGGTCCACGTCCCGCGACGCCCCGTCGGCCAGCGCCCGCCAGGGCAGGACCGGCAGGACGTCGCCGTCCACGACGGGCGAGTACGGCGTCACCGTCGGCGCGGCCTGCCCCCAGCGGCCGGTGTACCCGGGCATCTTCGCGGCCAGCGTCTGCCCGGCCCGGACCAGCCGGTCGGGGTCCACGGTCGCGAGGTCGGCGGCGGTCGGGCGCAGCCCCGCCTCGGCGGCGAGGGCGGCGCCGATGTCCCGGGCCAGTTCGTCGGAGAAGAACGTGCCCGGCACGCTCTGCGCGATCGCCCGCCGGAACAGTCCGCCCGCCCTCGGCATGGCCAGCAGCGCGGCGATCGAACCGGCGCCCGCCGACTCCCCGAAGACGGTGACCTGATCCGGGTCCCCGCCGAATCCCTCGATGTTGTCCCGGACCCACTCCAGCGCGGCCACCTGGTCGAGCAGCCCCCGGTTGGCGGGCGCGCCGTCGATCCGGGCGAACCCTTCCATCCCCACCCGGTAGTTGAAGGTGACGACGACCAGGTCGCCGTCGGCGGCTATCCGGCGGGCGTCGTAACCGGGGCTGCCGCCGTGCCCGAGCTTGTAGGCGCCGCCGTGGATCCACACCATCACCGGACGGCGGGCGGCCGGATCGGCGTCGGGCGTCCAGACGTTGACCGTCAGCCAGTCACCGTCGCCCGACCCGGCCGCCGCCTGGCCCGGGACCAGCAGGTCCTGCGGGGGCGGCGGACCGAAGGCGTACGCCTCCCGGACGCCGTCCCACGCCTCGGCCGGGCGCGGCGCGGCGAACCGCGCCTCTCCGACCGGCGGCGCGGCGAACGGGATGCCGCGGAAGACGGTGAGACCGTCCTCCCGGCGCCCGCGCACCGCGCCGCCCGCGGTGCCCACCACGAGCCCGCTGCCCCCGTTGACTCCGCTGCCCCCGCTGACCTGCGTGTCCGTCATCGACCCCTCCTGACTGGTTACCGTCGGCCGTACGCCAGTCGGTGATCTCACGGACCCTACGCCCCGGCGGGCGCCCCGCCCGGCCCAGGGCACCGGCTCGGGGCACCGGCTCAGCTCAGGGTCTTCAGCGCCGCCGGGTCGAACGGGGCCAGCTCGTCGAAGCGGCCGGACAGCACCTTCTCGGCCCACCGCGGGTCCTGGAGCAGCGCCCGGCCGACGGCGACCAGGTCGAACTCGTCGCGCTCCAGCCGGTCCAGCAGCTCGTCGAGGCCCTTGACCGCCGCGCCCTCGCCCGCGAACGCCTTGCCGAACTCGCCGTCGAGCCCCACCGAGCCGACGGTGATGACGGGCTTGCCGGTCAGCTTCTTCGTCCAGCCCGCCAGGTTGAGGTCGGAGCCGTCGAACTCCGGCAGCCAGTAGCGCCGCGTGGACGCGTGGAAGGCGTCGACACCGGCGGCGGCGAGCGGCGCGAGGATCGCGTCCAGCTCCTCGGGGGTCCGGGCGAGACGGGCGTCGTAGTTGTCCGACTTCCACTGCGAGAACCGGAAGATGACGGGGAACCGCGCCGAGACCCGCTCCCGCACCGCCGCCACGATCTCCGCGGCGAACTTCGTACGGGCCACCGGGTCCCCGCCGTAGGCGTCGGTACGGCGGTTGGTGCCCTCCCACAGGAACTGGTCGACGAGGTAGCCGTGCGCGCCGTGGATCTCGACCCCGTGGAACCCGATGCGCTCGGCGTCGGCGGCGGCCTGCGCGAACGCGGCGACCACGTCGTCGATGTCCTGCTGCGTCATCGCCTTGCCGGTGACCTCGTCCGCCCCGAGCCGCAGCCCGGACGGCCCGACGGCCGGGGCGTCGGCGAACGGCGGCTCCCCGTCGTTGCGCACCATCCCGATGTGCCACAGCTGCGGCACGATCGCGCCGCCCGCCGCGCGCACCGCCTCGGCGACCTTCGCCCACCCGGCCAGCTGCTCCTCCCCGTGGAACCGCGGCACGCTGTCGCTCTGCCCGGCGGAGGGGTGACCGACGTACGTCCCCTCCGTGACGATCAGTCCGACGCCGGCGGCGGCGCGTCGGGCGTAGTACGACACCACGTCCTCGCCCGGGACACCGCCCGGCGAGAACATCCGGGTCATGGGCGCCATCGCGATGCGGTTCGGCACGGTCAGGCCGTTGATGGTGGTGGGCCGGGAGAGGATCTCGGCGGCGCGGGAGGCGGCGTCGGTCACGGGGGGCTCCTTGGCGTGAGGGGGGAACCGGACGGTATGTGCACACGCATACAACACGCGGCCCTCCGCACAACCCGTCTCTCCGCTCACGGCATTCCTGCCGCCTCCGCTCCGTGACCCGGCTCACAGTGGCCGCCGGGGCCAGGGAAAAACGCCCGAGGGCGGCACCCCCTGTCGGAACAACAGGGGGTGCCGCCCTCGGCACGAAGGACGCTCGATCAACCCTCGGGGTCGATCAGAAGTCCATGTCACCGCCCGGCATGCCGCCGCCGGCCGGGGCGGCGCCCGCCTTCTCCGGCTTGTCGGCGATGACGGCCTCGGTGGTGAGGAACAGCGCGGCGATGGAGGCGGCGTTCTGCAGGGCAGAGCGGGTCACCTTCGCCGGGTCGATGATGCCCTCGGCGATCATGTCGACGTACTCACCGGTCGCGGCGTTCAGGCCGTGGCCGACGGTGAGGTTGCGGACCTTCTCCACGACGACGCCGCCCTCGAGACCACCGTTGACGGCGATCTGCTTCAGCGGGGCCTCCAGCGCGAGCTTCACGGCGTTGGCGCCGGTCGCCTCGTCGCCGTCCAGCTCCAGCTTCTCGAAGACCTGGGAGGCCTGGAGCAGGGCCACGCCACCACCGGCGACGATGCCCTCCTCGACGGCCGCCTTGGCGTTGCGCACGGCGTCCTCGATGCGGTGCTTGCGCTCCTTGAGCTCCACCTCGGTGGCGGCACCGGCCTTGATGACCGCGACGCCGCCCGCGAGCTTGGCCAGGCGCTCCTGGAGCTTCTCGCGGTCGTAGTCCGAGTCGCTGTTCTCGATCTCGGCGCGGATTTGGTTGACCCGGCCGGCGACCTGGTCGGCGGAGCCGGAGCCGTCGACGATGGTGGTCTCGTCCTTGGTGATGACGACCTTGCGGGCGCGGCCCAGGAGGTCCAGGGTCGCGTTCTCCAGCTTGAGGCCGACCTCCTCGGAGATGACCTCGCCGCCCGTGAGGATGGCGATGTCGCCGAGCATGGCCTTGCGGCGGTCGCCGAAGCCCGGGGCCTTGACGGCGACGGACTTGAAGGTGCCGCGGATCTTGTTGACGACCAGGGTCGACAGGGCCTCGCCCTCGACGTCCTCGGCGATGATCAGCAGCGGCTTGCCCGACTGCATGACCTTCTCCAGGAGCGGGAGCAGGTCCTTGACGTTGGAGATCTTGGAGTTGGCGATCAGGATGTACGGGTCGTCGAGGACGGCCTCCATACGCTCCATGTCGGTGGCGAAGTACGCCGAGATGTAGCCCTTGTCGAAGCGCATACCCTCGGTGAGCTCCAGCTCCAGACCGAAGGTCTGGGACTCCTCGACGGTGATGACGCCTTCCTTGCCGACCTTGTCCATGGCCTCGGCGATCAGCTCGCCGATCTGGGTGTCGGCGGCGGAGATGGAGGCCGTGGAGGCGATCTGCTCCTTGGTCTCGACGTCCTTCGCCTGCTCCAGGAGGGCGGCGGAGACGGCCTCGACGGCCTTCTCGATACCGCGCTTCAGAGCCATCGGGTTGGCGCCGGCCGCCACGTTGCGCAGACCCTCGCGCACCAGGGCCTGGGCGAGAACGGTCGCGGTGGTCGTACCGTCACCGGCGACGTCGTCCGTCTTCTTGGCGACTTCCTTGACCAGCTCGGCGCCGATCTTCTCGTACGGGTCCTCGAGCTCGATCTCCTTGGCGATGGAGACACCATCGTTGGTGATCGTGGGGGCGCCCCACTTCTTCTCGAGGACGACGTTGCGGCCCTTGGGGCCGAGCGTCACCTTGACGGCGTCCGCGAGCTGGTTCATGCCGCGCTCGAGGCCGCGCCGCGCCTCCTCGTCGAACGCGATGATCTTGGCCATGTGAAGTGGTCCCTCCAGGACTGGGGGTGATTCCTTCGGACCGCGCCCGCGCCCGCGACGGACGGCTCGCCGGCCTCGTGGTTCCTTCCCCACGGCGGCCCGCGGGCCTCACCGACCCGGTCCTTCGTTGTCACTCTCACCTTCAGAGTGCTAACGCAATGATTAGCACTCGACCCCTGCGAGTGCAAGCGCCTCCCCCGGATCGGGGGCGGCGCTCAGCCGCCCGCGAACACGGCCCGGGCACGCTCCGGACAGGGCCGGGCAGGGGCCGGGCAGGGGTCGGACATGCCGGAGGGCCCGCGCCTCGGTGAGACGCGGGCCCTCCGGAGAAGACCTTCGCTGCGGTGGTCGCGCGTATCAGGCAGTGACGCGGACCATGTCGGCCTGCGGGCCCTTCTGGCCCTGCGAGATCTCGAACTCGACCCGCTGGCCTTCTTCAAGGGTGCGGTAGCCGTCCATCTGGATCGCGCTGTAGTGGACGAAAACATCCGCACCACCGTCGACCGCGATGAAGCCGTACCCCTTCTCCGCGTTGAACCACTTGACGGTGCCCTGAGCCATGCCTAACTCCCCTATTACTGGCCCTTGCACAGACCCGCACTTCGCGGACCCGGGTCAGACCTCGCCCCCGAAAGGCTCTGGAGGCGTGCGCCGGAACGCGTCGACCGCGGCCGAATGTATCTGTCCAACTGCCCTCTGCAACAGGTCAATTGGACGAGAAATCTGGACGGGAGCGGTCCGGAATATGGCGAGAAATCGCAGGAATCCGGGGCAAGTCGGGCCACGCAAAGGCCACAAAAGCCGCAAAGTACGCCCACAGTTTGGCTACATCTGGTCGGGCGTACGGCAGGAATTCGGAGTTCACGCTTTAGCGATCATCGGCGCGTTCCCCAACTCTACCGCGCTCAACCACATGGAATTGCCCCCTCCGCTTCTATTGCGGAGGGGGCAATTCGGGGGACGGTGGGTGACCGCGTCAGCCGCCCGCGACGGCCGGAATGATCGAGACGCCGGCCCCGTCGGGGGTGGCCGTCTCCAGACCCTGCTCGAAACGGACGTCGTCGTCGTTGACGTACACGTTGACGAAGCGGCGCAGCTTGCCCTGGTCGTCGAGGACGCGGGCGGAGATGCCGGTGTGGTTCTTCTCCAGATCGGCGATGACCTCGCCGAGGGTGGCCCCTTCGGCGGTCACTTCGGCCTGGCCGCCGGTGTAGGTGCGCAGGATGGTCGGGATGCGGACAGAGACACTCACTTGAAACCTCCGGTCAGGGAATCTACGTAGGGGCGCGTCACGCCAGTCCCGCCTCGCGGAACGATGCGAGGTTCGGCCGGATCGTCGCCGTGAGCCCGGTCCCCGCCACCGCGTCCAGCGTCTTCAGGCCGTCCCCGGTGTTGAGCACGACGGTGGTCAGCGCCGGGTCCAGCACCCCCGCCTCGATGAGCTTCTTCGTCACGCCCACCGTGACGCCGCCGGCGGTCTCCGCGAAGATCCCCTCGGTCCGCGCCAGCAGCTTGATGGCGTCGACGACCTGCTCGTCGTTGACGTCCTCCACCGCACCGCCGGTGCGGCGCGCGATGTCGAGGACGTAGGGGCCGTCGGCCGGGTTGCCGATCGCGAGGGACTTGGCGATGGTGTCCGGCTTCTGGGGGCGGACCACGTCGTGGCCGGCCTTGAAGGCGGTGGAGACCGGCGAGCAGCCTTCCGCCTGCGCGCCGAAGATCTTGTACGGCTTGTCCTCGACCAGGCCGAGCTGGATCAGCTCCTTCAGCCCCTTGTCGATCTTCGTGAGCTGGGAGCCGGAGGCGATGGGCACGACGAGCTGGTCGGGCAGCCGCCAGCCGAGCTGCTCGCAGATCTCGTACGCCAGGGTCTTGGAGCCCTCGGCGTAGTACGGGCGCAGGTTGACGTTGACGAAGCCCCAGCCCTCGCCGGCCGGGTCGCCGATCAGCTCGGAACAGAAGCGGTTGACGTCGTCGTAGTTGCCCTCGATGCCGACGAGTTCGCCGCCGTAGATCGCGGCCATGACGACCTTGCCCTGCTCCAGGTCGTGCGGGATGAACACGCACGAGCGCAGGCCGGCGCGGGCGGCGGCGGCGCCGACGGCGCCGGCCAGGTTGCCGGTGGAGGAGCAGGAGAGGGTGGTGAAGCCGAAGGCGCGGGCCGCCTCCAGGGCCTGGGCGACGACGCGGTCCTTGAAGGAGTGCGTCGGGTTGCCGGAGTCGTCCTTGACGTACAGACCGCCGGTGACGCCCAGCTCGGCGGCGAGGCGGTCGGCCTTGACGAGCTTGGTCCAGCCCGGGTTGATGTTGGGCTTGTCCGCGACATCGGCGGGGACGGGCAGGAGGGGCGCGTAACGCCAGATGTTGGTGGGGCCCGCCTCGATGCGCGCGCGGAGCTTCTCGGTGTCGTAGGACGAGAAGTCGTAAGCGATCTCCAGCGGGCCGAAACACTCCTCGCAGGCGAAGACCGGGCCGAGGGGCACGCGGTGGCCGCATTCCCGGCAGGAGAGCGCCGTGGCGGGGCCGAGATCGACGGAGGCGGCGGGAGTGGTGGTGCTTTCGGCAGTCTGCACAGCCATGGAGGCGAGGCCCTTTCTCCTCATCTTCCTCACGACGCATCTCGCCGTGAGACGGATTTGGCACCTTCCCGAGCCGGGAGCCTCGCTTCTTCACGAGTGCCGACTGGAGGGTTGCCGGGGCTTCATCGGGCCGTGTCCCTCTGCCCCTCTGGATGAGCTGTATGTGGTTGTCAGCGGCGGCCACCCCCGACATGCGATGGTCATCCGCGTTGTTCAAGACTGTAACCGACGGCCAGGACAGTTGAGATAGTCGTCCGATGCGCGAGATGGATCACATAAGGGATGCGTGGTCCGTACAGGGAGGAGCCGCAGACCGTGCTGGAAGAAGTCGAGCGTTGGCTCAGCGCACGTTCCTGGTCCGTGTCCGACCGGCCGCTCCACCAGATACTGGCCGCCAAGCAGCGCACGGGCCAGACCGTCAGTGTGGTGCTTCCCGCGCTGAACGAGGAGGAGACGGTCGGCGACATCGTCGCCGCGATCCGGCACGACCTGATGTGCCAGGTGCCGCTGGTCGACGAGATCGTGGTGGTCGACTCCGGGTCGACGGACGCCACCGCGAAGGTGGCCGCGGCGGCCGGCGCCCGCGTCGCGCACCGCGACGAGATCCTCCCGCGCGTCGCGCCCGTGCCCGGCAAGGGCGAGGTGCTGTGGCGGTCGCTGCTGGTGACGGGCGGCGACATCGTGGCGTTCGTGGACGCGGACCTGAGGGAGTTCTCGTCCGACTTCGTCACCGGCATCGTCGGTCCGCTGCTCACCGACCCGGACGTGCACCTGGTCAAGGCCATGTACGACCGTCCGCTGGGCTCCGCCGCCGGGCAGGGCGGCCGGGTCACCGAGCTGATGGCCCGGCCGCTGCTGAACATGCACTGGCCGCAGCTGGCCGGGTTCGTGCAGCCGCTGGGCGGCGAGTACGCGGCCCGCCGCTCGCTGCTCGAACGGCTGCCGTTCCCCGTGGGGTACGGGGTGGAGCTGGGGATGCTGGTGGACGCGCTGCACCTGGTGGGGCTCGACGCGCTGGCCCAGGTGGACGTCGGGGTGCGCAAGCACCGGCACCAGGACGGGCAGGCGCTGGGCCGGATGTCCGCCGCGATCTACCGCACCGCCCAGCTGCGGCTGGCCCGCGGCCATCTGATCCGGCCGTCGCTGACCCAGTTCGAGCGCGGCGAGGACGGGTTCGAGCCGCGCACCTTCTCGGTGGACACCGAGGAACGGCCACCGATGCTGGAGATCGCGGAGTACGCGCGGCGCAAGGTGGCGTGAACGTACGTTTGAGCTGGTGGCGGCCGGGCTAGGTTGAGGCGTATGGCTTCAACCTTCGGTGCTGCTCAGGTACTGGTGGCCTCCAACCGTGGCCCCGTCTCGTACGAGATCCGCGAGGACGGTTCGCTGCGGTCGAAACGCGGAGGCGGCGGGCTGGTCTCCGGGCTGTCGGCGATCGGGCCGGACGCGGGGGCGCTGTGGGTGTGCTCGGCGCTGTCCGACGGCGACCGCGAGGCGGTGCGGCGCGGGGCCGGCGAGGACGGCGTGCGGATGCTGGACGTACCGGCGGACGTGCACGCGGACGCGTACAACGGGATCGCCAACTCGGTGCTGTGGTTCGTGCACCACATGCTGTACCAGACGCCGCTGGAGCCGGTCTTCGACGCGGAGTTCCGGCGGCAGTGGGCGTCCTACGAGGCGTTCAACCGGGCCTTCGCCGAGGCGCTGGCCGAGGAGGCCGCCGAGGGCGCGGCCGTGCTGGTGCAGGACTACCACCTGACGCTGGTGCCGGGGATGCTGCGCGAGCTGCGCCCGGACGTGCGGATCAGCCACTTCTCGCACACGCCGTGGGCGCCGGTGGAGTACTTCCGGATGCTGCCCGACGACATCGCCGCGCAGGTGCTGCGCGGGATGCTGGGCGCGGACCGGCTCGGGTTCCTCACCCGGCGGTGGGCCGAGGCGTTCACCGCGTGCTGTGACGCGCTGGTCGGCGGGCTCGGGGACACCGTGGTCGGGGTGCACGGGCTCGGGGCCGACGCGGACTTCCTGCGCGAGCGGTCGCACGAGGCCGACGTGGACGAGCGGATGGCGGCGCTGCGGGAGCAGATCGGGCCGGGGCGGAAGACCATCGTGCGGGTCGACCGGACCGAGCTGTCGAAGAACATCGTGCGCGGGCTGCTGGCCTACCGGCGGCTGCTGGCGGACCGGCCCGAGTGGCGCGAGCGGGTGGTGCACGTGGCGTTCGCCTACCCGTCCCGGCAGGACCTCGCGGTCTACCGGGAGTACACGGCCGAGGTGCGGCGGGTGGCCGAGGAGATCAACGCGGAGTACGGGACGGACGGCTGGACGCCGGTCCTGCTGCACGTCGAGGACGACTTCGCGCGGTCGCTCGCGGCCTACCGGCTGGCGGACGTGGCGCTGGTCAACCCCATCCGGGACGGGATGAACCTGGTCGCCAAGGAGGTGCCGGTCGTCTCCGACGAGGGGTGCGCGCTGGTGCTGTCGCGGGAGGCGGGGGCGTTCGAGGAGCTGGGCGAGGACGCGGTGGCCGTCAATCCGTACGACGTGACGGGGACGGCGGAGGCGTTGCACGAGGCGCTCGGCCTGTCGGCGGGAGAGCGGGCCGAGCGGTCGAAGCGGCTGGCGGCGGCGGCGACCGCGTTGCCGCCGGCGCGGTGGTTCCTGGAGCAGCTGGAGGCGTTGCGGGGCTGAGGGGCGGCGGCTTCGCGCACTACTTCGTCCGCACCGCCGGGCAGTAGCCGGTGTCCGTGCCGATGGAGTTGATCTCGGCGTTGGAGCGCGGGTCGTCGGCGTAGTTCAACTGGTCCGTGCACTTCGAGGTCTTCTCCGCGGGCGTGCCCGACAGCGGTGCGGGGCAGGAGCCGGTGTCGGCGCCGATGGAGTTGATCTCCGCGTTGGAGCGCGGGTCGTCGGCGTAGTTCAGCTGGTCCGTGCACTCCGTGGTCTCCTGTGTGGACGTGCCCGACAGCGGCTCCGGGCAGGTGCCCGTGTCGGCGCCGATGGAGTTGATCTCCGCGTTGGAGCGCGGGTCGTCGGCGTAGTCGAGCTGGTCCGTGCAGCTCAGGTCGGTCCCGGTGGTCGCGGCCTGGTCCGTGCGCGTGTCGTCCGCGGTGCCCTGGGCGGACGCGCCGGCCGAGGCGGAGGCCGGCGGGGTGCTCGCGTCGGCGGTCGCGGCGGCCGGGGACGCCGCGGTGCTGTCGCCGCCACCGCCGCAGGCGGTGAGGGAGAGGCCGGCGGCGAGGGCGACGAGGGCGAGCAGCGGGGCCTTGCGGGCGGACTTCGGGGCCTTGCGAGCGGACATGGTCTCTCCTCCACGGTTGCGGGCCCGGGTGGGCGGCTTCTCGTCGTGGAGGAGGCCCGGGGGCGCCGGGCCGGTTGCCCCGTGCGTGGCGTCAGGACGGGCCTGTGACACACGGGGAGACGCGCTGTGACGTTGTCTCAGGCCAGGCGCCGGGCGAGCGCGCCGAGCAGGGCGACCACCCCGGCCGGGCCGTCCACCTCCAGGTCCGCGCGCTTCCTCAGTTCCGTCACCTCGTCGCTGCCGCTGCACACCAGCAGGCCGGGGGTGCCCTCGGTGCGGAGCCGCTCGACGGCGGAGTAGGCGGGGAGGTCGCCGAGGTCGTCGCCGGCGTAGAGGACCGCGCCGGCGCCGATGCCCTCGACGTGGTCCAGGAGGGCGGCGCCCTTGTCCATGCCGGGCGGACGCAGTTCCAGGACCATGCGGCCGGGCTCGACGATCAGGCCGTGGCGGGCGGCGAGGCCGGTGAGAGGGGCGCGCAGGGCCTCGAAGGCGGCCTGTGGATCGGCGGCCCGGCGGGTGTGGACGGCGACGGAGCGGCCCTTGTCCTCGGTCCGGGTGCCGTCCGGGGCCCCGGCCAGCAGTCCGGGCAGTTCGGCGCGGACGGCGGCGACCCCGGGGTGCGGGGCCGGGGCGGTGACGGCGCCGGTGGCGGCGTCCCAGCGTTCGGCGCCGTAGTGGCCGAGGACGACGAGGTGCTCCAGGCCGGGTACGCCGGCGAAGCCGCCGTGGCGGACGGCGACCTCGGCCGGGCGGCCGGTGATCACCGCGACGGAGGCGACCTTCGGGGCGAGCGCGGCCAGCGCGGGCACCGCGCCGGGGTGGGCGCGGGCCTGGTCGGGGTCGGGCACGATCTCGGCGAGCGTGCCGTCGAAGTCGAGCGCGATCACCGCCCGGCCGGGGTCGGCGAGGAGCCCGTCGAGCCCTTCGCGCCCGGCCTCGGTGGCGGGTGCCGGCAGGTGGTCCAGCGGGTCGGGGGTTGCGTCCGTGTGGCTGCCCATACCGCGAACCTATCCCGGCGGGACGGGTCGCACGCCTCCGCGATCGGCCGGCGTCAGCGGGACGGGGGCGGGCCTTGGTGATCGGCGGGCCTGAACGGGACCGGGGGCGGGCCCGAGCCGGACCAGGACGGGCGTCGGCGATCCGCGGGCCTGAACGGGACCGGGGGCGGGCCCGAGCCGGACCAGGACGGGCGTCGGCGATCCGCGGGCCCCGATGATCCGCGGGCCCCGGTGATCCGCAGGCCCCGGTGATCCGCGGGCCCCGGTGCCCCGGCCGCCTCGGTGACGCGCCGGCCTGAGCGGCCCGTCCGTTTCGGGGACCGCCTCAGCGTTCCCCCCGGCGGGACTCCCGGACGCGGCGCAGGCGGTTCACCGTCACCGGGTCCGCCGCCAGGGCCCGGGGGTCGTCCAGGAGGGCGTTGAGGAGCTGGTAGTAGCGGACGGGGGCGAGGCCCAGTTCCTCGCGGATCACGCGCTCCTTGGCGCCGGGGCCGGAAAACCCGCGGCGCTCCAGCGCGAGGACGCGCCGCTCCCGCTCCCCCAGCGGCTGCTGCTCACCTTCATCCATGTCCGCACCGTAACGCCGGGCGCCGACAGCGGGCGACGGCGCCGTCCCGCGCTACCCGGCGCTCTCGGCCTGGTTCGCGGTGGTCTCCAGCAGCCGGAGCACCGACTCCGGGTCCCCGCCGGAGGCGACCGCCTTGCCGATGTTCTTCTTGATCTCCGCGCTGACCGTGGCCCAGGAGGTCTCGCCCACCGGGTACAGCTCGGAGGTCAGCAGCTCGTCGAGGAAGGGCTTCAGGTGCTCGTCCTCCTCGGCCGCCGCCATCGTCTCGGAGGCGGAGGCGGTGACCGGCAGCAGGTCGTAGCGGCGGGAGAAGTCGAGGACGTTGTCGTCGTCGTAGACGAAGTCGAGGAAGTCGCCGACCTCCTCCTGGTGGCCGTTCTTCTTGAACGCGGTCATCCAGTCGGTGACGCCCAGCGTGCTCCTGCTCTCCCCGTCGACGCCGGGGGTGGGCACCATGCCGTACTTCACGCCGTTCTTCTCGGCCATCGCCATCAGCGACGGGTGGCCGTTGAGCATGCCGACCTCGCCCTTGGCGAACGCGGCGAAGGCGTCCGCCCGGTTGAGCTTGCCGGGCGCGACCGGGCCGGTCAGGTCCTTGCCGACCAGCTCGTCCTTGAGCCAGGTGAAGGTGGTGACGTTCTGCGCGGAGTCGATGGTGTAGGTGCCGACGGTGTCGGTGTAGCCGCCTCCGCCGCTGAGCAGCCACTGCATGGTCTCCGCCTGCGCCTCCTCGGGCCCGAGCGGCAGCGCGTACGGGTACGTCACCCCCTGCTCCTTCAGCGCCTCGGCGGCCTCGGCGAGGTCGTCCCAGCTCTTGGGCGCGGAGAGGCCGGCCTTGGCGAAGAGGGTCTTGTTGTAGAACAGCACGCGCGTGGAGGCCGCGAACGGCAGGCCGTACTGCACCCCCTTGACCTGGCCCGCGGCGGCGAGCTGGGAGACGAAGTTGGCCTGGGTGGGGATGGAGAGCAGGTCGTCGGCCCGGTAGAGCAGGCCCTCGTCCGCGTAGTCGGCGTAGGCGCCGATCTGGGCCAGGTCGGGCGCCTTGCCGGCGTCGACCATCTCGCGGACCTTCCGGTCGACGTCGTTCCACGAGTAGACGGTGACCTCGACGTTCACGTCGGAGTGGCTCGACTCGTAGGCCTCGGCCAGTTCGTCCCAGTACCGCTGGGAGCTGGTGGACTCGCTGTCGCCGTAGTCGGCGGCGACCAGGCGGAGGGTCACCTCGTCCGACCCGCCCGAGCCGCAGCCGCCGAGGACCACGGCCATGCCCAGGGCGGACACCACCGCGATCGTCCCTTTTCCACGCCGCTGCACTGTTCGCTCCCCGCTTCGCCGACCGGATTGCGCCGATCCTTGTCCGTTTAACGGATCAAGGTCTACACCACACCAGTGGACTAGACCTCTCGCGGGTCATCGGGCCACACTGTTCCCCGTGAGACATGTCATCGCCCTGGACGTGGGCGGCACCGGAATGAAGGCCGCCCTGGCCGGGCCGGACGGCGAGCCGCTGCACCGGGCCCGCCGGCCCACCGGCCGCGACCGCGGGCCCGAGGCGGTCGTCGAGTCCGTCCTGGAGTTCGCCGCCGAGCTGAGCCTCCTGGGGGCGGAACGGTTCGGCACGCCGCCCGCGGCGGCCGGTGTCGCCGTCCCGGGCATCGTCGACGACGCGCACGGCACCGCCGTCTACGCCGCCAACCTCGGCTGGCGGGACGTCCCGCTGCGCGCCCTGCTGAGCGAGCGGCTCGGCGGCATCCCGGTCGCCCTCGGCCACGACGTGCGCACCGGCGGCCTCGCCGAGGGCCGCGTCGGCGCGGGCCGGGGCACCGACCGCTTCCTCTTCGTCCCCCTCGGCACCGGCATCGCGGGCGCCATCGGCATCGACGGCCGGGTGGAGGGCGGCGCGCACGGCTTCGCCGGCGAGATCGGCCACGTCGTCGTACGCCCCGGCGGCACCCCCTGCCCGTGCGGGCAGCGCGGCTGCCTGGAGCGGTACGCCTCCGCGAGCGCCGTCGGCCAGGCGTGGGCGGCGGCCTCGGGCGACCCCGACGCGGACGCCGCCGACTGCGCCGAGGCCGTCGCCTCCGGGGACGTACGGGCGGCGCGGGTGTGGCAGGAGGCGGTGGACGCCCTGGCCGACGGCCTGGTCACCGCGCTGACCCTGCTGGACCCCCGGACACTGATCATCGGTGGCGGCCTGGCGGAGGCGGGGGAAACCTTGTTCACACCGCTGCGGGCGGCCGTGACCCGCCGGATCACCTTCCAGACCCGCCCGGACATCGTCCCCGCGGCCCTGGGCGACACCGCCGGATGTCTCGGCGCCGGTCTCCTGGCCTGGGACCTACTCGACCGTACGGAGGAAACGTCCTGATGGCAGTCGACCCAGGGGCGCGGGACAGCGCCGGCATGCGACTCCGTCGCGGAGCGCGACCAGCCACGGCATACCCGCACCCCGCGACGGACACATCCCCCACATCCCCCACATCCCCCCTGATCCTGTCCGGCGCCGACGTCGTCCTCCCCACCGGCACCGTGGCAGCGGGCCAAGTAGTGGTGGACGGCACCCGCATTGCCGCCGAGCCCCCCGAGAACGCCCACGTCATCGACCTGACCGGCCACTGGATCGTCCCCGGCTTCGTGGACCTCCACAACCACGGCGGCGGCGGAGCCTCCTTCGCCGGGGGCACCGCCGAGGACGTCCTCCAGGGCGTCGAGACCCACCGGCGCCACGGCACGACCACCGTCGTCGCCTCCGCCGTCACCGGCGACCTGGACTTCCTGGCCCGGCACGCCGGGATGCTCGCCGAGCTGGCCCAGCAGGGCGACATCGCCGGCATCCACTTCGAGGGCCCGTTCATCTCCCCGTGCCGCAAGGGCGCGCACGACGAGCAGTTGCTGCGCGACCCCGACCCGGCCGAGGTCCGCAAGCTCGTCGACGCGGCCCACGGCCACGCGAAGATGATGACGCTGGCCACCGAGCTGCCGGGCGGCCTGGACTCCGTACGCCTGCTCACCGAGCACGGCGTGATCGCTGCGGTCGGGCACACGGACGCGACGTACGAGCAGACGCTCCGGGCCATCGACGCGGGCGCGACGGTCGCCACCCACCTGTTCAACGCGATGCCGCCGATCGGCCACCGGGCCCCGGGTCCGATCACGGCGCTGCTGGAGGACGAGCGGGTCACCGTCGAGCTGATCAACGACGGTGTCCACCTGCACCCGGCCGCGCTCCGGCTCGCCTTCCACCACGCGGGGGCCGGCCGCGTCGCCTTCATCACGGACGCGATGGACGCGGCCGGCTTCGGCGACGGCCGCTACATGCTGGGCCCGATGGAGGTCGAGGTCGCGGACGGTGTGGCCCGGCTGGTGGAGGGTGGTTCGATCGCCGGCTCCACGCTCACCCTGGACCGCGCCTTCAAGCGGGCGGTGACGGTGGACGGGCTGCCGGTCGAGGACGTGGTCGCGGCGATCTCCGCCAACCCGGCGCGGCTGCTCGGCCTGGACGACCGGGTGGGTTCGCTGGAGCCGGGCAAGGATGCCGACCTGGTGGTGCTGGACTCCGCGTTCGACGTGGTGGGCGTGATGCGCCGGGGCGCCTGGGTGGTCGATCCCCAACTGGGCTGATCCGTCCCCGGGCCGGCCCGGTCCGCTCGCCCCCGGGACTGGGCCGACCGCCCCGCGTTTGGCATGATCGGAGCACCATCGCACGCCGCCGAGGGCAGCGGCGCCGCACGTAGTCGGGGGAGGTCGGCCCGGTGATCCTCACGGTCACGCTGAACACCGCTCTCGACCTCACCTACCGCGTCCCCGGCCTCACGCCGCACGCCTCCCACCGCGTCACCGAGGTGACCGAGCGGCCCGGCGGCAAGGGCATCAACGTGGCCCGGGTGCTGTCGGCCCTCGGGCACGAGGTGACGGTCACCGGCTTCGCGGGCGGCGCCACCGGACGCGCCGTGCGCGACGGCCTCACCGGCCTCCCCCGGCTGGTCGACGCGCTGCTGCCGGTCACCGGCGCCACCCGGCGCACCATAGCCGTCGTCGACGAGCACACCGGCGACACCACCCAGCTGAACGAACCCGGCCCCCTGATCACCCCCGCCGAGTGGAACGCGTTCCAGGAGGCGTACGAGGATCTGCTCGCCGGCGGTGTCTCGGCGGTGGCCCTGTGCGGCAGCCTGCCGCCGGGCGTCCCGGTGGGCGCCTACGCCGGTCTTGTGCGCGCCGCGCGCGCCGCCGCGGTGCCGGTGCTGCTGGACACCAGCGGGGAGCCGCTGCGCCGGGCGGTGGCCGCCCGCCCGGACCTGATCAAGCCGAACGCCGACGAACTGGCCGAGCTGACCGGTTCCCACGAGCCGCTGCGGGCCACGCGGGACGCCCGGCGGCGCGGCGCCCGGGCCGTGGTCGCCTCACTGGGCGCCGAGGGGCTGCTGGCGGTGACCGCGGAGGGCCGCTGGCGGGCCGCCCCGCCCGCCCGGGTGCGCGGCAATCCGACCGGCGCGGGGGATTCGGCGGTGGCGGGTCTGCTGTCGGGCCTGGCCGAGCGGCTGCCCTGGCCGGACCGGCTGGCCCGCGCGGTCGCCCTGTCGGCGGCGACGGTGCTGGCGCCGGTGGCGGGCGAGTACGACCAACGGGCCTACGAGGAGCTGCTGAGCCGGGTGACGGTGACGGCGGAGGCCGACGCGGCCTGACGGCCCTGCCGCCGGGTCAGCTGGTGACCTGCCCTTCCTTCAGCCAGAGCTGGTCCAGCAGGATGTCGCACTTGTCGCCGTCCTGGCAGGAGACGGAGATGGTGTTGGTGCCCTTGTTGAGAGACGGGTAGGCGTAGGTCTGGGTCCAGCCCTTGGTGTAGTCGCCGTCCTTGGCATGGGCGAAGTTGCCGAGGTTCAGCTTGCTGCCGAACTCCTTGCCGTTGATCGTCAGCGTCATCGACTGGTCGGCGTCGGCGGTGCTGTAGCGGGCGAAGAGGGTGTAGACACCGGCCTTCGGGATGCCGTTGACGGTCCAGGTGGCCGAGGCGCCGCTCTGGTCGAGGCCGGTCACGTACGTGCCGCCCTCCGACTCGGCGCCCTCGACGTCGGACGCCGTGGAGGCACCACTGAGCTGGAGGCCGGCCGCGTCGGTCGTCGGCAGTTCCCCGGTGCTCTGCGCGCTGCCGCTGGCGGACGGGCTGGGTTCGCCGCTGCTCTGGGACTGGGTCGGGGTGACCCCGCCGGCCTGGTCGGTGCCCTTGTCGTCGTCATCGCCGCTGCTGGTCATGGCGATGCCGATGCCGATGACGACGGCGGCGACCACCGCGATGGCGCCGATCAGCAGGCCCTTGGTGTTGGGCCCGCGACGCCCGCCGCCGTGCCCGCCCCCGTGCCCGCCCCCGTGCCCGCCGCCGTGTCCCGGCTGCTGGTGCGGGGCGGCGGGGGCGCCGCCGGGGAGCGTCTCCGGGGCGGCGTAGTGCGGGTTCTGGGCGCCGTAGGGCGCGTTCGGCCGGCCGTAGGCGCCCTGCTGGGGCGGAGCGGCCTGCTGGGCGGCGGCCTGTCCGCCGTACTGGCGGGTACCGACCGGGCGCACGCGGTTGACCGAGTTGGGGTAGCCGTAGCCACCGGACGGCGGCTGGGCCCCGTTGGCCTGCCCGTCGGCGTACAGGTAGCCGAAGGGGTCGTCGTCCTCGGGCGTGCTCGCGCCGTTGTTGCCGGGCGTCATCCCTAGGTCTCCTAACCAGGTGCGGTGCGGGTGCGGTGTACGTGGTGAGAGGCCGAGCCTACCCGGTGCCGGTGACCCGAACGGGTGACTCGGGCCGCATCAACTCGCTGACCTGGGGATCATCCCGCCCGCCGGTGTTGTTTGGGACGAGATCGTTTCTCGATGTACATCCGCTCGTCCGCGGACTTCAGCACCTCGTCGGCGGTCATGCCGCAGTGCGCCCACCCGATGCCGAAGCTGGCGCCCACCCGCACGGCCCGTCCCTCGGCCCGGATCGGCTGGATGATCTCGTTGCGCAGCCGTACGGCGAGGTCGGCGGCGTCGGCCCGGCCGAGGCCGTCGGCGAGGATGACGAACTCGTCGCCGCCGAGCCGGGCCACCGTGTCGCCGTCCCGGACGCCGCCGGAGAGCCGCCGGGCGACCTCGATGAGCACGGCGTCGCCCGCGTTGTGCCCGAACCGGTCGTTGATCGACTTGAACCCGTCGAGGTCGCAGAAGAGCACCGCGAGCCCCTTGGTGCCGTCGTCCCGGTCGCCCTCGGGGGTGACCGCGTGCTCGTGGTGGTCGTGACCCTCGTACGGGTCCGGGTGGGGCGGGAAGTCGAAGTAGTGGCCGCCGGAGTCGAAGACGGGGTCGGCGGCCGGGGCGTCCCCGTAGGCGGCGTCCATGGCGTCGACCGCGGGGTGCGCCGACTGGGGGCGGGTGCACAGCCGGGCGGAGAGGCGGGAGCGCAGCTCGGCGGAGTTCGGCAGGCCGGTGAGGGAGTCGTGGGAGGCGCGGTGGGCGAGGGCCAGCTCGCGGCGCTTGCGCTCCTCGATGTCCTCGACGTGGGTGAGCAGGAAGCGGGGCCCGTCGGCGGCGTCGGCGACGACGCTGTTGCGCAGCGAGGTCCAGATGTGGGAGCCGTCCCGGCGGCGCAGCCGCAGCTCGGCCCGGCCGCCCTCGGCGGAGGTGCGCAGCAGGGTGCCGATGTCCTCGGGGTGGACGAGGTCGGAGAAGGAGTACCGGCGCATCGCGGAGGCGGGGCGGCCGAGCAGGCGGCACAGCGCGTCGTTGGTGCGCAGGATGCGGCCGTGCTGGTCGCCGCCCATCTCGGCGATGGCCATGCCGGAGGGGGCGTACTCGAAGGCCTGCCGGAAGCTCTCCTCGCTGGCGCGCAGGGCCTGCTGCTCGCGCTCCAGGCGGACCAGGGCGCGCTGCATGTTGGAGCGGAGCCGGGCGTTGCTGATCGCTATGGCGGCCTGGAACGCGTACATCTGCAAAGCCTCGCGGCCCCAGGCGCCGGGCCGGCGGCCGTTGCGCGGGCGGTCCACGGAGAGGACGCCGATCAGCTCGCCGCTGGTGCCGCCGCCCTGCGGGCCGGGGGCGTACATGGGGGCGAAGAGCCGGTCCGAGGGGTGCCACTCGTCCTCGAAGCGGGGCGCGGGCCCGTCGGTGTACCACTGCGGTACGTCGTCGTCGTCGAGGATCCAGCCCTCGGTGTGCGGGATGAAGATCAGGTCGCCCCACCGCTCGCCCATGTTCAGGCGGCGCTCCCAGGAGGAGCGGGGGCCGACGCGGCCGGTGATGAGGGCCTCGGCGGCCGAGTTCCCGGCGAAGGCGGCGACGACGAGGTCGCCGTCGGGGCGGACCAGGTTGACGCACGCCATCTCGTAGCCGAGGGCGTGGACCACGCCGTCCGCGACGGTCTGCAGGGTGTCCGCCAGACTGCGGGCCGTGTTCATGTCGGCCATGGCCTGGTGCAGTTGCCGAAGCGACGCAAGGCGGACGTACGGCTCCGACTCGGTCTCCATGCTCGCCCTCCCCCCGAGACCTCGCAGCGAATCAAGGGTCATCTTCGGCGCCATTGCCGGATCATGCGGATCATGCGGTTCGACGCTCGTCATGCTCGGTGACGCGCCGGTCTCGACGGTGCGGTCCCGATGACGCGGTCGACGATGCTCTTGCAGCTTCCCCGCCACTGAATCACAGCGCGCTGCCCACTCGGTACACAGGGTCAACAATTCCTACCTCTTGTGACTCAAGTCACAGCGGAAGATGAACAATTGCGTGATGTTTCCGCACTTTCCCTGTGCGTTTCCTGAACGCAAATTTCGGGTGGTGGTTCTCTCCCCTGGTCCTAGGTCTCCCGACCGGGACCGGAGCCCGATGCGGGCCCCGCGGGGCTGCCGTTAGCGTGGCGATGTGTCCCACACCAGCCCCGCCACCGTGTCCTCTCCCTCCCCCGCCGCCGCCGTGCATGCTGAGGGAGTGAGCAACGACGAGTTCCGCGCCGCCATGTCCCGGCTGGCCTCGGGCGTGGTCCTGGTGACCGCGCAGGAGCCGCCCCTGGACCCGGACGACCCCAGCGCCCCGCTCGGCGAGGACGTGGGGATGACGGCGACGGCCTTCCTCTCCGTCTCCCTGGACCCGCCGCTGGTCCTGGTGAGCCTGCGCGAGGGCTCCCGCATGGACGACCTGCTGGACGAGCAGCCCCGGTGGGCGGTCTCGGTCCTCTCGGAGAGCCAGCGGCACATCGCCGGCCGCTTCGCGATGAAGGGCCGCCTCAGCGACCGCCTCCTCTTCGAGGACATCCCCTACCTGCGCGGCGAGCAGTCGGGCGCGCCGCTGGTCGGCGGGGCGCTGGCGACCCTGGAGTGCCACACCGAGCAGCGGGTGAGCGCCGGCGACCACACGCTGGTCATCGGCCGGGTGCTCACGGCACGGGTGCCGAGCGCGGAGGGCGGTCCGCTGACGTACTTCCGGGGGCGGTACCGGCAGTTGGGCTGAGCCGCCGGCTCTTCGGCCCGCCGGTCTACTCCCAGCCCCGCCCGGAGCGTCCCCGCTTGGTCTGGGCGCGCTGCTTCTTCTCCCGCAGCCGGCGTTCGTTGATGCCGCGCGGGACGCGGGTCGGGCGGCGGGGCCTGGGCGGCGGCGCGGTCGCCTCGGCCAGCAGGGCCGCGAGGCGTACGGCGGCGGCCTCGCGGTTGCGCCACTGGGAGCGGTGCTCGGAGGCGCGGACGGTGACGACGCCGTCGGTCAGCCGCCCGGCCAGCCGCTCCAGCGCCCGCTGCTTCCACACCTCGGGCAGCGCCTGGGTGCGGGCGAGGTCGAACCGCAGCTCGACCTGGGTGTCGGTGGTGTTGACGTGCTGCCCGCCGGGCCCGGAGGACCGCGAGAAACGCCAGATCAGCTCGGCCTCCGGGAGGGAGACGGAGCCTCGGACGACATGCGGGCCGGACATCGGGGACATGCGGTCCATGGTCCCGCCCCCACCGGGTCCGCGTCACCCGATTATCCGAGTAAAGAAAGTAAAGCGAGCTGGAACCTTGCGTACCCCCCTCGTCGTTCTTGGGGGTAGCTGTAACTTTCTTGCCGTACGCACACGAGGGAAGGGACTCCCAACAATGGCTGTAAGCCTGTCCAAGGGTGGCAACGTCTCGCTCACCAAGGAGGCTCCGGGCCTGACCGCCGTCACCGTGGGCCTCGGCTGGGACGTCCGTACCACCACCGGCACCGACTTCGACCTGGACGCCTCCGCGATCGCGGTCAACACCCAGGGCAAGGTCTACTCGGACGCCCACTTCGTCTTCTTCAACAACAAGCAGACGCCGGACCAGTCCATCGTCCACACCGGCGACAACCGCACGGGCGAGGGCGCGGGCGACGACGAGGCGATCAACGTCAACCTGGCCGCCCTGCCGGCCGACATCGACAAGATCGTCTTCCCGGTCTCGATCTACGACGCGGAGAACCGCTCGCAGAACTTCGGCCAGGTCCGCAACGCCTACATCCGCATCGTCAACCAGGCCGGCGGCACGGAGATCGCCCGCTACGACCTGTCGGAGGACGCGGCGACCGAGACCGCCATGGTCTTCGGCGAGCTGTACCGCAACGGTGCGGAGTGGAAGTTCCGCGCGGTCGGCCAGGGTTATGCCTCGGGCCTCGTGGGCATCGCCCAGGACTTCGGCGTGAACGTCTGACGCCGCCCGTCCTTTCCGTCCCCGGCCCCGTCGAGCCACGGCTCGGCGGGGCCGAGGGCTGTGTCACGCCGGGTTCGTGGCGCCCACCTCGAACCACAGCAGCTTCCCGGTGCCGGGCCTGCCGGGCAGCACGTCCCCGAGCGACCAGGCACCCCATGTCTCGGCGTACTCCCGCACGAGGCGCAGTCCGCGTCCGCCGGGTGCGTCGGGCGGCACGGTGCGCCTCCCGTTCGCTTCCGCATCGGTGAACAGCACCGGGACGTACGGGTGGTTGTCCCACACCCCGACCCGCACCCGCCCGTCGCCGAGTGCGGTGAGCCGCAGGGAGCAGGGCCCTCCGGCGTGCCGGTAGGCGTTGGTGACCAGCTCGGACGCCAACAGTTCGACGTCGTCGACGAGTTCATGCCGACCGTGGCTGCTCAGCGCGGCCCGCACGGTCATACGTGCGACGCGTGCGGCTCTGGGGTCATGCGGCAGGCGGAGGGCGTACGCCCAGGTGTCGGGCGGGGATACGGTGCGCATGGAGGTCTCCGGGAGGAAGAGGAGGGATACGGCTGCCCGACGGCCGCGCCTTGCGGTGGCAGTGCCTGGGGAGGTGCGCTTCCGGCTTGTGAGGGCGGGAGTTGGGCGGTGCAGCGATACTCACCATAGAGGGCTCGATGTGATAGTTAATATCGAACAGAGCGTAGATTTCACATTTCCCTCGTGCGAGTGACGCGAGGAAGCGCGCCATGACGAGAGAAGGACCGTGCCACCCAGCACCCCGCCCACCTTGCGCCAGCGACGTCTCGGCGCCGAACTCCGCAAGCTTCGCGACCAGTCGGGCCTGTCGTCGACGGCTGCTGCGGAACTTCTCGATCTCAAGCAGGCGCAGATCAGCAGCATCGAGTCGGGCCGCTACGCCGTCGGCGCGGACCGGGTACGCACCCTCGCGCGCGCATACGGCTGCTTCAACGAAGCACTGGTGGAGGCACTCGCTGCCATGACTGGCGGCCGCGTCCGTGGTTGGTGGGACGAGTACCGGGACTACCTGCCTGTCGGGCTTATCGACCTCGCAGAACTGGAATATCACGCGACCGAGTTGCGCGTGGCCCTCCCGCTCCACATCCCGGCCCTGTTGCAGACCGCCGATCACGCCCGGGCCATGCTCAGGGAGGCCGTCCCGCCCTTCCGCCCCTATGAGCTCGAACATCGCCTGTCGTATCGCATCAAACGGCAGGAGGTCCTTCACCGCGCCGGAGGGCTTCCCTACACGGCTCTGGTTCACGAAGCAGCGCTGCGCATGCAGTACGGAGGGCAGGACGTCACTCGCGCCCAGTTGCTTCACATGCTCGGACTGAGCGAACAGGACAACATCACCGTTCGGGTCATCCCCTACTCTTCACCCCACTTCCCCGGGAACGGCCAGCCCTTCGACTACGCGGTCGGCCCGGTCCCCGAACTCGACACCGTCCAGCTGGACACCCAGCACGGCGGCTGCGATTTCCTGGACGCAGAGGAAGATCTGTCGCAGTACCGAGCCCTTCTGGACCGCATGGAGACCTGCGCTCTCGACCCGGCCGCGTCACGCCAGTTCATCGAACGCCTCGCCCGAAGCCTCTGAAAGGAAGCGACATGCAGCCCGTCACCTGGCAAAAGTCCACCTACAGCCCCAACGGCTCGAATTGCGTGGAGATAGCCAACGCACCGACCACGATCCTGGTCCGCGACTCCAAGACCCTCCACGGTCCGCACCTCACCTTCCCCCCCTCCGCCTGGGCGGACTTCCTCTCACACGCGGCAAAGCTCGGCCTTTGAGAAGTCAGGTCCGGTCGGCATAGTTGAGCAAGTAGCCGTACTGCACTACATGGGATTCCTGCGATCTGGGCACCGTCGACTCGGGCAGGTCTCATCCACTTCAGCCGACCCTCTTCGAGGAGCCCCTGTGCCCGAACTCGACTGGCAGAAGTCCACGTACAGCGGCGACAGCTCGAACTGCGTCGAGATAGCCACCACCCCGACCACGATCCTGATCCGCGACTCCAAGGCCCTCCCGGGGCCGTACCTCACCTTCGCGCCTTCCGCATGGGCGGAGTTCCTCTCCCACGCGGCGAAGCCGAGCCGCTGACGCGTATGGACGTGTCGTGCCCCCGAGTCAGTGCGCGGCGGGCAGCCGCGGCGAGGCCGGTCAGGCCTGAGGGGCGTGACCGGCCTCGTGTTCGGCGGTGGGTTGCTGGTCAGCCGGGCAGGTCGCCGGTGTAGCGGTAGATGTTGCCAGCGGAGTTGACACCCCAGACCGTGCCGTCCGCAGCCGCCCCGATGTCCGCCAGTCCACCGGGAATCTGCACCCACGGGCTGGCGTCGTTGTTGGTGTAGCGGTAGATGTTCCCGCCCGCGTTGACACCCCAGACATTGGTCCTGGACCCGGCCGAGATCCGGACGAGCGCACCGCCGATCTGCTTCCATTCGGCCATTTCGCCGGCTCCTTCTCGTCGGGAATCGCTCCACGGAGACGCTCCCGGGAAGGAACGATTCAGCAATCGAACGAACGTGGAGCATGTTCGTGTTTCTGTCTGAGAAGTCGTGTTTATCGGGTACGCCGTGGGTCCGGGCTGGGCGGTGTGCCTCCGGGGTACGCCGCAGGGTGACCTGAACAGAGGTCACTGATGTGGGTTACTCACAGCCACACCGTTGACGCCGTGATGTCGACTCGGCTCGCGGCGGTGGCTACGGCGAGACCCCCCGGCTGGTGCTCGGGGGGTCTGCGTCCGGTGGGGCCGCCGGGGGCCGGGGGTGTCACCTCGGGTCGGCGTCGAACTTCGCGGCCGACCAGAAGTAGCCGAGGACCGCCAGGCCGACGCACCAGGCGAGGGCGAGCCAGCCGTTGGGGCCAATCTCGGTGCCGAGAAGGAGGCCGCGCAGGGTCTCGATGGCCGGGGTGAAGGGCTGGTACTCGGCGATCGGGCGGAACCAGCCCGGCATCGAGGCTGGCGGGACGAAGGCGCTGGAGAGGAGGGGCAGCAGGATCAGGGGCATGGCGTTGTTGCTCGCCGCCTCGGCGTTGGGGCTGACCAGGCCCATGCCGACGGCGATCCAGGTGAGGGCCAGGGCGAAGAGGACGAGGAGTCCGAAGGCCGCCAGCCACTCCAGGGCGGTGGCGTCCGTGGAGCGGAAGCCGATGGCCACGGCGACCGCGCCGACCAGGACCACGCTGGCCACCGACTGGAGCACACTGCCGACGACGTGCCCGACCAGGACCGACCCGCGGTGGATGGCCATCGTACGGAAGCGGGCGATGATGCCCTCGGTCATGTCGTTGGAGACGGAGACCGCGGTGCCGATCGTGGTGGAGCCGATGGTCATCAGCAGCAGGCCGGGGACCAGGTAGGCGATGTAGGCGGAGCGGTCCGCCTCACCGCCGCCGATGCCGGCGCTCATCACGTCGCCGAAGACGTAGACGAAGAGCAGGAGCAGCATGATCGGGGTGAGCAGGAGGTTGAGGGTGAGGGAGGGATAGCGGCGGGCGTGCAGGAGGTTGCGGCGCAGCATCGTGGACGAGTCGCGCACGGCGAGTGCCAGGGGGGTGCTCATCGGACGGTCTCCTCGGTGTGGGTGGCAGGGCCGCTGGTCAGGGCGAAGAACACGTCGTCGAGGTCGGGGGTGTGCACGGTCAGCTCGTCGGCCGCGACGCCGGCCGAGTCCAGCCGGTCGAGGACGGCGCGCAGGTCGCGCTGGCCGCCGTCGCTGGGCAGGTGCAGGGCGAGGGCCTGGTCGTCCCGGGCGGTGCCGGGCAGGGCGTCGGCCGCCCTCGCGTACGCCGCCGGGTCGGTGAAGCGGAGCCGTACGTGGCCGCCGGGGACGAGCCGCTTCAGTTCGTCCGCGGTGCCCTCGGCGGCGATCCTGCCGTCGTTCAGTACGGCGATGCGGTCGGCGAGCTGGTCGGCCTCCTCCAGGTACTGCGTGGTGAGGAAGACGGTCACACCGCCCGTGACCAGCTCGCGGATGATCTGCCACATGGTGTGGCGGGAGCGGGGGTCGAGGCCGGTGGTCGGTTCGTCGAGGAAGATGACCCGCGGGCTGCCGACCAGCGTCATGGCGATGTCCAGGCGGCGCTTCATGCCGCCGGAGTAGGTGGAGGCGGGCTTCCGCGCCGCGTCGGTGAGGCCGAAGCGGTCCAGGAGTTCCGCGGCCACCCGCCGGCCCTCCCCCTTGGACAGGTGGTGCAGGTCGGCCATGAGGAGCATGTTCTCCTCGCCGGTGATCAGGCCGTCCACGGCGGAGAACTGGCCGGTGACGCCGATCGCCGCGCGTACCGCCTGCGGGTCGGCGGCCGGGTCGTGCCCGCCGACGCGCAGTTCTCCGGCGTCGGCGTCGATCAGGGTGGAGAGGATCTTGACGGCGGTGGTCTTGCCGGCGCCGTTCGCGCCGAGCAGGGAGAAGACCGTGCCTTCCGGGACGGCGAGGTCGACGCCGTCGAGGACGGTCTTGTCGCCGTAGGACTTGCGCAGCCCGTTCGCCGCGATGGCCAAGCTGGTCATGAGGGGTCCCCCTGGTCAGGTCGGGTCACAGGCTGCGGGCGGTGATGTCGCCGTGACCGGTGGTGGCGTGGATGGTCAGGCCGGCGGCGGCGCCGTCGGTGTTCTGGAGCGCGTTGTGGATACGGCCGTGGCCGGTGCCGGCGTCCAGGGAGGCGGAGACGCCGCGGGCGGCGCCGACCTCGATCCCGCCGGACTCGGTGCGCAGCGTGACCGTGCCGCGTACGGCCTCGGTGACGCGCAGGTCGCCCCGCTGGGTGCTGATCTCGGCGGGACCGCCGAGGCGGCCGACGGTGACGTCGCCGTCGAGGACGGTGAGGCGGGCGCTCGCGGTCTCGTCGAGCTTGACCGGGCCCTGCGCGCCCTCGATGGTGACGTCGCCGAGCCGTCCGACGCCCCGGAACTCGGCGGCGGCGGCCGTCGCCTCGACGTGGGAGCCGGCGGGCAGCTGGACGGTCACCTCGACGGCGCCGGAGGAGCCGAGGACGCGGTTCTTCGCCGGGGCGGCCGCGATGCGCAGGACACCGTCGCCGTACTCGACCGTGGTCTCCTCGGCCGCCCTCACGTCGCGGCCCTTCGAGGCGTCCGCCGGGAGGACCTCGACCGTGGTGTCGGCGCGGTCGGCGGCGATGAGGCGGACGCGGCCCGCGGGGATGTCCAGGACGGCGGAGACCGGGGCGGGGGTGGCGAACGTCTGCATGGTGCTCTCCTTCGGTGCGTTCCTTGTTTCCGACATTGGAAAAGCTACGTTGCGTTCATGGATCGCGCAACATGTTCGTTGCGTAATTTCATTGTTTACGCAGGTCAGCACATGCATTTCGTTGCAACAAGCGGCTAAGTAACGCAACAGAACGCACATCTTTCGTTGCAATGAGGTGGAGGTAAAGCTATGGTGGGGCGCACCACGGACCGCGAAGGAGACGCCCGATGCCGGGAGGCAGGCTCACTCAGCAGGAACGCCAGCAGATCGCCCTGGGGCTGGCCGACGGCCTCGCCTACGCCGAGATCGCCCGGCGTCTGGACCGGCCGACCTCGACCGTCACCCGCGAGGTGATGCGCAACGGCGGCCCGGCCGGCTACCGCGCCGACCTGGCCCACCGGGCCACCGAGCACCGCACCCAGCGGCGCCGACGGGCCGCGCCCCGGGGGACGGAGGCGGTGCCGCAGCCGCACGGGCGCGACGGCGAGGCGGTGCGCGCGTACGAGGAGATGTTCACCACCGTCCTCATGCAGGCGGGCACGCCCAAGATGATGGCGCGGGTGCAGGCCGCCCTGTACATGACCGACACCGGCAGTCTCACCGCGGCCGAGCTGGTCCAGCGGCTCGGTGTCAGCCCGGCGTCCGTCTCCAAGGCGATCGCGTTCCTGGAGGGCCAGGGTCTGGTGCGCCGGGAGAAGGACGAGCGGCGCCGGGACCGTTATGTCGTGGACGACGACATCTGGTACCAGGCGATGATCGCCAGCGCCCGGTCCCTCGTCCAGGTCATCGAGGTCTCACGGCAGGGCGTCGGCGTCCTGGGCCCCGGCACCCCGGCCGCCGTCCGCCTGGAGAACATCGCCCGCTTCCTCGACTTCGTCGGCGAGAGCATCACCCGCGCCGCCGAGCAGGGCCGCGAAGTGCTCCACACCAAGCCCGCGGCCACCCCCTGACCGGCCGATTCCCGCAGGCCGTCCCCCCACCGGCTCCCCATAGGCTCACGACGTGCGCACACCTTGTTCCCGCCCGCTCGTCGTGGCCGCCGTCCTCTCCCTCACCGCGCTCACCGCGTGCGGCGGGGTGCACGGCAGGCCCGGCGGCAGCGGTGTGCGCGACCCGTACTTCCCCAAGGCGGGCAACGGCGGCTACGACGTCACCCACTACGGCCTCGACCTCGCCTACGACCCCGACGACCACCACCTCACCGGTACCGCGACGGTCACCGCGCGGGCGACCGCTGACCTGTCGGCGTTCAGCCTCGACCTCGACGGACTGCGGGTCGGCGCGGTCGAGGTCGACGGCCGGGACGCCCGCTTCCAGCGCGCCGGGCAGGAGCTGACCGTCCGGCCGCCGGAGGAACTGGACGACGGCGACACCTTCCGGGTGACCGTGCGCTACGACGGCGAGCCGGAGACGATCACCGATCCCGACGGTTCGAAGGAGGGCTGGCTGCGCACCGCCGACGGCGCGCTGGCGCTGGGCCAGCCCGTGGGGTCGATGGCGTGGTTCCCGGGCAACCACCACCCCTCCGACAAGGCGGCCTACGACATCACGGTGACCGTGCCCGAGGGGCTGCGCGCCGTCTCCAACGGCGAACCGGCCGGCGAGCGGACCGCGGACGGGCGGACCACCTCCACCTGGCGGACCACCGAGCCGATGGCGAGCTACCTGGCCACCGTGGCCGTCGGCCAGTGGCACGTCGACCGCTCCCGCACGGAGGACGGGCTGCCGGTGATCACGGCCGTCGACCCGGCGCAGGCGGCGGCGAGCGAGGACGTGCTCCAGCGGATTCCCGAGGTCCTCGACTGGGCCGGCGACCTCTTCGGCCCGTACCCGTTCTCCTCCGCCGGCGCGATCGTCGACCGCCCGTCCGACGTCACCTACGCCCTGGAGACCCAGAACCGGCCCGTCTTCCCCGGCGCCCCGGGCATCGTCCTGCTCGTCCACGAACTCGCCCACCAGTGGTACGGCGACTCCGTCACCCCGAAGACCTGGCGGGACATGTGGCTCAACGAGGGCTTCGCGACGTACGCGGAGTGGCTGTGGCAGGAGGACCACGGCGGCGACACGGCGCAGGAGACCTTCGACGCGCTGTACGCCGGGCGCTACTTCGCCGGTACGGAGGCCAATGCCGCGATCTGGGCGTTCCCGCCCGCCGATCCGCCGGACGCGGCGCGGATCTCCGGCGCCCCCGTCTACCAGCGCGGCGCGATGGTCCTGCACAAGATCCGGCAGCGGGCCGGCGACACCGCCTTCCGCGCCCTGCTGCGCGGCTGGGCGGCGGAGCACCGGCACGGCAACGCGGACACCGGCGACTTCACGGCGTACGTGGAGCAGCGGCTGCCGGACGAGGACTTCACGGAGATCTGGGAGAAGTGGCTGTACGGGGACGGCAAGCCGGACCGGCCGTGACCGGCGATGCGGCGTGCCGTGTCACCGTCAGCGCCGTGACACCATCGGGGCGTGCTCGACATCGGCTACGCCCTCTCCCACCGCTTCCCCGACCCGCCGCAGACCGACTACCGGCGGGCGGACGTGCGCGCGCTGCGGCACGACCTGTTCAGCGGGGACGTGTACCTCGCCGACACCAAGGCCGACCGGGAGATCTCCACAGCCTGGGGATGGGTGCCGGTGCTGGACTTCGCCTGGGCGCTGTGCGACATCGTGGAGCGGATCGACCGGGACCCGGCGGGCTCCCGGGCGGCCCGGCCGCAGCGGGCGGAGCTGGACTTCACCGAGTCCAGCGACCGACTGCTGTTCGAACGCCGGTTCGGCTGGGTCGACATCGAGGCGGAGTGGCTGCCGGTGAGCGAACCCCCGTTGTCCTTCTCCCACGCCGAACTGCGCCGGGAGGCCCGGGACTTCCTGCACGACCTGATCGCCGACCTGACCGACATGCACGAGGACCTGGCGGACAATCCGGCCGTCTGGACGCTCCAGGCCCGGTTCCCCCGCATCTAGGGCCGTAGCCGCCCAGGGCCGCCGGCCCTCCCCCCCCTCACGCCCCTACGCCACCACCCGCACCCCCAGTTCCGCCGCCAGCACCGGCGCCAGGTCCAGCAACTGGGCGGGGCTGATCACCGCGCCGGAGAGCCGGTCCACGCCCCGGGCGATCTCCAGCGGCTCGGCCCCGCGCAGGTCGACGTCGACGAGGACGGCGGCGCTGAAGTCGGCCTCCCGCAGCGCGCAGCCCACGAACTCGACCCGCTCCAGCCGGGCACCGCCGAAGTCGGGCTCGACCAGCACGCAGCCCTCGAAGACGACGTCCTTGAGCCGTGCCCGGCGCAGGTTCAGGAAGTCGATCTTGCCGCCGCGGATCAGCACCCGCTCCAGCACCGCCCCGTGCAGTTGCGTCCCGCCGAGCCGGGCGTCGAGCAGCTCGACATCGCGCAGGGTGGCCCCGGAGAGGTCGGTGCCGACACCGCGTACGCCGGTCAGGACCGAGTCCAGCAGCCGGGCGCTGGGCAGCGACGTCCCGTCCAGCGCGCAGCCGGTCAGGGCGCAGTCCATGAAGCGGGCGCCCGCGCCGTCCTGCCCGGCGAGGTCGGCGTCCCGTACGTCCAGTCCGTCGTAGTCCCCGTCCGGCTCCAGTCCCCCGCCGTCGTACTCCGTCAGGGCCGGCAGCCGTATCCCGGGCCGCCGGGCCGCCTTCACCCGCGCCCCCGTCCCCGTACCCGTCCCCCTACCCGTACCGCCCGCCACCGCTCTCCTCGCCATGCCCCCATCCTGCACGCCACCACTGACAACGCCCTGTCACATCCCGGGCGCCCCGGGCGTCGTAAGGGGAGAGTGAAAAGGGAAGGGAGGACGCCCATGCACCGCATCACCATCGTCGGTGGCGGCTTCGCCGGGCTGACCGCGGCCATCGCCGCCGCCGAGGCCGGCGCCCGGGTCACCGTGCACGAGGCGCATGACACCCTCGGCGGCCGGGCGCGGACCGCCGAGGGGCCGTACCGGACCAATGAGGGCCCGCACGCCCTCTACAACGGCGGCCCGCACTGGACCTGGCTGCGCGAGCGCGGCCTCATCGGCCCGCTCGCGCCGATCCCGCCACTGGAGGGGGCCCGGCTCCGGTTCCGGCACCGGGGCGCGCTGCGCCGTACCCCGCCGCTCGCGCTGCTGAGGCTGGCGCGGCGGAGCGCGGGCCCGGCCCCCGTCGACGTGGACTTCCTGACCTGGGCCACCGGTGTCGTCGGGGAGGACGGGGCGCGGGCCGCCGCCCACTACTGCGCGGTCGCGCTCTTCCACCACGACCCCGGCTCGCTGTCCGCCGCGTTCGTACGGGAACGGCTGCGGCGGGCCGCCAAGCTGCCGCCCGAGGCGCACTACCCGCGCGGCGGCTGGTCCGCGCTGATCGACCGGATGGCCGCCCGCGCCTGGGACCTCGGGGTACGGATCGAGACCGGCTCCCGCGTCGACGCCCTCCCCGAGGACCACGCGGTCGTCGTCGCCACCTCCCTCGACGCCGCCCGCCGGCTGCTCGGGGACGACACGCTGACCTGGCCGAGCGGGCGCACCGTCCTGGTCGACGTCGCCGTACGGACGCGGCGCGGGGACGCGTTCGCGGTGTCCGACCTGGACGCGCCGGGGTGGATCGAGCGGTTCACCGCGCAGGACCGGACGCTGGCACCGACGGGCGAGCAGCTGATCCAGGGACAGGTCCCGATCGCGCCGGACGAGCCGAAGGCGGCCGGGGTCGCGCGGGCGGAGGAACTGCTCGACCTGGGGTTCCCGGGGTGGCGGGAGCGGGTCACCTGGCGGCGGGAGGCCGTGGCGCGGGGCCGTACCGGCGCGGTCGACCCGCCCGGCAGCACCTGGCGGGACCGGCCCGCCGTCGACCGGGGCGACGGGGTGTACCTGGCGGGCGACCAGGTCGCGGCGCCGGGGCTGCTGTCGGAGGTGTCCTTCACCAGCGCGCTGACGGCGGTGTCGCTCGCGCTCGGGCTGCGGGCGCTTGACCTCAAGCACGCTTGAGGACGTTGGCTGGGGCACGGCACGACACGGCTACGCACCGCATCGAGGGGACCCCATGCACGCCATCCGTCTGCACGCCTTCGGCCCGGCCGAGAACCTCACCTACGAGCGGGTCCCGGACCCCGAGCCGGGTCCCGGCCAGGTCAGGATCGCCGTACGCGCCGCGGGCGTCCACCTGCTGGACACCGCCCTGCGCGAAGGCGAGCGGGGCCCGGCGCCCGCCCTGCCCGTACTGCCCACCGTGCCGGGCCGCGAGGTCGCGGGCGTGGTCGACGCGGTGGGGGACGGGGTGGCGGCGGAGTGGATCGGCAGGCGGGCCGTCGCGCACCTCGGGTTCGCGCCCGGCGGCTACGCCGAGCTGGCCGTGGTCGACGCGGGCCGCCCGCACGAGATCCCGGACCGGCTGGACTTCGCCGAGGCCGTCGCCATGATCGGCACGGGCCGTACGGCGATGGGGATCGTGCGGTTCGCCGAGCCGGGCCCGGAGTCGGTGGCCGTGATCCCGGCCGCCGCGGGCGGCATCGGCACCCTGCTCACCCAGTACGCGCGGCACGCCGGCGCCACGGTGATCGGACTGGCGGGCGGCCCGGAGAAGGTGGCCCGGGTGGCGGCGAACGGCGCCTCGCTCGCCGTCGACTACACGCTGCCGGACTGGCCGGCCCAGGTCCGCTCCCACCTCGGCGGCCGGGCGGCCACCGTGGTCTTCGACGGCGTCGGCGGCGACGTGGCCCGCGAGGCGGTCGCGCTGCTCGGACCGGGCGGCAGGCACCTGGTCTTCGGCTGGTCGGGGGAGGGGATACGGGACGGCGGGCCCTACCTCGTCGAGGGGGTCTCCGAGCAGGTGCTGGGTCCGGCGATGCCGGCGCGGGCGGGCGGCCCCGACCCGCTGCGCACCCTGGAACGGCACGCCCTCACCGAGGCCGCCGAGGGCCGGCTCCGCCCGGCCGTCCAGCGGTTCCCGCTCGCCGAGGCCGCCGCGGCGCACCGGGCGCTGGAGACGCGGGGGACGGTGGGGAAGGTGGTGTTGGAACCCTGACCCGCACCGCCGGCGCCTGGGTGCGGAACGCCCCGATCCGTGGTGTCCTGTCCGAGTGACTTCCGCCCGGACGAGTCAGGAAGCCGTCCACTCGGCCACCGATCCCCGGCGCTGGTGGGCCCTGGTCGTGATCGCGCTGGCCCAGCTGATGGTCGTCCTCGACGCGACGATCGTGAACATCGCGCTGCCCTCCGCCCAGCACGACCTGGGGATGTCGGACGGGAACCGGCAATGGGTGATCACCGCCTACACGCTCGCCTTCGGCGGGCTGCTGCTGCTCGGCGGGCGGATCTCCGACCTCGCCGGCCGCAAGCGGAGCTTCGTGACCGGGCTGATCGGGTTCGCCGTCGCCTCGGCGATCGGCGGCGCGGCCGGCGGCCCGGGGATGCTCTTCGCGGCCCGCGCCCTCCAGGGCGTCTTCGCCGCCGTCCTCGCCCCCTCCGCGCTGTCGCTGCTGACGACGACGTTCACCGATCCCAAGGAACGCGGCAAGGCGTTCGGCATCTACGGGGCGCTGGCGGGCAGCGGCTCCGCGATCGGCTTCATCGTCGGCGGGGTGCTCACCGAGTACCTGAACTGGCGCTGGTGCCTGTACGTCAACGTCCCCATCGCCGCCGTGGCCGTACTGGGCGCCCTCGCCCTCCTCCACGACCGGCCCCCCGGGCGCACGGACGCCCGGCTCGACGTCCCCGGCGCGCTGCTGGGCTGCGGGGGCCTGGTGGCGCTGGTCCACGGCTTCAGCGAGGCGGAGGCGCGGGGCTGGACCGACGCGCTGGTGCTGGCGCTGTTCGCCGCCGCCGTCGTACTCCTCGTCGCCTTCGTGCTGTGGCAGACCCGGGCGCCGAGCCCGCTGCTGCCGCTGCACATCGTGCGGGACCGCGACCGCGCGGGCTGCTTCCTGACGATGGCGCTCGCGGTCATCGGCATGTTCGGCCTGTTCCTCTTCATGACGTACTACCTCCAGGTCGTCCTGGGCTACTCGCCGCTGAAGACCGGGCTGGCGTTCCTGCCGCTGACCGCGGCGATCATCGTCGGGTCGACGCAGATCTCCGCGCGGCTGCTCCAGCACGTGCCGCCGCGGGCGCTGATGGTGCCGGGGATGGTCCTCGCGGCGGGCGGGATGGTGATCCTGACGCGGATCACCGTGCGCTCGGAGTACGCCGCCGAGGTCCTGCCGGCGCTGGTCCTGATGGGGCTCGGCATGGGCCTGACCTTCATGCCGGTGTTCGCGACGGCCACGGCGGGGATCGCGGCGCGGGACGCCGGGGTGACGTCGGCGACGGTGAACACCGCGCAGCAGGTGGGGGGTTCGATCGGGACGGCCCTGCTCAACACCATCGCCACGACCAGCAGCACGTCGTACGTCGAGGCGCACCTGACCGACCCGTCGCGGCGGGCGCTGGTGCTGCGGGAGGGGATCGTGCACGGCTACACGGTGGCCATCTGGGTGGCGGCCGGGGTGATGCTGCTGGCGGGGGTGGTGGCGGGGGTGCTGGTGACGGCGCGGGCGCCGAAGCGGGGGGCTCCGGCCGGTCCGGCGGCGGCGGGGGCTGATGCCGGCTGACGTCCGCCGCCGGGGTCAGTCCCGTCGGCCCTGGCCCTGGCCCTGGGGCGCCGGGCCGCCCTGGGGTTCGAGGACCGCGCGCAGTTCCACCCGGCGGCGTATCCGCAGCTTGCGGTAGGCGCTGGTGAGGTGGGTCTCCACGGTGCGGCGGGCCAGGTGGAGGAGGTCGGCTATCTCCGCGTTGGTCCGGCCGTCCGCCGCCAGTTCCGCTATCCGGCGTTCGCTGCCGGTCAGGGCGTCGCTGCCGGTGCGGTCGGTGCCGGTCCGGCGGGCGCCGCCGTCGCGCAGGGCCGCCCAGGCCAGGGCGCGCAGCCTGAGGGCGCCCTGGTCCTCGGCACGTTCGGCGGCCTCCCGCAGCAGGGCGCGGGCGCGGACGCGTTCGCCGGCGTCGATGAGCTGGCGGCCCCGGGCGAGCAGCGCCTCGGCCAGCTCCATGCCGGTGTCGGACGGCGCGTCCCGCAGGACCCGTACCGCCTCCTCGGTCAGTTCCAGGCCGTGCCGTCCGCCGGTCGCGGTGCCCAGGACCCGCAGCGCCCGGCCCACCGTGCGGGGCGTGTTCCACACCCGGGCCAGGCGCAGTTCCTCCGTCGCGAGGTCCAGCGCCTCCCGGGTGCGGCCCAGGGCGAGCCGGCACTCGGCGACCGCCGTGCGCCACGGGGTGACGACGGGGCTGAGCACCCCGTGGCCGGACTGGCGGCGTCCGCACTCCAGGAAGTCGTGGAGGGCACCCGCGTGGTCGCCCACGGCGGCCCGCAGCGCGCCGCGCGCGTACAGGAACCGGTTCGGCTCCCAGGAGTCGAGGTCCTGCCGCAGGTCGACGCCGTCGGCGAAGCGCCGCGCCTCCTCCAGGCGGCCGGTGTGCACGAGGGCCAGCAGGGCGTGCGCGTCGGTGTCGGAGGGGGCGCCGCGGGTCCACGGGGCGCGCCGGGCGGTGTCGTCGGTGAGGTGGGCGAGCAGCGCCGCGTGGTCGCCGCGGGCGGCGGCGATGCCGGCGCGGGTGTGGAGCAGGGCGTGCCGCATCGGGTGCAGCAGGGACAGGCGCTGTCCGGCCAGGCCGCGTTCCACCAGCCGTTCGGCCTCGTCGAGTTCGTCGGCCCACTGGGCGACGGTGGCGGCGGTGCCCAGCAGGAACGGTTCGGAGAGCGGGTCGCCGGGTTCGGCGAGCAGTTCCCGTATCCGCTTCATCGCCTCGTCGGCGGAGATCCGCCCGGCCGCCGCCTCGTAGCGGACGAGCAGGGCCCGCCCGGCGGTGCCGGCTCTCTCCGGGGAGCGGGCGGCGGACTCGCTCAGCCGACGGTACGCGTCCTGGCGCCGCGCGTGGTCGTGGTCGGACAGCAGCACGGAGGCGGTCCGTACGGTACGGGCCAGGCCCGGGTGCCCGGTGAGGTGGCCCTCGGTGCGGCGCAGCACGCCCAGGGCGGTACCGACCTCGCCGCGGCCGGCCAGGGCGGTGCCCAGGGCGATGGCGGTGCGGGCCCGGTCGCGGGGGGCGGCGGGCAGGTGCAGGGCCTCGCCGAGGCGGGCGATGGCCGCGGGGGCGTCGGCGGCGGCGTACTCCAGGGAGCCCAGCTCCGTCAGCATGCGCTGGCGGAGGTCGTCGGCGACCGGCTCCTCCAGGGCCCGGCGCAGATAGGCGACGGCGTCCTCGGGGCGGGACTCGTCGACGGCGGCGGTCACCGCGTCCCGCAGCACGCGCAGCGCCCAGGGCAGGCCGACGGCCGGGGTGCGCACCAGGTGCCGGGCGACCGCCTCGACCCGGCCGCCGCGGCGCAGCATCGCCTCCGCCGCCACCCGGTGGGCCCGCTCCCGCCGCGCGGTGGGCCAGCCGGTGAGCACGGCGTCGCGCAGCAGGGGGTGGGCGTAGCGGGGGCGTCCGGCGGGGTCGGGGCGGAGCAGGCCGAGCCGGGCCATCGCGGTGAGCCAGCCCGCGACCCGGGCCGGGTCGGTGCCGGTCGCCTCGGCGAGCAGGCCCGCCGGGTCCTCGGTGGTCTCCGTCGTCCAGGCCTGTTCCAGGGTGGCCAGCGCCCGGGCCACCTCGGCGGTGGCCGTCCCGGCGTTCTCCAGCCACCAGGAGACGGCGGCCGGGTAGGCGCCCGGGTACAGCGCGGCGCAGCTGTCCGGCACCGGCTGCGGCAACCGCCGGGACGGGTCGGCGCCGGAACCGGCGGGTGGCGTCTCCCCGGCAGTGGCACACCGGGCGGCGACCGACGGCGCGTCGGCGGCAGCGGTCCCCTGCGGGCCGGCCGGCGGGAACTCCCCGTACGCCGCGCCCCGGTCCCCGTATGCCGAGCCCCGGTCCCCGTACGCCGTGCCCCCGTCCCCGTACGCCGCACCGCCGTCCCCGTACGCCGTACCGCCGTCCCCGTACGCCGTACCGCCATCCCCGTACGCCGTACCGCCATCCCCGTAAGCCGTCCCCCCGACCCCGTACGCCACACCCCCGCCCCCCGACCCCGTACCGCCCAGGTCGTCCAGCAGGGCGCGCAGCAGCAGCGGGCTGCCCGCGCCGGCGCGGACGCACTCCGCCGTCCAGTCGGGGCCCGCCGCCGGGAACGCGGCACGCGGCAGCGCCGCCGCGGCGATGTCGCCGAGCGGGGCGAGGGTGTGGACGCTGACCAGGGAGGGGGGCAGGGCGTGCGTGAGTCCGGGCGGTCCCGGCTCCACGTCGTACTGACTGCGCTCGGTGGCGACCAGCAGGATCGGTAACCGGCCGACCCGGCGGGCCGCCTCGACCAGCCAGCGGCGGGACGCGGAGTCGGCCAGGTGGACGTCGTCGACGGTGACCATCACCGGGGACTCGGCCGCGTACGCGCACAGGCACCGCCACAGCCGCACGGCGGTCTCCCGGTCGTCGCGGCCGGGGGCCGGTTCCGAGAAGTCCGGTACGTGGCTGAGGCATTCGCGGACCGCCGAGAAGGGTACGTCGCTGTCCTGCGGGGAACAGTGCACTCGTAGCACCTTCAGTCCGCGGGCCTCGGCGTGCTCGGCCGCGGCCTCCAGGACGGCGGTGCGGCCGGTGCCGGTGGCGCCGCGCAGCAGGACGAGGCGGCCGGTTCCGGCGCGGGCGCGCTCGGTCGCGGCCGCGATCAGCGCGTGCGCGTCGTCGCGTTCGCACAGCGGTCGGATCATGGCTGCCTCCCGGGGTGGACGGTGCGCCTCGGCCTGTAGGACGGGGTGGGGTGGTTCGGGTTGCGTGGCCGCAGCCTCGTTGTGGCGAGGCTCACCACGGTGCGCGTCCGGCGGCCCGGAGACCGGCCGGCCGGCCGCGAACACCGCTGACCTGCGGTGACGTTGGCCTTTCCGGAGCGACTCCGAGAGTTCGCGGGCTGGTCTCGTGGTGTACCTCGTGGTGCTCCACGATTGCGTGCGTCACGGCAGACACAGAAGTGTGGAGTACGCCCATCCGCCTCCGCCCCTCACCGGACGTGCGGACACGTGAACTTGGGGGAAACGGTTGCTCAACTCACCCCGGACCACAGACACCGGCCAGACGGCCGGCACCGGGCGCAGGACACCCGTGTCGGTCACCGCTCCGGACCCGATCAGCCGCGAAGGCGCGATCAGCCAGCTGCGCCGGCACCCGGAGATCGAGCTGCGCGAGGAGACCGGTCCCGGCACGGTCGCCCTGCTGATCGAGGACGCGCTCGACGAGGCCGGGCTCACCCGGCTGCGCCGGCTCGTGCGCAGCGAGGGCGCCCGCGCCGTGCTCGTGGTGGGCACGATCCGCGAGAACGAACTGCTGGACGTCATCGAGTGCGGCGTCGGGGCCATCGTCTGGCGCCGCGAGGCCACCGACCACCGTCTCGTGCAGGCAGTGCTCGCTGCCTCCCGGGGCGACGGCGATCTGCCCTCGGATCTGCTCGGCCGGCTCATCAACCAGGTCGGCACGCTGCACCGGGGAGCGGCGGGCCGGGCCGGCTCTCCCTCCCTGGGCCTCGCGGCGCGCGAGGTCGACGTGCTGCGGCTGGTGGCCGAGGGACTCGACACCGGTGAGATCGCCAGCAAGTTGTCCTACTCCGAACGCACGGTCAAGAACGTGATGCACGGCCTGACCACGCGCCTGCATCTGCGCAACCGGGCGCACGCCGTGGCCTATGCCCTCAGGGAAGGCTACATCTGACCGAACGGGCAATCGAAGGCGGACTCCCGGGCAGCACCCGCTGCCCGGTCCCCGTCCCCGCCGCGCGTGCGGTAGGAGCGGCCGCCGGGCAGCATCGTGTCCGGCGACCGGGTGACGGAACGGCACAGCGAGCGGGCGAGGCAGGAGCACGACGGTGATCCACGAGGTGGACGAGGTCCTCAAGGACCTGCTCGGCAGTGGGTCGCTGGCCGGTTCCGGCATCGACGTCTCCTTCGACGCCCCGACCCGTGACTGGGCGGCCCGGCGCAACGGGCCGGGCATCAACGCCTATCTGTACGACATCCGCGAGGACCTCTCCCGGCGCCACCGCGGCCAGATCCCCGTGCACGACGAGAACGACTTGGTGATCAAGCGCCGTACGCCGGTCCGCTGGTTCCGGCTGGCCTACCTGGTCACCGCCTGGACCAAGCAGCCGCGCGACGAACACCGGCTGCTGTCCGCGGTGATGGCGACGCTGATCCCGCGCGAGACGATCCTGCCCGCCGAGCTTCCCGGTTCGCTGGGCGAGCTGGGCCTGACGGTCCAGGTGGTGCTGGCCGGTCACCAGACGGAGGCCCGCTCGCTGGCCGAGATCTGGTCCGCGCTCGGCGGCGAGCTGAAGCCGTCCCTGGACGTCGTGATCACCGCGCCCTTCCCGGCCTTCCGCGAGTACGACGCCGGACCGCCGGTCACCGAGGGCGCGGCGGTACGGGTCCGGGGCTACGACAGCGGTACGGCCGACTGGGCCGACCGCACCGAGCGCCTCACGGACGAACGGGCCCACCGGCCGCGGCAGGTCGCGATGACCAAACGCGCGCGGCGCCCCCGGAACACCCCGGAACAGGACGACGAACGGTCATGACCCTCTCCACCCCGCCGGCCTCCCCCACCCCGGCGGCGGCCGCCCCCTCGCCCTCCCCGGCCGCTCTGCTGGACCGGCTCGCCCGGCTGCGGGAACGGGTGGCCACGCTGGTCGAGCACCGCGCGGCCGCCGACCCCACGGCCGACGACCCGCTGCGCGGCCTGTACCTCTCCGAGGACGCGGTACGGCACCTGCTGGCCCGCCCCGCCGGCCTCGGCCCGGCCCCTGCGGCGGCGCCCGACAGCCCCGGCCGCCCGGCCCCTGCGGCGGCCCCCCGGCCCGCGCCGGCCGCGCCCGGCGGCCCACTGGACCCACTGGACCCACTGGACGCGCTGGACGCGCTGGACGCGCTGGCCGCCCGGCTGGGGCTCACCGACACGGACGCCGCCGTCCTGCTCATCGCCCTCGCCCCGGACCTGGACCGCGCCTTCGAGTCGCTGTACGGCTACCTCAACGACGACGTCAGCCGCCGCCGCGCCACCGTCGCCCTCGCCCTGGAGCTGTGCGGGCTGCCGGTGCACGACGCGGCGGCCCGGGCCCGGCTGCACCCCTCGGCGCCGCTGACCGCGCTCGGCCTGCTGGTGCTGGAGGAGCCCGAACGCCCCTTCCTCAGCCGCTCCCTGCGGGTCCCCGACCGGCTGGCGTCCCACCTGCTGGGCGACGACACCCCGGACGCCGCGCTCGCCGGGCACATCCGCGCCCTGCCGGCGCCCGTCGTGCCGTACGGCGACGAGGGCGGGGACGGCGCGGAGGCACCGGACGCCGTGTTCGTGCGCCGGCTGGCCGCGCTGCTCGCCGACGCCCCGCTGACCGCCTACGTCCGCGAACGCCGCGAGGGCGACGGCCTGGCCTGCGTGACGGCCGCCCTGCACGCCGCGGGCGTCCCGGCGCTGCACTTCACCGGCCCCGAGGACCGCGTCCCCGACCTGCTGCGCGAGGCCCGGCTGACCGGCCGGGCAGTCGTCCTGACCGGCCTCCCGGAGAAGCCGGAGGCCCTGGTGCGCGCGCTGACCGCCGCCCCGGACGTACCGGTCCTGATCACCTCGCAGGGCCCCTACGACCCCCAGTGGTGCGAGCGGGACCCGCTGGTCCTGGAGGCGCCCGCCCGGCGCACGGGCGCGGTGGACACCTGGTCGGCGGCGCTCGGCCCGGCCGACGGCACCGACCCCGGCCTGGACCTGGCGGCCACCGTCGCCCCGTACCACCTCGGCGGGGAGCGCGTGGTGCGCGCCGCCCGGGCCGCGCGGGCGCTCGCCGCGTTCGACGGCACCCCGGTCGGCGCCGGCCACCTGCGCCTCGCCGCCCGCCAGCAGTCGGCCTCGGGGCTGGAACAGCACGCCCGGCGCATCCGCCCCGACGTGGACTGGGGGGACCTGGTCCTGCCCGAGAACCCCTTGACCCAGCTGCGCGAACTGGCGCTGCGCGCCCGTCACCGCGACCGGGTCCTCGGCGACTGGCGGCTCAGCGCGGGCGGCGGACGCGGCCGGGGCGTCCTCGGCCTGTTCGCGGGCGAGTCCGGCACCGGCAAGACCCTGTCGGCGGAGGTCGTCGCGGCCGACCTCGGCCTGGACCTCTACGTCGTCCAGCTCTCCTCGGTCGTGGACAAGTACGTCGGCGAGACCGAGAAGAACCTGGAGCGGATCTTCTCCGAGGCCGACCGGACCGACGCGGTGCTCCTCTTCGACGAGGCGGACGCGGTCTTCGGCAAGCGCGGCGAGGTCAAGGACGCGCACGACAAGTACGCCAACATGGAGAGCGCCTACCTGCTCCAGCGCCTGGAGGCGTTCGACGGGATCGCGCTGCTCACCACCAACCTGCGGGCCAACATCGACGAGGCGTTCACCCGCCGGCTCGACCTGGTCGTCGACTTCCCGTTCCCGGACCCCGAGCAGCGCCTCGCGCTGTGGCGGCACGGGCTGAAGCACGTGCCGACCGTCGAGAACGTCGATGTGGCGCCGCTGGCCAAGGAGTTCGAGCTGGCGGGCGGTTCGATCCGCAGCGCCGTGGTGACCGCAGCCTACCTCGCCGCCGGGCGCGACTCCGCGGTGACGGCGGCCGACCTGCTGGAAGGCGCCCGCCGCGAGTACCGCAAGGCGGGGCGCCTGGTGCCCGGCGAGGGATCCTGGTGACTCACTCCGCCGTCGGCTTGATGATCTTCCACTCCTCGTCGCCGATGTTGGTGCACTCGGAGATGTTCAGCTTGGCGAAGAGTTCGGTGCCGGTGCCCTCCACGGCGAGGCACAGGTTGTCGCTGGCGACGTTGCGGATCCAGTAGTCGCCGCTCTCCTGCTTGTCGACCCACCACAGCTGGTTGTCGGTGCTGTCGATGCTGTCGCAGGTGAACTCCGTGACCGGCGTGCCGGAGGCGGCGGCCACGTGGTCCGGCAGGTCCATGCAGTACTGGTCCTTGGTGTTGCGGATCTGGAAGAGCTTCGTCCCGCCGGGGCCGCCCTTCGGGTACACCACTTCCAGGTTCCACTTCTGGTTGTCCTGGTCGCTCGCGTCGCACACGGCCTGCTGGACGGGCCCGTCGGTCGTCCCCTTGTCACGGCCGGGGAGTTCGGCGCACATGTCGCTGGTGGTGTTGCGCAGCATGATGTTCTGCGCGGGCACGACGCTCGCCTCCGCCTCCTTCGTCGCGGACGGTGACGCCCCACCGCCACCGCCACCGCCGCCGGCGCCCGTGTCCTGCGACTCCTCGGCCTCCGGCTGATCGGCCTGCGCCTCGGGCGACTCGGCCGCCACGCTGGGTGCGGCCAGCTCCTGCGTCGCACTCGGGCTCGGGGCCAGCGCGACACCGGCCTCGTCGGTCAACTCGGTGGCGGCGGTGCGCACCTGGGGCTTGTAGGCGATCCAGATCAGCACGAACGCGATCGCCAGGGCCATGAAGACACTGAGGAAGGTTGCCAGCCAGCGCGGCAGGAAACCACGCTGGACGAACGTGCCGGGGACGTCCAGCGGTTCCACGCCCGAGCGCTGGAGGGTGAGCGCGTAGGGCCGCTCCTCCTTGGACCCGAACCAGATGGTCTGCTTGGGCCGCAGCGTGCCCTTGACGAACGCGGCCCGCCCCGGCTCGATCTGCACGTTCGCCGGGTGCAGGTCGTAGGAGAGGTGATCGCCCTGGTCACTGCCGGCGATCGACGCCGTCACCTTCGTGTTGCCCAGGTTGTCCACGGCCAGCCGCGGCTTCCCACGGAACCGGCCCTTCACCGTCGTCGGCACCAACTCGGCCCGCACCTCGGTGAACGGGGTGATCGTCACGTTTCCCTCGGGAACCGTCACCGCGTCCGGGTGCTCCGTCGGCGTGATCCGCACCCCGTACGGATTCGGCCCCGCCGTCGCGTCCGGCGTACGCGGCGGGGAGAACGTCAGCTCCACCGTCCCCGTCGTGCCCGGGTACAGGCGCATCGTCGCCGGCTCGATCACCGTCCACGGCGCCAGGTCCCCGACCGGTTCGAACCGGTACTCGTCGACCACGTCACCCGTGTTGCGCACCCGCAGCCGTACGCGCGTACTGCTGCCGGGATCCACGGTGGCGGAAGCGGGCTCAAGAGAGGTCCAGAGGCTCACACCACGACGATAGAGAAGCCCGCGTCCGCTGTCGCAGGACCCGGGGCAGAGTCGACTGCCCGAACGGGCAGTTCAGCCGTTAGAAGAAGCCACCCCGGGCCAGGTGCGCGCCTACCGCCGCGGCCTCGATCTCCTCGGGGTGGTCCGGGCTGGAGACGGACTCCCCGAACCCGTTGTCGGTGCCGGCCACCTTGCCCAGGGACTGCTGGACGGTGTGGTGCGTCTCGTGGAGATACTTCGCGTCGTCCATGGCTTCGGGCCGGACGACGATGTGCTCGCCCGTGGTGTAGGCGTCCGCTCCCTGGTTCTTCGCGGACTCCTGCGCCACCGCGTTGTCGTGCACCTTGACGTTCCCGAAGCTCCTCCCGTACGCCTGCTCCGCGGTCCGCTGGATGTGCGCCGGCAGCGGCTTGTGGGGGGTGTTGATCGCGTCGTTCACCGACACCCGCGACGCGGCGACTTCGGGCGACTCCAGGTCCACGCTGCGCTGCACGTCCGCCTCCGGGTCCGCGTGGCCGCACCCGGGGCCGTGCTCGTGCCGGGACCGCTGGACGGCCCGGGCCACCGCCGCGTTCCCGGCCAGCCGCTGGAGGGACAGCATCCGGGCGGCGGCACCGCCCGGGGCGCCGGGACGACCGGCCGTGCTCTGCTCGCCGGCCTGTCGGGCGGGCTGTGCTCCGTGTGCGCGCACGACGCTCCTTGAGGGATGCTGTTATTCGGCACGTGGGTGTGGGTCCTGACAGGTGTACCCCGCGGTACCCCCTGCCGCAACGCCCTCAAGGGCAGTCGTGGGGGCAGGGTCCGCCGGCGCGGGCCCGCTCAGGAGGCGAGCTGCTTGGCGATCGACCCTTCCCATTCCCTCTGCAGGTCCGGATCGTCGAGCGACTCCGCCCACTCCTTCTCCGTCTGCTTGTGCTTGTCGGGGCCGCACTTGAGTTCCTTGAGCATGCCGCGCGTCAGCTCGCGGATGTCACCGGGAACGTGCCGGCTCGCCGGGACGGCCGGCCCGGCCGCGAGCGCGTAGAACTCCTGCGCCATGCGTTGCCGCTCACCCTGCTCGATGGATTTCAGCACCTTCACGAACTCCAGGACCGCGGCCCGCTTGCGGAGGTCACCGGTCTCGTCCGCCGAGACGTCCTGGGAGGTGTCGGTGGCCTGGATGTTCTCGGGGTTCGGTGCGTTCTCGGTGTGTTGGGCGTGCTCGTTCTCGGTGCCCGGCGCGGTGACCTCGGTGCTCTCGGTCTCGTCCTGCGCCAGAGTGGTCCGCGCCCATCGCTTGGGGTGCCGCATCACCTCGACGCGCTTGCGGCCCTTCCTGCCTCCCTTCCAGGCGGCGATGAGGCCCAGGACTCCCGCTCCCAGACCCCCGACGACCGCCGGGGCGACACCGAGGGTGGCCCCGGAGAGAGCCGCGACCGACAGGGTGGCTCCCGCGATGCGCACCACGTTGCCGCCCAGGTTGGCCCCGCGCTTGAAGATCTTCCGGTTCTGCTTGCGCACCGCGTAGTCCTTGAGGAAGGCGAGGTGGGCCAGCAGCGTGCTCCGGTAGTCGTCGATCCTCTGCTTGAGGACACCGATGTCCGCGATCGTCTGCTCGCTCGGGACCCCCTGCTCGGTGCCCAGGTCCGCACTGTGCCGCGCGAGTTCCGCACTCGCCGAGCCCAGGTCGTGGAACAGCGCCTGGAGGTTGCCCGCGTGCGTGGGCTCCACGTCCGCCAGGAGTGCGTCGAGTCTCCGGCGCTTCTCGACGGCGTTCGCGATGGCCTTGCCGTCCCGGGCGGCGATGACCGTGGAGAACACCACGGTGGCATCGCCGGAGACGTGCCCGAGGGCCGTCAGCCCGCCCGTGGTGCCCGCGTTCCGCGCCGCGTTGTCGACGATCTTCGATACGTCGCCGACCCCCATGGTGACGTTCGTGGCCGCGCCTGCGGACTTCCCCCGCACGTCCTTCCTCGCCTGGTGGGAATCCGGTCCCGTTCCCTGGTGTTTCTTGAGCCCGGCCGCGAGACCCTGGAGGTCCGTCGTGAGGTTGAAGCCGGTGGCCATGGCGTTCATGCCCGTCTCGAACTGCCCCTGCTGCGCGGTCCCGACCAGCTTCGCGATGTCGTTGTCCCGCGTGGCTTCGGTCCGGACGCCCCCTCCGACCGGCGAGGTGAGGCGGAGGTTCAGCGTGTCGGGCACGTCGAGCACTGCCTTGACCTTGGCGGGCAGTTGCCTGACCCGTTCTCTCATGCCCTTCTTGCCGGTGCCGGACTGCGCGGCCTCCTGCGACCGCGCGGCCTGCTCGGCCGCTTCGGCCGCCTCCTTCTTCGCCGTGGCCATGGCCGTCCGTGCCGAGGTCTCGACGCCGCCCGCCGCCAATTGCCGCCGCGCCGCGTCGGCCGCCCGCCGCCGCGCGTCCCTGACCGCCCGCCAATGGCCCTCCGCCTGCGCTCCGGCCGTGCGCGCCCGCTCCTCCGCGTCGGCCTGGGTCCTCTCGTGCTCCCGCCTCGCCTCCCCGGCCTGCTCCGCCTTGCCTCGCGCCTCGGCCTCGGCCGATCTCCACGCCTCCAGCTCGCCCTGCGCCTCCTGACGCTGCCGCGTCGCGACCGCCAGTTCCCCGGTCCGCTCCCGCATCGCGGCATCGGCGCGTTCGGCGCGGTGGTCGGCGTCCGACAGGGCCTCGGCGCACTTCCGCGCCGTGCTGTCGGCCTTCTCCCGCTCCTCGTCCGCGGTCCGGGCCTGCTCCGTCCGCTGCCTCGCCGTCGCCTCGGCCCCGGCCGCCCGCTCCACCGCTTTCCGCGCTGCCACGTCAGCGGCCCGCGCCTCGGCCAGCGCGTGTTCCGCGGCCTGTTTCGCCCGCTTCTGCGCCTCGGCCTCGGCCCGCGCCCGTTCCCTCACCTCGGCCTCGGCCCGCGCGGTCTTCTCCGCCAGCTCGTCGACCCGCTCCTGACAGGCGCTCGCCTTCTTCCTGGCCTCGGCGGCGGCCTTCTCCGCCTGCTCGGCCTCCTTGCGGTACCTCTCCGCCGCGGCCGCGGCCTCGGCCGCCGCCCGCTCCGCCTCCTCGGCCTCCGCCCGGCGCCTTCGCACCTCCGCCTTGGCCTCCTCGGCCTCCGCCCGGCGCCTTCGCACTTCGGCCTTGGCCTCGTCGGCCCGCTGCCGCGCCTCCTGCGTCTGTCCGTCCGCGTCGGCCTCGGCGTCGATCCGTGTCAGCACGTCGCGTTCGGCCTCCTCGCGCCGCTGCTGGGCGTCATCGGCCTTCAGCGTCCACTCACGTTCCTCGCCTTCGGCCTGCTCCCGCTTGGACCGCGCGTCCTCGGCCGCGTGCCTCGACATGGCGGCCCTGCCGTCGGCCTCGGTCGCCCGGCCATGCGCCGCGGCCGCCGCCACGGTCATTTCCCACACCTCGGCCTCGGCGTCCGCCCGCTCCCGCGCCGCTTCCCCGACGCCGTCCTTGAGCTTCTTCGCCCTGTCCTCGGGGCCCTTGCTCCCGGAGCCCCCGTCCCCGGAGTCCTTGTCTCCGCCCTGGTTCCCGGAGTCCTTGTCTCCGCCCTGGTTCCCGGAGTCCTTGTCTCCGCCCTGATCTCCGGAGTCCTTCCCGGAGTCGTTGCTCCCGGAGCCCTTGTCCCCGGAGTGGTTGTCCCGGGCCTCGGCGTCGTCCTGCTGCCGCTCCGTCGACCCCCGCGTTCCCGAGGTCTCGGCCCGCGTCCGGCGCGCGCCCGCGGCCTTCTCCTGCGTGGCCGCCGCGCGCTGGATCACCGTGGCGACGGCCCTGTTCCCGGCACTGGCCTGCAAGGAGGCGAGCGGGCGTTGCACCACCCGCGGGCCGGGCCGCACCGGAACGGCCGGGTCTGGGCGGCGAGCGTGCGGTTCGTGCAAGCGGTCCGACACGGACAGCCCCTCCTGACGTCCGTCACCGTTCGGGAGCACGCGGCACCGCGCCCGGTGCGGCGGGACGGCGTACCCCGGTCCGGGGCGTGACCACGAGATGACATCCTGGCGAACTGACACCCAACAGGAGCTGTTGAAACAGAAACGGCGGGCGGCCACCAGAGCAAATCGAGGATTCTGCCCCAACGGGCACGATCCAGGGCAGCCGGAATGCCCCCGATCAGGCACCGCAGGCCGTTTCGACGAGGGCAACGCGCGCGTGAGGCTGAGGGGCGTCCTGTCTCGTACCCCGAGGAGAGCAGAGCATGCCGTCCTACCTGTCGCCCGGCGTCTACGTCGAGGAGGTGGCCAGCGGCTCGCGCCCGATCGAGGGAGTGGGCACGTCCGTGGCGGCCTTCGTCGGGCTCGCGCCCACCGGGCCCCTCAACGAGCCGACGCTGGTGACCAACTGGACGCAGTACGTCGCGTCCTTCGGTGACTTCACCGACGGCTACTACCTCGCGCACTCCGTCTACGGCTTCTTCAACAACGGCGGTTCGGCCGCCTACGTCGTGCGCGTCGGCGGCTCCGCCGACGGCGCCGGCGCGGGCGCCACCGCCTCCCCCGCCGCCGTGAACGGCTCCGCCGCCCCGGCCGCGCTGCCCGCCGCCGAGCCCAAGCAGCTCGGCACGTTCGCCGTGACGGCGACGACGGCCGGCCAGCACGGCCCGCTCACCGTCGAGGTCGCCGACCCCGAGGGCGAGGGCCCCGCCGAGCGCTTCAAGCTGATCGTCAAGGACGGCGAGAAGCCGGTCGAGACGTTCGACGTGAGCGCCAAGAAGGGCAACCGCTCCTACGTCGTCACCCAGGTGAAGGAGCGCTCCAAGCTCATCACCGTCACCGAGGCCGCCCCGGCCGCGCAGCTGGCCCGTCCGGAGAACCAGACGGTGACCCTGGCCGTGCCGCCCGCCCCGGCCACCCCCGTCGAGCAGGTCCCGGACGAGATCGCCCAGCCCGGCCCCGCCCAGTACCTCGGCGACAGCTCCGACCGCACCGGCTTCGGCGGCCTGGAGGCGATCGACGAGATCTCCATGGTCGCGGTGCCCGACCTGATGGCCGCCTACCAGGCCGGCGCCATCGACCTGGAGGCCGTCAAGGCCGTCCAGCTCGGCATGATCGCCCACGCCGAGCTGATGGGCGACCGGGTCGCCATCATCGACCCGCCGCCGGGACTGAACGCCCGCCAGATCCGCGTCTGGCGCCAGGAGACGGCCGGCTACGACTCCAAGTACGCCGCCATGTACTACCCCTGGATCAAGTCCTTCGACCCGGCCACCGGTCAGGCCCGCCTGGTCCCGCCGAGCGGTCACATGGCCGGCATCTGGGCCCGCAACGACTTCGAGCGCGGTGTGCACAAGGCCCCCGCCAACGAGGTCGTGCGCGGCGCCGTCGACCTGGAGCTGCAGATCACCCGCGGCGAGCAGGACCTGCTCAACCCGATCGGCGTCAACTGCATCCGCTCCTTCCCGGGCCGCGGCATCCGCGTCTGGGGCGCCCGCACCCTCTCCTCCGACCCGGCGTGGCGCTACCTGAACATCCGCCGGTACTTCAACTACCTGGAGGAGTCGATCCTGATCGGCACCCAGTGGGTGGTCTTCGAGCCGAACGACCACAACCTCTGGGCCCGCATCCGGCGCAACGTCTCGGCGTTCCTGGTCAACGAGTGGCGCAACGGCGCCCTCTTCGGGCAGAGCCCCGAGCAGGCCTTCTACGTCAAGTGTGACGAGGAGACCAACCCACCGGAGTCCGTCGACCTCGGCCGGGTCATCTGCGAGATCGGCATCGCGCCGGTCAAGCCCGCCGAGTTCGTCATCTTCCGGCTGGCCCAGTTCTCCAGCGGCAGCGGCGAGCTGGAGGAGTAGGCGCACCGCGTTCCCGCGGCCCCTCCCCCACTTTTCCTAGAAGGACAGCGAACCCATGGCTCTCCCCAAAGAAGAAGATGTCCTCGTAGCACCGAATTTCGGTCTCCAGATCGACGGTGTGATGGTCGAGTACCTCAACTCGGTCAGCGGCCTCCAGGTCGAGCAGGACGTCATCAAGTACCAGCAGAACGCGGGCGCGACCGGCCGCAACAACGTCACCCTGATGCCGGGCGTGGCCAAGGACGGGCAGGTCCAGGTCGAGCGCGGCGCGAGCATGTCGCCCGCGTTCACCCAGTGGATCGACGACTCCCTGAACGGCCGGATGGCCACCGCCCGCAAGAACGCCTCGATCATCCTGATGGACTACGAGGACAGCCCGGTCAGGCGCTGGAACCTGCGCAACGCCTGGTGCAGCAAGATCGTGATGGGCACGCTGAAGGCGGGTGACACCAATCCGCTCACCGAGACCGTGACCATCGTGTTCGAAGAACTGGTCGTCGAGTAATGCGGCGTTCGGCTGTCGGCGCGCCCAGTGCGAGCAGGGTTGCGGAGGCGCCCGCGGCCGACCGGTCCGCGGCGGCGGGAGCGGAGGTCACTCCGGCGCCCGCCGCCGCGCCGCCGGCGGACGTGGCCCCGCGGCAGACGCTGCGCACCGAGTTCCCCTTCGAACTGCCCCGCGGCTACGTGGACGACAACGGCACGGTGCACCGCAACGGTGTGATGCGCCTGTCGACGGCACGGGACGAACTCGTGCCGCTGCGCGACGTCCGCGTCCAGCAGAACCCGGCGTACCTGTCGGTGGTCCTGCTCGGCCGGGTCATCACCCAGCTGGGCACGCTGCCGTCGGTGCACGACGGGATCGTGGAGAGCATGTTCGCCTCCGACCTGGCGTTCCTCCAGGACTTCTACCGCCAGATCAACGCCGAGGGCCACACCCGGGCGGCGGTGGAATGCCCGCACTGCTCCGAGCCCTTCGAGGTGGAACTCGGCGGGAGCCGCCTGGGGGAATCGTGACGTACGCGACCGACCGGCTGCAGGAGGAGATCGCGTACGTCGCCTACCACTTCCACTGGAGCCTGGAGGCGATCCTGGACCTGGAACACCATGACCGCCGCCAGTACACGGAACAGATCGCGTCCTTCGTGACGCGCGCCGAGGCGGAGGGCTAGACGTGGGCTTCCTGGACCGTTTGCGGAGCCGGGGCGAGCGTCCCGCCGCCACGACCGCGACACCGGCGGCGGCAGGGCCGGCACCGGTGTCCGAGGCGACCCCGGCGCCGGCCCCCGCCGCGAGCCCGGCCCCGGCCCCCGCGCCGGGTCCGGGGCCGGTGGTGCGGGCCGCGTGGTCGGCGCTGCCGCCGATCCAGCGGTCCGCGGCGGCCGGTGGCCCCGGGGTCGCCGACAACCGGTTCGGCGGACGCCTGCCGACCTGGCAGAACCCGTCGTTCGCGGAGCCCGTGACCGTCGGCGTCCTGGACACCTCGCCGCACCGCCTGCTGCCGCCCACGTCGGCGGTCGGCGGCGCGGGCACCCCGGTCACCGGCCTGGAACGGCCGGCCCGCGCACTGCCCCCGGCCAGCGCCGCGGCGGGCGGCCCGGCGGTGCAGCGCGCGCCGGCGGTACCGCTGCGGGCCGTCCCCGCGGCGGACCCGACGGCTGCCGCGGGGGAGGCCGGAGGGCGGGTGCCGTCGGCGTCTTCGGCGGCTCCGGCGGCTTCGGCGGCTTCGGTGTCGTCCGCGCCGTCCGCGTCCGCTCCGGCGGCGGGCGGTGGACCGGCCGTCCAGCGGGCGGCCACGTCCTCCGGGCCGGCCGCCGCCTCCGTGCCCCCGGTTCCGGTGACCCCGGTGCTGCCGCCGGCGCCGGCTCCGGTCCCGCAGCGCGGCGTCCGCGTGACCGCCGCGCCGCCGGCACCGGCCGTCCCGCAGCTTCCCCTGGTCAAGGCGCCGGTCGCGGCACCGTCCGTACAGCGCAGGTCACTGCCCACGACGCGCCGGGAGTCCGCGCCGTCGGGCGGGAGTCCGGCCACGGCGTCACGGCCGACGGACGGTGACGGCGGGGGAGGCGGCACGTCCGCCTCCCCCGCACCGGCGTCCCCCGCGCCCACGTCCCCCGCACCGTCCGCACCCTCCGCACCCACCTCCTCCGCGCCCGCGTCCCCGCCGGCCGCCGTACCCGGCCGTGCCGCCGCGCCCTCCGGTGCCGCCCCGTCGGAGGCCGCCCTGCCGATCCAGCGGGCCGTCACCCGCGACACCGCAGGCCCGGTGACGCCCTCCGCTTCCTCCCCTTCCGCGCCGGCCACCACGCCGGGCCGTACGTCCGCCCCCGCGAGCCCCTCCGGCCCCGCCCCGGCGCCCGCCGTCCAGCGCCGGGCCACGGACACCGCGCCGCCGGCCCCGCGCGCGGCCGACCCCGTGCGCGGCGCGAGCACCTCCGGCACCGCGCAGTCCGCCGTCCAGCGGCAGAGCACCGGCCCGGTGCGCCCCGACCGGTCGGCGCCCGCACCGGGCCCGGACAGCGCCGCCACCCCGCCCGCCGTACGGCCCCGGCCGGCCGGCGACCCGGTACCGCCCGCGCGCGGCGCCGACGCCGCCGCGGCGCCCGCCGTCCAGCGCCGGACGAGCGGCGACTCCGTACCGCCCGGCCTGCCGATCGCCTCGAAGGACTCCGGCGCTCCGGGCCGCGACACACCGGCCTCGGTCCAGCGCCGGACGGCCGAACCGGCGCAGCCGGCCCGACCGGTTCCCGCGCCCGCTGCCGACACGCCGAGCGCCCCCGCGCGGGCGGACCGCCCCGCGGCCACTTCCCCCGCCGGCCCGCCCGCCGTGCAGCGCCACCCGGCCGAGCCCACGCAGCCCGCCCGGCCGGCCCCCGCGCGGGACGCGGACGCCGGCGGCTCCTCCCGCGCCACCGGCACCTCCGCGCCGTCCCGGGTCCAGCGCCGGACGCCCGCCACCCCCGTACAGCCCGACCTGCCGATCGCCTCCAAGGGCGCCGGCGCTGCGGACCGGGACGCGCCGCCCGCCGTCCAGCGCCGGGCCGCGACCGGTGACCCGGCACAGCCGACCCGGAACCCGGGCAACCCCGGCACCACCACACCGTCGGTGCCGCGGTCCGCCCCCACTGCGCCCACGGCCTCCCCGGTCCAGCGGCAGGCCACCCCGGCCACGGCCCAGCCGGCCCAGCCGGCCCAGCCGACCCGCCCGAGCACGCCCCCGTCGGCACCGGCCGCGCCCGGCACGTCGGCCCCCGCGCCCGCCGTCCAGCGCCGTACCTCGGACGCCGTCCGCTCCGACGCCCCGCCCGCCCTCCCGGTCGAGCACAAGCGCCCCGCGTCCACCCCTCCGGCGCCCTCCGCCACGCCCGCGCCGGCCCCGGCGGCACCCACCGCCTCCGGACCCGCGCCCACCACCTCCGGACCGGCGCCGTCCGTCCCGTCGGGCCCCGCGCCCGCCGTCCAGCGCCTCGCCGCGGACGCCGCCCGCCCCGACGCGCCGCCCGCCCTCCCGGTCGAGTCCGCGCGCCCCGCGCCGCCCGCCCCCGGCCAGGTGCAGCGCGCCACGCCGACGGCACCGTCGTCCGGCACGACGTCCCGGCCCGCCCCGCCGAAGACGGCACCGGCACCGGCACCCGCACCCGCACCCGAGGTTCAGCGGGCGCTCCCGCGTACTCCCGCCACGCCTCCGGTACGGCAGCCCGCCGCCGGGGCGTCCGCCGGGCAACTGCCGGTCCAGCGGGCCGCCGCCGCCCCGTCGCCCGCCCGCCGTCCAGGACTCGGCGCCCCCCTGCCCGCCGCCCCGGCCCGCACGCCCGCCGCACCGACGGCGCCGGCGCCGCGCGCCGCCACGACAGGCACGGGCACCCCGGCCGCCACGCCCACCGGGCCCACCGGGCCCGCCGTACAGCGCCTGCCGCTGTCCTCGCCCCCGGCCGCGCCCGCACCGGCGCCCACCTCCGACGGCCCCTCCGCCCCCGAGGTGCGGCACGCGGCGCCTGCCGAGCCGCCGGCCCTGCCGGTCGCGGCCGCCGCTCCCGGCGAGCCTCGCGTCCAGCGCGCCGCCGAGCCCGCCGGGTCCGGGCCCGCCCCGGCTCCCGCATCCGCGCCCGCCCCCGTCGTGGCTCCCGTCGTGGCCCCCGTCCAGCGGGCCGCCGCCACCCCGCCCCGCCCCGCGAGCACCGCACCCGCCGTCCAGCGCGCCGTGCTGCCCGTCGCCTTCGGCCCCCGGCCCCACCGGTCCGACGCGCCCCCGGCCGCCCCGGCCACGCCGACCACCCCGGCCGTCCCGGTGGTCACGACCTCCATGTCGTCCCCGCCCCCCACCGCGCTGCCCGCCCCGGCCCCGCTCCCGACGGCCGCCCCGGCCATCGCCCCGGCCCCGGCCCCGGCCCCCAGCGTCCAGCGCCTCCCCCTGAACGCCGCCCCCACCCCCGTACCCCTGCGCACCCCCCAGAGCCCGACGGGTCCCACGGGCCCCACAGGCCCCACCAGCCCCGCCACCCCCCTCCCCGTCGCCTCCCTCACCCCGCCCCCCACGGCACCGCCCGCCCCGCTGCCACGGCCCGCCGCGGCCACCGGGACCGAGGCGGCCTCCGTGCAGCGCGCCCCGGCGCGGTCGGCCACCAGCGCGCTCGCCGCCGCCGCGGCGGCCACCGTCTCCGCCACGCTGGGCCGGTTCCAGCCGCACCAGAACGACAGCGGACACCACGCCACCGGCAACCACGGCAACGGCCCCGAGGACCCGCCGCCGCCCTACGCCGCGGTGCCGCCCCCCGGGCACACCCCGGCCGCCCGGCCGTCGCCCCCACCGACCGCGTCCGCCCGGACACCGGCACCCGCGTGGAACCCGAAGGAGCTGACCGACCCCCAGCTCGACGAACTCGTGCACCGGATCATCGGCCGCGTCACCCGTCTCGTCCGCACCGAACTCCGGATGGACCGTGAACGGATCGGCAGACTCCGCGACGACCGCCGCTGACGTCCCCGCCCCACCGCCCACGACCGCCCGACCCGCCCCGCCCGTCACAACCGCCCCCCGCCGCCCCCGCCACCCCCGCCGCCCCGACGCTTCCGACAGAAAGGCCGACCCCCGATGCCCCGCCAGGACCCGGGTTCCACCATCTGGTTCTCCCTCTCGATCGACGGCCAGAGCCTGGGCTACTGGAACGGATGCGACGGCCTGTCGTCCCAGGTCGAGGTCGAGCAGCGCCAGGAGGGCGGCAACAACGGCTTCGTCTGGCAGCTGCCGACCCGCGTGACCTTCTCCAACATCCGGCTGACCCGTCCGATCACCCCGGACACCGCGAAGGTCGCCAAGTGGATCTCCTCCGTGCAGACCGGCATCAAGCGGCCCACCGGCACGATCGTGGCCCGGCGCGCGGACGGTTCGGAGGTCGCCCGCTGGGGGCTGCTGGACGTGCTGCCGGTCAGCTGGCAGGGACCGTCCTTCGACGCCGGCAGCCCGGCCGTCGCCACGGAGGTCCTGGAGATCGCCCACCACGGCTTCACCGACTGAACAGCCCGAGCGGAACCACCGGAACCACCGGAACCACCGGAAGCAGCGGAACGAAAGGAGCGGCCCACCTCATGGCCAAAAGCAGCGGCGCCGGCAAGAGTCTCGTCCACGCCACCCTCGCCATCCACGAGCCGCCCGCCGGCGACAGCACCTCGCCGGGCGCCCTCATCGAGACCTTCACCTTCCAGTTCAACCCGGCGCAGCTGACCCTGTCCCGCCGCGCCGAGTGGAAGGAAGGGCACGCGGCCAGCACCCGCAACGCCGCGATACCCGAGTTCATGAGTCCGGTGGCCCGTGAGATGTCCGTGGAGATCTTCCTGGACTCCTCGGACCAGCCCAGCGGCAACAAGGTCCTCAAGCAGGTCGACCTCCTGCTGAAGTGCTGCGTGGTGACGAGCAAGAGCCTGGCCGACGACCGGCCCTCGCCGCCCTGGGTGGTCTTCCAGTGGGGTTCCTTCTCCACGGCCCGGTTCACCGCCTACGTCGGCTCCGTCGACGTCTCGTACACGCTGTTCGGAACCTCCGGCATCCCGATCCGCGCCACCTGCCAGCTCCAGCTGCACGAGCTGCCGCAGGCCACCGAGGGCCAGAACCCGACCTCGGGCGCCCTCACCGCCCAGCGCGTGCACCGCGTCGTCGCCGGCGACTCGCTCCAGTCGCTGGCCTGGCAGGAGTACGGCGACGCCTCCGCCTGGCGGGCCATCGCCGAGGCCAACGGGATCGACGACCCCGCGCAGCTGCCCACCGGCACCGACCTGCTCCTCCCCGCCACCGGAGAGGTGCACCGCTGATGCCGCCGCTGACGTATTCCAACATCATCAAGGTCAAGATCAACGGCGTCGAGCTGCGCAAGACGATCGCCCCGCTGCTGGTCGGAGGCTGGGTCGACCAGGGCGTCGGCGTCCCCGCCGCGTTCCGCCTCACCTTCCGCGACCCCAACCGGACCCTGCTGACCCGGCTCGGCGTCAACTTCGGCAGCAAGGTGGTCCTGACCCCCGTCGCCAACGGCAAGGGCGTCGCCGACCCGCTGCTGACCGGCGAGGTCACCGCCCTGGAGGCCGACTACGACGGCACCGGCTCCTTCACCGTGATCCGCGGCTACGACCTCGGCCACCGCCTGCTGCGCCAGCGCCGGGTGGCCGCGTACACCAACGAGACCGCCTCCTCGATCGTGCGGAAACTGGTCAAGCTCAACAGCGTGCCGGTCGGCCGCATCGAGTCGACGAAGACGCCGTACGAGTTCATCAGCCAGGGCAACGTCACCGACTGGGACTTCATCGCGCGGCTCGCCGACGAGAACGAGATGGTCATGTCCCTGGACGCCAAGGGCAAGTTCAACTTCGTCTCGCCCAAACCGTCCTCCGGCGCGCCCTCCCCGGAGACGGACGGTGACAAGAGCCCCTTCGTGCTCCAGGCCCGGCACGACATCCTGCGGCTGCGCACCGCCGTCACCGCCGCCGACCAGGTCGCCAAGGTGGAGTCACGGGGCTGGGACGTCAACCTCGCCAAGGAGATCGTCGCCACCGCCCCGGCCACCACCAACCCGGGCTTCGAGATCGGCGCCACCCCCGGCAGCGCGGCCCGCTTCTTCCCGCCGGCCAAGCTGGTGGAGACCGCCACGCCCTACGACAAGCAGGCCGAGGTCACCTACGCCGCCAAAGCCCTCGCCGACGACGTCACCTCCGCTTTCGCCGAACTGGAGGTCGCCGTCCGCGGCAACCCCAAGCTGCGGCCCGGCGTCCCGGTGGCGCTCGCCGACACCGGCAAGCCCTTCGAGGGCAAGTACACCGTCACCTCCGTCCGCCACAGCTTCGGCAGCGGCGAGCACTACGAGTCCGCGCTCACCGTCAGCGGACGCCAGTGGCGCTCCCTGTACGGCCTGGCCTCCGGCGGCACCGGGACCTCGCCCAAGCTGCCCAGCGTCGCCAACGCCGTCGTCACCGATGTCACCGACCCGCTCAAACGAGGCCGGGTCAAGCTCAAGTTCCCCTGGCTGGACGACACCTACGTCAGCGACTGGACGCGCTCGGTGCAGTACGGCGGCAAGGGCGGCGGCGGCTTCTTCCCGATGGACGTCGGCGACGAGGTGCTCGTCGCCTTCGACCGGGGCGCCCTCGACCACCCCTTCGTCATCGGCGGGCTCTACAACGGCCGTGACCAGGAGACCAAGAACGACGTCCAGCTCTACGCGGGTGCCCGCAACCAGGCCAGCCGGCACACCATCTCCGACCGCACCGGCAACCGCGTCGACCTGCTCAGCGCCAAACTCGCCCGCAAGCAGGGCGTACGCATCCAGTCCGGCGACGACAAACTGGTCATCAACCTCGACCGGGCCAACACCGCGATCACCGTCGACAGCAAGGGCACGGTCAGCATCAAGGGCAGCCGCTCGGTGTCGGTGGACGCCGGCACCAGCATGACCCTGACCGCCGGACGCTCCCTGACCATCAAGAGCGGCGGCCCGCTCACCCTGCAGAGCGGCAGCCTGATCAACATGCGGGCCGCCACGCAGATCGGCGTCAACGCGGGAGCCGCCCTGAACCTGACGGCGGGCGCGGTCGCCAACCTGACCGGCGGGGCGATGACGAACATCACCGGCACCGCCGGCCTGAACCTCACCTCCCCCGTCCAGACCAGGGTCACGGGCGCCCAGTTCACGGTCATGTCCCCGATCTTCAAGGTGGCCACGATTCCCATACCGGGTGCGTCATGACCCGCAGTCCAGGAAGGCAGGTGGCCCGCTGATGGCCGAACAGTTCGTAGGCTCCGGCTGGTCGTTCCCGTTGCGCATCGGGCCGACCGGCGGCATCGCCCTGGTCAGCGGCGAGAAGGAGATCGAGGAGGCCATCCGGCTCGTCCTGTCGACCGCGCCGGGCGAACGGCCCATGCGCCCCGAGTTCGGCTGCGCCATCCACGACCTGGTCTTCGCCCCGGTCAACGAGCAGACCGCCGGCCGCATCCAGCACGAGGTCTACCTCAGCCTGGACCGCTGGGAGCCGCGCATCGAGGTGCAGGACGTGGAGGTGTCGGTGGGCGCCGAGGAGAGCACCCTCCTCATCGACGTCCGCTACTCCATCCGCGGCACCAACAACCCGCGCAGCCTCGTCTTCCCGTTCTACGTCATCCCCTCCCACGAGGAACCGGGCACACCGGCACCGTCCGACGGCCCCGGCACCCTCCCCGAAAGCGACCGCTGATGCCCCTGCCCTCCCCGAACCTCGACGACCGCCGCTTCCAGCAGTTCGTCGACGACGCCAAGCGCTACATCCAGCAGCGCGCCCCGGAGTGGACCGACCACAACGTCTCCGACCCCGGCGTCACCCTCGTCGAGACGGTCGCGCACATGGCCGACCAGATCGTCTACCGGCTCAACCGGGTCCCGGAGAAGAACCACCTCGCCTTCCTGGACCTGGTCGGCATCACCCTCTTCCCGCCCACCGCGGCCCGCACCGACGTCACCTTCTGGCTGTCCGCGCCGCAGGAGGAGGCCGTCTCCGTACCGGTCGGCACCGAGGTCGCCACCCTGCGCACGGAGAACGAGGAAGCGGTCGTCTTCGCCGTCGACCGGGACCTGCGCATCGCCCCCAGCGCCCTGCGCCACCTGGTCGTCCAGCAGCGCGGCGAGGCCGTCGCCGACCGCACCCACGACCTCGCCGAGGGCACCGACATCCTGTGCTTCGCCGAGTCCCCGCGCCCCGGCGACTGCATGCTGCTCGGCCTCACCGCCGCCGTGCCGCACTGCGCCGTGGTCCTGGAACTCGACAGCCGCGTCGACGGCGTCGGCGTCGACCCCCGCCAGCCTCCCCTGGTCTGGGAGGCCTGGACCGAGGACGGCTGGCAGCCCTGCGAGGTCGACCGCGACGGCACCGGCGGCCTCAACCGCCCCGGCGAGATCGTCCTGCACGTCCCCGGCACCCACGTGCTCTCCCGCACCGGCGGCCACGAGGCGGGCTGGCTGCGCTGCCGCGTCACCGAACCGCTGCCCGACCAGCCCTTCTACACCACCTCCCCGACGGTCCGCTCCGCCGAGGCCTGCACCATCGGCGGCACCACCACCGCCATCCACGCCGAGACCGTCTACGACGAGGCACTCGGCGAGTCCACCGGCCTGCCCGGCCAGCGCCTGCGCCTGGAGCACGCCCCCGTCGTCGGCGACACCCCGCCCGTCCTGCTGCAGAGCGCCGAGCACGACGGCTGGGTCGACTGGGACGTCGTACCGCACTTCGCGGGCTCCCGCCCCGACGACCGGCACATCACCCTGGACCCGACCACCGGCGAGATCGCCTTCGGCCCCTCCGTCCGCGAACCCGACGGCAGCCTCCGCCAGTACGGCATGGTCCCCCCGAAGGGCGCCGTGCTGCGCGCCCGCCGCTACCGCACCGGCGGCGGCCGGGCCGGCAACGTCGCCCGCGGCGCCGTACGCATCCTGCGCACCTCCATCCCGTTCGTCAGCGAGGTCGTCAACCGCGAGGCCGCCCGCGGCGGCGTCGACGGCGAGACCGTCGAGGAGGCGAAGGTCCGCGCCCCCATCACGCTGCGCGCCCAGGAACGCGCCGTCACCCTGCGCGACTACGAGGAACTCGCCCGCCGCGCCGCCCCCGAGACCGCCCGCATCACCTGCCTGGAGGGCGAGGAGAGCGAACACGGCGCCTACGCCGTCCGCGTCCTCGTCGTCCCCCAGGCCGTCCCCGACCCCGGCGGCCGGCTCCGCTTCGAACAGCTCGTCCCCGGCGACGCGCTGCTCGACCGGATCACCCGCTACCTCGACGTCCGCCGCCTCATCGGCACCCGCCTGGCCGTCGGCCCGCCGTTCTACCAGGGCGTCACCGTCGTCGCCACGCTGCACGCCTTCCGCGCCGCCGACACCGACAAGGTGCGCCGCCAGGCCCACGACGCCCTCTACCGCCACCTCGACCCGCTCACCGGCGGCGCCGACGGCAAGGGCTGGCCCTTCGGCCGCCCCGTCCAGGCCGGCGAGATCTTCGCGGTGCTCCAGCGCGTCCCGGGCGTCGAACTCGTCGACGAGGTCATCCTGCACCCCGCCGACCCGCTGACCGGCAAGCGCGGCGACGCCACCGACCGCATCGACCTCAGCGCCCCGTCCCTGGTCTTCTCCTTCGACCACCGGGTCCGCGTGATCGGAGACGACCGGTGAGGGGCTCCGTCGACGGCCTCGGCTCCTCCGCGCCCATCGGCCTGATGCTCCCGGCCGTCTTCGCCGACGACGACCTGGCGCTGCGGTTCGTCGGCGGCCTGGACGACGTCATGGCACCGATCCTCAACGTCCTGGACTGCCTGCACGCCTACTTCGTCCCGTCGCTGGCCCCCGCCGACTTCACCCGGTGGCTCGGCGACTGGATCGGCGCGGAGACCGACGGCACCGAAGCCGAGGACCGGCTGCGCGCCACCGTGGCCGCCGCCGCCCACCTGCACCGCGTACGGGGCACCCGCCGGGGCCTGTCCGAAGCGGTCCGCCTCGCCTTCGGCGTCGAACCCGAGATCACCGAGAGCGGCGGCGCCGAATGGAGCGCCCGCCCGCTCGGCCCGGTCCCCGGCGACCGGCGCCCGCACCTGCACGTCGCCATCCGCCTGCCCGACCCGGTTCCGGCGGACACGCACCGCCTGGACGCCCTCGTGGCGGCCGCCCGTCCCGCTCACATGCCCTACACGGTCCAGGTGACCGCCGCCGAAAGGACTTCGGAGAGATGACCACGCAGAACTGCGCGGAGTGCGGCACCCGTGCGGAACCGGGCCAGTCGTTCTGCGACGCCTGCGGCTCCGTCCTCAGCTGGGAGTCCTCCTCCCGCTCCCGCTCCACCCCGAACGCCGAGTCCACGGCCGCCGCCCGCGCCAACGGCTCCGCGCCGACGGCCACGGCCGCCCCGACGACCGCACCCCCGGCCGGCCAGGGAACCCAGGCCCCCCGGCAAGGACCCACCGCTCAGGACACATCCACCCCGCCCGAACCCCCGTCCCCCGCCACGGCCCCCGCCACGGCCCCCGAAGGAGCCCCCACCGCCCCCACCGCACCCACCGCGACCGCCGCCACAGCCGCCACCCCGTCAGCCACCCCGCCCCCCGACCGCAGCGACTCCGCGGCCACCACCCCCCTGCCCACCGCCGGAGCGGCCCCCGCCCCCGCGGCCCCCGCCGCCCCCGACATGGGCGACACCATGGCCCACCGCGCCCGCTCCCTCCTCGTCCCCGTCGCCGACCCCGAGGCCCGCACCGTCCCCTCGGACCCGGCCGTCGCCCCCGTCCTGCCCGGCGTCCCGGTGGCCGACCGGCCCACGGTACGGCCCGTGGGACCGCAGGAGGGCGAGAGCGGCCCGCCCTGCCCCTGGTGCGCCACGCCCAACCGCGTCGACCGCCACTTCTGCGTCCGCTGCGCCATGCCGCTGGCCGGCGACGAACGCCAGGACGCCCGCCCGCTCCCCTGGTGGCGCCGTATGTTCCGGGGCACCCAGGAGACCCCCTGGGCCGGCGACCGCCCCCGCCTGCGCCGCACCTTCGACCAGATCGGCACCTGGATCTGGATCGCGGTCACCATCACCGCGGTGGTCCTCGGCATCATCTACATCCCCGACGGCTACCAGGCCACCCGCGACCACTTCGCCAAGCGCGCCCCGGTCGCCCCGGACTCGGTGAAGGCGTCCCGCTCCTACCCCGGCCACAAGCCGGAACTCGTCTTCGACAAGCTCAGCAACACCTGGTGGGGCCCGGGCGTGGCCCAGTCCGGCGAGGGCCAGTGGATCGAGGCCCGCTTCAGCGAGCCGGTCCGCCTGCTCGACGTGATCGTCACCTCGGGCGTCTCCAGCCGCGCCGACAAGCTCCAGGAGCAGGCGCTGCCGCACCGCGTCAAGGCGACGATCACCATGAAGGACGGCACGAAGAAGACCCGCAACCTCACCCTGGACCAGGCGGCCGGCGGCCAGCGCCGCGCCTTCCGGGTCGGCGAGGTCAGCGCGGTCCGCTTCACCATCGAGTCCGCGTACGGCACCTCCGACAAGAAGCAGGTGGCGATCGCCGAGGTCGAGTTCTTCAGCCGCTCCACGGGCGACGGCTCCTGACCGCCCCCACCCGCCCCCGGAAACGGCCCTCGCCTGCCACAGGCGGGGGCCGTTCCCCGTCCCACGCACAGAACCCCAGGCCACGAGCCCCGTGACCTGGGGTTCCCCAGAGCCCCCTGTCGGATTCGAACCGACGACCTACGCATTACAAGTGCGTTGCTCTGGCCATCTGAGCTAAGGAGGCACCGCGCGCGTACCCGCGCGAAGGCTGCTCCACTGTACACAGCCCCCGTTTCCCTGAGCCAGGACGTTCCCCGTCACCCCAGCTCGTACGTGAACGCGTACGCCACCGACGCTTCCCCGTGCCGTGCGGTGAACTCCCCCGTCCCGCGCACCCCGGTCAGTTCCCCCGTCCCCGACCCGGCGACCACCTCGAAGGCGCAGTGCACGGTCCCGTCGGCGTCGAAGCTGCCGCGTTCCTCGACCGCGAAGGTGCCCTCGCGGCCGTCGAGGCGGCCGGTCAGCAGCTCCATGCCGGTGAAGGTGCCGATGAAGGTGCCGGTGGAGGGGCCGGTGGAGGGGCCGGTGGCGCCGGGGACGTAGACGATGACGTACTCGCAGACCGTGCCGGACGCCTCGATGCCGCCGGTGAAGCTGTTGGTCACGGAAGCGCGGGCGACGCGTGGGATCTCGTCGGCCGGGGTGAGCGGGTGTTCCTTCCAGTCGGCGGCGGTGAAGTGGCCGGTGGTGCGGGTGCCGGGCATGGGCGGTGTCCTCTCCGTCGGTGCGACGCGGTGCGGGACCACTCTGGACGCCGTACCTGACACCTCCTGTCAGGTACGGCACCGCACCGGCCACAATGGCCGCCATGCGCGCCGACCGGCTCCTTTCCCTGCTCCTGCTGCTGCAGAGCCGCGGCCGGATGACCGCGCCCGAACTCGCCGCCGAACTGGAGGTGTCCGTCCGCACGGTCTACCGGGACGTCGAGGCGCTCGGCGCGGCCGGTGTCCCGGTGGCCGCCGACCGGGGCCCCGCCGGGGGTTACCGCCTGATGGACGGTTACCGCACCCGGCTGACCGGTCTCACCGGCGCCGAGGCCACCTCCCTGTTCCTCGCGGGGGCGCCGGGCCCGGCCCGTGACCTGGGCCTGGGCGCGGTGCTGACGTCGGCTCAGCTCAAGCTGCGGGCGGCGCTGCCGGCCACGGCCGCCGGGCGGGCGGCGCGGGTCCAGGAGCGCTTCCACCTGGACGCCCCGGCGTGGTTCCGGGACGCCGACCCGGTGCCGTACCTGGAGGCGGTCGCGGGGGCGGTGTGGGACCAGCGGGTGGTGCGCGCCCGCTACCGGCGCTGGGCCGGGGAGGTGGAGCGGGAGCTGCGCCCGCTGGGCCTCGTCCTCAAGGGCGGGATCTGGTACCTGGTGGCGGCGGTGCAGGACGGGAAGGACGGGAAGGAGGGGACGGACCGGGAAGCCGGGGCGCCGCGTACGTACCGCGTCTCCCGCTTCCTCGGCGCCGAGGTGACGGACGAGGTCTTCGACCGCCCCGCCGGATTCTCGCTCGCCGCCCACTGGGCGGAGTCCTCCCGGCGGCTGGAGGCCCGGCTGCACCGGGGCACGGCCCGGCTCCGGATCTCCCCCCGGGGCCGGAAGCTGCTGCCGATGCTGTTCGGGGCGGCGGGCGCGCGGGCCCTGGAGGGCGCCGAGCCGGCCGGCGCGGACGGCTGGGCGGAGGTGGAGCTGCCCGTCGAGACGGAGGCGGTCGCGGTCGGCGACCTGCTGCGGCTCGGCACGGAGGCGGAGGTGCTGGGTCCCGAGCCCCTGCGCCGGGCCGTGGCGGACACCGTGGCCGCACTGGCCCGGCGCTACACACGCCTCCCGCCGAATTCCCCTGAAGTTCACGCCGCCTCAGGTACTGACAGACCAGGTGAACGCGGGGTACCGTCCTGACCCAGTTCACCTGTGTGGCCTACACCAGGCACGAACCTCCACAACTGAACATCCACGGACACCGCGACGGACCCGAGCCCGGACCCCCGTCGTGGCACCACCTTCCTACAACGGATCGTCCGGCACGTTCCTGCCGGTAGAAGGGGGCCTTTCACCATGGCCACTGTCACGTTCGACAAGGCGACCCGGGTCTACCCGGGTTCCACCAAGCCCGCCGTCGACGGCCTCGACATCGAGATCGCGGACGGCGAGTTCCTCGTCCTCGTCGGCCCGTCCGGCTGCGGCAAGTCCACCTCCCTGCGCATGCTCGCGGGCCTGGAGGACGTCAACGGCGGCGCCATCCGCATCGGTGACCGCGACGTCACCCACCTGCCGCCCAAGGACCGGGACATCGCCATGGTGTTCCAGAACTACGCGCTGTACCCGCACATGACCGTCGCCGACAACATGGGCTTCGCACTCAAGATCGCCGGCGTCAACAAGGCGGAGATCCGGCAGAAGGTCGAGGAGGCCGCGAAGATCCTCGACCTCACCGAGTACCTGGACCGCAAGCCGAAGGCGCTCTCCGGCGGTCAGCGCCAGCGTGTCGCGATGGGCCGCGCGATCGTCCGTGAGCCGCAGGTCTTCCTCATGGACGAGCCGCTGTCCAACCTGGACGCCAAGCTCCGCGTGTCGACGCGTACGCAGATCGCCTCGCTCCAGCGCCGCCTGGGCATCACCACCGTCTACGTCACCCACGACCAGGTCGAAGCCATGACGATGGGCGACCGGGTCGCCGTGCTGAAGGACGGCCTGCTCCAGCAGGTCGACACCCCGCGCAACATGTACGACAAGCCCGCCAACCTCTTCGTCGCCGGCTTCATCGGCTCCCCCGCGATGAACCTCGTCGAGGTGCCGATCACCGACGGCGGCGTGAAGTTCGGCAACAGCGTGGTGCCGGTCAACCGGGACGCGCTCAAGGCCGCCGCCGACAAGGGCGACCGCACGGTCACCGTCGGCGTCCGCCCCGAGCACTTCGACGTCGCCGAGCTGGGCGGCGGTGCCGCCGCCGGCCTGGCGAAGGCCACCGCGGACGCCCCGGCCGGCCTCGCGGTCACGGTCAACGTCGTCGAGGAGACCGGCGCCGACGGTTACGTCTACGGCACGGTCCAGGTCGGCGGCGAGACCAAGGACCTGGTGGTCCGCGTCAACAGCCGCGCGATCCCGGAGAAGGGCGCCACCGTGCACGTCGTGCCGCGGCCGGGCGAGACCCACGTCTTCTCGACCTCCACGGGCGAGCGCCTCTCCGACTGACGAGGGCGGAAGAGCACAGCCGAGGTTTCGCGGGGAACATTCACCCGCGATGACGAAAAGGGCCCCGCGGCCTTGCCGCGGGGCCCTTCCCGTTGTCGACAAATACCCCGGCACACCCGACGTTTCGACCCCCGTTCGTCAACCTCCCGCCTCCACGGACCCCCTTTCTCATCCCCCGAACCGGTGACTAAATGTCGCCAAATCATTACCGGACGCTACCCTCACTCGCGTGAAGCACTCCGTGAAGCACTCCACCGCCCTGAAGACGCGACGCGGCCGGGGACCCGCCCGCCGGATCGGCCGCTCCCTCGCCTTCGTCCTGCCCGTCGTCCTGGTGCTCTCCGGGACCCTCGCGGTCACCCGGGTCAACTGGTCGGGGGCACCCTCGAACTCGGTGCTCACCGCGTCGGACGTCACCGCCCCCGAGGCGTCCTCGCCCGCCGCCGCCCGCGCCCCGCAGGAGGTGCTGCGCGACCGGCTGCTGACCGAGTTGCAGGAGGAGGACCCGGGCGTCGCCCTCACCCACCTCCAGGAGGCCGTCGACGAACGCCCGGCGCTCGCCCGGCACTGCGCCTCCATCGCCCGCGCCCTCGGCCGGGCCGCGGTCCGCGTCTACGGCCCGACCCGCGCCCAGTCCTACTCCCGCCCGGTCTGCGACACCGCCTTCGCCTCGGGCGTCCTGTCCGCCCACAGCTGACCCGCGAGAGGGCCGGCGGCCGACGACGCCCCCGGGGGGCGCGGCCCCGTGACCCCGTACGGCTCCGCCGCGCGGACGCGACCGGTCACGTACCGCCCGCCCCCGCCGGACCCCCTCGCCCCCTTGCCCCCCGCCCGACCCCCTCGCCCCCTCGCCGGACCACGGCGTACGTCCCCGAGCCGCACCCCCGTAAAGTGCGGCTCATGACCGACCCGACCGTGTCCCGCCGCCCCACCCAAGCCGTCGTCCTCGCCGGCGGCCAAGGCTCCCGGCTGCGCCCGTACACCGACGACCGGCCCAAGCCGATGGTCGAGATCCCCGGCACGGGGACGCCGATCATCGGTCACCAGCTCGCCTGGCTCGCCGAGGAGGGCGTGACGGACGTGGTGGTCTCCTGCGGCCACCTCGCCGAGGTGCTCCAGAAGTGGCTGGACGACACCGACCTGCCGGTCTCCGTGACGACCGTCGTGGAACCCGAGCCGCTCGGCCGCGGCGGCGGCCTGAAGTACGCCGCCGCCCGCCTGCCCCACCCGGACCGCCCCTGGTACGCCACCAACGGCGACATCTGGACCCGGTTCTCGCTGCGCGACATGGCCGACTTCCACACCGAGCGGGACGCCGTCGCCACCCTCGCCCTGGCCCGTCCGCGGCTGCCGTGGGGCGCCGTGCAGACGGACGGCTTCGGCCGCATCACCGACTTCATCGAGGCGCCCCCGTCGACGTTCGAGATCAACGCGGGCGTCTACGTGTTCTCCCCGGCGTTCGCCGCGATGCTCCCGGAGCGCGGTGACCACGAGCGGACGACGTTCCCCCGGCTGGCCCGCGAGCGCCGGCTGTCCGGCTTCCCGATCCCCCAGGGCTCCTACTGGCGGGCGATCGACACCGCGAAGGACCTGACGGAGGCGGCGAAGGAACTGGCCGCGCTGAACCGCTGACCACCCGCCCGCACAGGACGCGGGAAGCAAGCCGAGGGGCCCCGCACCTCCGTGTTTCACGGAGGTGCGGGGCCCCTGCGGGTACGTCCGTCCCGTGCGGTCAGCCCAGCAGGCCCCCGACGAGACCGGGCCGCCCGGGAGAGGTCGTCCCGCCGCCGTCGCCGCCGCCACCGGTCTCCGTGCCGGAGCCGGTGCCCGTACCGCTGGTCGCGGCGGAGCCGCCGCCCGTGGTGGCGCCGCCGCCCGTCGGCCCGGCGCTGGTGCTCGGGGCCTGTCCGGCCGGGTCGGACCGGGGCGGCGGGGCCTGCCCGCCCGTGGTCCCCTGGGTCTGGCTCGGCGCACCGCCCGTCGCGGCACCGTCGGTGGTGCGGGCCGCGCCCGGCGTGGTGGCTGCGCCGCTGGGGCCGGTCGTCGTCCCGGAGGTGGCGCCCCGGGTCGGCGAGGTGGACGCCTCGGGGCTGCCGCCTTGCCGCTCGCCGGGCTCCTCGGGCAGCGGCGAGCCCGGCAGTTCGTTGCGCGGGCTCTCGCCCGGCCCGGGGACGACCACCCGGCCCGCGTCCCGCACGGCGCCGCCGAGGAGCGAGCCGACCAGCAGGGTCACGCCGGTGACGAGGAAGGTGATCAGGGCGCCGCGGCGCAGCACGTACCGGCGCAGCTCCCAGATGTCGGAGCGCGGGCCCAGCCGCCGCCAGGCACCGCCCGCGAGCCGGCCGTCGACCGAGTACACCGGCGCCCCGGCGATGACCAGCGGCGACCAGGCGGCGAGGTAGATGATGTCGGGGGCGTCGTAGACGGGGACGCTCTTCCAGCTCACCGTGAGCAGCAGGGCCGCCGACAGGAACGCGCCGACCGCGGCGGCCACCCGCTGCCAGCAGCCGAGCACGGTCAGGACGCCGACGATGACCTGGAGGAAGGCGATGACCAGCCCGGAGCCGACCGGGTGGGCGAGGGCGAACTGGCGCAGTGGCTCGGCGACTTCCCACGGGTGCAGCGTGTTCAGCCACTTCACCATGGAGCCGCGTTCGCCGCCGTCGAAGTAGACCGGGTCGCAGAGCTTGCCCATGCCGGCGTAGACGGAGATGAAGCCGAGGAAGACGCGCAGCGGGAGCAGCACGACGCCCAGGTTCATCCGGCGGCCGGGGTAGTAGGCGTGCCGCGCGGGGTCGTCGGTGTGCTGCCCGGAGCGCGGTCCGGCCGGTTCGAGGCCGTCGTCCGCCTCGTCCTCGTAGGCGCCGTACTCCTCGTCCGGGTAGGGCGGTTGCCCGAAGCCGGGTTCGTCGTAGGCGCTGCCGACGGTGCGCATGGCGGGCAGCAGCCGGGTGCCGTCGGTGCTGCCGCCGGTACTGCCGCCGGTGCGCTGGGCGCCGACGACCGGGGTCGGGAGCGTCTGGGTGGAGCGGTCGTCGTACTCGGCGTACGTGTCGCCGTACCCGTCGTCGTAGCCGTCGCCGGGCGGGCCGTCGGCGTCGACGTGCGGGATGACCTGGGTGGCGCCGGGGTCGGCCGGGGCGGCGCCGGCCCGTACGGCCTGGAGCAGCCGGTGGGCACCGGTGTCGTCCGGGTCGGACCGGCCGCTCCAGACGACGGGACGGCGGCGGGCGGGCGCGGCCGGGGCGCCCGTCCGCGCGTCGGTGCCGACGACGGGGATGCGGGCGGTGTCCTGGGTGGCGCTCAGATGCCGGGTGATCCGCGCGGACCTGGTCCGCCCCGCCGAGGTACCCAACTGCACGCGGAAACTCGCGTGGTTGACGATGACCTCGGCCGGATCGCTCGGCACCTTCACCATGCTCAGCGCGGGAGCGTCGTCGATTCCCGACGAGCGGTCCCCCGTGGGTGTGCGGGGTGTTCTGGTGTCCACACTCATCTAACCGAGTGACGTGACGTTAGGACACTGCCTTGACCCGCCGAGTCTGTCCGGACCCCGTCAAGATCACCCGCACCAGCGGCACCGTCCGGTGCCCGTCAGGAACGCCTGCGGGCCGCCTCGTAGAGCACGACGCCCGCCGCCACACCGGCGTTGAGCGACTCGGCGCCGCCCGGCATCGGGATGCGCACCCGGAAGTCGCAGGTCTCGCCGACCAGCCGGGACAGTCCCTTGCCCTCGCTGCCGACGACGATGACGACGGGCCCCGCCAGGGCCTCCAGCTCACCGACCTCGACCTCCCCGTCGGCGGCCAGTCCGACGACCGTGACCCCGGCCTTCTTGTACTGCTCCAGCGCGCGCGTCAGGTTGGTGGCGCGGGCGACGGGCGTACGGGCGGCCGTGCCGGCGGACGTCTTCCAGGCGCCCGCGGTCATCCCGGCCGCGCGCCGCTCGGGCACGACCACGCCGTGCCCGCCGAACGCGGAGACGGAGCGGACGACGGCGCCGAGGTTGCGCGGGTCGGTGACCCCGTCGAGGGCGACGATCAGCGCGTCCTCGCCGTCGTCGGCGGCGGCGTCGAGCAGGTCCTCGGGGTGGGCGTACTCGTAGGGCGGCACCTGGAGGACGAGCCCCTGGTGGTTCAGCCCGTTGGTCATGCGGTCCAGCTCGGGGCGCGGCGCCTCCATGAGGTTGATGCCGCCGCGCTCGGCGGCGAGCTGGAGCGCCTCCCGTACCCGCTCGTCGCTGTCGATGAACTGCTGGACGTAGAGCGTGGAGGCGGGCACGCCCCCGCGCAGCGCCTCGACGACGGGGTTGCGGCCGACGACCATCTCGGAGGCCGACCTGCCGCCCCGCCGCGCCTGCGTGCGCCCCTGGGCGCGGCGGCTCTTCGCGGCGGCGGCGCGCTGCTTGACGTGTCCCTTGCGCATCTCGGCGGGCGGCGTGGGCCCCTTGCCTTCCAGGCCCCGGCGCCGCTGGCCGCCACTGCCGACCTGCGCGCCCTTCTTGCCGGACATGCGGCGGTTGTTAGCGGCCATGAGTACGTGTCTCGCTCTCTGATGTCTGTCAGTAAGTCTTATGCAGTGTGCCGCCCGGGGGGCCGGGCGGCACAGTCGATCTTCGGTTGAGATCTTCGGTCGAGGGTGCCGGTCAGCGGGGGCCGACGCTCCAGCGGGGTCCCTGCGGGCTGTCCTCGATGACCAGCCCGGCCTGCCCGAGCGAGTCGCGGATCGCGTCCGCGGTGGCCCAGTCCTTGCGGCCGCGCGCCGCTTCCCGCTGGTCGAGCACGAGGCGTACGAGGCTGTCGACGACGCCGTTCAGGTCCTCGCCGCGCTCGCTCTCGCCGGCCCAGCGGGCGTCCAGCGGGTCCAGGCCCAGCACCCCGAGCATGGCCCGCACCTCGGCGAGCCGCGCGACGGCGGCGTCCTTGTCGTCGGCGGCCAGCGCGCTGTTGCCCTGGCGGACGGTGGTGTGCACGACGGCGAGCGCCTGCGGGACGCCGAGGTCGTCGTCCATCGCCTCGGCGAAGGCGGGCGGCACCTCGGCGGCGGGTTCGACGGTGGTGCCGGCCAGTTCGACGGCGCGCTGCACGAATCCCTCGATCCGGGCGAACGCGGTCTCCGCCTCGCGCAGCGACTCCTCGCTGTACTCGATGGTGGAGCGGTAGTGCGGGGTGCCCAGGTAGTAGCGGAGCACGATGGGCCGCCACTGCCTGGCCATCTCGCTGACGAGGACGCTGTTGCCGAGCGACTTGGACATCTTCTCGCCGCTCATGGTGACCCAGGCGTTGTGCACCCAGTAGCGGGCGAAGGCGTCGCCGAAGCCCTTGGCCTGGGCGATCTCGTTCTCGTGGTGCGGGAAGATCAGGTCGATCCCGCCGCCGTGGATGTCGAACTCGCGGCCCAGGTACTTGTGCGCCATGGCCGAGCACTCCAGGTGCCAGCCGGGCCGCCCCCGGCCCCACGGCGTCTCCCAGCTCGGCTCGCCGGGCTTGGCCGCCTTCCACATCGCGAAGTCCCGCGGGTCGCGCTTGCCGGTCTCGCCCTCGCCGGAGGGCTGGCGGAGGTCGTCGAGGTCCTGGTTGGACAGGGACAGGTATCCGGGCAGCGACCGTACGTCGAAGTAGACGTTGCCCTCGGCCTCGTAGGCGTGGCCGCGCTCGATGAGGCCGCGCATCATCTCGACCATCTCGGTGATGTGGCCGGTGGCGCGCGGCTCGTAGCTGGGCGGCAGGCAGCCGAGGGCGGCGTAGGCGTCGTTGAACGCCCGCTCGTTCTCGTAGCCGATGGACCACCAGGGGCGGTTCTGCTCGGCCGCCTTCTTGATGATCTTGTCGTCGATGTCGGTGACGTTGCGGATGAACGTGACGTCGTAGCCGCGGTACGCGAACCAGCGGCGCATGATGTCGAAGTTCAGCCCCGACCGGATGTGCCCGATGTGCGGGGCGGCCTGCACGGTGGCGCCACACAGGTAGATCGAGACGCAGCCCGGCGTGAGGGGGGCGAAGTCACGGATCTGCCGGGCGCTGGTGTCGTACAGCCGAATAGTCACGAGTCCAGGGTAGTGGCCCGCGGACAGTGCCCCATGACTTTCCGGGACCCCGGGCGGACGGAGCCCCCGCCCGCGGGGGCGGGGACCCTTGGTGCCGGCCGGGTCAGGCGGGCGGGCGGGCAGCGGCCGGGTCGGAGACGACCAGTGCCGTCGCGACCGCCATCAGCCCCTCCCCCCGGCCCGGGAACCCGAGCCCGTCCGTCGTCGCGCCGGACACCGACACCGGCGCCCCCACCGCGTCCGAGAGCACCTTCTCCGCCTCGGCCCGGCGCTTGCCGACCTTCGGCCGGGCCCCGACGACCTGGACGGCGACGTTCCCGATCCGGAACCCGGCCGCGCGCACGATCCGCGCGGCCTCCGTCAGCAACGTCACCCCGGACGCCCCGGACCACTGGGGCCGCCCGGTCCCGAAGTGCTGTCCCAGGTCCCCGAGCCCGGCCGCCGAGAAGAGCGCGTTGCACGCCGCGTGCGCGACCACGTCCGCGTCGGAGTGCCCGGCCAGTCCGGGTCCCTCGTCCTCCCACTTCAGCCCGGCGCACCACAGCTCGCGCCCGTCCTCGAAGGCGTGGATGTCGGTACCGATGCCGACCCTCGGCAGGACCGGGAGGGTCTCCCGCACGGCGTCAGAAGCCATCGTTCAGCCTCCTGCGCGCCACGACCGCCTCGGCCAGCACCAGGTCGAGCGGGCGCGTCACCTTGAACGCCTCCTCGTGGCCCGGCACCACCATCACCGTCAGCCCGAGCTGCTCCACCATGCTCGCGTCGTCGGTCACGTTCTCCGTCACCTCCGCGTGGGCCCGCACCAGCACCTGCCGGTCGAAGCCCTGCGGCGTCTGCACCGCCCGCAGCCGCGCCCGCTCGGGCGTCGCCACCACCGGCTCGGCCCCGCCGGGCACCGCGGCCGGCGCGACCTCCTTGACCGTGTCGGCGAGCGGCAGCGCCGGCACCACCGCCGGGGCGCCCTCGCGCACCGCCTCGATGACGGAGTCCACCGTGTCGACGGGCACCAGCGGCCGGGCGGCGTCGTGGACGAGGACGACGTCGTACTCGGGCGGCAGCGCGTCCAGGCCGAGCCGTACGGACTCCTGACGGGACTCGCCGCCCGGGACGACCGTGAAGTCGGTGCGCTCGGGCAGGGCGTGGGCCGCGAGCAGGGTCTTGACCTCGACGGCTCCGTCGGGCGGCGCCACGACCACGACCAGGGAGACCGCGCGGGAGGCGGCCATCGCGCGGACCGCGTGGATGAGCATCGGCGTGCCGCCCAGCGTGCGCAGGGCCTTGGGAGCGCCGGGCCCGAGGCGCACGCCCCGTCCGGCAGCGGGGATGACGGCGGCGGTACGGGCCCCTGCGGGGCTGGTCACAGGGGTGTCCGCGGGCGAGGGACGCGATTCGTCAGACATCGGTTCCTGTCAGGTTTGTGTGCTGGCCTGGCGTGGGTATGGCCCTGGGAGTGCCGGGCGCGACGCCTTGACCGGACCCTTCCGTGACACTGGTCGAGGCAGCTGCCCGGGCCCGGCACACCAGGACTCGGGGGAGGTCTCAGGAATTCCCCCGGGGTGAGCGTACGGAAAGCACCGTGCGGAAGGCACCTGGGTACGGACATGCCGCAGCGCCCGCGACGGCAAAGACGTCATCGGGCACCGCGGCATTTCATGTGCGGAACCGAGGGGTTCCGCCGTGCTTCAGGAGCCGTACTTCAGGAGGAGCGCCTCAGGAGGCGAGCACCTCGTCGAGCAGGGCTTCGGCCTTGTCCTCGTTGGTGTTCTCCGCGAGAGCCAGCTCGCTCACCAGGATCTGGCGGGCCTTGGCGAGCATGCGCTTCTCACCGGCGGAGAGTCCGCGCTCACGCTCCCGGCGCCACAGGTCGCGTACCACCTCCGCGACCTTGATGACATCGCCGGAGGCGAGCTTCTCCAGGTTTGCCTTGTAACGACGCGACCAGTTCGTGGGCTCCTCGGCGTACGGCGCGCGCAGCACCTCGAAGACCCGGTCCAGCCCGTCCTGACCGACCACATCACGCACGCCGACGAACTCCGCATTGTCCGCTGGCACACGTACCGTCAGGTCGCCCTGGGCGACCTTCAGCACCAAGTAGGTCTTGTCCACGCCTTTGATCTGGCGAGTTTCGATAGCCTCGATCAGCGCGGCCCCGTGATGGGGATAGACCACGGTGTCGCCAACCTTGAACGTCATGTGACAGGTACCCCTTCCGTGGCTATCCAGGGTAACACGGAAACGGCGGGTTCTGAATGGCGTTTTCGCAGGTCAGGGCATATCTCGGGGCTTGACAACAGCAACCGGGACGTGCTGCGCGGGCCGACCGGAAGAAGGTATTCGCAGGTCGGAGCGGCTCTTCAGGGCGGGCGAAACACCGCCGTCACACACCTCCGGAGGCCCCACCGGGCGGCCGAACGTCCCCTTATGTCCGGTTCCATGCGTGCGACTTCCGCTACTCCGTTCGGTGCCCTGGGCGGGCTTCCGGACGAATCCAGAATTGATCACGACACGTTCGCACTACCCGGCCCGTGATCAATTCCGCCCCCGCCCGCACATTCCTTCACGGAAAATGTGTGGTCCGTTCGGCCGGTGGTATGCCGCGAGGGTTCTCCACGAGGTTCTTATGTGAATGACGGGGCACGGATGGCTCAATGTGACTGGTGTGGCTTGTGTGGCACGGGTGACACCGTGCTCTCAGGTGGCCGCTGTGATCCGGTGCGCCGGAGGACGGCCGGGCCGCCCTCCGGGCGAAGCCGGAGCCCAGAGGGGGAGGGTCGGGTGCGGCGGCGGGCGACCCGGTCGGTAACCTGAAGCCGCTGACCATCACTTAGGGCGGCTTTATCCGTTGCCGCCGCCTCGACGAGTCAAGGAGTTGCCGCCGCCGTGAGCAGCAGCCTTCGACGCGGCGCCCTCGCCGCCGCCGCCATCGCGTTCTCGATCGCCTCGCTCGCCGCGTGCGGTGCCGGCAACAACGCCCAGACCTTGCAGATCAAGCCGGACAACGCCGCGACGACCGTCGGCGACATCAAGATCCAGAACGCCATCGTCGTCACCCAGCCGGACCCCGAGTCGACCGGCCCGGCCGCCGTCTCCGCCACCTTCTTCAACAACGGCTCCACCGCCCAGACGCTGGAGTCGATCCGCGTCGACGGCACCGGCAAGACCGCGGAGCTGAAGCCGGTCAAGGGCAAGGAGCTGACCGTCCCGGCCGGGGGCTCCCTGATCATCGGCGGCGAGAACAACGCCGCCGCCGTGCTGACCAACGGCAGCGAGGCCGTCCAGGACGGCGACGCGCAGAAGATCACCTTCACCTTCAGCAAGGCCGGTGACGTGAGCCTGAAGGCGTTCGTCGTCCCGGCCGAGAGCTACTTCACCTCGTGGGGCCCGAGCGAGGTCCCGACCTCGCCGGACGCCACCGAGAACCCGGCGACGTCGTCCGCCTCCCCCGACGAGGAGACCTCCGAGCGCCAGGCCGGTGACGCGTCGGGCGACCCGTCCGGTGACGCCGGAGCCGAGGCCTCCGCGTCGGGCACCCCGACGGACTCGGCGTCCGCCGGCGTCTCCGCCGACGCGGACGCGGACACGGACACCTCCGGCCACTGAGCCCCGTACGCCGAAGGGCGGGACCCCCGACACCGGGAGTCCCGCCCTTCGGCGTGGTGCGTGCGCGTGGTCCGCGGCGGTTTACGGCTCGAACTTGTAGCCGAGGCCGCGGACCGTCACCAGGTACCGCGGCGCGCCCGGGTCCGGCTCGATCTTGGCGCGCAGGCGCTTGACGTGGACGTCGAGGGTCTTGGTGTCACCGACGTAGTCGGCGCCCCAGACCCGGTCGATGAGCTGCATCCGGGTCAGTACCCGGCCGGCGTTGCGCAGCAGCATCTCCAGCAGGTCGAACTCCTTCAGCGGCAGGTCGACCTTGGCGCCGGCCACGGTCACCACGTGCCGGTCGACGTCCATCCGGACGGGCCCGGCCTCCAGGGCGGCCGGGGTGACCTCCTCCGGCTCGCCGCGGCGGCGCAGTACGGCGCGGATACGGGCGACCAGTTCGCGGGTGGAGAAGGGCTTGGTGACGTAGTCGTCGGCCCCTATCTCCAGTCCGACCACCTTGTCGATCTCACTGTCCTTGGCGGTGACCATGATCACCGGGACGTTGGAGCGGGACCGCAGCTGACGGCAGACCTCGGTGCCCGGCAGGCCGGGCAGCATCAGGTCGAGGAGGACGAGGTCGGCGCCGTTGCGCTCGAACTCGTCGAGTCCGTCGGGCCCCGTGGTCGCGACGGCGACCTCGAAGCCCTCCTTGCGGAGCATGTACGACAGGGCGTCGGAGAAGGACTCCTCGTCCTCGACGACGAGCACACGGGTCACGGAAGGACCTCCGGGGCGGGAAGCGTTTGGTACGGGGATGGAGCAGGGGGTGTGGCGGGTGTGGCGGGTGTGACTGGTCCGGCGGATGCGGCGGGGGCGGCTGGTGCGGCGGGGGACGCGACGGAGGAAGCGGTGGACCGGTCGTCCGCCGGGCCCCCCGTGTCCTGCGTGTCGTGCGTGTCGTGCGTGCCTTCTGCGGCCTCCGCACGCTCCGTGTCCGCCAGGCCGGCCGGGCCCGCCATGTCCTCGGCGTCGTCGTCGGCGTCGTCGGCGAGTCCGAAGCGGTCGGGACGCTGCCGCGCGCGGACGCGGGCCGAGCCCGCCTCCGGCAGCCGCAGGGTGAAGGTGGAGCCCTGGTTCTCGGCGCTCCACACCGTGACCTCCCCGCCGTGCGAGGCGGCCACGTGCTTGACGATCGCGAGGCCCAGGCCGGTGCCGCCGGTGGCGCGGGACCGGGCCGGGTCGACGCGGTAGAAGCGCTCGAAGATGCGCTCCTTGTCCTTGTCGGAGATGCCGATGCCCTGGTCGGTCACGGCCACCTCGATCATGTCACCGCCGGAGGCGGAGACGCGACGGGCGGCGATACCGACGCGGGTGCGGGCGGGCGAGTAGTTGACGGCGTTCTCGACGAGGTTGCCGAGGGCGGCGGCGAGCTGGCCGCGGTTGCCGTGCACCCGCAGGTCCGCGGTGCCGCCGGCGGCCATGGTGATCTGCTTGGTGCCCGCGGCGTGCCGGCAGCGGTCGATGGCCTCGGCGACCAGTTCGTCGACGCGGACCGGCTCGGCGTCCTCCAGCGGGTCGTCGTTCTGGACCCGGGAGAGGTCGATCAGTTCCTGTACGAGGTTGGTGAGCCGGGTGGCCTCGATCTGCATGCGCCCGGCGAAGCGGGTCACGGCCTCGGGGTCGTCGTAGGCGTCCATGACGGCCTCGGACAGCAGCGAGAGCGCGCCGACCGGCGTCTTCAGCTCGTGGCTCACGTTGGCGACGAAGTCGCGCCGTACCGCCTCGATGCGCCGGGCCTCGGTGAGGTCCTCGACGAGGAGCAGCACCAGGCGGGAGCCGAGGGGAGCGACGCGCGCGGAGACCGCCAGGGCCTCGCCCCGTCCGGTGCCGCGCCGGGCCAGGTCCAGCTCGACCTGCCGTATCTCGCCGTCCCGCCGGGTGTCGCGCGCCATCTGGAGCATCGGGTCGACGGCGAGCTTGCCGCCGCGGACCAGGCCGAGGGCGTACGCCGCCGAGCTGGCCTTGACCACGGCGTCCTCCTCGTCGAGCACGACGGCGGAGGACCTCAGGACCGACAGGACGGTGTCCACACCCGGCGGAAGCACCGGGTCCGTGTGCAGCGAGGTGCGGGTGGGGCGCTTCTGGTCGCGCTCGCTCCAGCGGAACGCGAGCGTGGCGATGACGCCGGTGAGTGCTCCGGCGATCGCTGCCATTGCGGCGACCGCCGCGTTCACGTCCATGCGTCCAGGTTAGGCATGGGGTGCGGCCCGGCCGAAGCCATCGGGGTGCGACCTCGAACACTCGTCGCCCAGAGTTCACCTTGGAGCCAGTACTGATTCATTTGAGATGCCGGAAACGGACGCGTACGAGCCGGAACGTGGCAGCGTGGGAGTCAAGACCCCCTGACAGGAGCCCCCTGACAGGACGTACGAGAGGGAACCGAAGATGCGGGACGCGTACCACGAGGAACTGGATTCGATCGGCGACGGACTGGTGGAGATGGCCCGGCTGGTCGGGTCGGCGATCGGGCGCGCCACGACCGCCATCCTCGACGCCGACCTGAAGCTGGCCGAGAGCGTGATCGAGGCCGACCAGAAGGTCGACGAGCTCCAGCACGACCTGGAGGCCAAGGCGATAGCCCTGCTGGCCCGGCAGCAGCCGGTGGCGACGGACCTGCGGATCGTCGTGACGTCGCTGCGGATGTCGGCGGACCTGGAGCGCTCGGGCGACCTGGCGCAGCACGTCGCGAAGCTGGCCCGGCTGCGTTACCCGGAGCGCGCGGTCCCCCAGGACCTGCACGCCACCATCCTGGAGATGGGCCAGCTCGCGCAGCGCCTGATGGCGAAGGCGGCCGAGGTCATCATCACCAAGGACGTCGACCTGGCGCTCCAGCTGGAGCAGGACGACGACGAGATGGACCTGCTGCACCGCACGCTCTTCCAGCACCTGATGGAGGAGAAGTGGAAGCACGGCATCGAGACGGCCGTCGACGTGACGCTGCTGGGCCGCTACTACGAGCGGTACGCGGACCACGCGGTGGCCGTGGCCAAGCGGGTGGTGTACCTGGTCACCGGTGAGCACGCGGACGAGATCCAGCCGGACATCCAGCCGGTGACGGGGGTGGAGGGGGCCTGAGCCCGCGGCGGGGTCGCCGTTCCGGTCGCGTTCTCGCCTCGGTGGGGCGCGCGGGTGGGCGGTACGCGCTCCCGCCAGGGCGTGCGGGGGCCGCGCCGGGGCGTGCGTCGGCGCCTCTGTGCGCCGTTGATGCGACCGCTGCCCCGGGCTTCCAATGGGCACAGGCACCACTCTCAGGAGGGACCATGGCCGAATCCCCCAGCACGACGCCCGACCCCGCGCGGGAACGCCCGACCGAGCAGCCCACCGACATCAGGAGCCTGCCTCTGATCGCCTCCTGCGGCTGCGGCTCGGGCTGCGGCTGCGGTTGTCAGTCGGGCAATCCCTGCCAGTGCGGCTGACGGTACGGAAGCGAGACGGAGGGCCCCGGTGCACGCCGGGGCCCTCCGCCGTACGGCCCGGGGGTCGCCCCGGCCCGCGTACGGACGCACCATGGAAGAGGGGCGAACGGGGCGAACGGGGCGAACGGAAGAGGGACGACCGCCGCGACCGCAGGAGGTGCGAGGCCATGGCTCGATTCATGGACGTCCATCACGGGATGCACGGCATCACCGCCGACCAGCTCCACCAGGCACACCAGGCGGATCTGGCCATCGAGAAGGACGAGGACGTGCACTTCGCCCGGGCCTGGGCGGACCCGGACTCCGGCACGGTCTACTGCCTCTCCGAGGCGCCGTCCGCGGACGCGGTGCAGCGCGTCCACACCAAGGCGGGCCACCGCGCCGACGAGATCCACGAGGTGCCGCTCACGGTGTGACGGGTCGTACGAGTCGTACGTGCGGGAAGGTGTGTGCCGCTGCTCAGGACGCGGGCGGACCCGGCGGCGGCGGTGGAGTCAGGTCCGGGTCCGGGAAGACGCCGGCTCCTCGTCCGCCGGGGTCCAGTCCTCCTCCGGGCCGAGGTCCGGGGTCAGGAAGGGGTTGGTCACCGGCGGCGGCGAGGCCGCGGTGGCGTGGCTGTACGCTCCCTCGGGAGCGGAGAACAGCGAGGTCGAGTCGATGAGAGATCTCCCGTTCGTGTAGCGGTCGGTCGCCGCGGTCTAGAGCTTGCTCATCTTGGCGTAGGGGCTCAGGATGCGCTGCCGGGCGGAACCGAAGTCCACGAGCGCCGCGATTCCGTCCTCGATGCCGATGACCCGGCCGAGGCCGTACATGTCGTGTGTGACCTGGTCGCCGACGGCGAACTCCTTGAGCGGCGGTGCGACCGGTGCCTTGAAGGGACTGGTGGGCAGATGGCGCTTCAGTGGCTTTGTCATTGACCTCAGTATGACCCGCCCTCACGGCCCACGGGGCCCCGGCGGAGCACGGGAACGACTCAATCGCGGTCGATCGGCCCGGTGACCTGGCCTTGGCGGCGTGACGGCAGGGCGGTTTCGCCGTGCGGGCGCCGGTACGTCCGTGGTCAAGTTCCGCCGGGTCACAGCTCCGTCCCGGCGGGCGACGGGTCCGGACCCGTCGTCCAGGGCCGTCCGGGGACTCTGTAACAGGGGTGTCCTGACGGGCGGCCGGGCGGAACGGAGCAACGGGTCCGGCGGCTCCTCGTTGTCAGAAACGCCCGCTCGTACCGACTCCGACTCCGACTCGGACCGAGCAGCGCTACCGCGTCCCACCGAGACCGAGGAAGAAACGATGCGCGTTCGCAAGCTCACCTTCACCGCCCTGGCCCTTGCCGCCGGCCTCTCGCTCACCGCCTGCAACGGCGACGACAGCGCGGCACAGAGCAGCGGGACGTCCGCGTCCACCGCGTCGTCCGCGTCGTCCGCGGGCAGCGGTTCCGCCGGGGAGTCCGCCACGGACCAGGGCACGGCCACCGGGTCCGGGACCGGCTCGGACGCGAACGCCGCGGCCGGGAACTGCAGCACCGACGCACTGGAGGTCACCGCGACGGACGCCACCATCGGAGGTGACCCCGAAGGAATGGTCGCGGTCACGTTCAAGAACGGCGGCGGCCAGGACTGCATCCTGTCCGGCTACGCGGGCGTCGACCTCAAGACCAACGCGGGGGACCTGTCCGCCGAGCGCACCGGCCAGGACTCCGACCCCGTGACCCTCGCGGACGGGGAGTCGGTGTCCTTCGGCATCACCTACCCGGTCAACGACTCCGGCGGCTCCGGCGTCCGCATCACGGGCCTCGTGGTGACCCCGCCCAACGAGACCAAGTCGGTCACCCTCGACTGGCCGGGCGCCGCCTCCCTGCCCGTCACCGACGGCTCCGGCTCCACCGTCAAGGTCGGCCCGATGGGCAGCGTGGGCCAGGGCGGGGCGAGCTGAGGCGGATTCCTCGGGCTTCTCTCCGGGCCGCCGCCGGCCAGGACAGACGCGACCGGATCGAGCGACCGTCGCTCGATCCGGTCGCGTCTGTCGTGTACGCACGTGATCGGCAGGCGCGACGGCGTTCTGCGTAGGGGGCATCCGTCACTTGTTCCTGCCGGAGCAGACGCGGACGTGCTTCTCGGTGCGTCAGGTTCCGCGTGCGCGCGCGAGAATGTGCGGACACGTTGGAATGTGCTCGATCATTCACCCGAAGAAACGTTTTGCTCTATCGAACAAGTGGAAAGTGACGTCTCTTCACGTTTGAGGCTCACGAGGCACCCCGGGCGGCAGGTACGGGGCGTTATCGGATGCAGTAAAGTGAAGACGGACTCAGAGTAAGCCGTGTCGGTGCCCATTCTGAGCCATTGCGAATGAGCAGCCGCTTACCAAGTGGCTGCATTTTTGCACTTCAGACCTCGCGGGGCTGACACAAAGAGAGGCACAGAGTCCAATGGCGTGCAGGTTCAGGCGCAAGCTCGCCGGACGCACCATCAGCAAGGCCCAGCTCGACAACATCACGGCTGCCGTAGAGCAGAAATTCCACCCCCTCGATCACATCGAATACTGCATAACGAGTGGACGTTACGAGCATAAGAACAAGTCCCTCGCCTCCGTGACGCAAAGAGCCGGATCGCCGACTATTGTTCGCACTTTTTCGATCGAGGCATTTTCTGGCCGGAATTCGTTCCGGATGAGCGTGAAGCGAAGCTCGATCAAGCTCGTGGCCCAAGGGGACGACGACTATTTCGCCCCGGGTTTCGTCCGCGAGATCAAGAGCATCCTCGAACCACAGCCGACGTTCGTCGACAAGCTGCTGACCCATGGGGTCCACATCGCGCTGCGGTGCCTCCTGTCGGGTGCCACCCTGGCGGCGGCCGTCGCAGTCCTGGGCACCCGCCAGTTCGCCTGGAACTGGATCACGACCGCGCTGTTCAGCTCGTTGCTCCTCCTCTATGTCGAACGACGCCTCGGCTCCCGCGTGCTCCTGAGCGACAACGCGAAGGAAGACTGGAAGAGGACCGAGAAGCTGGCCCTGGCCGGCGTCGTGGTGACCCTCGTCGTCGGAGCGGTGACGAACGGAGTGAACCTGGCGAGAGACACGGACGGCACGACCACCCCTCCGGAATCGTCCGTCACCGCCTCCACCACCGCGCACAGCCTCGGAGACACGAGGCCGGACCGGGATTTCGCGCCTTCTCGCAGTTCGAGGGAGACCTTGCCTCCCCTCATCTTCCCCGAACCCGCCGCAGTCCACCCCGGAGATACGTTCATCCTTTCCGGTCAGCGGTTCATGCCAGGCGAGGACGTCCATATCACCGCGCGTTCCGGGTCCTGCTCCCACGATTCCCCCGGCGGCCGGCACACGTACCGAGCCGACAGCAGCGGCGAGATCGGCCCCGTGGAGATCGCCGTCGAGGAGAACGAGTGCCGGCGAGGACACGAGGGAAAGGTGGAGATCGCCGCGAGGGGAAGTGAGAGCAAGGCGACCGTCACGACGGAGGTCGAGATCCGAGCATCACGTCCCTGAACGTCAGCTCCTTCCCACAGCGGGTGCCCCGCGCGAAGCGCTCGACCAGGTCGGGGTCGGCGATGAAGGGAGCGCCGAAGAAGACCGCGTCGACGCCCCCGTGGCCCGAGGATCTCGTTGCCGAGTGCCCGGCCGCAGGGCCGTCCGCGTGCCTGCAGCACGAGTACGAGCCCGCGCTCACCACGACCGATCGGCTCGCGCCGCCTGCGGAAACATGCGGCGGCGTGCACACAGGACCGGGCCCTGCCCCGCCACCCGATGCCTTGCAACGGCCCGGACGCACCGAAAAAGCCCCCTCCCGGCGAAGGACTCGCGGGCAGGGGGCTCGTTCGTGGGTGCTTACTTCTTCTTGCCCTGGTTCTTGACCGCCTCGATCGCCGCCGCCGCCGCGTCCGGGTCGAGGTAGGTGCCGCCGGGGTTGAGCGGCTTGAAGTCGGCGTCCAGTTCGTAGGAGAGCGGGATGCCGGTGGGGATGTTGAGGCCCGCGATGTCGGCGTCGGAGATGCCGTCGAGGTGCTTGACCAGGGCGCGGAGCGAGTTGCCGTGGGCGGCGACCAGGACGACCCGGCCGGTCAGCAGGTCGGGGACGATCGAGTCGAACCAGTACGGGAGCATCCGCGCGACGACGTCCTTCAGGCACTCCGTCTGCGGGCGCAGCTCCGGCGGGAGGGTCGCGTAGCGCGGGTCGGAGAACTGGGAGTACTCGGCGTCGTTGGCGAGCGCCGGCGGCGGGGTGTCGTAGGAGCGGCGCCACAGCATGAACTGCTCCTCGCCGAACTCGGCGAGGGTCTGGGCCTTGTCCTTGCCCTGGAGGGCGCCGTAGTGGCGCTCGTTCAGGCGCCAGGAGCGGTTGACCGGGATCCAGAGGCGGTCGGCGGACTCCAGGGCCAGCTGCGCGGTGCGGATGGCGCGCTTCTGGAGGGAGGTGTGCACGACGTCGGGGAGCAGGCCGGCGTCCTTCAGCAGCTCACCGCCGCGCGTCGCCTCCTTCTCGCCCTTCGGGGTGAGGTTGACGTCCACCCAGCCGGTGAACAGGTTCTTCTCGTTCCACTCGCTCTCGCCGTGGCGGAGGAGGATCAGCTTGTACGGTGCGTCGGCCATGGGTCCGAGCGTAATCGACGCCCCGCGGCGGCCGCCCCCGGTGCCCGGTGGACGGACGGCCCGGGCCGGGTGTTAATCCAGTGGTCGCCGGGACGACGGATGAGTAAGGTGTGCTTGCTTGTTCGGTGCTTACATTTGCTCTACGGGGGATCCATGCCAGCCGCCGGTCCGATACGTGCCGTCCGGGAGTCCGTCTCGGGGCTCCCCCGCGAGTTCTGGTGGCTGTGGACCAGCACCCTCGTCAACCGGCTCGGTGCCTTCGTCGCCACGTTCATGGCGCTGTACCTGACGCTGGACCGCGGCTACTCCGCCTCGTACGCCGGTCTCGTCGCCTCCCTGCACGGGCTGGGCGGGGTGATCTCCTCGCTGGCCGGCGGGGTGATGGCCGACCGGCTGGGGCGGCGGCCGACGCTGCTGGTGGCGCAGACGTCGACGGCGGCCTCCGTCGCGCTGCTCGGCTTCGTGCGGGACCCGGTGGCCATCGCGGCCGTCGCCTTCCTGGTGGGCGCGGCCTCCAACGCCTCGCGGCCGGCCGTGCAGGCGATGATGGCGGACATCGTGCGGCCCGAGGACCGGGTGCGGGCCTTCTCGCTGAACTACTGGGCGATCAACCTCGGGTTCGCCGTGTCGTCCATGGCGGCCGGGTTCATCGCGGAGTTCAGCTATCTCGCCGGGTTCCTGATCGAGGCGGGGATGACGCTGGTCTGCGCGGTCGTCGTCTTCCTGAAGGTGCCCGAGTCCCGGCCGAAGGTCCGGGCGGCCACGACCGACGAGGTTCCCGTGTCGCTGGGCACGGTGCTGCGCGACGGGCGGTTCATGAGTGTCGTGGGGTTGTCGTTCCTGGTGGCGCTGATCTTCCAGCAGGGGTCCGTGGGGCTGCCGGTGGCGATGGGGGACGCCGGGTTCTCGGCGGCCGACTACGGCCTGGCCATCGCCGTCAACGGCCTGCTCATCGTCGTACTCCAGATCCCGGTGACCCGCTTCATCGAGCACCGCGATCCCCGGCGGTTGCTGATCGTGTCGTCACTGCTCGCCGGGTACGGATTCGGGCTCACCGCCTTCGCCGGGTCGGTCGGCGTCTTCGCCCTCACGGTGTGCGTGTGGACCCTGGCCGAGATCGTCAACGCGCCGACCCAGACGGGGCTGGTGGTCCAGCTCTCGCCGGCGCGGGGGCGCGGCCGTTACCAGGGCATGTACAGCATGTCCTGGTCCGTCGCCGCGCTGGTCGCGCCGCTGATGAGCGGTTTCGTCATCGACCGGTACGGCGCGGCCTGGCTGTGGGGCGTGTGCGCGGTGATCGGCACGGTGGCCGCGGTGGGGTACGGGGTGCTGATGCGGCGGCTGTCCGCGACGGCGTCCACCGTCACCGACGGCGGGCCCGCACCTGCGGAGGCGGAGGTCAGCCGGGCCTGAGGGGGACGAACCCGGTTGCACCGCCCGCTTTCCGGCGATGGCGTCCAGGGACGTCACTTCCGTGCCGGTCAGGAACTGCTCGCGTTCGGCCAGGAACCGATTGGTGTGCGACTGCTCCTCATGCGCCTCGAACGCGGTCCGGTCGGCATACAACTCGTAGAAAACGCGGACCAGCGGCTCATCCACAGGAATGTGCATGACGTAGGTCAGCGTCTCTGGCTCTCGTGACTTGATCCCTGCCAAGGTCTCAGCACACAGGCCGTCAAAGGCGGTGTCCGCCTGCTGATCGCGCAACGTGAAGCGGACGACCAGCCCGAAGCCCTCACTCATGGGCGCTCCTTGCCAATGGCACTGACTCCGCCAGGCACTGACTCGTCACCGCATGCGATGCCCGCGCGACGTAACGTGGTCAGCAAGACCGACTCGCGGGGGTACGCCTTGCAGTTTCACGAAGAAGCCAGTATCGGGGACCGGGTGGCCCGGCTGCGTGTGCGTCGGAAGCTGACGCAGGAAGGACTCGCCGAACATGCCGGCCTGTCGGTCGACATCGTCCGCAAGCTCGAACAGGGAGTACGGCAGACCGCCCGCCTCGCCACCATCAACGCGTTGGCGCGTGCGCTGGACGTCGAACCGTCCGCTCTCCTCGGCCAGCCCACCACCTTCGAGGTGCGTGGCGAGGAGGACCCGCCCTCTGTTCTCGCGCTGCGACAGGCCGTCTCACCCGTGTCCGATCTGATCGGCGAAGAAGAGGCGGAGCCGGAAGAGCCACCTGCAATCGCCCAGTTGCGGAACTCCCTGCGTTCGACCGAGCGCATTCGGCGCGAAGGACGCTTAGGAGAGATCGGCACCCTGCTCCCCCAGTTGATCCGGGACGCCAAGGACGCAGCGCGGTCGCACAGCGGCACCGATGCGGCGGCAGCCCACTCCGTCCTCGCCGAGGCTTATCAGGTCGCCGCCACCACTCTCACCGCGCTCGGGAAGGAGGACGCGGCCTTCACCGCTCTGGAGCGTTCCATGGCCGCAGTCGCGAGGGCGGATGATCCTCATCTGGAATCGGTCGGCTACTCCAGCCTCGCATGGGTCCTCACCAAACAGGGCCGCCTGGCCGATGCCGAGCGAGTCGCACTGTCAGCAGCCGAGCGCATCGAGCCGGGCTTCAGGTCCCACCCCCTCGAACTCGCCCTGTGGGGAGTCCTGCTGCTCCGCGCCGCCACCGCTGCGGTCCGGCTGGAACGACGGGACGCCGTCCGGGAGTTCCTCAGCATGGCCAGGGCGGCGGCGGCCCGGATCGGGGTGGACCGGCTCGATTACGCGACACCCTTCGGCCCGACCAACGTGGGTGTGGCAGAGGTCAACTTCCTCGTGGAGATGGGGGACACCTGCGAGGCGCTCCGTGCGGCGCGTGCGGTGACCGGCCTGGCGTCACTGCCGCCGACGTGGCGTGCACGCTTCCATGTCGACCGCGCTCTCGCTCACGCGGACCTCAACAGGGACGGCGGCGCACTCCAAGCTCTCCTGGCGGCCGAGCGCGCGGCCCCGGAGTGGATGCGTTACCACTCCACGAGTCGCCGCCTGGTGACCGACCTGCGCAACCGGGAACGCCGTCGGACTTCGCCCGTCCTGGAACTCGCGGACCGTCTGAACATCGAGGGGTAGGACGTCCTGTCCCAGTCGGTCGGGGCAGTGGCACATGGCGTCACTGTCCGTACCGGCTCGCTCGCCCTAGCGTTACAGCGCCGTCATCGATGACGGACCCCCGCGACCGCTGACACGGCCCGGGGGCATGGCCCACCTGAAGGAACCAGGTAGACATGCCGCACTGTATCGCCCGCCTCTGCGCGCTGCTGCTGAGGCTGATGTTCCCTCCGCGCGGTCGGCACCGCGCCGTCTCGCGTCCCGTTCGCGTATCGCGACGGTCGGCCACCGCACCGAACGTCCGCACCGAGCCCCGCGTACATCACCGGCCGGCCGACCAGCCCCGCCTCCGAGGCAAGGACTCCCCTCTCGTACGCCCCTACCTCGTCGCCCCTGGCCAGCGGGAGCACCTGAAGCGTCGTCGGCAACGACAGCGTCAGTACCGCTGTCCCCATGTCGGCCCACGCCGGTTCCACGGGGTGGCGGTCCAGGGCGTCGGGACGACCGGCGAAAGGGTGGCCGCGTGATGGACACCGACCCGACCACTCCCGCCCCGCGCCGGCTGACCCGTCTTCTGCCCTGGTCCGGCCCCGAAGGAAAGCCCTGCTACCTCATCACCGACGGCAGCGGAAGGGGTTACGTCTCCCGGGTCGCGGACCGGATCGAGTCCGTGCAGCTCGGGATGGGCGCCGAGTTGGTCAGCCACGCACAGGCGCTGCTCAGTACCCCCGGAGCGAGCGCCGGCGAGCTGAGGTTCCTCTCCGCCCGGCTGACCGAGGCTCTGCGAGACGCCCTCCGCGTCGCCGAGAGCCGCGGAGCGCGGCTGCCTGTACTCGATGCCGGCGATGAGCACAGCCCACGCGGGGACACCGACCTTCCGTCTGCCCGGTGAGACCCACCCGACTTGTACGCATACTCCCTCTGCCATTGGAGGTCGCAATGCATCAGCTGATCGTCGCTCCGTTCCTCTCGGACTGCTTTGTCTTACGCCCGGGAAGCGCCGCAGGCATCAGGATCAAGCAACACCAATACGTGGAACTGCGCGATGCCACGATCAAGGGACCGATTCCCGAGTGGCTGCGCAAAGCCGCTCGGCGCCGCTGGCGGCTCGATCTGGGAGAAAGCCCGGCACGTGACGCGCTGTTGATCCGCTCTCCCTCTCCATACGGCCACGGTCGCGCCTCGTACGAGGTGAACAACGGGTGCAACTGGGCGTGCGGCCACTGCGTCTACGGCGACAAGGTGCACGAGGGTCTCGCATGGAAGCCTCGCGAGTGCCTGCTGCACATCCTGCGCGACGCGGGAATCGTGTGGATCGAACTCGGCGGGGGCGAGTGCACGATCGACAGCCACTTTCCGGAGACGTACGCGCTCGCGTACGACCTCGGGATGATGGTGGAGATCCTGACGAACGGGTCCACCCTGCACCGCCCGGCCATGCTCGACCTGCTCACCTCCCGGCGCCCGTACCGGGTGACGCTCAGTGTGTATGGCGCCACAGCACAGACCTTCGACGGCTTCACACAGCGCCGCGGCTCCTTCGACAACTTCATGCGCGGCCTCACCGCAGCCGCCGAGGCCGGTCTGCCGCTGTCCCTGAGCGTGATCATCACCCGCAGGAACGCCCACGAGGCCGAGGCCATGCGGGCACTCGCCCACCGCTACGCCTCGCGCGTCCGCGAGTACGCCCACATCTCCCCGACCTTCGCAGGCGGCGCCGAGCCCCTCGCTGAGCAGGTCCCGGAGCTCCTCGGCAAGGAATCCCCCTTCACTGGATGCGACGCCGGCCACACGTCCCTCAACGTGAACCCCTTCGGCTTGGCAACCGTCTGCAAGGTCTCCCGTGACCACCCGATACCACTGCTCAAAGAGGGTGTCGCGGGATTGGCGCGGCTCGGCGCCATCGCTGACCGGGCACTTCAGCGTCAGGACGCATGCACGAGCTGCGCCCTGCAGAAGAAGTGCACCACGTGCATGCCGGTCGTGAAGATGCACCGCCGAGCCGGCTCGCCTCTGAACCGCTACTGCCAGCACGCCTGAGAAAGGAAGCACGCCCATGACTGCCACAGCAGTGGAGATCACCGTACGACCTGCCCCCGAGGACGAGTGCGAGTTCGTCGACCTCGACGAGATCGCCGGCGGCGACGTCATGAGGGGCTGCGGAGACGACAACCCGTACAACTGAGCCGCCCCCGTCCTGAGGCCGCCCGCCCCGCGCGAGCGGCCTCGCGTGTACCGCCCGACCACCTACACTCCCGCCGTGGTGACCATGAGACTGCAATGGCAAGACCTGCCCAACGCCACCCGTGAGGCCGTCGAGGCCCGTACCGGCCCTGTCTACGCAGCAGAAACCGCCAGCAGGGGACTCAACAGCGAGATCGCCGCCACCCTCGACACCCGCGCCGGTCGTGTCTTCGTCAAGGGAATGAGCACCGACCACCCTCGCGCGTGGACACAGACCCGCGAGGCCACGATCACCCCCTATGTGGCGCCTCTCGCCCCACGCCTGCTCTGGCGGATCAACGATGGGACTTGGGACCTGCTCGGTTTCGAGCACCTCGACGGCCGGCCCGCGGACTACCGCCCGCACTCCGACGACCTGCCGCTCGTCGCCGAGGCGATCATTACCCTTTCCGGCGTCCGGGCCCCGGTCGGCCTGGAACTCAAGCACATCGAGCAGCGCCTCGCGGACTACATCGACGACCCCCATGACGCCGAGTTGCTGCGCGGCAAGACGTTGCTGCACACCGATTGGCACCCCGACAACGTCCTGATCGCGGACAACGCCGCCCGCGTCGTCGACTGGGCATGGCCGACACGCGGCGCCGCATGGATCGACGCGGCCTGTTGGGTCGTCTGGCTCACCTCAGCCGGCCACACGCCCGCAGCCGCTGAACAGTGGGCCGCCAAGACGCCCGCGTGGTCCACCGCGCCCCGGCGTGCCCTCGACGCCTTCGCGACCGCTCAAGAGCGGCTCTGGGCCGGTATCGCCGCGGACGCACCCGACATCGCGTGGATTCACGATCTCGCCGCCGCAGCCGGCCAATGGGCCGCCTACCGTCGTTCTTGAGGAGGCGCACCCATGCCGGACCCGCTCATTCACCCGCACAGGACACTCACCACCCGCGAGGGCACGTCGGTCGAGATCGACACGGACATGGTTCCCACCATCCGTGAACTGTGGCGCCTCGACTACACGACGCTCGCCTGCTGCCAAGACGTCGGCGAGGCAACCGCAGGTGTCCGGGCACAAGCCGAAAAGCCCCTCAGTTACGGCGCCGACGGGTTCATCGCCTATCACCTCGGTTGGGCCTTGGTCAAGCTCCCGATCACCGACGCTGTGCGCCTCGTTGCCTTGCTCTCGCAAGCGCCGGCGTTCGCCGACCGGGTCAGCCACCGATGGCGCCCCGGTTCCTGGCGTATGCATGTCCCCCTTGTACCGGAGGGACTCGACGCGGCCGCCCTGCTGCATTTCCCTCGCAAGCAGCTACCCGAACTCGCCGGGTTCCTCGAACGGCAGTAAGGCACCCTGCCCACAAGTCCGCCGGTCGGCCCCAAGGCCGGCGGGCGGACTCATGCCCCGCCGGTCCCGTAGCGCCCTCGCATACTTCGGCCAGGTGATCCATAGGTCTACTGCCACCACGCCGAGGGCGCCGCGGCAGAGACAGCTCACGCGTCTGGCCGAGTCCCTGACGGACGTTCTCCGTATCGCCGAGAGCCGCGGAGCTCGGCATTTCCTATCGAGCCACTCGGTGACGGAGGTAGACAACCCCTGACCCGAAGGTCCGGGTCTCGACGAGTTCGAGGTCCACCCGGCGTTCATTCCGGGGGAAGAACGGGACGCCGCCGCCGACCAGCACCGGGTAGACGATGGTCCGGTACTCGTCGATCAGGCCCGCCGCGGCCACGTCGGCGGCGAGGGTCGCGCCGCCGATCGCGATGTCGCCCTCTCCCGGCTCGGCCCGCCACCGCTCGATCTCCTGCGCCGGGTCGCCGGAGGCCAGGCGGGCGTTGCCCTGAACCGCCGTGAGGGAGTGGGAGAACACCACCTTGGGGAGCGGCTTCCACAGCGCGGTCCATTCTCGCGTCGACGCGTCGAGCGACGGGTCCTGGTCGGCGGTCTCCCAGTACAGCATCGTCTCGTACAGCCGTCGGCCCAGGAGATGGACGCCGACGTCTCGGATCTCGTCGATCCAGAAGCGGAAGACGTCGTCGTCGGGGTCCGACCAGTCGAAGCGGCCGTCCGGTCCGACGATGTAGCCGTCGAGTGAGACATTCATCGAATAGGTCACGCTGCGCATCGGGGGCCTCCTCGGTGACGGTTTCGACCGTAGTCCCTCCTCAAGCGCCCCGGGCGGAACTCACGGATGCATCCGCGCCCCCTTCAGCACCTTGTCCACCGCGTTTCTCGGCCCGTACACCGCGAGGCCCACCAGGTCCAGGTCGGCGGTGGGGACGGCGCGTACCGCCGCGCGGTTGTCGCGGTCGTTGCCGGTGGTGAAGAGGTCGGCGGTGAAGACGGAGCGGGGCAGGGCGCGGGTCAGGGCGCGGGTGTGGGCCGTCTTCAGGGTCTCCTTCGTGCCCTCGAAGACCAGCACCGGCTGGCGGAACATGGGGAGGTAGGGGACGCCGTCCGCGTCCTCGTACGGCTCGCCGACCACCTCGGGGACCTGCGGGCCGAGGCCGCTGACCAGGAACGCGGTCACGTTCAGGCGCTGCCAGGTCTCCAGGTCCGCGCGGAGCAGTACGGCGATCTTGGTGTCGAAGCGGACGGGTTCGGTGTCAGTCGTGCCTTCCATGATGCGAGCATGGCGGCCGGTCCGCGGACCGGTCTTGTACGTTTTTTGCATGGCCGTACCCAGGAGCGCACTCAGGGACGGAACCGCCGTCTCCGCCTGGCGTCCGCGCGTCCCGGGCGTCGTGGAGGTCTTCCACGCCCGGTTCACCGAGTACGCCTATCCGATGCACGTGCACGAGGCGTGGACGCTGCTGATCGTGGACGACGGGGCCGTACGGTACGACCTGGACCGGCACGAGCACGGCACCCCGCACGACACGGTGACCCTGCTGCCGCCGCACGTCCCGCACAACGGCTCCCCCGCCACGCCGGGCGGCTTCCGCAAGCGGGTGCTGTACCTCGACGGCTCCCGGCTGGGGGACGATCTGATCGGGCCGGCCGTGGACCGGCCGGACGTGCGCGACCCCGTGCTGCGGCGCAGGGTGGGGCAGCTGCACGCCGCGTTGGCGCGGCCCGGGGAGGCGCTGGAGGCGGAGAGCCGGCTGACGTTGATCGGGGAGCGGCTGCGCACGCATCTGCGGCCGGCCGAGGCCCGTCCCGCGCGCCGGGATCCCGTGCTCGCGCGGCGGCTGCGCGAACTGCTCGACGAGCGGCTCGTCGAGGGGCTCAGCCTGGAGGAGGCCACGGCGCTGCTGCCGGCCCATCCGGCCCATCTGGTACGGGCGTTCAGCGGGGCGTACGGGATCGCGCCGCACCAGTACCTGATGTCCCGCCGGGTGGACCGGGCCCGGCGGCTGCTGCTCGCGGGCGACGCCCCGGCCGAGGTGGCCACCGCCACCGGCTTCTACGACCAGGCCCATCTGACCCGGCACTTCAAGAAGCTGGTGGGGGTGACCCCCGGCCGCTACCGGACCAGTACGGCCACGGTGCTCACTTGACGTCGACGTAGTCCCCGGCGGCCGTCGCGCCGCCCGTGGTGGACGTCTCGCCGAACGTCCAGCGCCAGTAGCCGTCCGTGGAGGCCTTGACCGTGGTCCTCAGGTCGCCGGCGGAGTTCGCGCGGACGGTCTTGACCGTGGCGTAGGTGCTGGTGCCGGCCTTGCGGAACTGGAGTTTGGCCAGCTTGCCGGCGTAGCCGGTGTACGTGTGCCTGACCCAGTCGGCGCGGGTGGCCCTGCCGGTGACGGTGAGGGTCTTGCCCTTGGCGACCGGTTCCGGGGAGGCGTTGACGGTCACCTTCGCGGCCCGCTTGACCGGGACGGTGCCGAGGCCGGTCAGGTACTCCTCCGCCTTCACACTGCCGCTCTTGGTCCACAGCATGGCGTGGACGGCGAGCTTCCAGGTGGTGGCGTCGTTGTTGGAGTCCAGCCGGTAGGGCGGGTCGATGTAGAGGGTGCCCTCGCAGTCGGCGGCGCGGGTGCCGTCCTCGTAACAGGTGTACGAGCCCGCGTAGATGCCGCCGGACTCGGCGCCCTTGGCGGCGGTGGTGCCGTGGTACAGGAACGGATCGAAGTCCACGGTGCTCATGGAGTACCCCGCGGGCCAGCTGACGTGGAAGCTGATCGTCGGTTCGACCTCGGCGGTGGTGCCCACCACGATGGGCTTGCCCTTGTTCAGGACCACCTTCGACACCGCTATGCCGGTGTCGGCGGCCTCCGCGGCCGGGGCGGTGAACGCCGCCAGGGCGAGCGCTCCCGCGAGCGCCGCGGCCACGGTGCCGGTTCTGCCTGTGCTCATGCACGGCCTCTCACTGGTAGGGAGGGTGAAATCGCCGCAGATTAACAGGCTGTTCAGCTCGCGTCGTCGCCGGTGGGGCGCTGGGTGAGCGACGTGAACGCGTCCAGGTTGCGGGTCGGCTCACCGCGTGCCGTGCGCCACTCGTACTCCTTGCGGATCGCGCTCGCGAAGCCCAGCTCCAGCAGGGTGTTGAAGGCGCCGTCGGCGGCCTCCAGGACCTGGCCGAGCAGGCGGTCGATCTCGTCGGGGGTGACGGCGGGGAGGGGGAGGCGGGCGGTGACGTAGATGTCGCCGAGGCGGTCGACGGCGTAACTGACGCCGTAGAGCCTGAGGTTGCGTTCCAGCAGCCAGCGGTGGACGCCCGGCTCGTTCTCGTCGGGGTGGCGGATGACGAAGGCGTTGAGGGAGAGGGAGTGGCGGCCGGCGATCAGGGAGACGGTGGTGGAGAGCTTGCGGGTGCCGGGGAGCGTGACGACGTAGCTGCCGGGCTCGGGGCTCTCCCACTCCAGGCTGGCGTCCCGCAGGGCCTCCTCGACGGTCCGCGCCGCCGTCCGCTGTGCATCGTCAGCCATGGTGGGAGGGTACGCGACGGCGGTGGGACTGCATCGCGGCGGCGTAGACGTCGGCGGTGGCGGCGGCGGCCGTGTCCCAGCCGAAGGACCGCGCGTGCCGGGCAGCGGCGTCGCCCATGCGGGGCACGAGGTCGGGGTGGTCGGCGAAATCGCGCAGTACGCGCGCGTACGCGGCCGGATCGTGGCCGTTCACCAGGAAGCCGGTCCGCCCGTCGCGCACCGCGACCGGCAGGCCGCCGACCGCCGCGGCGAGCACCGGGGTGCCGGCCGCCTGCGCCTCTATGGCGACCAGGCCGAAGGACTCGCTGTAGGACGGCATCACCAGCACGGACGCGGCCCGGAACCAGTCGGCGAGCTGGTCCTGCCCGACGGGCGGGCGGAACCGTACGACGTCCGCGATGCCGAGCCGGGCCGCCAGCTTCTGCAGGCCCTCCGGTTTGGCGAGGCCGCTGCCGCTGGGGCCGCCCACGACGGGGACGACGATGCGGGAGCGCAGCTCGGGGCGCTCGGTGAGCAGCACGGCTACGGCGCGCAGGAGGACGTCGGGGGCCTTGAGGGGCTGTATACGGCCCGCGAAGAGGGGGATCAGCGCGTCCTGGGGCAGGCCGAGGCGGGCGCGGGCGGCGGCGCGGCCGTCGGCGGGGCGGAACCGGTCGAGGTTGACGCCGGGGTGGACGACGGCCACGCGCGCGGGGTCGGCGGCGTAGTGCCGGACCAGCTCGCCGGCCTCCTCCTGGGTGTTGGCGATCAGCCGGTCGGAGGCGGTGACGATCTGGGTCTCGCCGATGACCCGGGCGGCGGGTTCGGGGGTGTCGCCCTCGGCCAGGTTGGCGTTCTTGACCTTGGCCATGGTGTGCATGGCGTGCACCAGGGGGGCGCCCCAGCGCTGGGCGGCCAGCCAGCCGACGTGGCCGGAGAGCCAGTAGTGCGAGTGGACGAGGTCGTAGTGGCCGGGGCGGTGGCCGGCCCACGCCTGCATCACGCCGTGCGTGAAGGCGCACAGCTGGGCCGGGAGATCCTCCTTGGCGAGGCCCTCGTAGGGGCCGGCGTCGACGTGCCGGACCAGGACGCCGGGGGACAGTTCCACGGTCGGCGGGAGGGCGGCGGTGGTCGCCCGGGTGAAGACCTCGACCTCGATGTTGATCGCGGCCAGGCGCTGCGCCAGTTCCACGATGTAGACGTTCATGCCGCCGGCGTCGCCGGTTCCCGGCTGGTGCAGCGGTGAGGTGTGCACGGAGAGCATGGCGACGCGACGGGGCCTGCGACGGGGCCGCAGGCGCGCGGGGGCCGCCGCCGAGCGACGCCCGAGCCTGCCGGCGTACTGGCTCACGGGGCGTTCCTCCTTGCTGCGGGCGGCCGGTCCGAGGGCGCGCCTCGCCCTCCACCGGAGTGCAACGCGGGAGCGCTGTGCCTCATTCCGGTTTCCTCGGTTTTACCGAATCATTGCCGTTCATCGCTCAACCGTTCGACACGTGGTTGCGTACGGGCCTGTCCGGACGTTCGCGTTCCCGTTCCGGACACCCCGGGTGTCCCCGATGGCCCCCGGCACACGACCGGCGGCTCCGCTCCGGAACCGCCGCTTACCCTCGTAGGCATGCCTCCCCGCGCCACGCCCGTCCCTCAGCCACGGCTCCGTTCGGCGAGCGGGGGGACCCGCGCCGTGGGCACGGTCACGCGCGGGACGACCAATCCGAACCGGCTGCGCCGCATGGACCGGTGGATCGCGGCCACGCACGGCGCCGAACTGCGCCGGGCCGGCGATCCGGTCGCCGTCGACCTCGGGTACGGGGCGGCGCCCTGGACCGCCGTCGAGCTGCTGCACCGGCTGCGGGGCGTGGCGCCACGCGCGCGTGTCGTGGGCGTCGAGATCGACCCGGCGCGGGTCGCGGCGGCCGAGCCGTACGCGCGCGAGGGCCTCGCCTTCCGGCACGGCGGCTTCGAGATCCCGCTCCCCGGCCGCCCCCTGCTGGTCCGCGCCGCGAACGTGCTGCGCCAGTACGACGAGGCCGAGGTCGCCGCGGTGTGGCGGCGGCTGTGCGCGCGGCTCGCCCCGGCGGCCGGGCACTCCCGCGGCGGACTGCTGGTCGAAGGCACCTGCGACGAGATCGGGCGGCGGCACGTGTGGGTGGCGCTGGGGCCCGAGGGGCCGCGCACGGTCACCTTCGCGACCCGCCTCGGCTCCCTGGACCGCCCCTCGGACCTGGCCGAACGGCTGCCGAAGGCGCTGATCCACCGCAACGTCCCCGGCGAGCCGGTCCACGCCTTCCTGCGCGACTTCGACCGCGCCTGGGCCGCCGCCGCGCCCTACGCCTCCTACGGCGCCCGCCAGCGGTGGATGCGCGCGGTGCGGGACCTCACGGCCGACTGGCCGGTGACGGACGGGCCTGCGCGGTGGCGGCAGGGGGAGGTGACGGTGCGGTGGGGGGCGTTGGCGCCGCGCGGGTGACCTGTGCGGAGCGACGGGACGACGGGATGCCAGGAACGATCGTTTCGTGCCGTTCGTCATACGGGCGGGAGGCGAGGTGCGGCTCGGGGGCGTGATGCGGCTCGGGGGCGTGGTGTTCCTGGGGGACGAGGTGTTCCTGGGGGACAACGGGGAAAAGAACGGCTTCTGTCGGTCTCTGACTGCCTCTGTCGCTTCGCGATCCGACATGGCACGATCCCCGGGGAAACGGGGCGTAACTGACGGTTGATCAGCGTGGGGGCAGAGGTATGGGTTCGGGGAAGCGTGGCCTGATCACCGCGGCCGTGGCCGTGGTCTGCGCGGTGACGGTGCTGACCACACCGGGCACGGCGTTCGCGGACCCGGGCCCCACCCCGGCCCCGACGGTCACCGTCACCCCGGACAAGGACCTGGAAGCCGTACGCGACCGGCTCGACCGCCTCTACCGGGAGGCCGCCGCCGCCACCGACGCGTACAACGCGGCCGAGGAGCAGGCCGAGCAGCAGTCCGCGCAGGTCGTCGAGCTGGCGAAGAAGATCGTCGAGGGCCAGGAGGAACTGGACGACCTGGAGGCACGCGCCGCCGCCGCGGCCCGCTCCCAGTACCGCACCGGCGGCCTGCCCGACGAGGCCAAGCTGATGCTCAGCGACGACCCGCAGGAGTTCCTGGACGGCGCGGGCCGGGTGCTCCAGGGCCAGCGCGCCACCAAGGGCCTCCTCGGCGAGATGAAGCGCGCTCAGGCGGCCCTGAAAACCTACGCGGCGGACGCCTCCGAGCAGTGGGAGCGGATGGAGGCCAACCGCGCGGCGAAGGCCGCCGCGCGGAAGACGGTGGAGCAGCGCATCGCGGCGGCCGAGAAGCTGGAGTCCGAGCTGGAGAAGGAGGAGAAGGAGCGCCTCGCCCGGCTGGAGCGCGAGGCGGCGAAGCGGGCGCAGAGCGCCTGGCTCGACTCCGGCGTCCTCGACGGGACCGGCGCGGAGGTCACCGAGCAGGGCGCCAAGGCCGTACGGTACGCCACGGCCCAGATCGGCAAGCCGTACGTCTGGGGCGCCGAGGGCCCGGAGTCCTTCGACTGCTCCGGGCTCACGTCACAGGCCTGGGCCTCGGCCGGCCAGGGCATCCCGCGCACCTCGCAGGAGCAGTGGCGGCAGCTGGAGCGCGTGGCCGTGGAGGACATGCGGCCCGGCGACCTGATCATCTACTTCGACGACGCCAGCCACGTGGGGATGTACGTCGGGGACGGCAAGGTCGTGCACGCCCCCCGGCCGGGGCGCACGGTGACGGTCGCGGGGGCGGGCACGATGCCGATCCTCGGGGTGGTCCGGCCCGAGGAGTGACGGGCGCGTGACACGGGCGGGCGTGAGGCACACCACTGCATGAGGCAAACCACGTGACCGACCCCACGTCGTCGCCCGGTGCGGCCCGAGCGGCGACGTGACGTTCGTCATCCCCCGGGGCCCGGATGGCTGTCCAACTGCGGTACGGAACGCGGCATATGACAGTGGCCGTTGGCAAGCCCAGGTGCCGTGCACCATTCCGCTGCCCGCCCGGCACCCGCTATGGTCCCCGTCGGTGGGTCGAGGTCCCTCGCCCCGCCATGCCCTCGGGGGGAGGGAAGGAACCAGGACGATGCCCGTACCCGTACCGCGGCAGAGAGCGATCCCGGCCGTGGAGAGTGGTCAGGCGCAGGCCGCGTCCCATGACGGCGGCGCTTCCGTCGAACAGGCCCCACCACGGAAGGACACCACCCGAGACACCGGCACCAGCGCAGGCACCGGCGCCAGCACAGGCACAAGCACAGGCACCGGCACCGGCACCGGCACAGGCACAGGCGGGCAGGACTCCCACCAGGAACCGACCGCCGCCGAGCCCGCCGCGCACGCCAACCTGACCCTGCTGCTCATCGAGGACGACCCGGCCGGCTCGCCCATCGTGCCCGACCTGCTGGACCAGACCGGCAAGCCGATCCGCGTCCGCACCGCCCGCAACCTCACCGAGGCCGAGCGGCTGCTGACCCACGACGTCCACTGCATCCTGCTGGACCTCGCCCTCCCCGCCCCCGGCGGCGCGGACGACGACGAACTGGCGGTCCTCAGGCACGTACTGGAACTCGCGCCCCGGCACGCCGTCCTCGCCCTCACCTCGTCGTCCGACGCCGAGCGCGGCGCCGAGGCGGTGGCGGTCGGCGCCCAGGACTACCTCTTCCGCGACGAACTGGACGGACGGCTGCTGAGCCGCGCCATCCGGTACGCCGTCGAGCGCAAGCGGTCCGACTCCGCCGAGCGGCGGCTGGCCGAGGGCAGGCTGCGCGCCCAGGAGAACCGCCGGCTGGAGCGCGGCCTGCTGCCGACCCCGCTGCTGGAGGGCTCCTCGCTGCGGTTCGCCGCCCGCTACCGGCCCGGCCGCTCCCGCGCCCTGCTCGGCGGCGACTTCTACGACGTCGTCCGCACCCCCGACGGCACCGTGCACGCCATGATCGGCGACGTCTGCGGGCACGGCCCGGACGAGGCGGCGCTCGGCGTGGAGCTGCGGATCGCCTGGCGCGCGCTGACCCTGGCGGGGCTCTGCGGCGACCAGTTGCTGGGCACGCTCCAGGAGGTGCTGGAGCACGAGCGCGGGGACGACGAGATCTTCGCGACGCTGTGCACCGTGGACATCGCGCCGGACGGCCGCCGGGCCGGACTGTGCCTGGCCGGGCACCCGGCACCGCTGGTCGCCCGCCCCGGCGTACCCGCGCGGCTGCTGCCGTACGACAACAACGGCCCGGCGCTCGGGCTGCTGCCGGGGGCGCGCTGGCCCCGGACGCAGGTGGAGCTGGGGGCCGAGTGGAGCCTGATGCTCTACACCGACGGGCTGATCGAGGGCCATGTCGGCGAGGGCCGGGAAAGGCTCGGGCAGGACGGAATGGTGGAGCTGGTGCGCCGGCAGCGCGAGGAGGGCCTGCGGGGAGAGGAACTGCTGCGGGCCACCGTCAACGAGGTCCGCCGCCTGAACGGCGGCGAGCTGGCGGACGACGTGGCCGTGGTGCTGCTGGACCGGCCGGCCTGAGCCGTCGGCCCGCCGCGCGGAAGCCGGCCCGCGCGGGAGTCAGCGGCCCCCGTTGTACGGCCCGTACGGACCGTCGCTGCTGCTGCCCCGGCGGGTATTGCGGCCACCGCCCGGCAGGCCGCGCAGCGCGGGGCGTACGTCGACCATGTACACGATCGTGGCGATGAGACCGATGACCGGCAGGAACGACAGGATGTTGAAGATCAGGTTCACCACGAAGGCGAGCCCGAGGATGATCAGCCAGAACGGCTTGGTCTTCTTGTCGGCCGCGCGGTAGGCGTCCTCACGGCGCGTGGCCGCGTCGATCAACGCGAAGCCGCTGAACACGATCAGGGCCATGCTCAGCAGCCACATGAAGCCCGCGAACCCCTGCATCAGCACAACGTCCACCACCAGACTCGGGTCGTCCCTACGCCGTCACCGTACCCGCACAACGGACCGGGCACCCCGAGGGTGCCCGGTCCGTGGCTTCCGCCGTCGTCACTTGGCGGACGGCGCGGACTTCTTGGTGGTGTCGGCGGTGCCGGTGGTGGCGGTCTTCTTCGCCGGGGCCTTCCGCGCGGCCGGGGTCTTCTTCGCCGCGGCGGCGGTCGCCGGAGTCGCCACCGGGGTGGCCGGGGCGGGCTTCTCCTCCTCGACCTTGACCGGCTCGGCCTTCGGCTCGACGGCCACGGCCAGCTCCTCGACCTCCTCGGCGACGTCCTCGATGCCCTCGGCGGCCTGGCCGCGCCAGGTCCGCACGGCCTGCTCGCCGTGCTCGGCGACCTTCTCGTAGGTCTCCTTGGCCTTCACGGCGTACTCGGCGGCCACGCCGACCGAGCGCAGCGCGAGGTCCTGGGCGGTCTCGCCGAGCTTCTTGAGGTCGGTGTCGAGGGAGCCGATGAACTCGTTGACCTTGGTCTGGAGCGTCCCCTGCGTCTCCTTGACGCGGGCGCTCGCCTTCTCCTGGACGGCCTTGGGGTCGGTGTTGCGCACCGCCTCGATACGGGCGGGGGCCTCGGTGCGCAGCTGGTCCACCAGGACGGGCACCTTCTTGGCCTGCTGCCAGGCCAGGTCCGCGGTGCCCGCGGCGAAGTAGAGCGGCGTGGGGTCGCTGAGGGTCTTGCGCAGATCGTCGGTGATGGCCATGGTGACGGTCCTCCCGGATCACGTTCGGCTGAGGGTTTTCGGGGCGTCGTACGGGTCTCCCGCGCGGGGCCGGCGGCCGGTGGCCGCTTCCTACCCGGCCGTCCGCCGCGGGGCGGCGTCGTCGCCGCCGGTCCTGCGGGCACGCGCGTCGGCCGCGCGCGGGCCGCGTATGGAGGTGTCGTCGCGTACGTCGTCGCGCGCGTGGTCACGTACGTCGTCGCGCGCGTGGTCACGAACGTCGTCGCGCACGTGGTCGCGTACGTCGTCGCGGGCACCGCCGGGGGCGCCGTCGCCCCCTTCCGCGTCCTGAGCCTCCGCCGCGCCCTGCGCACCGGCCACGAACCCGTTCTCCTTGCGGAACGACTCGTAGATCTGGAGCAGCACCTGCTTCTGCCGCTCGGTGAGCGTGGGATCGGCGAGGATGACGGCCGTCGTCGCACCGTCCCGCCGGTACTCCTCCCGGTCCCGCTCGGCATCCAGGATCCCGGCCCGCACGTACAGCGTCTCGGCGGAGATCCGCAGCGCCTTGGCGACCTGCTGGAGCACCTCCGCGCTCGGCTTGCGCAGCCCGCGCTCGATCTGGCTCAGATACGGATTGGACACCCCCGCGGCATCGGCGAGCTGCCGCAGCGACAGCTGCGCGTTGCGCCGCTGCTCGCGCAGGTACTCACCGAGATTGCCGACGTTGAGCGATGCCATGCCTCCACGATGCACGACTCTGCTAACTATTGCAAGCAAGGTGCTTGCAACAGTGACTCCTCAGCCTTGCGGCCCGCGTGTTCACCTGCCCCACGCGCCCGACGGCTCCGGCCCGCTACCGTGAGCGCCGATGATCGTATGGCTCAACGGCACCCACGGCGCGGGCAAGACCACGACCGGCGCGCTCGTGCAGCGGCTGATTCCGGACTCGCGGGTGTTCGACGCCGAGAAGGTCGGCGAGACGCTCATGGACATCAAGCCGAAGCTGCCCGGCGCCGGGGCGGAGAACTTCCAGCACTGGCCGCCGTGGCGACCGCTCGTCGTCGAGACCGCCCGCCGGGTGCTCGACTACGCCGGCGGCACCCTGGTGGTGCCGATGACGGTCCTGGTCGAGCAGTACTGGCGTGAGATCAGCACCGGCCTCGACCGGCACGGCATCCCGGTGCGGCACTTCGTCCTGCACGCCGACCGGGCGGCCCTGCGCGAGCGCATCGCGGGTGACACGGTCGTCGGGCCGGACTCCCCGTTCCGTCTCCAGTACCTGGAGCCCTACGCCGAGGCCGCCCGCACCTGGCTGCACGCCGAGGCCGAGGTCGTCGACACCACGCGCCTCACCCCGGCCGAGGCCGCCCAGCGGATCGCGGAGGCGGTCAAGGGCTGAGGCCGGCGGGGTGCGGTTTTCCTCAGCTCGTTCTGGTGGGCAGCCGCATGGCGCCGGGCGGGCGGCCCGGAGACAGTGGATGCATGGCTACCGAGCGAAGCTCATGGGCACGGCGGGCCGCTGCGGTGACCGTCACCGCAGCGGTGCTGGCGGGTGCCCCGACGTCACCGGCCGCGGCGTCGGCCGACGGCGGCCCGGCGCGTACGCCGCTCACCCGGGCCCAGTTGCAACGGGAGCTGGACCGGACGCTGAAGGAGGCCGGGTACGTCGGCGCCTCCGTCGAGATACGCGACGGCGGGCGCCGGATCCGGGCCAGTGCCGGCGAGGCCGAGCTGGGCGGCGGCCGTCCGGTGGGCCGGGGCGAGCGTTTCCGCGCCGCCAGCGTCACCAAGACCTTCACCGCGACGGTCGTCCTGCAACTGGCCGCCGAAGGGCGGCTGTCGCTGGACGACACCGTCGACCGGTGGCTGCCCGGCGTCATCAGCGGCAACGGCAACGACGGCAGCCGCGTCACCCTGCGCAACCTCCTCCAGCACACCAGCGGCATCCACGACTACGACTACACCGAGGACACCGGACAGACCGCGGCGGACTTCGAGCGGACCAGGTACGACCACCTGGCGCCGGAGGAGAGCGTCGCCCGGGCGATGAAACACGCGCCCGACTTCCCGCCCGCCGCCCCGGACGACCCGGCGCCGGACTGGAACTACTCCAACCCCAACTACATCGTCGCCGGAATGGTCGTCCGGAAGGTCACCGGCCGCTCCTGGGCCCAGGAGGTCCGGGACCGGATCATCCGGCCGCTGGGGCTGAAGGACACCTACGAACCGGGCGACGATCCCCGCATCCGCGGTCCGCACGCCCACACGTACCAGCGCTTCCCCGGTTCCGCCGGCTGGACCGACACGACGGAACGCACGATGTCCATGGCGGACGCCGCCGGGTCGCTCATCAGCGGACAGCGCGACCTGGACAGGTTCTTCACCGCGCTGTTCGACGGACGGCTGCTGCCACCGGCGCAGCTCGCGCAGATGCGCCGCACGGTCCCGGCCAATGACGAGATACGCCAGGCCTTCCCCGGGATGGAGTACGGGCTGGGGCTGATGCGGCAGCCGCTGGCCTGCGGCGGCCACCGCTGGGGCCACGGCGGTGACCTGGAGGGCGGCACGGTCCGTACGGGGTTCACCGAGGACGGGCGGCGTTCCGTCGTCATCGCGGCCAGCGGCAAGACCCCCGGCGCCGAGCACCTGCTGCGCACCGAGCGCGCGGTCCAACGGCTCACCGACCTCGCGCTGTGCGGCCGGACCACGGACTAGCCGACTCCTCCGGACTCACCGGCCCCACCGGGCTCACCGGGCTCACCGGCCCAACCGGGCTCACCAACCCGACGGGACTCACCGCCCCACCGGACTCCCCCACCCGACCGGCGTCACCGGCCCCACCCGACTCCCCAACCCGACCGGACTCACCGGCCCCACCCGACTCCCCAACCCGACCGGACTCACCGGCCCCACCGGACTGGCCGACCCCACGGACAGCAACCCCGCGGACAGCCACCCCGCGGACGCCAACCCCGCGGATCAGCCGGCCGCTCCCGGTGCGTGCAGTCCCGCCGTCAGCATGCGGATCAGCAGGTCGTAGCTGTCGTCCATGTCCTCGGGGAGGCCGAAGCCGCCCTGGGCCTCCAGTACGGCGAACCCGTGGACGGCCGCGCGCAGGCAGCGGATGGCGTGGACGGCGGCGGAGTCCTCCAGGCCGTAGGCGCGCAGGGCGGCGGCGACGATGCCGATCAGCCGTTCGCCGGCCTCGGCGGTGCGCGGGTCCGGGCTCTGGATGGTGGCCAGGTAGCGGTTCGGGTGCTGCTGGACGTAGCGCCGCCAGGCCGTCAGCAGCGCGCGGATCGCCTCGTCGGCCGAGCGGCCGAGAACCGCCTCCCCGACCTGGTCGGCGAGGTCGCCGATGACGCGGGCGGAGACCAGGGCGCGCAGTTCGGCGAGGTTGCGCACGTGCTTGTACAGGGACGGGGTGGCCACCCCCGCCCGGGCGGACACCGCCGCGAGGGTGAGTGCCTCGGGTCCCTTCTCGTCGAGGATCGCGAGGGCGACGTCCACGACCGCGCCCGGGGACAGCGCCGCCCTAGCCACGCCGCACCTCCGCCAGGAAGGCCAGGGCGAGCGCGGCGACCGTGCCGGGGAACTGGGTGTGGGGGTAGTGCCCCGCGCCCTCGACCAGCTCCAGGCGGCCCAGCCCGGCCGGCAGGGCGGCCACGATGCCCTCGCCCTCCGCCCGGGGGTCGGGCCAGTCGGGGTCGAGCGTGCCCATGACCACCAGGGCGGGGCAGCGGACGTCGGCGAGCCGGGCGGCGGCGTCGCCGGGCGAGGCCATGCCGGACTTGGCGAGCACGGCCATCCGGCCGGGCCTGCGCAGATCCGCCTCCAGCGCGGCGAGGTGCGCGTCGAACCCGGCGGGCCTGGCACCGGGGCAGGCGTGGCGGAGGTAGCGCTTCCACAGCCCCACGCCGCGCAGCAGGCCGGCGCCCATCAGCAGGGCCATGCCCTTGCGGTAACGGGCGTTCGAGAAGAGCGCGCGGACGTCGACCTTCTGGAGGCGGGTGAACGGACCGATCTCGATGACGCCGTCGACCAGACCGGGTTCCTCGGCCGCGGCGATGGTGGCGGCACCGCCGCTGAAGGAGTGCCCGACGACGACGGCGGGACCGCCCAGGTGCCGGATCAGGGCGAGGACGTCGCGAGCCGTGTCGGTACGGGTGTACGACGCCCAGCCGGCGCTGGACTCACCGTGCCCCCGCAGATCCATCGCGGCGACCCGGTACCCGCCGGCGACCAGCCGCGCGGCCACCTCCCGGAAGGCCGCCCGGTTGTCCCCCATGCCGTGCACCAGGACCACCAGCGGTCCGCTGCCGGACACGTCGTACGCCAGCCGCCCGCCGCCGCCGTCAACGCCGCCGTCAACGCCGCCGTCGACATCGAGGAACGCGGTCGCGCCCACGCCTTCGCTATCACCCATAACACTCAGGCTAACGCCATTAGCCATGACGCGCCACCCCTGCGCCACCCCGGCGCACCCCAGCTCCAGCAGTCGACCCACATTCCCTCACCAGGCCCTTGCCTAAACCCTTTAGGCAACTACATACTGCTTTAGGCAAACGAAAGGACCCTCATGGCAAGAGCCGGACTGACCAGGGAGCGGCTGATCGCAGCCGGTGCCGACCTCGCGGACGAGGCCGGCTTCGCGCAGGTGACCGTGTCGGCGCTGGCCAGGCGGTTCGACGTCAAGGTCGCGAGCCTCTACTCCCACCTGAGGAACTCGCAGGAGCTGAAGACCGGCATCGCCCTGCTCGCCCTCGCCGAGCTGGCCGACCGGGCCGCCGACGCGCTCGCCGGACGGGCCGGGCGGGACGCCCTGACCGCCCTGGCCAACGTCTACCGCGACTACGCCCGCGAGCACCCCGGCCGTTTCGCCGCGGCCCAGCTCCGGCTCGACCCGCAGACCGCCGCCGCCAGCGCGGGCGTCCGGCAGGCCCAGCTGACGCGGGCGCTGCTGCGCGGCTACGACCTGGCCGAACCCGACCAGACCCACGCCGTCCGCCTCCTCGGCAGCGTCTTCTACGGCTACGTCAGCATGGAGCTGGGCGGCAGCTTCAGCCACAGCTCCCCCGGCCCCGACGAGTCCTGGTCCCGCGTCCTCGACGCCCTCGACGCCCTGCTGCGCAACTGGCCCGCGGCCCCCGCCCCCTCACCGACAGGTCACTGACCATGCACACCGTCCCCCTCACCACCCCGGGCCTCCTCCGCGGCGCCCTCGACCTCGAACGCACCCCGCACGGCCTGCTGCCGCACCGGCTCCCCGCCCGCGCCCGCGCCCAGTGCGCCGACCCGCAGCTCGCCCTGGCCGAGAGCCAGCCCTCCGGCGTGCGGCTGGCCTTCCGCACCCGCGCCACCACCGTCGAACTCCACACCCTCCCCACCAAGCGCGCCTACACCGGCGCCCCGCCCCGCCCGGACGGCGTCTACGAACTCCTCGTCGACGGCGTCCCGCACGCCCGGGCCACCGCCGCCGGCGGCCACACCCTCACCGTCGACCTGAGCACGGGCGGCACCGAGCACCGCACCGGCGCCCCCGCCACCCTGCGCTTCACGGACCTCCCGGACCACGACAAGGACGTCGAGATCTGGCTGCCGCACAACGAGACGACCGAGCTGGTCGCCCTGCGCACCGACGCCCCCGCCGAGCCCGTCCCCGACCGGGGCCGCAAGGTCTGGCTGCACCACGGCAGTTCGATCAGCCACGGCTCGGACGCCGCGGACCCCACCGGCACCTGGCCCGCCCGCGCCGCCCTGCGCGCCGGGGTGGAGCTGGTCAACCTGGGCCTGGCCGGCAGCGCCCTGCTCGACCCGTTCACCGCCCGCGCGCTGCGGGACACCCCCGCCGACCTGATCAGCGTCAAGATCGGCATCAACCTCGTCAACGCCGACCTGATGCGGCTGCGCGCCTTCGGCCCGGCCGTGCACGGCTTCCTGGACACGATCCGCGAGGGCCACCCGACGACCCCCCTCCTGGTGATCTCCCCGATCCACTGCCCCCTGCACGAGGACACCCCCGGCCCCACCGCCTTCGACCCCGCCGCGCTCGCCGAGGGCCGGCTCGGCTTCCACGCCGCCGGCGACCCCGCCGAGGTCGCCGCCGGAAAGCTCACCCTCACCGTCGTCCGCGAGGAACTCGCCCGCATCGTCCGGGACCGCTCGGCCGACGACCCGCACCTGCGCCACCTGGACGGCCGCGCCCTGTACGGCGAGGCCGACCACGCCGAACTCCCCCTGCCCGACGGCCTCCACCCGGACGCCGCCACCCACCTGCGCATCGGCGACCGCTTCGCCGAGCTGGCCCTCTCCCCGGGCGGCCTCCTGACCTGACCCGCGCTCAGAACGGCAACGGCCGCCCGTGCACCACGTCCAGCCGCGACACCGCCCGGGTCAGGACGACGTAGAGCCGGTTGAGCCCCCGCTCCTCCGCCGCCGCGATCGCCGCCGGTTCGACGGCGACGACGTGGTCGTACTCCAGCCCCTTGACCGCACGCGCCGGGACCACGGCCGGACGGGCGCCGGGGTCCTCGGGGCCGGCCGCCGCGATCCCGGCGGCGGCGAGGGCCGCGCGCACCCGGTCCAGGTCCGCGTCGGCCGCGATCACCCCGACCGACCCCTCCCGGGCGAGCGCGGCGCGCACGGCGGCCACGACCGCGTCCGGTACGTCCCCGGACGACGCGACCGGCCGCATCGTCAACTCGCCGTCCCCGCGCAGGGACCGGGGAGCCGGGACGTCCACGTCCAGCCGCCCGAGCAGCCGGTTGGCGAGGCCGACGACCGCCTGCGGCACCCGGTGCCCGGTGGTCAGCTCCGCCACGGCCGCCTCCGGCCGCCCGAGGTGGCCGAGGACCGTCCGCCAGGACCGCGCCGCCCACGGCGTGGTCCCCTGCGCCAGGTCGCCCAGGACGGTGAGCGAACCGAAGGCGGCCCGGCGGGCGATGGCCCGGCACTCCATCGGGGAGAGGTCCTGCGCCTCGTCGACGACGACATGGCCGTACCCCTCGGGGCGCTCCAGCAGCCCGGCGGCCTCGTCGAGGAGGACCAGGTCGGCGGCGGACCACCGCGCCGACCGCCAGGACCGCGGCGGACGCCGCCACAGCAGCGCCTTCCGCTCCTCGCCGTCCAGCACCCCGTCGGCCGCCTCGGCCAGCGCCGCCGGATCGCCGAGCAGCCCGGCGACGACCTCCTCGGGCCGCACCCGGGGCCATACGGCGTCCAGGCAGGCGGTGACCGGCCGGGACCGCCCGATCCGCCGCACCCAGGCCGCGCCGCAGGTCTCCCCGCGCCGTTCGGCCCGGTCCTGGAGGTGGCGCACGATCCGGGCCCGTACCCGCTCCCGCCCGGTGTCGTACGGCGGTTCCTCGTCCCGTACGCCCGCCACGATCCGCGCCAGTTCCCCGGCCGGCACCCGCCGCCGCACCGACCCGTCCGGCACCTCCAGATCCGCCGCCACCGACGCGGACACCCGCCCGTACAGCGCCCGGCGCAGCACCTCGGCCATCCGGGCGTCGTGCTTGACGGCGGCGGTCCGCGCCTCGTCGGTACCGGTGACCGGGTGCCGGGCGATCTCCTCCGTCAGCGTCGACTGCCGTACGCCGCTCTCCCCGAGGGCGGGCAGGACCTCCTCGATGTAGCCGAGGAAGGCGCGGCTGGGCCCGAGGACCAGCAGTCCGCCGCGCCGCATCCGGCGCGGGTGGGTGTAGAGCAGGTACGCGGCCCGGTGCAGGCCGACCGCGGTCTTGCCGGTGCCGGGGGCACCCTGCACGCAGAGCGACTCCGTCAGGGCGGCGCGGACGAGGTCGTCCTGCTCGGGCTGGATGGTCGCGGCGATGTCCCGCATGGGTCCGACCCGGGGGCGTTCGATCTCCCGGGCGACGATCTCGCTCGCGCGGGACTCGCCCCGGCCGAGGTGCTCGTCCTCCAGGCCGGTGAGGTCGGCGGAGTCGCCCCGGCTGCCCGGCGCCCAGCCGAACCGGCGGCGGACTTCCACACCCTGTGGATCGCGGGCGGTGGCCTGGTAGAAGGCGCGGGAGACGGGGGCCCGCCAGTCGACGACCAGCGGCGGGGCGGCCGGGTGCTCGGAGATCCGCAGCCGTCCGATGTGCAGCGGGCCCTCGGCGAGGTCCAGCCGCCCGAAGAACAGCGGGCCCTCCGGCAGTTCGCGCAGTGCCTTGGCGCGGCTGCGCAGCCGGTACCCGAGGACCTCGGCGTCGGCACCGGAGGCGGAGACGTCCTCGCCGGTGACGACGTGGTCCAGGGCGCCGTCGACCATCGCGGCGAGGGCGGCGCGGCAGTGCTCGTGATGGGCGCGTTCCCGGGCGAGGGCGGCCCGGAGGGCGGGTTCGGGTGACGTCATTCCGCCGAGCGTACCGGAATGACGTTACCGAGTTACATAATTTACCGTCTATCAAAATCGGGGAGTGCGGCGGCCAGCCGTCCGAACGCCCGCCCGGCGGCGGCCACGGCGTCCTCGCGTACGTCCGCGAGCCGTTCCCCGGCCGCGATCCGCCGCCAGTTCTCCAGCGCGAGGACACGCTGTACGGCGATGATCTGGGCCGCCGCCAGCCGGGCCTCCAGGCCGCCGCCGAGGGCGTCGGCGAGCGCGGCCTCGGAGCGTTCCTGGTAGGCGTGGATCCGGGCGGCGAGGGCGGGGGTGCCGTAGAGCAGGCGGTGGAAGGCGAGCACCTCGGGGTCGTCGTTCAGCCCGGTCACCGGGTCGCACCGCTCCAGCCCCGCCAGGAAGTGCCGGCACAGCGCCGTCACCGGGTCCGGCCCCTCGGCCACCACCCGCGCGGCCTCGCCCTCGTGGTCGGCGATCCGGTACAGGACCAGGTCCTCCTTGGCCGGGAAGTACCGGAACAGCGTCGGCTTGGAGACCTCGGCCGCGGCGGCCACCTCGGCGACCGACACGGCGTCGAAGCCCCGCTCCAGGAACAGCCGGACGGCGGTGTCGGACAGGACGCGGTACGTCCGCTGCTTCTTGCGCTCGCGCAGGCCGGGCTCGGTCATGGGGCGAGCGTACGCAGCCGCCGCCGTACGCCCGTACTCAGGCGGCCCGCCGGCAGGCCGAGCGCGCCGGTGGCCACCGCCAGGGTGACGGCGTAGGAGTCGACCGCCCGGCGGACGTTGGGCGCGTCGAGCCCCTCCCCGGTGACGATGCGGTCGAGGTCGATGTAGGCGGACCGCACGGCCTCCAGCCGGCGGTACGCCTTCCAGTCCTGGCGCCAGCCACGGGTGTGCCCGGGCGGCAGGCTCCGCTCCCAGCGGCGGAACATCCGGGCGCGGATCTCCGGGCGGGCCGGGGTCAGGTGCAGGTGCCGGACGAGGTCGTAGAGGGGGTCGCCGACCACCGCCAGCTCCCAGTCGATGACGGTCAGCGCGAGGTCGTCGTCGCGGCGGACCAGGTTCCACGGGTTCAGGTCGCCGTGCAGCAGGGACGGGCTGCGTTCGGTCACCGTCTGCCGGGACAGGATGTGCCGCAGCCGGTCGGCGTCGGGCAGGCCGAGCAGCCGGGCGTGGCGCCGGGACTCGGCGGGCAGCCCGGCGACGAGCGAGGCGAGCTGCTCGACCAGCCGGCCGTGGAAGCCGCTCTGCCCGGCGACCGGGTCGAGCTGCCGGTAGGGCACCCGGGTCAGCGCGCGGAGCTGGTCGACGAGCCCGTCCGCCTCGTGCGGGAGGAGGCCGTCCACGGGATGCCGGGGGGTCCGGTCGATGTCGTCCGGACCGACGTACGTGTGGATCGCGAACCGGTCCCCGGAGCCGCTCTCCCCCAGGGCCAGCACCCGGGGGGCCGCCACCCTGACCGCCGCCTGCTCGATGGCCCGCAGCACGGAGTGCTCGCTGAGGAAGCTCCGCTCCCGGCGGCGGTCCACGGGGAGTTTCCGCCGGACCACCACCGGGGCGCCGGCGCCCGGCACCCGTACGACGGTGTTCAGGTGGCCGGTGCCCTTGAAGACCCGGTGCGCGGGGGCGGCGCCCTCCGCGCGCAGCGCCTGCTCCACGTACGCGTCGGGGAAGTCCGCCCGCTCGGGCACCCGCCGGTCCCGGCGCCAGCGGTGCGCGGGGGCGGGCGGGCGCCGTCCGCCGCCGTCCCGGGACGCCCACCACCGGAAGAGGGCCCGCTCGATCTCGCCGCCGCCGGGCACCCGGGCCAGCCGGAGCGGCTCGGCCGCCGCGTCCAGCGCCCGCGCCACCGTCTCCGTCGCCGCCGCCAGCCGCTCCTCGGTGAACGACTCCTCCAGGGAGCGCGCGGCGCGGATGGTGTCCGGGTAGACCGACTGGGCGCGTTCGAAGGCGACGTAGTGCGGCAGGTCCCGGTCCAGCCCGTGCAGGGCCGCGGGCCGCACCGCCCGCACGGCCGCCGCCCACGCCTCGATCACCTCGGGCCACTGACCGGCCGGGTACCGCATCCGCACGAGGTGCGTCGCCAGGTCGTGCAGGGGGTCGCCGTAGCTCGCCAGCTCCCAGTCGACGCAGGTCGGTCGGAGGCCGTCCGGGCCGTCGGGACCGTCCGGGCCGTCCGAGACGATCACGTTGGCGCGGTGCAGGTCGGTGTGGAGCAGGCTGAACGGGCGGCGCGTCAGGGAGGGCGTCCGCTCCGCCAGCCGCCGCAGGGCGTCCTCGGGCAGCCCGAGCGCCGTGAACAGCCCGCCGAAGCCGGGCCAGTTGGCCTGCCGGATCTGTACGTCGGCGCAGTGCGCGAGGGCGCGCAGGAAGCCCTGGCTGTCCGTGTGGCCGCGGGGCCGGCCGGCCGGCAGCGGCGGCAGCGCGGCGCGGCGCACCAGGGTCAGCCGCGCCAGCTGAGCGGCCAGCGCCTCGACGAGGACGCGGTCGACGGGCTTGCCGTCCGGGCAGAGCGCGCCGAGGGCGACGCCCTCCACATGGGTCAGGACCGTGCCGCCGTCCCACCGCGCCAGGCACTCCGGCACGCCGGGCAGCACCTCCCGTACGGCCTTCAGGACGGCCGTCTCGTCCGGCCAGGTCCGGATCACCACGGGCAGGACCCCGGCCCGCCGGACGCGCACGGTGACGGTCTCGCCGGGAGCACGGCCGAGCAGCGCGGCCGTGCGGGGCGGCAGGAGCGTGATGTGGTTGCGGTGGTGGTGGCCCTGGACGGGCGTCCCCCGATCGACGGCCAGCCGCACGAAGTCGCGCAGCGGATCAGGAGGGGAAGGTACGACCACTGGTCGCTCCGGTGCGAAAAGGGCTGGTGTGACGACGGTAAGGGCAATGCCGGGACGGTGCAGGGCGGGGTGTCACCTGCACGGCCGCGACCAGTGGGGTGCCGGGGACCTTACCGCATCAGGATGTGCTCTCCGGCGCGGGACAGCCGCTCCCGGCGGGGGGCGCGAAGGGGCCCTGGGCGAGCAGCGCGGCCCGTACGTCCGACAGGTCCGTGACGACACACGGCTCGGCGGCGTCCGGGTCCACCAGGGCGGCGGCCTTCTCCTCGCTCCGGGCGTACCCGAGGAACGGGACCCCGGCGGCCCGCGCCGCAGCGAGGTCGGACGGCGAGTCGCCGATCATGAGGGCCTGGGACGGTTCGGCGCCCAGGGCGGTCAGCGCCCGCAGCAGCGCGTGCGGGTGGGGCTTCATGAGGCCGAGGTCCCCGGTGCGGCCGTGCAGGGAGGCGAAGCAGCCGGTCAGCCCCCGGGTCGCCAGGTACGCCGCCGCCACCCGCGCCGAGTTGTTGGTGGTGACGGCCGAGACCGCGCCCAGGGCGGTCCACGTCCGGATGAGCGGATCGGCGTAGGGGGTGGGGCGGGCCCCCGGGACGGCGGCGAGTTCCTGCCGGGTCAGCCACTCCTCCAGTTCCCCGACCAGGTCGCTGCCGGGGTGCCGCTCGCTGATCCGCAGCAGTACGGCCTGCGGGTCGCGGTGGGCGCGTTCCCGCTCGGTCAGCGACCCGCCCAGCCCCAGGGCGTCGACCTCGGCCACCAGGTCACGGGCGATCACGCCCGCCGGGTGCCCGGCGAACAGCCGGCAGATCGGCCCGTCCAGGTCCCACAGGACGTACCGGACGGGGGCCGTCAGCTTCCGCAAGGACTCTGCCGACGCGGTCACCGGAGCGCTCTGCTGCGTATCAGAAGCCACTAGGAGAGTGTGAGGTCCGTCGTGATGGTTTCCCAGAGGGCGTCGAACCACTTCTGGGATTCCTCGACGAACGCCCCGTCCCGGTGGCCGTCCTGCTTCCGGAACGCGAACAGCACGGACTCGAAACCGAGGACGTCGTACATCTCCAGCGTCCGGCTCTGCCACTCCTCCTCACGCCTGGTCAGCATGTAGTAACCGATCAGCGCCTCCTCGCCGTTGAGCAGGTACAGCTTCATCGGCGGGGTGAAGGGCAGGGCGCGGAAGGCGACGCTGACGTCGACGCGCTGGGTGGACCGTACGGCGTTCAGGTTGTGCTGGAGGACGCGGGCCTGGGCGTCGCGCATCTGGAGCCACCGCTCGTGCACGGGGTCGGCCCCGTCGGTGCCGTCTCCGGCGGAGGTGTCGACCAGCACCGGGAAGGCGAGGTTGATGTTCCGGGACGGCAGCAGGACGCGGAAGGAGATGGACCGGGGGCGGATACGGCCCTCGTGGATCATGCGGAGCGGCTCGCTGAGGGCGAGCATCAGCGTCTCGGAGGTGTGGCAGACCACGTCGATCCGCACCTCCGGCTCGCCGAACGCCCGCGTCAGCCGCGGCGCCAGCGCCACCATCGTGGGCTGCGGCTCGCCGTGCGCCGGGGCCGGGGCGGCGATCCGGGGCGGGCTGCCCTTGCTGACGTTGCTGAGCAGCCCGTCCTCCTGGAGCGACCGCAGGGCCTGCCGGACGGCGCCGCGCTCCACGCCGAACTCCTCGGACAGCTCCGCCTGCGTGGGCAGGCGGTCGCCCGCCTTGAGGTCACCGGCGCGGATCCGCTCCCGCAGGATGTCTGCGATCTCCTGGGGAGAGGGCCTTTTGCTGCCGTCCACCGCAACGTTCTCCTGAGTCACGTCCGAAAACTACAACTGTGATCCATCTTAAGGGAGTTGCCGGGAAGTTGTTTATAGCTGACTGCCAAGTGGGACTAGACAGGAAGAGTTGGTCGCCAACTCGGAGAAGTTGGCGGCGGACGTGCCACCTCCGCCCCGCCGAGGAGGAAACCCATGACCGCTCTCGCCTCCACCACCGCCTCCACCACCGCCTCCACCACCGCCTTCGTGATCGCCTTCGAGGAGTTCCTCCACTGGCGGTACGGCGCCAGCGGCCTCCTCGGCCTGCTCCTGCTCACCGTGGGCGTCAAGTCCCGCAGGCCCTCGGTCAGTTCCGCGGGAGCGGTGCTGCTCGCCCTGCTGGTGTCACGTCCCGCCCTGTGAGGGCGGCGTCAGACCGTGAGCACCAGTTCCGAACTGATCGTGTCCCACAGCGCGTCGAACCACCGGCGCGACTGTTCCACGAACCCGCCGTCCCGCGGGCCGGCGCCCTGCTCGAAGGCGAACAGCACCGACCTGGTGCCCTCGGTGTCGTACATCTCCACGCTCCCGTCGTCGGTCTCCTGCTGCCGCCGGCCGATCGTGTAGTAGGCGAAGAGCGCCTCCTCGCCGTTGAGCAGGTACAGCTTGACCGGCGGCGTGAAGGGCAGGGCGCGGAAGGTGACGCTCACGTCGATGCCGTACAGGGAGCGCAGCGACAGCAGGTTGTGCCGCAGCACCTGCCCCTGGGCGTTGCGCTGGGCCAGCCACCGCCGGTGCACGGGGTCCTCGGGGTTGTTCCCGGGGTGCCCGGCGACCGCCACCGGGAAGGCCAGGCTGATGTCGCGGGACGGCAGCAGGACCCTCAGGTCGACCTTGGCCGGTTTCAGCCGCCCGGCGTGGATCTCGCGCAGCGGCTCCCCGATGGCCAGGGTGAGCGAGACCGAGGTCAGGCAGAGCGCGTCGATCCGCACGTGCTCGGTGTCGAAGGCGGCGGCGATCCGCGGCGCCAGGGCGACCGTGGTGGGCAGGGGTGCCGCCAGCGGCCCGGTCGCCGCCTTGCCGAAGTCGGGGGCGACGGTCGCGGGGCTGCCCTTGGAGACGTTGGTGAGCAGGTGCTCGGACTGGAGAATGCGCAGCGCCTGGCGGACCGTGCCGCGCTCCACGCCGAACTCGTCGGCCAACTGCGCCTGCGTGGGCATCCGCTGACCCGCCCGCAGCTCACCGGACCTGATCCGGGCGCGCAGTTCGTCGGCCACCTCGCGGTGGGTCCGCTGCGGCCGCTGTGACCTCTTCCGTCCATCGACGGTGGCGTGTTCCGGCTCCACGACCGAACCCTACAACTTCTCGCCATCTTCAGACAGTTCGAAATAAGGTGGTTATAAGCCGCATCCAAGCGGAGATAAGTATGGAAGAGTTGGCAGCCAACTTGCACAACATGGTCCGACCTCACGGGGGTTGGCCAACAGGATGTCAGTGGGGACCATGTCCCGCGGGGGGACGTCCCGGAGGGGGGAACCATGCCGCTCGTCGCCATCGTCATCGCAGCGCTCGCCATCGGGTTCGAGCAGCTCGTCCAGTGGAAGTACGGGCCGATGGGCATCATCGCGTTCGTCGCGCTGTCCATCGGCATCAAGGCGAGGAACACCGCGATCAGCGGCATCGGCGCGGTGATCCTCGTCATGCTGCTCGCCCAGTCGGGCTGAGCCCCTGGAACGCGCCCGCCGTCCGGGCTCCCTTCCGGAGGGGAGCCGGGAGTCCGGACGGACCGGGCCGGCACCACCGCACAACAACCACAACCACAACCACAACTGAAGAGCACGCTACGGATACGCACGACAGCACGGCCCGGCACAACCCGGCACAACCCAGCAAAACCGGCACGGCACCACCGCCACCGTCACCGGCCGGAAGGAGGCACCTCGGAACACGTCCGGGCACCAAGGCCGCCCGGAAGCACGCAGCAGGGCGCCGCCCACCAGGGCGGCGCCCGCTCGTCCTTCCCGGACCGGCAGGACGCCCGACCTCCGGCCCCCGGCCCCCGGCCGGCTCAGAACGCGGCGCGGATCTCCCCCACCTCGCGGCCCCCGCCGAGCAGCGGTGACCGTCCGATCCGCTCGACCACCGGCGCGTCCACGCCCAGCAGGGTCAGCGCGCGGGCCAGTACCGGGCAGAGCGCCCGGGTCGCCCCGTCCTCGATCTTGAAGGCGAGGGCGCGACCGTCGGGCAGGGCCACCGCCTGCACCGCCTCGGCGCCCATCTTGGACAGGGCCCCCGGCACCTCCCGCATCAGCCAGGTGTCGGCGCGGCGGGTGCCGGCGACGTACTCGGGGTGGGCCCGCATGGCGTCGGCGACCCGGCGTTCGGCCGAGCCCGGCGCGGCCAGGACGAAGGAGCGGAAGGCGCGGGCCAGCCCGGTCAGCGAGATCGCCATCAGCGGCGCACCGCACCCGTCGGTGCCGACGGCGTCGACCGGCTCCCCGGCGGCTTCCTCGACCACCTCGTGGATGAGCCGCTGGAGCGGGTGCCCGGGGTCCAGGTAGCTCTCCAGCGGCCAGCCGCGCCGGGCGCAGACGGCCAGCATGGCGGTGTGCTTGCCGGAGCAGTTCATGGTCACCCGGTCCGGTACGGCGCCCGAGGCGAGGTACGCGTCCCGCTCCTCGGGGTCGAGCGGCAGGTCGGGCGGGCACTGGAGCTGGGCCGCGTCCAGTCCCTGCTCGGCGAGCAGCTGCCGTACGAGATCCAGGTGAAACGATTCCCCGGAGTGGCTCGCGGCGGCCAGCGCCAGCCGCTCCCCCGCCAGCTCCAGCCCCGCGCGCAGCACGCCGGCGGCCTGCATCGGCTTGTTGGCGGAGCGCGGGAAGACGGGGGCGGCCGGGTCCCCGAGCGCCAGGTCGACCGCCCCGTCCGCGCCCAGCACCACCAGGCTGCCGCGGTGACGGCCCTCGACGAACCCGGACCGCACGACCTCGGCGAGGACGGGCGGCACGGCGGGCTCGGTCCCGGCCCCGGGCCGGGACGGAGACGGGGACGGGGACCCGGACGTGGGCTGCTGGGGCGCGGGCATCGGCGGTCGCCTTCCGACAGGGGACCCGCCGGACGGTCGGCCGCGCCAACGGCCCGGGGTCACCGGGCCGGCACGTCACGCCAGCAGGTCGTCTACTTGTGCTTCCCCTTCACGGTACCGGCGTGCGATCTCGGCGCTGCAGCCGTCCGCCGTGCGCTGCAGCCGCTGGCGTCGCCGGGACACCTGCTGCTCGTAGCCCACCAGCCGCCCCATCGCCGCCGTCAGCTCCGGATCGGTGCGCGCCCGGAGGTCCGACAGCTCGACCTCGCCCAGCATCTCGGCGGCCAGTTGCCGGTACTCCTCGCTGCGCGGCGTGCCCAGCGTCACATGCCGGGCCGAGGAGCGGTGCCGGGCCGGGCCGTCCGTCAGGATCTCCGACAGCCGCTCCACCACCGACTGCTCCCGGGCCACCACGGAGGCGGGCCCGCGCCGGGCCAGCTCGGCCCGCAGGATGTCGATCCGCCCCTGCAACAGCCGCCGTACATAACTCAGGTCGGCCTCCTCCCGCTGGGCTTCCCTGCGCAGCGTGCGCAGCTCGGGCAGACTCAGTACGGTCAGATCGTTCTTCCCCGTCGCCCCCTGTGCCGTTGTCCGTGCCGCCTCCGGCGCGGTCTGTGTGTTCCCCCCGGGCGGTGTGCTCGCGGGCGGATCCGCGGGCAGCTCCGGGCTGTCCGTGCGCTGCACGGGCGGCCGGATCGTGTCTGTGCCGACCGCATACGTCAACGAGACAGTCCTCGACGGCTGCCCGGTACTCGGTGTGCTCATGTGCCTCAACCGTCCCCTCGACCGGCGTCTGGGAGCATCGTGCCACCCCATCCGGCCGCTATGTGACCGAGTGCCCCCGATCGGCCCCAGATGGGGGGTTCGGGGACGAAAAGAAACCCGTACGGGGCCGCCCGCCGGCGCCCGGGGGGCGCACGGCATCATGGCCGCATGCGAGCGGTGGTACAGAGGGCGGACGGCGCGAGCGTCGTCGTGGACGGCGAGACGGTGGGCGCGTTCGAGGGCGAGGGCCTGTGCGCCCTGGTCGGGGTCACCCACGGGGACACCGAGGAGAAGGCCGCGCAACTGGCCCGCAAGCTCTGGTCGGTGCGGATGCTGGCGGACGAGAAGTCGTGCAGTGACGTCGACGCGCCGCTCCTGGTCATCAGCCAGTTCACCCTTTATGGCGACGCCCGCAAGGGCCGCCGCCCCACCTGGAACGCCGCCGCCCCCGGCGACGTCGCCGAACCCCTCGTCGACGAGGTGGTCGCCCAGCTGCGCGCGCTG
>NZ_JBIVWS010000004.1:513539-570455 GCF_044768905.1 Streptomyces sp. NPDC090994
CGCCCGCAAGGGCCGCCGCCCCACCTGGAACGCCGCCGCCCCCGGCGACGTCGCCGAACCCCTCGTCGACGAGGTGGTCGCCCAGCTGCGCGCGCTGGGCGCGACCGTGGCGACGGGCCGCTTCGGCGCGCACATGCGGGTGACGCTGACGAACGACGGCCCGTTCACCGTACTGCTGGAGATCTGACCGGTCAGGGCGCTACGACCGTCTCCTGGGCCGCCGCCGTGTCCCCGGCCACCAGCCGCGCGTCCACCGGCACGTTCCGCTTGACCAGGGCGAGGGCGACCGGGCCCAGCTCGTGGTGGCGTACGGAGGTGGTGATGAAGCCGATCTTCCGCCCCTCGGCCCCCTCGTCCGCGAGCCGGATCTCCGTCCCCGCCACCGGCAGGTGCACCTCGCTGCCGTCCAGGTGCAGGAAGACCAGTCGGCGCGGGGGCTTGCCCAGGTTCTGCACCCGGGCGACGGTCTCCTGGCCGCGGTAGCAGCCCTTCTGGAGATGGACGGCGGTGCCGATCCAGCCCAGCTCGTGCGGGATGGTGCGGTGGTCGGTCTCGAAGCCGAGCCGGGGCCGGTGCTGCTCGACCCGCAGCGCCTCGTACGCCAGCAGCCCGGCCGGCGGCCCGGCCTGCGCGACGTACGCCTCCAGCTCCTCGCGGGGCAGGAAGAGGTCACGCCCGTACGGGGTCTCCCGTACGGCGACGCCCTCGGGGACGGGGGCGATGGACCCGGCGGGCAGGTGCACCACCGCGATGTCCTCGGTGCGGTCGGCGACCTCGACCCGGTAGAAGAACTTCATCGACTCCAGGTAGGCGACCAGCGCCTCGCGGGTGCCGGGCTCGACGTGCGCCCAGACCGTCTTCCCGTCGTCGACCAGGTACAGGGCGTGCTCGATGTGTCCGTTGGCGGAGAGGATCAGTGCCTCGGTGGCCTGTCCGGCCGGCAGGTCGCTGACGTGCTGGGTGAGCAGCAGGTGCAGCCAGCTCAGCCGGTCGTCGCCGGTGACGGTGACGACCCCGCGGTGCGAGAGGTCGACGAATCCGGTGCCGCCGGCGAGGGCGCGCTGCTCGCGGAACAGGTCGCCGTAGTGGGCGGCGACGCCTTCGTCCACCCCCTCGGCGGGTACGGCACCGGGCAGGGACAGCAGGGGGCTCTTCATGGTTCCAGCCTACGACCGGACCACGGCCGTTCTACGACTCGGTAGTTGAACCCTTGAGCGAACAGTCCTCGCACCGGCCGAAGATCGCGAAGTGCTTCATGTCGGTGTCGAACCCGAACTGCTCGCGCAGCTTGTCGGTGAACTCGGCGGCCACCGACAGATCGGCCTCGATGACGTTGGTGCAGTCCCGGCAGACCAGGTGGATGTGGTGGTGCCGGTCGGCCAGGTGGTAGGTCGGCGCCCCGTGCCCGAGGTGGGCGTGGCTGACCAGGCCCAGCTCCTCCAGCAGCTCCAGCGTCCGGTAGACCGTGGAGATGTTGACCCCCGACGCCGTCTTGCGCACTTCGCCGAGGATGTCGTCGGGGGTCGCGTGCTCCAGGGTGTCCACGGCCTCCAGCACCAGTTGCCGCTGCGGGGTCAGCCGGTAGCCGCGCTGCCTCAGGTCGCTTTTCCAGTCGGTGCTCACCACACCCTTGAGTCTAGGACTACTTGAAGAAAGCGATCCCGTCGTCCGGCATGTCGTCGGGGAGGGCCTTGGCCCAGCGTTCGACGTCCTCCGGGGTGACGACCTTCTTCAGGTGCGCGGACATGTAGGGGCGCAGCTCGACCTCGGGGGTCTGCTTCTCGCCGACCCACATCAGGTCGCTCTTGACGTAGCCGTACAGGCGCTTGCCGCCGGTGTAGGGCTGGGCGGCCGCCGTGCGGGCCACGGCGTCCGTCACCAGGTCGATCTGCGGCTTCTGGGCGGCCATCTCGCCGTACCAGATCTCGATGACGCCGTCGTCGCGGGTCATCGTCACCTCGACCTTGCGGTCGGCGTCGATGCGCCAGAAGCCGTGCTCGGACTCCAGCGGGCGGACCTTGTTGCCGTCCTTGTCGAGCACCCAGGTGTGGGAGGCGTACTCCAGGAAGTCACGTCCGTCGTGGGAGAAGGTGACCTCCTGACCGAAGTTGCACTTCTCGGCGCCGGGGAAGTCGTGCACGCCCGCGCCGGCCCAGTTGCCGAGCAGGAAGGCGAGCGGGACGAGGTCCTTGTGCAGGTCGGACGGGATCTCGATCATGAGCGGAACTTACTTCCTGACGTGCTTCCTGGCGTGGGGGTCAGCGCTGGCCCTGGAACAGCTTCTTCACGGTCAGTCCGGCGAAGGCGAGAACGCCGACGCAGACCAGGACCAGCAGGGCTTCGAAGAAGATCTCCACGGGGTGCTCCTTGAGCGGGGGTGCGGTGGTGTGCACAGGGCCGGGGCCCAGCTTACGCGGCCGGGGCCCGGCCCTGTCGGGTGAGGTACGCCCTGCCCGCCGGGTCAGGCCAGCAGCCGGCTCTGGAGCGCCGCGGTCTGCTGGAAGGGGACGGCGAGTGCGGTGCCCTCGCGGGACTGCACGACCAGGGCGAGGACGTCGCCGGCGGTGAGATAGCCGTGCCGGACCTGCTCGGCGCCGTAGGGCTCGGCCTCCGTGTACATCATGCGGGTGACGCCGGAGACGGTGGCCTTCACGGGGAAGTCCTCGTCCCAGACGGACTCGCCGGCGCCGCGCAGGGCGTGGGCGGGGCGGCCGACCTGGGCGATGTCGCCGCTCAGCTCGTCCACGACGGCGGCGGTGCCGAACTGGAGCAGGTAGATCCGGGTGCGGGTGCCGTCGTCGGTGGTCCAGCCGCGGGCGGCGATGTGCCGCAGGCCGTGGTCGGTGAGCTTCTGCCGCAGCTCGTCCCGGTCGTCCTCGACGTACTCCGCCAGCAGGTCCTTCGTCGCCAGCCAGCCGTCGTCGCCGCGCAGCGCCTTGTCCTCCGTCGCCCCCTCGGGCGCGGGCAGCACCAGCTCGCGCAGGTCCACGTAGTGGGCGCCGGCCGGGTTCGTCTCGGCGAACGGCCCGGGGCTGCCCTCGGGCAGCGGCGGCGCGGTGAGCTCGGGGTAGGCCCAGCGGCCGTCCGACGCGGTGGCCAGCCCCGGTACGTCGGTCCGCTCCAGGCCGCTGATCCCGTACGCCGTCCCGGCCCCGGCCACCGCGAAGACGGCCACGGCGGCCGTCCAGCGTAGGGCGGCACGGAGGAATCGGCGGTCCTTCGGGGGCGAGAACGGGGGCGGGGACGTGGGCACGGGCGCGGGCTGGTCGGGCGGGGAGGTGGGGAGGGGCGGGGAGGTGGGGAGGGGCGGGGGCGGAGGGGTGCCGGGGGGCTGTCCTACGGGGGACTGCTCCGTCGGTGCCTGCTGCTCGGTCACACCGCCTCCCCGGGCTCGGCTATGCGGTCGAGCTGCTCGGTCAGCAGCGCGGCGACACCGTCGGAGTCGAACGGCTTCACGCCCTCGGCCGTGAGGGTGACCAGGACGTCGCCCTGGTACGCGGAACAGAACATCAGGTCGAGATCCTCGTCGGAGTCGGCCGGCGGCAGGAAGCACCGGGCGTTGGTGTGGCCCTTGATCCGCGGGCCCTCGCGGAAGATGTCCAGGGACGCGAAGAAATCGTTCTGCACGGTCGACATGTCCCGGACCGCCGCCCGGCTCTCCATCTGCGCCAGCACGATGCCGGTCGTGACGGAGCCCTTCTCGCCCTCGTCGAAGGCCGGCGTGTGGACGTAGCTGCGCATCGCCATGCCGGCCACGGGACGGCGGTCGATCTCCTTCTCCAGCCGGCGGCGCTCCGAGCGGGGCAGTCCGCGCAGCGACTCCTTGCGCAAGGCGGTCGCCTGGGCGCCGCTGAGCACGGTGTCGGAGCCGAACTCCCCGAGGTCGGGGCCGCGCGTCCAGCCGTCGGACCGGTACGGCACCAGGGTGGCGGCCAGCCCGGTGGCCTCGGCCTCCTCCTCGTCCGCGGCGGCCTTCGGGGACGCCCACACGGGCGCGCCGGCGTCCCGGTCGGCCCCGTCGACGACGACACCGGTGTACCCGACGCCGCCGGCCACGGCGGCCGCCAGCAGCAGGCACCCGGCCACGGCGACGATCCGGCGCCGGCGGGCGGGCTTGCGGAGGTCGGCTGCGGCGGGGGCCGGCGCGGGTGCCTCCGCGATCGCACCGGCATCGGCCGGGACGGGAGCCGTCTCGGGCACGGCCGGGACGGGAGCCGTCTCGGCCTCGGCAGGGGCGGGAGCCGTCTCGGGCACGGCCGGGACGGGAGCCGTCTCGGCCTCGGCGGGGGCCGGGAGGTCCGCTGCGGGTGCGTCCGGGGCGGCGGCGGAGGGCGTGCCGGGCGCGGCAGCGGACCGGTCCTCGCGGTGGTCGTCGGTCACAGCCGCTCCATCTGCCGGTCGGCCAGGTCGGTGATCGTCTTCTTCTCGATCGGCTGGGCGCTGTAGATCCAGATCTCCATGGCGATGTCGCCCCGCCAGGCGTGCGCCTCCGCGCTGTACACCGGGACGCCCGCCTCGCTGTCGGGCACGTTGTGGACGTACGCCCGCCCGTCCCCCGTACCGGCGATCGGCCAGCTGTCGGTGTCCCCCTGCTCGGCCCAGTACTGGGCCTCGTCACCGACCTCGGCGGCGGCGACGTACTCCTCCTGCCGGAACTGGATCAGCCGGACCTCGACCGTGCCGTCGTCCGTCTCCCAGCCGGTGACGGCCGCCCGGCGGAACTCCTGGTCGACCAGGGTCTCGAAGGCGCTGTCCGGCCGGTTGAAACTGGCGGAGTAGCCGGCCAGGTCCAGCCAGCCGTCGGAGCCGGTCAGCCAGTCGGCCTCCCGCGTCCCGCCGGGCTTGTCCACCAGCAGCTCACGGAGGTCGCCGTCGGTCCGCACCTGGCGGTCCCGCGCGGCCGGCAGCGGCTCGGGCCCGTCGCCCTCGCCCCGCGCGAGCGCGGCCTGCGACAGCGCGGGCAGCCGCGTCGGCTCCCGGTCGGCCTGGACGAGGTAGCCGCCGCAGGTACCGGCGATCACACCGAGCACGGCGGCGGTACCGATCAGCAGGGCGGTACGCCCCTTCCGCCGGGGCCGTACCGCCCCGGCTCTGTCTTCTGGTTCTGCTTGTTCTTCCAAGATGTCCCCCACAGGACGTGAAGCGCGCATTCCGCGAGCGCGCACAGGAGACTCATGGCTGTCACCAGGGGTTGCGGGGGCGTTGATTACGATTCGGCCATGGCGAAGAAGCTCGTGATCAAGGTGACCGCGGGGGCCGATGCCCCCGAACGCTGCTCGCAGGCGTTCACGGTGGCGGCGGTGGCCGTGGCCAGCGGCGTGGACGTCTCCCTGTGGCTGACCGGCGAGTCCGCCTGGTTCGCCCTGCCGGGCCGCGCCGCCGAGTTCGAACTGCCGCACGCGGCGCCGCTGCCCGACCTGATCGACTCCCTGCTGAGCGGCGGCCGGCTGACGCTGTGCACCCAGTGCGCGGCGCGGCGCGGCATCACCGAGGAGGACGTCATCGAGGGCGTCCGCATCGCCGGCGCCCAGGTCTTCGTCCAGGAGGCCCTGGCCGACGACACCCAGGCGCTCGTCTACTGAGCCGCCCGGGGCGAGTGACCCGACCGGCTTCCCTGGATCAGCGTCGTCGTTTCCTGCCGTCCAGTTCGTCCCACCACTCGTCCGACTCAGGGTCGCCGGACGGGTCGTCCCACCAGCGGTCCTCGGGTCCGCGGCGGTTGGCGACGATCGCGGCGAACGGCGGGATGACCATGGCGACCACGCACATGCCGACGGCCGCCGGGACGGACCAGATCCGGACGACGCCCCAGGCCAGCACGAAGAGCGCGATACAGGCGCCCATGAGGGCGAAGTACACGTGCCGACGCCGTGTGTACATGTACTCCAGGGTAGGTCCGGACATGCCGGAGGGCCGCGCCCCGGGCGTCCAACCCGTGGGGCGCGGCCCTCGGCCGTCACACATTCCGTCGCACATGCCGTCGAACATGCCGTCACGCATGCGTCAGACGGCGATCGCGACCTCCGCCAGGCCGCCCTGCTGGGCGACCACCGTGCGGTCGGCCGTGCCGCCCGGGACCAGGGCGCGGACGGTCCAGGTGCCCTCGGCCGCGTAGAAGCGGAACTGGCCCGTCGCGGAGGTCGGGACCTCCGCCGTGAACTCGCCGGTGGCGTCCAGCAGCCGGACGTAGCCCGTCACCGGCTCGCCGTCGCGGGTCACCTGGCCCTGGATGGTGGTCTCACCGGGCTTGATCGTCGAGGCGTCCGGGCCGCCGGCCTTCGCTCCACACATGTCCTAGTCCTTACGTCGCGGGTCGCAGCGGGTTACTTGGCGGCGCCGAGCTCGATCGGCACGCCGACCAGGGAGCCGTACTCGGTCCAGGAGCCGTCGTAGTTCTTGACGTTCTCCACGCCCAGCAGCTCGTGCAGCACGAACCAGGTCAGGGCCGAGCGCTCGCCGATGCGGCAGTAGGCGATGGTGTCCTTGGCCAGGTCGACCTGCTCGTCGGTGTAGAGCTGCTTCAGCTCCTCGTCCGACTTGAAGGTGCCGTCGTCGTTGGCGTTCTTCGACCACGGGATGTTGCGCGCGGACGGGACGTGGCCCGGACGCTGCGACTGCTCCTGCGGCAGGTGGGCCGGGGCGAGCAGCTTGCCGGAGAACTCGTCGGGCGAGCGGACGTCGACCAGGTTCTGCGCGCCGATCGCCTTGACGACGTCGTCGCGGAAGGCGCGGATGGACGTGTCCTGCGGCTTGGCCTTGTAGTTCGTGGTGGCCCGCTCGGGGACCTCCTCGACCAGCTCGCGGGCGTCCAGCTCCCACTTCTTGCGGCCGCCGTCGAGCAGCTTGACGTTCTCGTGGCCGTAGAGCTTGAAGTACCAGTAGGCGTAGGACGCGAACCAGTTGTTGTTGCCGCCGTAGAGGATCACCAGCGTGTCGTTGGCGATGCCCTTCGCCGACAGGAGCTTCTCGAAGCCCTCCTGGTCGATGAAGTCACGGCGGACCGGGTCCTGGAGGTCCTTGGTCCAGTCGATCCGGATCGCGTTCTTGATGTGGTTCTTGTCGTACGCGGACGTGTCCTCGTCCACCTCGACGATCGCGATGTTCTCGTCGTCCAGGTGGTCCTGCAGCCAGTCGGCGTCGACCAGGACGTCACTGCGGCTCATGTTCTCTCCTCCGGGGCAGTTGCGGCGGGGCGTGCGAGTGCGGTGGGTGCGCGCACGGCGCACCGGTGCCCTGGAACAGGGCAGGCGGCGAACGCGGAAGGCGGGCTTCCGCTCAGAACGGGCGACAGAGCATGGCGGCAACGCGGCACAGGTCCACTGCCCGCCGCTTCGTGAGATCCGCCTGTCGCTTCATGGTGTCCGATCGTAAGGACGACCCTGCGGGCGTGTCACCGTCGTGTCGAATGATGAGACAGGATCGTCCGCGATGTGGGATACGGGACGGGGTGCGGGGCCCGGTGCGCTGCCGGGCGGACGCCGCCGTCTCATCTGGCGGACAGTCGCCGTCCGTCCTGGGTGCCGGACCGGGCGGCCTGGGGGCCGGACCGGGGCCGTACCGGGGGCCGGACCGGGTGGTCTGCCTGCCGGACCGGGCGGCGGGGCGGCCGGGCGCTCGCCCGTCCGCCCGGACTCCGTCCTACCCGGCCAGCTTGACGTTCGAACCCGTCACCGAGATCTCGACGCCGTCCTTCGCCGCCTCGACCTTGTCCAGCTTGATGCCGCCGGGCAGTTCGTCGATCACCTGCTGGAAGTCGGTGATCTGCCGGATCTGGGCGTCGGACAGGTCGACCTGGCCGAACGACGGCAGGTCGTCGGCGGTCACGCCGACCTTGTCGCCCTCGACCGTCACGGAGCTGAGCACGTGGATCGGCTCGGGCAGCTTGGTGCCGAGCACCGTCGCCTCCACGGCGACGTCGATCTTGCCGTTGCCGCCGTCCGAGAGGCCGACGATGCCGGCGGTGACGCCGGAGGTGATCTGTACGGGCTCGGACCCCGCGGCCTTCAGCAGCTCGTCGTAGGAGACGGTGGCCGTGCCGGACGCGCTGGCCGCGGTGGCGGAGCTGTAGTCGCCGGAGAACGCGACGCCCTTCATGTGCGCCCGCAGGTCGTCGATCCGGACCTGCTCCGTGCCGCCGCCGGCCGTCGCCGCGTACTCGTCCATGGTGACCTCGACGTCGTCCAGTTCACCGCCCACGACCTGGGTGAGGAAGGGGAAGCCGTTGATCGACACGTCCGGGGTGGCGGTCAGGTCCTCCTGGGTCTTCAGCTTGTCCGCGACCTCGCCCTCCGCGAAGTTCACCGCGAGCCGGTCGGCGGCCACGAACAGCCCGCCCAGGACCACGACGACGATCAGCAGTATTCGCAGTGCGCGCATTTCTTCCCACCCCAGCGGACTTCACGGTCGAGGGCCACCGTAGCCGTCCCCGGCCGACCCCGAACAATCCGTCGATCATCTGTGACAGTGACGGCCCGCGCCACGGTCAGCCCAGCACCCGTCCGAGCGCCCACACGGCCGGCGCCGCCGCGCTCAGCGGCAGGGCGACACCCGCGGTGAAGTGCACGAACCGGGACGGGTAGTCGTAGCTCGCCACTCGGTGGCCGACCAGCGCGCACACCGCCGCGCCCGCCCCGAGCAGCGCCCCCGACGAGCCGAGGTCCGTGATCCCGCCCGCGGCGAACCCGGCACCGGCCGCGGCGAGCAGCGCCACGGCCACCGACACCGGCGTCGGCAGCGGCAGGGCGCGGACCAGGGCGGCGACCGCCACCGCGATCGCGCCGACCGTCACCGCGTCCGCGTCGGCCGCGAGCCAGCCGCCCGCCACGATCGCCAGCGCCGAGGCGACGACGGTGGCCGTCAGGCCGTACATCCGCTCGTCCGGATCGGCGTGCGACCGCAGGTGCAGGACGAGGGAGAGGAGCACCCACACCCCGATCGTGCCGAGCAGGGCCGCCGGGGAGCGGTCCGAGACCAGCAGCGCCGCGTCCGCGACCAGCGCGCCGAGGAAGCCCAGCGCGATGCCCTGCCGGGCCGGCCACATCCCGTTCAGCCGGAACCAGCCCGCCGCGGTGACCGCCTGGAGCACGACCAGCGGCACGAGCACGGCGTAGCCGCCGACCGCCGCGGCACCGGCCAGCAGCAGCCCCAGCAGCGCGGTGAGCGCGGCCGGCTGCCCGCCGGGCTCGATGATCGGCGAACGGCCCTCGGCGCGGGCCCGCTGGGCATCGGTGATCCGGGCGTTCCCGGCGATGGTGGCGGGGCCGTACCCGGTGTCCGGGGCGGGGGGCGGCTCGTACGGCTGGGGCTGGGGCTGTGGCTGGGGTTCCGGCTGCGGCTGCGGCTGCGGCGTGTAGGTCTGCGCCGGGTACTGCTGAGGCTGCCCGTGCTGTTGTCCGTACTGCTGCCCGTGCTGTTGTCCGTACTGCTGCTGCGGGTACTGCTGATACGGCTGTTGGTACTGCTGCCCGTACTGCTGCTGCTCGTACTGCGGCTGCTCGTACTGCTGCTGCGGCAGATACGCCGTCTCCTCCGCCGGGGCCGCCGGTACCGGTGGCTGTACGGACGTCTCCCAGGTCTGCCCCTGCCACTGCTGCGTGTACTGCTCGGCCTCGCGCGGGTCGTCGTACCCCTGCGCGGGGCCCTGCCACTGCCGCGGCTCGTGTCTGTCGAACGGCTGGTTCGTCATCGGTCGGTCGTCACCCTCCTGCGAACGGCGGGAGCACCTCGACCGTGCCGCCGTCGGCCAGCCGTACCGTCTCATGCCCGCGCGTGCCCACGGGATCGCCGTCGACGAGGAAGGAGCAGCGCAGCAGCACGCGCGCCAGTTCGCCCGAGCCGGAGCCGGAACCAGCGTGGCGCGCGCGTACGGCGTCGAGCGCCTCGGCGAGCGTGTCCGCCTCGTACGGCTCCTCCGCCACCCCGGCGGCGGCCTTCGCGGCGGCCCAGTAGCGCACCGTGACCTTTGCCATCTAAATCCTTTTGAGTCCTGTGTCTACGGGCTGTGGACACCGTCAGGCTAGCTCGCCCGCGAGAGCGCCCAGTCCCCGATACGGCACAGGAGTTCGGCCGTGGCGGCGTGCTCGGCGTGGCCCATGCCGGGCTCCAGCCAGAGTTCGCCGTGGTCACCGGCGGCCTCGGCCAGCATCCGGGGGTGGTCGAGGGGGAAGTAGCCGTCGTTGTCGCCGTGCACGATCAGCAGCGGTACCGGCGCGATCCTGGCCGCCGCCCCGGCCGGGGAGAGCGGCACCGGGTCCCAGTCCCGGTCGTGGATGCGGGTGCGCAGGGCGTAGCGGCCGACGAGCCGGCCCTCGGGGCGCAGCACCAGCCAGTGCAGGCGCCGCATGGGGGCGGTGCCCCGGTAGTACCAGCGGGCCGGCGAGCTGACCGAGACCACCGCGTCGACGCCGCCGTGCAGCGCCGCGTGCCGCAGTACCACCGAGCCGCCCATGGAGAAGCCGACGGTCACCACGCGCGCGTGCCCGAGGCTCCGGACCCGGTCGACCGCCGCGGCCAGGTCGAGGACCTCGCGGTCGCCGACCGTGGAGCGCCCGCCGGACGCCCCGTGGCCGCGGAAGGAGAACGTGGCGACAGCCCCGTACCGGGTGAATTCGGCGGCGATCCGGCGGAGGTGCGGGCGGTCGGCGTCGCCCGTGAACCCATGGGCGACGACGAACGCGAGATCACGACAGGGTGGCCGGGAGCTGTCGTATACAAGTCGCGGCGGGTCGTATACGAAATCGATTCGCACCCCGTCGGACGTGCGCAAATACTCCCGGAGAGGCCGCCGGCGAGCCGTCTCGGAATGCGGACGAAAGGTGGAACGTGCCACATGACCTGCCGGACCGTCGCTCATGTCGGCTATTGTGCTGGGCAGAGGACTCGGGCAGTGAAGCCCCCGGGTCCTTTTGTGCTTTCGGAAGCGTTGTATACGAGGCGGGAAACCGCAGGTGTACGGAGCCCCGGGATCGCAGAGCAAAGACGCAAACGTCCTCGCAGGGACCGAGGAGGAACCCGACGTATGAGTTCTCTGCTGCTCCTGACCAACGCCCTCCAGCCGTCGACGGAGGTGCTGCCCGCCCTCGGACTGCTGCTGCACAACGTGCGCGTGGCCCCCGCGGAGGGCCCCGCCCTGGTGGACACCCCCGGGGCCGACGTGATCCTGATCGACGGCCGCCGTGACCTGCCGCAGGTGCGCAGCCTGTGCCAGCTGCTGCGTTCCACCGGCCCCGGCTGTCCGCTGGTCCTGGTCGTCACCGAGGGCGGTCTCGCCGCCGTCACCGCCGACTGGGGCATCGACGACGTACTCCTGGACACCGCCGGACCGGCCGAGGTCGAGGCCCGGCTGCGCCTGGCGATGGGCCGCCAGCAGATCGTCGCCGACGACTCCCCGATGGAGATCCGCAACGGCGACCTGTCGGTCGACGAGGCGACGTACTCCGCCAAGCTCAAGGGCCGGGTGCTGGACCTGACCTTCAAGGAGTTCGAGCTGCTGAAGTACCTCGCGCAGCACCCGGGCCGGGTCTTCACCCGCGCCCAGCTCCTCCAGGAGGTCTGGGGCTACGATTACTTCGGCGGCACCCGCACGGTCGACGTGCACGTACGGCGGCTGCGCGCCAAGCTCGGCCCCGAGCACGAGTCGCTGATCGGCACCGTCCGCAACGTCGGCTACCGGTTCGTGACGCCCGAGAAGCCCGAGAAGCCGGCCCGCGCGGCGGAGGACGCCGACTCCGGGCGGGCGGCGGCGGACAGCGCGGCCGGGGCGGAGAGCGCCGCCGAGGTCGGCGAGGGTGCGACCAAGGTCTGACACGGCCTGCCCCTGGACTGGTCCATCCGCGTAGACTCCGCGCGTGGCCAAGGTGACTCGGGACGATGTGGCGCGGCTGGCAGGGACTTCCACTGCCGTGGTCAGCTATGTCATCAACAACGGACCCCGGCCGGTCGCCCCGGCCACGCGCGAGCGTGTCCTCGCCGCGATCAAGGAGCTGGGGTACCGGCCGGACCGGGTCGCCCAGGCCATGGCGTCGCGCCGCACCGACCTCATAGGCCTGATCATCCCCGACGCCCGCCAGCCCTTCTTCGGGGAGATGGCGCACGCGGTCGAGTGGGCCGCCGCCGAGCGCGGCAAGATGGTGCTGGTCGGCAACACCGACTACGTGGCCGAGCGCGAGGTGCACTACCTGCGCGCCTTCCTCGGCATGCGGGTCTCGGGGCTGATCCTCGCCAGCCACGCGCTGAACGACCTGGCCGCCGCCGAGATCGAGGCCTGGGACGCCCGGGTCGTCCTGCTGCACGAGCGCCCCGAGGGGATCGACGAGGTGGCCGTCGTCACCGACGACCTCGGCGGCGCCCAGCTCGCCGTACGCCACCTGCTGGAGCACGGCCACGACTACGTCGCCTGCATGGGCGGCACCGCCGAGACCCCGTCCGTCGGCGACCCCGTCTCCGACCACGTCGAGGGCTGGCGGCGCGCGATGCGGGAGGCCGGGCTGTCCACCGAGGGCCGGCTCTTCGAGGCCCCGTACAACCGCTACGACGCCTACCAGGTGGCCCTGGAGATCCTCGCCGGGCCGCGCCGCCCGCCCGCGATCTTCTGCTCGACCGACGACCAGGCGATCGGCGTGCTGCGCGCCGCCCGCGAACTGCGCCTGGACGTGCCGGGCGAGCTGGCGGTGGCCGGGTTCGACGACATCAAGGAGGCGGGGCTCGCCGACCCGGGTCTGACGACGGTCGCCTCCGACCGCTCCGCGATGGCCCGGGCGGCGGTGGACCTCGTCCTCGACGACGCGCTGCGGATCGCCGGTTCGCGGCGCGAGCGGCTGAAGGTGTTCCCGTCCCGGCTGGTGGTCCGCCGGTCCTGCGGCTGCGGGTGACCCGCCGCCCCGGGCGCTTTATATCGGGCATACGAGCTTCTGCCGGGCTTCTCAGTCGGCGCTCAGGAGCCTCTCATGGTCGGCCGTAATGCTCGTGGACATGACCGAGAGCATCCGCCGCGACGGCGAGTACGAGACCTCCGAGAACCCGTACGCCAACCCCTACGAGGGCGCCCAGCAGCACGCCTACGCTCAGCAGGCCGCCGCGGAGGGTGAGTACCAGACCTCCGCCGTGAACCCCGAGTGGCCGCCCCCGCCGGCCCAGCCGCCCGTCGCGCTCGCCGTGGACGGGGCTCCGAAGAAGCGCGCCCGGCGCCCCTTCGCTCTGCTGGCCGCGGTGGCGATCGTCGCGGCGGCGGTCGGCGGCGGCACCGCCTACGGCATCCAGGAGCTGACCGGCAGCGACACCGTCGTCTCCAGCTCCACCAGCGCCAGCGTGGTGCCGTCCAGCCAGAAGGGCACGGTCTCCGGGGTCGCCAAGGCGGTCAGCCCGAGCATCGTCGAGATCAGCGCCACCTCGTCGGCCGGTTCCTCCACCGGCTCCGGCGTGATCATCACCAGTGACGGCGAGATCATCACCAACAACCACGTCGTCTCCGGCGCCACCTCCGTCAAGGTCTCCACCAGCGACGGCAAGGAGTACACCGCCGAGGTCGTCGGCACCGACGCCTCCAAGGACCTGGCCCTGATCAAGCTCCAGGACGCCTCCGGGCTGACGGCGGCGACCCTCGGCGACTCGGACGGCGTGCAGGTCGGCGACGAGGTCGTGGCGATCGGCTCCCCCGAGGGCCTGACCGGCACGGTGACCAGCGGCATCGTCTCCGCCCTCAACCGCGACGTGACCGTCTCCACGGACGAGAGCCAGCAGCAGCAACAGCAGCAGGGCGGCGGCAGCGGTCAGTGGCCGTTCGAGTTCGGCGGCCAGGAGTTCAACGGCGACACCGGCTCGTCCACGACGACGTACAAGGCGATCCAGACCGACGCCTCCCTCAACCCGGGCAACTCCGGCGGCGCGCTGATCGACATGAACGGCAACATCATCGGCATCAACTCCGCGATGTACTCGGCCTCCGGCTCCTCCTCGTCCTCGTCCGAGGCGGGCAGCGTGGGCCTGGGCTTCGCGATCCCGATCAACACCGTCAAGGCCGACCTGGACACCCTGCGGGCCGGCGGCACCGACAGCTGAGGAGCAGCGCCATGATCGAGCAGGTCTCCCACCCGGTCACCGGCACCGACCCGGCCGGTTTCGCCCTGGCCCTGGAGGTGGCGTCGGCACTGCACCCGCCGGCGCCCCGGGCCCCCGAGCTGGCGCCCCGCCACCACCGGGCCCCGCACGCCCCGGCCCGCCGCCGCGGCGCCGTACGCGGCTGAGTCCCCGCTTACGCTGAAGGGGTCCAGCCCCGTCCCCCACCGCACCCGAGGAACACCGAGCCATGAGCCCCGCAGAAGGCGACCGTGACACCCAGCGCATCCTGATCGTCGACGACGAACCGGCGGTCCGCGAAGCCCTCCAGCGCAGCCTCGCCTTCGAGGGGTACGACACCGAGGTCGCCGTGGACGGCGCCGACGCCCTGCAGAAGGCGGCGGCGTACCGGCCCGACCTGCTGATCCTCGACATCCAGATGCCGCGGATGGACGGCCTGACCGCCGCCCGCCGCATCCGCGCCACCGGCGACACCACCCCGATCCTGATGCTGACCGCCCGCGACACCGTCGGCGACCGGGTCACCGGCCTGGACGCCGGCGCCGACGACTACCTGGTCAAGCCCTTCGAACTGGACGAACTCTTCGCCCGCGTCCGGGCCCTGCTGCGCCGCAGCTCCTACGCGGCGGCGCAGGCCGCCACCGCCGACGAGAACGACGACGTCCTCGCCTTCGCCGACCTGACCATGGACCTCTCCACCCGCGAGGTCACCCGCGCCGGACGCTCCGTCGAGCTGACCCGCACCGAGTTCACCCTCCTGGAGATGTTCATGGCGCACCCGCGCCAGGTCCTCACCCGGGAGCAGATCCTCAAGGCGGTCTGGGGCTTCGACTTCGAGCCGTCGTCCAACTCCCTCGACGTGTACGTGATGTACCTGCGCCGCAAGACCGAGGCGGGCGGCGAGCCGCGCCTGGTCCACACCGTGCGCGGCGTCGGGTACGTGCTGCGCCAGGGCGGCGCGGAGTGATCAAGCGGCTGCGCTCCCTGCCCCTGCGCTCGCGGCTGGCCCTGCTGGTCGCGGCGGCGGTCGCCTTCGCGGTGGCGGCCGTGTCGGTGACGTGCTGGTTCATCGTGCAGGGGAAGCTGTACGACCAGCTCGACGCCGATCTGCGCAAGGCCACGGCCCTCACCGACCCCAAGCAGGTCGGCCAGATCCGGGAGGCCCTCGCCACCTGCACGCAGACCCCCCGCGAGGGCGGTTTCGGCACCACCTACTCGCAGATCGTCACCGCCGACGGCACCACCTGCCTGTTCACCAACTCCTACGGCGAGGTCAAGGTGACCGACGCCGACGAGAAGGTGATGCAGCAGTCCTCGGCCGGTGAGGGCATCCTGCGCAACGGCACCGCCGAGGACGGCAAGGCCCTGCGCGTGCTCACGGTGTCGCTGCCGCTGACCGACCAGCGCACCCAGGCCCGTGCCGACGCGGTCCTCATCGCCGCCGTCCCCCTGGACGGCACCCAGTCGACCCTGAACGACCTGGCCCTGCTCCTCCTCCTCGTCTCCGGCATCGGCGTGATCGGCGCCGGCGCGGCGGGTCTCGCCGTCGCCCGCGCCGGACTGCGCCCCGTCGACAAACTCACCGAGGCCGTCGAGCACGTCGCCCGCACCGAGGACCTGAGCGTCCGCATCCCGGTGGACGACGACAGCGAGGACGAGATCGCCCGCCTCTCGCACTCGTTCAACTCCATGACGTCGTCCCTGGCCAACTCCCGCGAACTGCAACAGCAGCTGATCGCGGACGCGGGACATGAGCTGCGTACGCCGTTGACGTCACTCCGCACCAACATCGAACTCCTCACCCGCAGCGAGGAGACCGGCCGCCCGCTCCCCGAGGCCGACCGCAAGGCGCTGCTCGCCTCGGTGAAGGCGCAGATGACGGAACTGGCCGCCCTCATCGGCGACCTCCAGGAACTCTCCCGCCCCGACACCGGCCAGCACGCGGGCCGCACCCAGATCGTCGCCTGGCAGGAGACCGTCGAGTCGGCCCTGCGCCGGGCCCGCCTGCGCGGCCCCGAGCTGACCATCACGGCGGACGTCGAGCCCTGGTACGTACGCGCCGAGCCGGCCGCGCTGGAACGGGCGGTGGTCAACATCCTCGACAACGCGGTGAAGTTCAGCCCCGAGGGCGGCACGATCGACGTCCGCCTCACCGCCGGCACGCTCACCGTCCGCGACCACGGTCCCGGCATCTCCGCGTCCGAACTCCCCCACGTCTTCGACCGCTTCTGGCGCTCGGAGTCGGCCCGCTCCCTCCCCGGCTCGGGCCTCGGCCTGTCCATCGTGGCCCGCACGGTCCAGCAGGCGGGCGGCGAGGTCACCCTCGCCCCGGCCCCCGAGGGCGACGGCACGGTGGCGGTGATCCGGCTGCCGGGGGCACCTGTGCCGCCGCCGGACTCCTCGCCGGAGGGGGACGGGGAGGACGGGGGTCAGGGGTGACCGGCGGGCTCCGCTCGCTGCGCCCGGTAGCGGATGCGGGACGCCTCTTCGAGGAGTGCCCTGGCCTCGGAGACGTTCGCTGACTCCGCCGCACGGTGCTCAAGGTCTTCCAGGCGGCGGTGCAGGGCCTCGTGCCCGTGGGCCGGCGCGAGTGCCGCGCCGGTGTCGGGAATGATCACGCGGCCCGCTCCGCGCGGGCCCGTGCCTTCTCGGCTGCCGTCGCGTACACGTTGGCCGGCACGTCCGGTCCGTTGTCCAGTTCCTCGTCGCTGAGCGTGCAGCCCAGCCGGTCGCGCAGCACCTTACGGGTGGCCGCCACCCGCTCCACGATCTGCCCGGCCGTCGGCTCTCGCGAAGCGAGCTGTTCGACGAGCTTCCCGAGTGTCACGCCCCGCTCCCTGGCCAGCTGCGCGAGGTGGTCGCGGGCCTCGCGGGACACCTGAATGGTCGTGGTGTCTGCCATAGCGACGCCATAGCGCCGCCATGCCCCGGACGCGGCAACCTCGTGCCGCTCGGCTGCGACCTGCGGGTGTCATGTACGCCCTCGCACTGATCGGAAGCAGCAGATGAGCCACCCCCATGGCCGCACCGCCCTGACCGCTCTCCTCCCGCTGACCCTGACCGCCGCCACCCTGGCCTACGCGACGGAGGCGAACGGGCCCGTCGTCACGGACGCCGTGAGCGCCGCCGCGACCACCCTCACCGTCGCCAAGGACGGCTCCGCCCAGTACACGACCGTGCAGGCCGCGGTGAACGCCGTCCCCGCGAACAACGCCTCCCGCGTCGTCATCGCCGTCGCGCCGGGCACCTACCGCGAGCTGGTCAAGGTCCCCTCCAACAAGCCGCACGTCACCATCCAGGGCACGGGCGCGTCCCGCAAGGACACGGTGATCGTCTACAACAACGCGGCCGGCACGCAGAAGCCCGACGGCTCCGGCACCTACGGCACCGGCGGCAGCGCCACGGTCGCCGTCGAGGCCGACGACTTCCAGGCCCGCAACCTCTCCATCACCAACGACTTCGACGAGGCCGCCAACCAGTCCCTCTCCGGTCACCAGGCGGTCGCCCTGCGCACGGCGGCCGACAAGGTCTTCCTGGACGGCGTCATCGTCACCGGCGACCAGGACACCCTGCTCCTCGACACCGCCGCCAAGGACAAGCTGGGCCGCGTCTACGTCTCGGACTCCTACGTCCTCGGCAACGTCGACTTCATCTTCGGCCGCGCCACGGCGGTGATCGACCGCTCCGTCATCACCCTGCGCAAGCGGTGGGACGGCTCCTCCGCCGGTTACGTCACCGCCCCCAGCACGGCCGCCGACCGCAAGGGCATCCTCATCGCCAACTCCACGGTCAACGGCGACGTGTCCAGCGCGTCCTTCTATCTCGGCCGCCCCTGGCACGCGGGCGGCGACGCGACCCTCGACCCCCAGACGACGGTCCGCAACACCAACCTCAGCGCGGCGGTCAAGTCGACGCCGTGGACCGACATGAGCGGCTTCTCCTGGAAGGCCGACCGCTTCGCCGAGTACAGGAACACCGGCGCGGGCGCGGGCTCCGCGAGCACCGACCGCCCCTTCCTGACCGACGCCCAGGCAGCCGACCAGGAGGTCGCTGACTGGCTCGGCGACTGGACGCCTACGGCATCCTGACCCCACCGACGAACGCCGCCCAGGCGTCCCGCCCGAACACGATCACCGCCCCGTCCGTGACTTTGCTGTCTCGGACGGGGACGAGGGTGGGGAAGCCTTCGGCCATCTCCAGGCAGTTCGTCCCTCCCCCGTCGCTGTAGCTCGACTTACGCCAAGTGGCGAGGCTGAGGTCGGGGGCGTGGGTCATGTACGGGGCGCTTCCAGTGCGTCGAGGAAGCCCACCCAAGACGACGCCCCAAACACGATCACCGGTCCGTCCGGGGTCTTGCTGTCACGGACGGGGATCACGGCCGGGTAGCCTTCGGCGACCTCGACGCAGTTCGAGTCACCGCCGTCGCTGTAGGAGGACTTGCGCCACACGGCCGTGGTGAGGTCCGGCATCCGGTTCATGTTCTGCACTCCTTCAGAAGGCGCTTGAGAAACGCCGTCGACTCCTGCGGAGTCAGCGCCGCATCTCTGACCAGATCGTAGGACAAGCGAAAAGACAAGACCTTGTCCGGATCGTCGGTCAGCTCACCGAACCCGTTTCCCTCCACGTAGGCAACCGGGTCTCCTACGCGTTGCCACATCAGCGTCAGGTCGCTGTTCATCAGGTCGTGCACACCAGCCGTGTAGGGCAGCACTTGCAGGGCGACCGACGGCAGTTCCGCCGAATCCACCAAGTGCGACAACTGGTCAGCCCACACCTTGGTATCAGGAACCGGACGCCGTACCGCGCCTTCATCCAGGATCACCCGGATGTGAGGCGTCGGGACTCGGTGCAGGAGTTCCTGGCGCCCCATGCGCGCGGCCACCTGCTCCTCGATCACATCGCCGTTGCCGACAGCCGTCTGGGCTCGGGACAACCCTGACAACACGGCACGTGCGTACTCCTCGGTCTGCAGCAGTCCCGGCACGCGTAGCTGGAACTTCCACATGACCCGCGCGGTCGACTCCAGCTCCATGTATCCCTGGTACTTGCCTTTGATCACCTCTTTCCGGGCGTCGCTCCACAGGCCGACCAACAGGTCCCCCGAGCCGTGATACCGGTCCAGGTCCTCCATGACCGCCCGCTTGGAGAGCCGTTCACCCGTCTCCAGGCGGTACAGATAGCTCTTGTCGTACGACGTCTCCTCGGCGAGCTGCCCCAGTGACTTGCCCGCCTTCTCGCGCAGAAAACGAAGCGTCCGCCCCAAGAGCACGCGCTTCGACACCCCTTCACCGAGCGAGTGTTCGTCCATGCCGCCCCCTCTCCCTTGCCTGGCGCACCGACAACGCCAGCCCTCTTCACGAGAGTACGCACGGACAGTGACAGTGGAGACGCGAACCGTAATCACACGTGCGAGGAGCCCTCCATGACCTACCGCCTCCTGCCCTGGACCACCCCCGAAGGCAACCCCTGTTACCTCAGTACCGACGGCGGCCCGGACTCCCTCATGTCCCGTGTCGCCGATGACATCGAGGCGGCCCAGCTGGCGTCCGGCACGCAGGTGTTGGCCGGAGCCCGAGCCGTGCTGGGCGACCAGAAGGCCGGCGAACGTGCCCTCCGTTTCGCGCTGGCGCGAGCCGTCGAGTCGTTGGAGGAGGTGCTGCGGGTGGCGGTCAGCCGGGGAGGGCGGGCAGCGGGCGGTTCGTGACCGCCAGACGCGCGTACGTCCCGCCGCGCGCGACCAGTTCGGCGTGTGTCCCCGACTCCACCAGCCGTCCCCCGTCCACCACCAGGATGCGGTCCGCGTCCGGCGCCAGCGTCAGGTCGTGGGTGATCATCAGCGTCGTACGGCCGGACACCAGGCGGCGCAGGGGCTGGACCACCTGGCGGGCGGCGATCGCGTCGAGGCCGGCGGTGGGTTCGTCGAGGATCAGGACGGGCGACGCGCGGAGCATCGCGCGGGCGATGGTCAGCCGCTTGAGCTGGCCGCCGGAGAGGGCGGCCGTGCCGGGGGCGATCAGGGTGTCGTAACCGGCGGGGAGGGCCGCGACGAAGTCGTGGGCCGCCGCCGCGCGCGCCGCCGCCTCGATCTCGTCCCGCGTCGCGCCGGGGCGCCCGCACGCGATGTTCTCGCGGATCGTGCCGTGGAGGATCAGGGTCTCCTGGGGCAGGAGGGTCACCTGTTCCCGCAGGAAGTCGAGGCGCAGGTCCCGCAGCGGGACGCCGTCCAGGCAGATCATGCCCGCCGTCGGGTCGTAGAAGCGGGTGAGGAGCTTGGCCAGGGTCGACTTGCCGGCGCCGCTGGGGCCCGTGACGACGACCAGTTCGCCGGGGCGGGCGGTGAACGCCAGGTCGCTCAGGGAGGGCCGGTCGGCCTCCGGGTAGCGGAAGGTCACGTCGTGGAAGGCGACCCAGCCGCGGACCGGACCGGGGGTGACGGGGACGGCCGGGTCCGTCACGGCGGGCCTGGCGTCCAGGATCTCGCCGAGCCGCTGGGCGCCGGCGGTGGCCGCGGTGAGGGTCAGGCCGAGCTGGCCGAGGCTGCGGACGGGCGGGTAGAGGTAGCCGATGAAGGCCGCGAAGGCGAGCAGCTGGCCGAGGGTCATGCGGTCGGCGGAGATCTCCCAGACCCCCAGGCCGATGACCGCCAGCACGCACAGCGTCTCGACGACCTCGACGAACTGCTCGTACAGCTCGCTCAGCCGGGCGCCCCGCACCGACGCCTTCATCCAGGCGCGGGCCTCGCGGTCGAGGCGGGCCTCCTCCGCGCCGCGCCGGTTGTACGCCTGGGTGAGGACCACGTTGCCGAGGGCCTCCTCCACCACCGACGTGATCGCGCCGTCGGCGACCCGCTCGTCCGTGGACGCCTTCTTGATCCGGCCGGCGAAGCGGCGGGCGGCGAGCAGGAAGAGGGGGGCCAGGACGAAGGTGGCGAGGGCGAGGTCCCAGCGGAGCCAGAGGGCCGCGGCGGCGTAGAAGACCGCCGAGAAGGCGGCGGAGACCGTGCCGACGACCCCGGACACGACCATCTGTTCGATGGCCTCCACGTCCCCCGTCATCCGTTCCACCAGGTCACCGCGCCGGTGCCGCTGGAAGAAGTGCGGGGGCAGGGTCTGGAGGTGGCGGAAGACGCCCGCGCGCAGCCGCAGGACGAATCTCTCGGCGGTCCAGGTGGCCAGGGAGTTGCCGAGGTAGCCGACCACCGCGCCGAGCACGGCGACGGCCAGCCAGCCGCCGGCCGGTCCCCAGAAGGCGGAGAGCGAACCGGCCTTCAGGGCGTGGTCCGTCAGCTCCGCGAAGAGCAGGATCGACGCGGTCTCGGCGAGCGCGGCGACCACCACGCAGGCCACGACGACCACCAGCCAGCGGCGGTCGCCGCGGGTCAGCGGCCAGAAACGGCGGAACGCCGCACGGACTTCCCTCATGATCGGCTCCTTCTCTGCTCCGGACATGCCCGAGGCGGGGCCCCGGAGCGCGTACGCTCCGGCGGCCCCGCCTCGTGAGCGGCCTCAGCCCTGGCGGGAGACCGGACGGCGGCGGTTCGACGCGGCCTGCTTCGGGGCGGCCTTCTTGGGGGCGGCCTTCTTCGCCGGCTGGGCGGCGGCCTTGCGGTTGTTGTTCTTCTTCACGGGGGCGACCTTGTGGAAGCTCATGAGTGGTTCCTCTCTGTACTGCGGTGTGGGTGAGGTGTGACGGGTGCGGTGCGGTGCGGCTCAGCCCTGGCGGGAGACCGGACGGCGGCGGCTCGACGCGGCCTGCTTCGGCGCGGCCTTCTTCGGGGCGGCCTTCTTCGCCGGCTGAGCGGCGGCCTTGCGGTTGTTGTTCTTCTTCACCGGCGCGACCTTGTGGAAGCTCATGAGTGTCCCTTTCCCCTGCGATTTCTTATGCGTGTTTTATGTGAACCACCTGGCACCTCATAGGAGCCAAGTATGCGTCATCCTTTACGGCTGTGAATCAGATCAGCCCTTGTTGCCGACCGGACGGCGCTTCTGCGCGGCCTTCTTCGGCGCCGGCTTGGTGGCCTTCTTGGCGGCCTGAGCGGCGGGCTTGCGGGTCTTCTTGACCGGGGTGACCTTGTGGAAGCTCATGATGTTCTCCTTCGTTGTTTGCTTTGGTGTCGTTCGCTGTCGACATGGAAAACACTACGGGACGCCGACCCCGAAAAGCGCCGATTCCGCTGAGACCTCGATTAATTGGAGCTGAGATCAGATTTCAGGAGGGAAAGGGAACCGGGCGGGAACTGACACAGAATTTAGGCAGCGAAAAGCCCGGCAGGGACACCGCGTGTCCCTGCCGGGCCGTGGAACCGGGCGCGGCAGCCGCTACCGCACGATCGTGATCCGGTCCGCCGCCGGCGGCGCCAGCGGGGCCGACGCCGACGAGTTGGCCGTCAGGTACTGCTCCAGTGCCGTCAGGTCGTCCGCGCCGACGACGTCGTTCGTGCCCTGGCCCAGGGTCGTGAACCCGTCACCGCCGCCCGCGAGGAAGCTGTTGCTGGCGACGCGGTAGGTGGCCGCCGGGTCGATCGCCGCCCCGTTCAGCCGGATCGAGTCGGTCACCACCCGGTCCGCGCCCGTCTTCGTCAGGTCGAGGGTGTACGTCAGCCCGTCCGACACCTGGAGGATCTTCGGCGCCGCCTCGTTCGTCCCGCTCACCTGCTCCTTGAGCACCTGGATCAGCTGCGCTCCGGTGAGGTCCTGGAGGTTGACGGTGTTGGCGAACGGCTGCACCGTGAAGCCCTCCGCGTACGTCACCACCCCGTCCCCCTCGGCGCCGCTCGCCGCGTAGGTCAGCGGGGCGCGGATGCCGCCCGGGTTCATCAGCGCGAGGTCGGTCTCCGGGTCCAGTTCCCTGCCGTGGGCGAGCTGCGCGTCGGCGATCAGGTCGCCGAGCGGGGACTCGGTGCCGGTGTTGCCGATGTCGCCGGAGATCCAGCCGACGGCCCGGTTGCCGATGGGCGCGGCCAGCGCGTTCCACTTGCCGATCAGCGCGGTCATGTCGGGCGCCTTGGCGACGTCCCGGGTGACGACGTGGTTGGCCGACTCCACCGCCGTACGGGCGATGTCACCGGTCCGGCGGTCGTAGGTCAGGGTCGTGTCCGTGTACAGGCGGCCGAAGGAGGAGGCCGAGGTGACCATGCGCGGGTTGCCCGCCGGGTCGTCGATCGTGCAGACGTACGCGTTGTGGGTGTGGCCGGTGACCAGCGCGTCCACCTGGGGCGTGACGTTCTTCGCGATGTCGACGATCGGCCCGGAGATGCCGTCCCCGGCGCCGGGCGAGTCACAGTCGTAGTTGTAGGAGGAGGACGCCGGGTAACCGCCCTCGTGCACCAGCGCGACGATCGACTTCACGCCCTGGCGCTGGAGCACCTTGGCGTACTTGTCGATCGTCTCGACCTCGTCCTTGAAGGCGAGGCCCTTGACGCCCTCGGCGGAGACGATGCCGGGGGTGCCCTCCAGGGTGACGCCGATGAAGCCGACCTTGACGCCGTTCTTCTTCCACACCCAGTACGGGGCGAGGACCGGCTTGCCGGTCTTCTCGTCGAGGACGTTGGCGGCGAGGTAGGGGAAGTCGGCGCCCTTGAACTCCTTGTCGGTGTAGCAGCCGTCGGTGGGGTGGCAGCCGCCGTTCTGGAGCCGGGCCAGCTCGGTGGCGCCCTCGTCGAACTCGTGGTTGCCGACGGAGGTGACGTCCAGGTCGAGCTTGTTCAGCGCCTCGATGGTGGGCTCGTCGTGGAACAGCCCGGAGATCAGCGGGGAGGCTCCCACCATGTCGCCGCCGGCCGCGGTGATGGAGTACGCGTTGCCCTTGCGGGCCTGGCGCAGGTGGGTGGCGAGGTACTCGACGCCGCCCGCGTCGATGGTCTCGGTCGTGCCGTCCTCGTGGGTCTCGGTGACCCGGCCGCTGGAGCCGGCCGGGGGCTCCAGGTTGCCGTGCAGGTCGTTGAAGGAGAGGAGCTGGACGTCCTGGTACCGGCTCCGCTGATGCCCGTGGCCGCCCTTCTCCCCCGCGCCGGCCGGCAGCGCGGCGGCGGTGAGCGAGCCCACGGTGAGGGCCCCTACGGCCACCGCGAGCAGACGGGTGGTCCGGCGTCTGCGGCGCGGATCGTGCGGTGAGTGTGCGTTGGCTGGTGGCATGACGGCCCCCTGTGGGTGTGCTGGGAACAGGTGGGCGCAGCCTAAGGTCGACGCGCGTAGCGCGACAGGGGGGCGCGGGTTACATCCTGGTTTACGCTCCGCCGCCGTCACACCGCCCCCCGGCCGGTCCCGGCGCTCTACCCTCGTACGCATGACCAGCGACGACACCCTGCGGCCCGGCCGCCCCCGTTCGATCGACACGTACGACGCCCTCACCGCCGAGCAGACCGAGGCGGTCCTCGCCCTGCTCGCCGAGGCCGCCCGCACCGACGGTCAGCAGGCCGTGTCCGAGCAGGGCCGGCTCCACCTGCGGGGCGAGGCCCGCGAAGGCGTATCGCACTTCCTGCTGACCGTCGACGGCGAACTCGTCGGCTACGCCCAGCTGGAGGGCACCGACCCGGTGGAACCCCCGGCCGCCGAACTGGTCGTGCACCCCTCCCGGCGCGGGCAGGGACACGGGCGGGCGCTGGGGTCGGCGCTGCTCGCCGCGTCCGGCAAGCGGCTGCGGGCGTGGGCGCACGGCGGGCACTCCGCCGCGCGGCACCTGGCCCAGGTCCTCGGCATGACGCTCTTCCGCGAACTGCGCCAGATGCGGCGCCCGCTGACCGGCCTCGACCTGCCCGAACCGGTGCTGCCCGAGGGCGTGACCGTCCGGACCTTCGTGCCCGGGCAGGACGACGCGGCCTGGCTCGCCGTGAACGCCGCGGCCTTCGCCCACCACCCCGAACAGGGCTCGCTCACCCAGCGCGACCTGGACGACCGGATGGCCGAACCGTGGTTCGACCCGGCCGGGTTCTTCCTCGCCGAACGGAAGGGCGAACCGGTCGGCTTCCACTGGACGAAGGTGCACGCGGCGGAGGGGCTCGGCGAGGTGTACGTCGTCGGCGTCCGCCCCGACGCGCAGGGCGGCGGCCTCGGCAGGTCCCTCACCACGATCGGCCTGCGGCACCTGGCGGAACGGGGGCTGCCCACGGCGATGCTGTACGTCGACGCCGACAACGGGGCGGCGGTGTCCGTGTACGAGCGGCTGGGGTTCGTGACGTACGAGACGGACCTGATGTACCGGACGGAGACGTGACCGGACGGAGACGTGACCGGACGGAGACGTGACCGGGCGGGGCGGGCGGGGCGGGCGGGGGACGGTACGGCGGGGCGACTCGCGCCCCTGACCGGCCGTCACCTGCCCGCCCCGGCGGCACCGGCGGCACCGGCTGTCCCTTCCGTCACCTGCCCGTCCCGGACGCACCGGCCGCACCGCCCGTCCTTCCGTCACCTGCCCGTCCCGGCTGTCCCGGCTGTCCCGGCTGTCCCGGCCGCACCGCCTGTCCCTTCCGTCACCTGCCCGCCCCGGCCGCACCGGCCGCCCCGGCCGCACCGGCCGCCCCGGCCGCACCGCCTGCCCCTTCCGTCACCTGCCCGTCCCCGGCCGGGTCCCGGCCGGGAGCCGCCGCCTCCCCCACCCCCGCCGCACCGGCTCCCGCGCGGACGCCGCCCACACCGCCGCCGCTGCCGCCAGGGCGACGGCCCAGCGGTCGTGGGACTCCGCCCAGCGCGGGTCGCCGCTCTGGACGAACACCGCCCAGCTGTCCGGCACGAACAGGGGGCTGACGACCGCCGCGACGAGCAGGGCCGTCGCCACGGCCCGGCCGGGGCGGGTCCGGTCGGTCAGCCGGACCACCGCCGCCGCCGCGGCGAGCGCCAGCAGGGCGACGGCCCCCGCTTCCAGGGTGATGCCGCCGGCCGGCGGACGTACCTCCGCGGGGACCAGGAACAGCACCGCCGTCCACCACAGCGCGACCAAGGGCGCGACCAGCGCGGCCCGCAGGGCCTGCCGGGCCGGGCGCGGGACCGGGACGGCGGCCGTGGTGTGCCGGGCGGGGTCGTCCAGGAGGGACGCCAGGCCCAGCCCGCCGGCCAGCGCGGCGCCGCGCAGCGCGAGGAGCGCCGCGTGGGGCGACGGTTCGCCGCCGCCGGTCCACCGCGCCACCGCGACGAGCAGCAGCCCCACGACCCCGGCCGCGCCCAGCGCCCACCACGGCACCGTGCGCCCCACCGGCCGCACCAGCTCCGACGCCACGCCGTTCACCACCCTCACTCGCCGCCCCCTTCGTCCCGTCACCGTCACGCGCCGCACGAGTCGGCCTCGTCCGGCCCGGCGACCCCCAGCAGCTCGGCCGCCCGTGCCGTCGTCAGCTTCGGGGAGGTCAGCTCGCCCCAGTGCTCCCGGACCTTCGCCGCGACGCCGTCCGCCGGCTTCTCCAGCAGGCGCCGTACGACGTCCGTCTGACCGGCGGTCATGCTCAGCGGGTCGGTCGGCGACAGGACGATCGCCGAGCCCTGGACGCTGTCGTCGAGGCGGACCCGGCGCAGGGCGTCCATCGGGTCGTCCTGCCAGCCCAGGGCGAGCCACATGACGGTCACCATCCGCCCGTCGCACATCTCGCTGCCCGCCTGCTCGCTGCCCGCGACCAGCACGGCGGCGACGGCGGCGGAGAACTCCGGCACCCGGTTGCCGCCCCACTCGGTGCCCACGGTCACCTGGTCGCGCCGGGTCAGCGGGGGGATCGCGGAGTCGCTCGCCAGGCCGTAGCGGGCCTCGATCCGCTGCCGTACGAGCAGGGAGCGGTCGCGCGCCTCGTCGCCGGTGAGCGACCGCACCCGGTCGACCACGCCGGCCCAGTCAGCGGTGCGCGGCATCCACTCCTCGAAGGCGCAGTACGTCGTCCCGTCCCGTTCGACGCACTTCTGCTCCTTCTCGGGGCTGACCGAGGCCCGTTCGCGGGCGGCGACCAGCTCCGCGGACTCGCCCCGGGACTGTGCGACGCCCCCGACCAGGCCCATCACCAGCGCCACCGCGAGCCCCGCCTTGACGGCCGCGCCCCGGCCGCCGCCGGCCAGCACCGCGAGGAAGGCCAGGCACAGCGCCACACCCGCCAGGTACAGGGCGTGCCAGGCGGCCGGGCGGCCGATCAGGTCGGAGGGCAGGGGCTGGCCGCCGGACGTGGAGACGACCGGGCTCAGCCAGGCCCCGGCCTCACCGCCGAGCGGCAGGCTGCCGAGCATCGAGGTGAACAGGAAGAACACGCCCAGCAGCGGCGCCGCCCACGCCGAGGCCGCCACCCGGGCCAGCAGGATGCCGCCCGCCCCCAGCAGCAGTACGGTCAGCGGCCCCACCAGCAGTTCGGCCGGCGAACCCTGCCCGACCGCCCCCGGCTTGAGCGCCTCCCAGCCGAACTGCCCGCCCACGAACACCGCGGTGAGCAGCACCACCGGCACCAGCGACAGCACGTGCGCCGCCGTACGCCGCCCGCGCGGCATCACCAGGGCCCCGAACCACTCCTCGGTGTGGTGCCGACGGGAGCGCAGCGCGGCGAAGTTGGCGCTCAGCAGCACCGCGAAGCCGACCAGCAGCGGCCAGCCCTGCGTCGACCGGTCGGCGTCCTGGAGGACCGGGAAGCCGTCCCACGACGACCGGGTCCGCCACACGATCAGGACGGCGTACAGCACGAAGGCGATCAGCACCGGCACGCTCAGCACCAGCCGCCGCGCCTCCAGCCGGGCCAGCTCGAACACGGCTCGCACCCCACCGCCGTTCGCCCGGCCGTCCACCGCCACCGGCGTCTCCTCCAGCACCGCGCTCATGCCGCCACCTCCGCGCCCGAGCCCGCGCCGTCGAGGACCAGCAGATAGCCGTCCTCCAGGGTGGGTTCGACCAGATCGGCCCCGTCCGGCGGATCACCGACGTGCCGGAACTCCCCCGTTCCCGTGCGCCAGACGGCCTTCGCCCCGCCCTCCCGCCGCGCACTGCGCCACACCCGCCCGGCCGCCCGCGCGGTCAGCTCGGCCGGCGTCCCGTCGAACCGGATGCCCCCGTCGGCCATCACCAGCACCCGCCGGCACAGCATGGCGACGTCCTCGGTCTGATGGGTGGACAGCAGGACGGTCCGCCCCTCCCCCGCCTCCGCGATCAGCTCCCGGAACCGCATCCGCTGCTCGGGGTCGAGCCCGACGGTCGGCTCGTCCAGCACCAGGAACCCGGGGTCACCCACCAGCGCGGCGGCCAGCGCGACCCGCTGCCGCATCCCGCCGGACAGCTTCCTGATCCGCCGCCCCCGCACCTCCCCGAGCCCGACCTCCTCCAGCACCCGCCGCACCTCGCGGTGGCGGGCGCCCCGGTCGGTCATCTCCTTCAGGACGGCCACGTAGTCCACGAACTCGAAGGCGGTGAACCCGGGATGGAAGCCGGGCGTCTGCGGCAGGTACCCCAGCCGCCGCCGCACCTCCTGCCGTCCGCCCGCGGTCCCCGGGTCGTGCCCCAGCACGGTGAACGCGCCCTCGTCCGCGGGCACCGCCGTGGCCAGCACCCGCAACAGCGTCGTCTTGCCAGCCCCGTTGGGCCCGAGCAGCCCGGTGACCCCCGGCGACAGCCCCAGCCCGACGTCGTCGAGGGCGCGGGTCCGCCCGTAATGCAGGCGCAGCCCGGAGGCAGAGACAGTGATGGTCATACGAAACTCCCGTAACCCGAACGACGAAGAAAGGTCAGTGAACGAACCGCGACCGGTCGAACCGGTCCCGCACCGCGAACAGCACCCCGGCGGCGACCACGGCCACCACCGCGCACACGCCCTGCCCGGCCGCCGTGAACGGCACGAGCGGCCCGTCACCGGACTCCCGGACCGCCTCGGCGACCAGCAGCAGCCCGATCCACGCGCCCCCCACCACCGAGGGCGCGACCACCGGCCCCAGCCGCGGCGTCAGCGCCAGCCCGCCCCCCGTCAGGGCCAGCGCGGGCAGCAGCCAGGCCAGCGCCCGCAGCCCGTAGCCGGGCAGTGCCAGCGTGGCCAGACCGTTCAGCCCGATCCCCACGGCCAGCACGGCGACCGTGCGGATCATCAGCAGCCGGAACCCGTGCAGCGGCGCCACCACCGCGATCTCGTACGCCGGGTCCAGCGCGGGCCCGTACGACAGGGCCACCCCGGCCAGCGGCAGCAGCGGGGCGAGGGCGAGGAAGAGCGTCGGCGTCCCGTCCGGCGACCCGGACGCCAGCACCGCCGCCACGGTCATCGCCAGCATCGCCGCGACCGCGCCCAGCCACGACCCGCGCAGCACCGGCGTGGCCGTCAGCAGCCGGGCCACGTGGTCGGGCACGCCCAGCCGCACCAGCAGCCCCTCGCACCACCCCGCCCGCGGCGCGTCCAGCTCGGCGTCGAGCCGCTCCCACCCGGCGTCCAGTGCCACCGGATCGGTGACCTCCGCCAGCACCGCACGGCACCGCGCGCAGGCGGCCAGATGGGTGTCGGCGGACCACAGCGCGGGCGGCGCCAGCCCACCCCCCGCGTAGGCCCGCAACTCCTCCTCCGGCACGTGCCAGCCGCCGTCGATGTACGCCGTCATGCCAGGGCCTCCCGCAGTTGCTTGCGGGCCCGCATCGCCCGCGTCTTGACCGTGCCCGGCGGAATGCCGAGCAGGACGGCGGCCTCGCGGGTGGTCAGCCCGTCGACGACCGTCGCCTGGAGCACCGCGCGCAGTTCCGGGGAGAGCCGGACGAGGGCGCCCGCGAGGTCCCCGTGCTCGACGCCGGCGAGCACCCGCTCCTCCGCCGACACCTCGTCCCGGTGCCGCAGCCGCGCCAGCGCCTGCCGCAGCCGCCCGCGCGCCCCGTCCCCGCGGAGTACGTCGATCAGCCGCCGCGACCCGATACGCCACAGCCACCCGGCGACGTCCCCGTCCTCCCGGTACCGCGCGCTGCCGCGCCACACCGCGAGGAAGGTCTCCTGCACCACGTCGTCGACGACGCCCGGATCGGCACAGCGGCCCCGCAGCCGGGCCGTCAGCCACGGCGCGTACCGCCGGTACAGCTCCTCGAAGGCCCGCCGGTCACCGTCGCCCGCGACGGCCCGCAACAGCTCCCCGTCGCTTCTCGTTCCGCTCACGTCTCCTCATCGCACGACACCCCCCGACCGGTTCACCCCACCCCACCAGCCCAGCCGCACGACGCCGCACCCGCCTCACGACGGAAGCGCCCCCCGCACCCCCACGACCCGCAGCCGCACGACGGCGGGAGCGGGTCGTGGGGGTGCGGCGCAGCCCGCCGCTTACCCGGTCGCCACAGAGGTGACGACTCCCCCCACCCGGGCGTCCATCCGGCGGCGGGCTCGCCGCACCCCCACGACCCCGACCCACCCACCACCCCGTGCGCACGCCCACCCCATACACCCGCCCACACCCCCAAGCCGCCCCCCGCTATCCCCCACGCCATCTCCCCGTAACCATCGATTCAGACGAGCTTGCGACGCTCACCGAATGAAGCCCGCCGTGCCAGAGCCTTCACCGCCCCCGGAGGGAACCCCGCGCCCGCCCGTTCCTTCCGACGCGCCTGTCCTGCTCGGTGCGCGGAAGAATAGGTCCATGAGTCAGTCGAACCCCCAGGCAGAGGTCCAGCACACGCAGCCCTCCGTGGGCTCCATCGCCGCGCACCGCCCGCACACGATCGCCGCCGCGGTCTCCGACCTGGAGCCCGACCTGGACTCCGACCTCGATGCCTACGAGGACGACCTGGACGAATCCCAGGCCACCGGCGTCGGCAGCGGCAGCGGCTACGGCAACGGCAGGGCCACCCGCCTCCCCCGGAACCGCTTCCTCGACCGCGAGCGCAGCTGGCTGGCGTTCAACGAGCGCGTCCTGGAGCTGGCCGAGGACCCGAACACCCCGCTCCTGGAACGCGCGAACTTCCTCGCGATCTTCGCCAGCAACCTGGACGAGTTCTTCATGGTCCGCGTCGCGGGCCTCAAGCGTCGCATCACCACCGGCGTCGCCACCCGCTCCGCCTCCGGCCTCCAGCCCCGCGAGATCCTGGAGATGATCTGGGCCCGCTCGCGCGAGCTGATGGCCCGGCACGCCGCCTGCTTCCACGAGGACGTCCTGCCGGCCCTGGCCGAAGAGGGCATCCACCTGGTCCGCTGGAGGGAACTCGCGGAGAAGGAGCAGGCCCGCCTGTTCACCCTCTTCCGCCACCAGATCTTCCCGGTCCTGACCCCCCTCGCGGTCGACCCGGCCCACCCGTTCCCGTACATCTCGGGCCTGAGCCTCAACCTCGCGGTCGTCGTCCGCAACCCGGTCACCGGCCACCGCCACTTCGCCCGCGTCAAGGTCCCCCCGCTGCTCTCCCGCTTCCTGGAAGCCTCCCCGGGCCGCTACGTCCCCATCGAGGACGTCATCGCCGCCCACCTGGAAGAACTCTTCCCCGGCATGGAGGTCCTGGAGAGCCACGCCTTCCGCGTCACCCGCAACGAGGACCTCGAAGTAGAGGAAGACGACGCCGAGAACCTCCTCAAGGCGCTCGAAAAGGAACTCATGCGCCGCCGCTTCGGCCCCCCGGTCCGCCTGGAGGTCGAGGAGAGCATCGACCGTGAGGTACTGGACCTGCTGGTCCGCGAGCTGAAGATCACCGAAGCCGAGGTCTACCCCCTCCCCGGCCCCCTGGACCTCACCGGCCTCTTCCGCGTCCACAGCCTGGACCGCCCGGAGCTGAAGTACCCGAAGTTCGTCGCCGGCACCCACCGCGACCTGGCCGAGGTCGAGTCCGCCTCCGCCCCCGACATCTTCGCCGCGCTGCGCAGCCGCGACGTCCTCCTCCACCACCCGTACGACTCGTTCTCCACCTCCGTACAGGCGTTCCTGGAGCAGGCCGCCGAGGACCCGGACGTCCTCGCCATCAAGCAGACGCTGTACCGCACCTCCGGCGACTCCCCCATAGTCAACGCGCTGATCGACGCCGCCGAGGCCGGCAAGCAGGTCCTCGTCCTGGTCGAGATCAAGGCCCGCTTCGACGAGCACGCCAACATCAAGTGGGCCCGCAAGCTCGAAGAGGCCGGCTGCCACGTCGTCTACGGCCTGGTGGGCCTCAAGACCCACTGCAAGCTCTCCCTCGTCGTACGGCAGGAGGGCGAGACCCTCCGCCGCTACAGCCACGTCGGCACGGGCAACTACCACCCGAAGACGGCCCGGCTCTACGAGGACCTCGGCCTGCTCACCGCGGACCCGCAGGTCGGCGCGGACCTCTCCGACCTCTTCAACCGCCTCTCCGGCTACTCCCGCCGGGAGACGTACCGCCGTCTGCTGGTCGCCCCCAAGTCGCTCCGCGACGGCCTGGTCTCCCGCATCCACAAGGAGATCCAGCACCACCGCGCCGGCCGCCCCGCGTACGTCAAGATCAAGGTCAACTCCATGGTCGACGAGGCGGTGATCGACGCCTGCTACCGCGCGAGCCAGGCGGGCGTCCCCGTCGACGTGTGGGTGCGCGGCATCTGCGCGGTGCGCCCCGGCGTGGACGGCCTGTCGGAGAACATCCGGGTCCGCTCGGTGCTCGGCCGGTTCCTGGAGCACTCCCGGGTCTTCGCGTTCGGCAACGGCGGCGAGCCGGAGGTGTGGTTCGGCAGCGCCGACATGATGCACCGCAACCTCGACCGCCGGATAGAAGCCCTGGTCCGGGTCACCGACCCGGCCCACCGGGCGGCCCTGTGCCGCCTGCTGGAGACCGGCATGTCCGACACCACCGCGTCCTGGCACCTCGGCCCGGACGGCGAGTGGACCCGGCACGCGACCGACGCGGACGGTCACCCCCTGCGCAACGTCCAGGAGATGCTCATAGACGCCCGGAGGCGCCGGCGTGGCACAGCGACACCTTGAACCGACGCACCCCCCGTCCCGGCCGGCCCCGTCCGGCCCACCCCCGCTGCCCGGCCCGGCGCCGGCGGACAGCTCTGTGCAGGTGGACAGCCCGATGCAGCCGGACAGCCCCACGCGGAAAGACAGCACCGCGCAGGCGGACACCCCGCCCCGGCCGGACACCCCGCCCCGGCCGGACGGCCCGGTGGACGCCGACGCCCTCGCCCGCTACCTGCGCGCCCAGGCCACGGAGTTCCTCCGCGCCCTGCGCCTGCACCGGGAGAACGGCGCGGGCGCGCACACCGCGGACGGCTCCGTCGACGCGGCCCGCGCCCTGCGCCGCGCGGCCCGCCGGATCAGCGGCAGCCTGCACACCTTCCAGGCGCTGCTCGACGGCGCCTGGGCGGAGGACATCCGCCCCGAGCTGGCCTGGCTGTCGGGCACGCTGGCGATGGAGCACGCGTACGCGTCCCGCCTCGAACGCCTGCTCCAGGCCCTGCACCGGCTGTCGGGCGTCTCGGCCTTCCCGGACCTGCCCCCGGGCGTCCCCGCCCAGCAGGCGGCCGGGACCGAGCGCGGCGCCCTCACCGTGGGCGCGGCCAAGGCGGGCGCCCTGCTGGACCGCCAGCTGACCCTGGCCCGCACCCGGGCCCACTCCACGGCGCTGCAAGCCCTGGGCAGCAGCCGCTTCCACGCGGTCGCCGACAAGGTCGCCGTCCTGGCCAGCGACGTCCCGCTGGCCACCGGCGCGGCCGGCGCCGACCTGCGCCCGCTGGCCGCCGCCGCCGAGGACCGCCTCACCGACGCCGTGGCCGCGCTGCCCCTGGTCACCGCCGGCAGCCCTTACAACGCGGAAGCCCTGGTCCACGGGCTGTCCCCGGACCCGTCCCCGCATCCGCAGGACGCGCCCTGGCACCAGGTACGCCTGCTGCTGCGCCTGCACCGCTACGCCCGTGAGGCCGTCACCGGCGGCGACGCCCCCGTCGGCGTACGCCTGCTCGCGGCCGGCGAGGCCCTGGACCGGCACCGGGACGCCGCGGAGGCCGCCGCGGCCGCCGCCCAGGCGGCCCGCACCCCCCGGATCGCCCCGGCGACGGCGTACGCGCTGGGCGTGCTCCACGCCGACCAGCGGCATGAGGTGGAGGCGGCGCGGTACGCGTTCCAGCACTGCTGGCGCAAGGAAGCCGTCGGCACGCCGTAGGCCCGGCACCGAGCGGAGGCACCCGTTGAGCACCCCGGACGGCACCCCGGACGGCACCCCCGACGACACCACGGTCCTCGCGGCCGGCTGCGTCCTGTGGCGCCGCTCGCCGGTCACCGGCGGGACGGAGCTGTGTCTCGTCCACCGGCCGAAGTACGACGACTGGTCCCACCCCAAGGGAAAGCTGAAGCCGGGCGAGGACGCCCTCGCCGGCGCCCTGCGCGAGGTCGCCGAGGAGACCGGGCACACCGCCGCGCCGGGCCCCGAACTGCCGACCGCGCGCTATCCGGCCGACGGCCGGCCCAAACAGGTGCGCTACTGGGCCGCCGAGGCCGTCTCCGGGACGTTCGTACCGAACGACGAGGTGGACCGCGTCCTGTGGCTGGCGCCCGACGCCGCCCGGGCCCGGCTCACTCGACCGAGGGACCGCGCCCTGGTCGACGCCCTGCTGGCCACCGCCCGCCTGCCATAGTCGGGGGGACAGCCCACCGGAATCACCCCGTGTCCTCGACGTAAGCGTTCCGTGACCTCACCGCACCGTCCCCAGGGGTTCACCCCGCGTTCATTTACGGCCATCAGCGCCTTCACCTGTTCTGCCTAATTTCGGCCTTACCCGATACGGGGCGCACCTGGAAAACGCGTTCGTATCACCCCGTTTGCATATCCAGTCCCCAGCACCAGTCTTCGCACGCCGCCGAATCAGGACGGCGGCTCCAGGAAGGACATTCCTCAAGTGAAGCTTCAGCGCATGAACCGGCGGGCCCTCGCTCTCGGTGCTCTCGCCGTCTCCGGCGCCCTGGCCCTCACGGCGTGCGGCTCCGACGAAACCGGTGACACCGGCAGCGGCGACTCCTCGGCGAGCGCCAAGGCCGGCAGCATCGACTGCGGCGACGCCTCGGGCCAGCTGCAGGCGTCCGGCTCCTCCGCCCAGAACAACGCGATCGGCGCCTGGGTGAAGCAGTTCGCCGCGGCGTGCAAGAGCGTCCAGATCAACTACAACCCGACGGGTTCGGGCGCCGGCATCACCGCGTTCACCCAGGGCCAGACCGCGTTCGCCGGTTCGGACTCCGCGCTGAAGCCCGAGGAGATCACGGCCTCCAAGAAGGTCTGCTCCAACGGCCAGGCCATCGACCTGCCCATGGTCGGCGGCCCGATCGCCGTGGGCTTCAACGTCCCCGGTGTCGACACGCTCACCCTGGACGCGGCCACCCTCGCCCAGATCTTCGACAGCAAGATCACCAACTGGAACGACGAGGCGATCGCCAAGCTCAACCCCGACGCCAAGCTTCCCGACCTGAAGATCCAGGCGTTCCACCGCTCGGACGAGTCCGGCACCACGGACAACTTCACCAAGTACCTGAAGGCCGCCGCGCCCGACGACTGGAGCTACGAGCCGGGCAAGTCCTGGGAGGCCAAGGGCGGCCAGTCCGCCTCCGGCTCCTCCGGCCTCGCGCAGCAGGTGAAGCAGACCTCCGGCGCCATCTCCTACTTCGAGCTGTCCTACGCCGAGGGCGGCATCAAGACGGTCGACATCAAGACCGAGGCCGCCGAACCGGTCAAGGCCACCGTCGAGAACGCGACCGCCGCCATCGGCGCCGCCAAGGTCGTCGGCACCGGCAAGGACATGGCGCTGGAGCTGGACTACACGCCGTCCGCCGCGGGCGCCTACCCGATCACCCTGGTCACGTACGAGATCGTCTGCGACAAGGGCAACAAGGCGGAGACCCTGCCCGCGACCAAGGCGTTCCTCAACTACATCGCCTCCGAGGACGGTCAGGGCCTGCTGGCGGAGGCCGGCTACGCCCCGATGCCCGACGAGATCATCACCAAGGTCCGCGACACCATCTCGGGCCTGAGCTGACCCGAGTGCGGTCAGGTCCCCCGCACCTCCGGGGGACCTGACCGCACCGTCCGGTGCACCGCCGCCAGGAGCCCCCGAGACGCGGGCGGCCCCGTCCGGGCCGTCCCCCACGACGGCTCCGCAGACCGGAGAACCCGATGGACATATCGACACAGAATCCCGCAGCCCCACCGAGCCCCCGACCGACCGAAGCCGAGCAGAAGCGGGCCGCCCGCGGCGCCACCCGCCCCGGAGACCGGATCTTCCTCGGCCTCTCCCGCGGCTCCGGCATCTTCGTCCTGGTCCTGATGGCCGCGATCGCGTCGTTCCTGACCTACCGCGCCGCGAACGCGATCAGCAACGACGAAGCCAACTTCTTCACCACCTTCGAGTGGAACCCCACCGCCGTGCCGGCCGAGTTCGGCATCGCGGTCCTGGCCTTCGGCACCATCGTGTCGTCGGTCATCGCCATGGCCATCGCGGTCCCGATCGCGGTGGGCATCGCCCTGTTCATCACCCACTACGCCCCGCGCAAGCTCGGCGGCACGGTCGCCTACGTGATCGACCTGCTCGCCGCCGTGCCGTCCATCGTCTACGGCCTGTGGGGCGCCCTCGTCCTCGTACCGCACCTGACCGGGCTCTACGGCTGGCTGGACGAGTACCTCGGCTGGACCGGCGTCCTGGCCTGGAACGACGGCGCGCCGCGCTCGCTGCTGACCGTCGGCATCCTGCTCGCGATCATGATCCTGCCGATCATCACCAACGTGAGCCGTGAGGTCTTCCGGCAGGTCCCGCGCATGCACGAGGAGGCCGCGCTGGCCCTCGGCGCCACGCGCTGGGAGGTCATCCGCATGTCGGTGCTGCCCTTCGCCCGCTCCGGCATCATCTCCGCCTCGATGCTCGGCCTCGGCCGCGCGCTCGGCGAGACGATGGCCGTGGCCATGGTCCTCTCCCCGAGCTTCGACATCACCGCCAGCCTGCTCGACCCGGGCGGCGGCACGTTCGCGCAGAACATCGCCAGCAAGTTCAACGAGGCCACCCCGATGGGCCGTGACGCGCTGATCGCCTCCGGTCTCGTCCTCTTCCTCATCACCTTGCTGGTCAACGGCGCGGCCCGCATGATCATCGCCCGCCGCAAGGAGTACTCGGGGGCCAACGCATGAGCAACGCCACTCTCACCGAAAAGCCCGACCAGCGTCCGCCCAGCTCCCTCAAGGGCGCCACCCTGCCCAAGTGGTTCGCGTGGGCGGTCGCCGCGGGCGCGGTCGTGCTGGGCATCGGCATCAGCTTCGCGGCCGGCCTGGACAGCTCCATCCAGTGGGCGCTGATCGCCGCGGTCCTCTTCGTCCTCGGCACCTACGGCATCTCCGCCAAGGTCGAGGGCGGGCGCCAGGCCAAGGACCGGGTGGCGACCAGCCTGGTCTGGGTCGCCTTCCTGCTGGCGGTCATCCCGCTGGCCTCCCTGGTCTGGACGACCATCAAGCGCGGCGTCAAGGTCCTCGACGGGTACTTCCTCAGCCACTCGATGGGCGTCGTCGGCGACCTCGAACCCGGCGGCGGCATCTACCACGCCATCCTCGGCACCGCGGAGCAGGTCGGCCTGGCGGCCGTGATCTCCGTGCCGATCGGCGTGCTGACCGCGATCTACCTGGTCGAGTACGGCCGCGGCAAGCTCGCCCAGGCCGTCACCTTCTTCGTCGACGTCATGACGGGCATCCCGTCGATCGTCGCGGGTCTGTTCATCCTCAGCGTGTGGGTCCTGATCCTGGACATGGGTCCCTCCGGCTTCGCCGGCTCGATGGCGCTGACCATCCTGATGATCCCGGTCGTCGTCCGGTCCACCGAGGAGATGCTGAAGCTCGTCCCGAACGAGCTGCGCGAGGCGTCCCTGGCCCTGGGCGTCCCGAAGTGGCGCACGATCCTCAAGGTGGTCCTGCCGACCTCCATCGGCGGCATCACCACCGGCATCATGCTGGCCATCGCCCGTATCACCGGTGAGACGGCCCCCGTGCTGCTGCTGGTCTGGGGCGCGGACTTCATCAACGCGAACCCGTTCAAGGACGCGCAGGAATCGCTGCCGATGTACATCTACCTGCAGTACAGCGCCGGTACCGAGTTCTCGGTCGACCGTGCCTGGGCGGCGGCCCTGACGCTCATCGCGTTCATCATGATCCTCAACCTGGTGGCCCGCGGCATCGCCCGCTGGAAGGCCCCCAAGACCGGTCGCTAAGGCCCTCCCGACCCGAAAGAAGCAGTGATTCACATGGCCAAGCGCATCGATGTCAGCGGCCTCAACGCCTACTACGGCTCCTTCCTGGCCATCGAGGACATCTCGATGACCGTCGAACCCCGCTCGGTGACGGCCTTCATCGGCCCCTCCGGCTGCGGCAAGTCCACGTTCCTGCGCACGCTGAACCGCATGCACGAGGTGACGCCGGGCGGCCGGGTCGACGGCAAGGTCATGCTCGACGACGAGAACCTGTACGGCGCCGGGATCGACCCGGTGGCGGTGCGGCGCGAGGTCGGCATGGTCTTCCAGCGTCCGAACCCGTTCCCGACCATGTCCGTCTACGACAACGTGGCGGCCGGCCTGCGGCTCAACGGCCGGTACAAGAAGTCCGAGATGGACGACATCGTCGAGAAGTCCCTCAAGGGCGCGAACCTCTGGAACGAGGTCAAGGACCGCCTGAACAAGCCGGGCTCCGGCCTGTCGGGCGGCCAGCAGCAGCGGCTGTGCATCGCGCGGGCGATCGCGGTCGAGCCGAACGTGCTGCTGATGGACGAGCCCTGCTCGGCCCTCGACCCGATCTCCACCCTCGCCATCGAGGACCTGATCGGTGAGCTGAAGGAGCGCTTCACGATCGTCATCGTGACGCACAACATGCAGCAGGCGGCGCGGGTCTCGGACCGTACGGCGTTCTTCAACCTGGCGGCCGTCGGGCAGCCCGGCAAGCTCATCGAGATCGACGAGACGGAGCGGATCTTCTCCAACCCGTCGGTGCAGGCCACGGAGGACTACATCTCCGGCCGCTTCGGCTGAGCCTGCCCCTCTGACCCTCGCGGTGCTGCATGGCGGTGCCACCGCGAGGAACGGGCCCGCCCCTGGCTCCCGGGGGCGGGCCCATTGCCGTTCGCGTGCCGGTGCCTGCGGCGCCTGTGCGGGTTCGGTGGGGGTGCGCGTAGCGCCCAGTCGTGTGCGGGTGGGTCGGGGCCGGGGTGGGGGGGGTGTCCGTCCTCGGAACGGCGCGGAATCGGTCTTCTACGGGGGTGAACCGGGTCGACGCGCCAACCGCTGCGGGCGGACACCCCCCACCCGTCCCCTTCCCGCCGTACGCGGGTGCGGGTCCGTACCCCGCCCGACCGCAGACGCCGCGTCACCGCGGGCAGCCGTGCCGCCTGGGGCGATGGGGGTCCCCCCGCTCGAGCGAAGCCGAGAGTGGGGGAGGGTGGGCGCGGCGCACCCCGGCAGCGCCGGGTCGCGCCACCCACCCCCCGCGTCAGGTCACGTCACGCCACGTCAGAGAAACGCCAGCTGGACGACCCAGAACGACAGCGCAGCGACCACCGCAGCCGCCGGCATCGTGATGAACCACCCCAGGATGATGTTCTTCGCGACACCCCACCGCACGGCGTTCACCCGCTTCGTCGCCCCGACCCCCATGATCGCCGACGTGATCACATGCGTCGTCGAGATCGGCGCGTGGAAGAGGAACGCCGTCGTGAACATGATCGACGCACCGGTCGTCTCCGCCGCGAAACCCTGCGGCGGGTCGAGCTCGATGATCTTCCGGCCCAGCGTCCGCATGATCCGCCAGCCACCGGCGTACGTCCCCAGCGACAGCATCAGCGCGCAGACGATCTTCACCCAGATCGGGATCGGGTCGCCGTAGTCCTCGACGTCGGCGATGACCAGCGCCATCACCACGATGCCCATCGTCTTCTGCGCGTCCTGGAGGCCGTGGCCGAGGGCCATGCCCGCCGCCGACACCGTCTGCGCGATCCGGAAACCGCGCTTCGCCTTGTGCGGGTTGGAGCGCCGGAAGAGCCACATGATCGCGGTCATGACCAGATAGCCGATGACCAGCCCGACCACCGGCGAGATGAACATGGGCAGGATGATCTTGTCGACGACCCCGCCCCAGTACACCGTGGTGCCGCCGGCCAGTGCCGCGCCCACCATGCCGCCGAACAGCGCGTGCGAGGAGGACGAGGGCAGGCCGAAGTACCAGGTGACGAGGTTCCAGGCGATCGCGCCGATCAGTGCGGCGAAGAGGATGCCCATCCCCGTCGAGCCCTCGGGCGTCTCGATCAGGCCCTCGCTGACGGTCTTGGCGACCCCGGAACCGAGGAACGCGCCGGCGAGGTTCATCACGGCCGCCATCGCGAGCGCGGCGCGGGGCGTCAGCGCCCGCGTCGACACCGACGTGGCGATCGCGTTGGCCGAGTCGTGGAAGCCGTTGGTGTAGGTGAAGAAGAGCGCGACCGCGACGGTCACGATCAGAGCGAAGGTGTCCATGGCGTGCGCTCAGGACTCCTTGACCGCGATGGTCTCCACCGTGTTCGCCACGTGCTCGAATGCGTCGGCCGCCTCTTCCAGGACGTCCACGATCTGCTTCAGCTTCAGCACCTCGATCGCGTCGTACTTGCCGTTGAAGAGGTGGGCCAGCAGCTTGCGGTGGATCTGGTCGGCCTGGTTCTCCAGCCGGTTGACCTCGATCCAGTACTCGGTGAGGTTGTCCATCGTGCGCAGGTTCGGCATGGCCTCGGCGGTCAGCTCGGCGGCCCGGGCCAGCACCTCGATCTGCTGCTCGACGCCCTTGGGCAGTTCCTCCACGTTGTAGAGGACGACGAGGTCGACGGCCTCCTCCATGAAGTCCATGATGTCGTCGAGGGACGACGCGAGGGTGTAGATGTCCTCACGGTCGAACGGCGTGATGAACGAGGAGTTCAGCTGGTGGAAGATCGCGTGCGTCGCATCGTCACCGGCGTGTTCCGCGGCCCGCATACGCTCTGCGATCTCGGCCCGGGCGGATGCGTCCGCCCCGAGCAGTTCCATCAGGAGTTTCGAGCCCGTGACGATGTTGTCCGCGGACGCGGCAAACATGTCGTAGAAGCTCGTCTCCCTGGGGGTCAGACGAAAGCGCACGTGGGGTCCTCGGTATGCATCGGTTTCGGTCAGGCTGATGCTAGGCGCATCATCCGGCCACGGCTAACGGGCCGTCCCCCAGTGTCGCCCATCAGGCACAGTGATGAGCAGGGGGGCGACCCGGGGCCTGTTTCCGGACGTCGCGCACCGCATGGGCCAAGAGCCCCATACCCAGGGAAATTCGTTACCATATACCCACCAGGGGTATATGGCGGCGATCTGTCTCACAGGAGGACGCGATGACGACCACACAGGCCGGTGCCGGAGCGCCCTCCACCGAGGCGGAAGGGGCGGAAACGGACATCGTGACCGACCATGACCGCGGGGTGCACGGCTATCACCAGCAGAAGGACGAGCACCTGAAGCGGCTGCGCCGGATCGAAGGCCAGATCCGCGGCCTGCAACGGATGGTCGACGAGGACGTCTACTGCATCGACATACTCACCCAGGTCTCCGCCTCCACCAAGGCCCTCCAGTCCTTCGCCCTCCAGCTCCTGGAGGAGCACCTGCGCCACTGCGTCGCGGACGCGGCCCTCAAGGGCGGCGCCGAGATCGACGCCAAGGTGGAGGAGGCCACGAAGGCGATCGGGCGGCTGCTGCGCACCTGAGGGTCAGCGCCCGGCGGCCCGCCTGGCGCGTTCTCGCTCCTCGGCCACCCGCAGCACCTCGTCGATGCTCTCCAGGCTGAGCCGTTCCCTGGCCGCCGACGCCGCGATGATCAGGTCGCCGCACAGTTCGATCTCGGCGAGGGCCACGTGGTCCTGAACCGCCGTACCGCCGACCGGAGCCACGCGCATCACCTCGTCCCTGCCAGTACCGGATTCCTAGAGTAGGGAGCGCTCTACGCACCGCGCATGGCACGGACGGGCTAGTCCTCCTTGACAGCGGGCTATTCGGCGATCTTGCCGGCGTAGATGTCGTCCTCGTCCGGCAGCCGTACGGTGACGGGGACGCCGAAGTCGTACAGCAGCGTCGTCGAGGCCACCGCGACGGTGCCTTCCCGCTGCCCGTTGACGAATCCGAACCGGTGGCGGACCTTGCGGACGCGGCCCCGGTCGTCGAGGTAGGCGTCGAACGGCACCTGGACGGTGGCGAACCCTTTCGCCGCCGCGCGCAGCGAGGTGCGCGCGCTGCCCCCGGCGCGCTCGGCGGCCCGCGCCAGGTCGGCGGTGCCCCGGTAGTGGTGCAGCGGGGTGCCCGCGACCGCCGTCCGCCCGAGGTACTCCGCCTCGTGGGTGCCGCGCAGCACCTCCGCGGCGGTGAGCGGATCGGTGGCGCCGCCGGTCACGAGATTGCCGTCGGACAGGCTCGCGGTCTCCACCCGGACCCATTTGCCGGCGGGGACGCCGGCGCCCCGGTTCTTCATGTAGAGCGCGCCGGGGACCAGCAGTTCGGTGATGGGCCGGCGGTCGCTGGTGCCCGCCGCGTCCTGCGGCAGCCGTACCTTCAGCCGCCCGCGCCGCCCGGCGAAGTCGTAGACGCCCTCGCCCCGGATGGTGACCCGGGTGCCGCCGCTGGCCATCTGCATCGACGTGCGCGCCTTGGCGCTGCCGGACTCGGTCAGCCGGTCGGCCGCGCCGCGCAGGGTCCGGACCGGGTCGCCGTGGCGGGCCTCGGGCGCGACGGCGGCGGTGTCGGAGCAGCCGCCGGCGCCCAGTCCGACGCAGGCCACGACGCCCGCCACGGCACCTGCCGCGCCCCGTCGCCGCTGCTGCCGTCGCTGCCTCCTGGCCATCGCCTGTCCACCCCCCGTACCGGGCCGCCCGTCGTCCCGCTTAACGACGTGCGGGTGACCCCGGTAACGTGGTCGCCGTGGCACAGCAGGACGGCCTTGACGCCCCCCAGGACCTTCCGGATTCCACGGAACACCGGACGACCACGGTCGAACAGGGCCCCTTCTGTTCGGCCCGCTGCTCCTGCGGCTGGCGCGGACCGGCCCGCCGGGCGAGAAGCCTGGCGCGGACGGACGCGAGCAAGCACGTCGATTCCTGAACGGCCGGATCACGTCCCCGGGGGAACCTCCGTCTCCTCCTCCCCGTCTCGCTCCACGAGCCCCCCAGGGGATCGAGGAGACCGAGGAGACCGAGGACCCATGGACCGGCGTACTTTCCTCGGCGGCGCCGCGGCCGCCGGCCTCACGGTGACGACGACGGCCGCGTGCGACACCGACGGCAGCGGCAACCGCGGTGGTTCGGGCGGTGGCAAGAACCGCGGCCCCTCGGCCACGGCCTCCCCGACGCGCGGCTCCGCCCCCGCCGACTGGACCGCCCTCGCCCGCTCCCTCGACGGCACGCTCGTCCGGCCCGGTGACGCCGACTGGGAACCCGCGCGGCAGCTCTACAACACCCGCTTCGACAGCCTGCGGCCCGCCGCCGTCGCATACGCCGCCCACGCCGACGACATCCGCACCGCCCTGGCGTACGCCCGCGCCCACGGGGTCCGCCCGGCGATCCGGGGCGGCGGCCACTCCTACGCGGGCTGGTCCTCCGGCGACGACCGCCTGGTCATCGACGTCGCGGAACTGAACGGCGTCCGCGCCTCGGGCGGCGAGGCCGTCGTCGGCGCCGGCGCCCGGCTGATCGACGTGTACCGCGCGCTGGCCGCCCGGGGCGTCACCGTCCCCGCCGGTTCCTGTCCCACCGTCGGCATCGCCGGCCTCACCCTCGGCGGCGGCCACGGCGTCGTCTCCCGCGCCTACGGCCTGACCTGCGACAGCCTGACCGGCGCCACCCTGATCACGGCCGCCGGCGAGCAGCTCACCGCCGACGCCGGCGAACACCCCGACCTGTTCTGGGCGCTGCGCGGCGCGGGCAACGGCAACTTCGGCGTCGTGACGGAACTGCGCTTCCGTACGCACGCCGCGCCCCAGGGCGTCACCGCGTATCTGACCTGGCCCTGGGCGAGGGCCGCGGAGGTGGTCGGCGCCTGGCAGGAGTGGGGGCCGGACCAGCCCGACGAGATCTGGTCGTCCCTGCACCTGGAGAGCGCGGACGGCGCCACCCCCACCGTCGCCGTCTCCGCCTTCTCGCTGGGCACCTACGGCGAACTCCAGAACGCCGTCGACCGCCTCGCCGACCGGATCGGCGCCCCGGCGAGCGGCGTCTCCCTGAACCGGCACACGTACGAGGAGACGATGGAGGCGTACGCCGGCTGCGCGTCCTTCGCCTCCGGCGCCCAGTGCCACCTGCCCGGCACGGTCCCGGGCCGCTCCCCGGAGGGGGCCCTGGAGCGGGAGACGTACGCGGCCCGCTCCGACTTCTTCGACCGCTCGCTGTCGGCGGCCGGGATCGACACCCTGCTCGCCCAGGTGCGCTCGGTGCGCGGCGGCACCGGCACCGTCGCGTTCACGGCGCTCGGCGGGGCGGTCAACCGGGTCTCCCCGACGGCCACCGCCTTCGTGCACCGCCGTTCCCGGACGCTCGCCCAGTACCTGGTCTCCTGGCCGGCCGGCGAGAGCGGCGCCGCCGGCCGCTCCTGGCTGGCCGCCGCCCACGCCGCCCTGCGACCGCACGCCTCGGGAGCCGCCTACCAGAACTACCCCGACCCGGATCTGACGGACTGGCGGACGGCGTACTACGGGGACGCCGCGCCCCGGCTGGCGCAGGTGAAGCGGCGGTACGACCCGGACCGCCTGTTCACCTGGCCGCAGGCCCTGTGACCGTCAGGCCGCCAGGTCCCGCTCGCCGGCCTCCGCGGACTCCCGCTCCGTGCGCGCGCCGGGGATCACGGCGTCCCGTGTCCCGGACGCGGATCGCCCCCGTGCGCTGATCAGCCACCCCACGCGCGGGGAGCGCTCGATCGCCCGGGCCAGCGGGGTCAGCAGGGCCATGGCCACCGGCGAGAGCAGCAGGGCCACCGCGGTGCCGAGCGCGAAGCCGCCGACGACGTCGGTCGGGTAGTGCACGCCCATGTAGACCCGGCAGAACCCGCCGAGCAGCGCCAGCACGATCGCGACGACGCCGAACTTGCGGCGGGCGACGAACAGGGCGACGGCCATCGCCATGACGAGGGTGGCGTGGTCGCTGACGAACGAGAAGTCGTTCTTGCCGTCGACGAGGACTTCCAGGCCCTGGTGGTCCTTGAACGGCCGGGGCCGCTCCACGAAGCCCCGGATCGGCACGTTGACCAGCACGGCTATGCCGGCCGCGAGCGGCGCCCAGACCAGCGCGGCCACCGCGGGGGCCGCGTCCTCGCCGCCCCGCCGCCGTACGCCCCACCAGCACCACAGCACGAGCGCGAGGATGGCGAAGAGCAGCCCGTACTCACCGGTGAACTCCATGACCCGGTCGAACCAGTGCGGTGCGTCCTTGGCGAGGCCGTTGATGTCGTAGAGCAGGTCGACGTCGGGGTTCGACCCGGAATCGGCGAGTCCAGCCATAGCGCTGCGGCCCCTTCGTCATGTTCTCCGGCACGTCTTCTGCACGCGCCTCTCCTGCCACCCCCGTGGTGGTAGATCCGCTGGGCGTCCGCCGGCTCGCACATCTACGCCAACAGGAACGCACGGCCCTCGGCGTTCCGTTCCACAATCCACGAAATGATCACGGAGACGTTATCGAAGAGAGATGCATCGTCGCAGCTCAGGGGAAGGGTTCACGGTCCGTTCAGGCGTTTCCGGGGAGCGCTTTCGCGCCATCCTCGGTCACCCGGGTGGCCCCGAAGTAGTCCGGGGTGTCGATCGGGTCGAACCGGATCACGGCACCCGTATACGGCGCGTTGATCATCTGCCCGCCGCCGACATAGATCCCGACATGCCGGATGGCCCGCGAATTGGTCAGGTCGTCCGAGAAGAACACCAGATCGCCGGGGAGCAGCTCGTCCCGGGAGGGGTGCGGTCCGGCGTTGTACTGGTCGTTGGCGACGCGCGGCAGCGTGATCCCGACCGACTCGTACGCGGCCTTGGTCAGGCCCGAGCAGTCGAAGCGTCCGCCCTGGTCAGCGGTGCCGTTGCCGCCCCAGAGGTAGGGCGTGCCGAGCTTGTCCTGGGCGTAGGTGATGGCCCCGGCGGCCTGCTCGGAGGGGTCGACCCGGGTCTCGGGCGCGGCGAAGCTCTCCGCGAGCGTCGTGATCGTCTTGACGTAGTTCTGCGTCTCCGCGTACGGCGGCACGCCCTGGTACCGGATCACCGCGTCCGGGCCGGCGTTGTAGGCGGCCAGCATGTTTTCGGTCAGATTCCCGGGAACGCTCTTCACGTACGACGCGAGGGAGCAGTCGTAGGCGGCGGCCGACGGGATCGCGTCGGCCGGGTCCCACACGTCCCGGTCCCCGTCGCCGTCCCCGTCGACGCCGTGCGTCGCCCACGTGCCGGGGATGAACTGCGCTATCCCCTGCGCCGCCGCCGGGCTCTGCGCCTTGGGATCGAAGCCGCTCTCCTGGTAGAGCTGCGCGGCCAGCAGGGCCGGGTTGATCGCCGCGCAGGACCGGCCCGCCTTGGCCACCAACGCCTCGTACGCGGCGGGCACCGCTCCCTTGGCCAGATTCTTCGCCCCGCCGCTCACGCCGCCCGCCAGGCTCCCGGCGGCCATGTACACGCCGACGACGAGCAGCATGACGAAGCCCATGCCGAGTCCGACCGCCGCGCCACCGATCACCCACACTTTTCGCACGGCCCAACCTTGCCCCATACAGGCGCTGTTCAGCACTCTTTCCGGCAAGAGTGGCGTTATTCGGCCGCGAACCGGCCGACCTGACGTCTTGACAGCCCCGCGCCGCCCCCTCCTCCGCGCCGAAGCCGTTCACGCAACAGAGGTAGCCTTCGCCCACGGAACGAGTGGATCCGCTCACCCGCTCGCCCGACGGCCCGGCCACCCCTCGGACCTGACGAACCGTAGAAGTGCCCAACGACGAAACCACACGACAGGTTCCGCTTCAGCATGATTGCCCGGCGTGACCTGCCGTGATACACAGAGTGACCATGTGACTGCTCGCCCCCGGACTCCACGCCTCCCTGAGCGCCCGGCGTGAACCGGTGGCAAGCTGTTCGTACAAAACCCGCCAATCAATGACGCCAAGTCGACATACGACGGCGGCATTGTCGGCGACAATGAGGCGTGACCTCTGCACGACCGCAGAGGATGCGGAACTACCCACCAGGGGCGGTGACTTACATGTTCTTTGCGGCCGACAAGGGAGACATCAACACCATCATCGGCGGGATCGCTCCCGACTGGGGACCCTTCGGGGCGCTGGGGACCGAGGCGAAGACGATGGTCCAGGTCGTCATGGCGGTCGCCATCCTGCTCTGTCTCGGCATCGCCATCTGGGGCGCCGCCAAGCAGCGCATCGGCGCCACCGCACTCCGTGACACCTTCAGCGCCGAGCAGGGCAAGGGCCTCATCATCGCCGGCCTGACGGGCGTCTTCATCATCGGATCGCTCGGCACGCTCTTCACCATCGTCTACGGCATGGCCGTGTAGCCGGCCACCGTCCGACAGCCCGCCGGTCCGCGTCCACGCCGGCCTCCCGTTCCCTTCCTCCCCATCCACCACCCGCCCGTCGTGCCCCCCGGCTGAGGTTGCGTCACCCTGATGTCGAGTCACCACACCGCGCCCGCGCGGGAACCAGTGCGGCTACCGTCGTACTACTACGGCACGGGGTACGGGCACCCGGTTCCGCACGACGTCGAGGGGGCGTACGCGGCATGAGTCTCGGAGACGAGCACCAGTCCTCCGGCGGTTACGGCGGCACCCGCACCCGTCTGCCCGAAGGCGACGCCGACCCGTACGGCTCCCCGCGCAGAGGCGGCCGGTCCTCCTCCCGGAGCCTGGTCACGGTGGTCGGCGTGGTGGTCGTCCTGATCGCCGCGATCGCCTTCGCGAACCGTGGAGGAGACGATTCCGCGACCTCCGCGGAATCCGCCGACAAGCCCCAGACCTCGGCCACCGCCCCCACCGGGACGCGTGCGGTCCGGTCCGGCTTCGCCCACGACGAACAGGGCGCGCAGAGCGCCGCCGCCAACTACGCGGTCACCCTCGGCTCGACCGGCATGTTCACCAAGGACACCCGGCACGAGATCGTCGACGCCCTGTACACACCGGACGCGGCGGCCGCGCTGAAGACGCCGATGGACGCGGCGTACTCGGCCGACTTCCTCGCCAGGCTGGGGCTGAACGCCGACGGCGAGGCGCCGAAGGGGAGCACGTTCGTCTCCCGCGTCACGCCGCTGGGCACCTCCGTCGAGAAGTACGGCGACGGCGACGCCCGGGTCGCCGTCTGGTACATGGGACTGCTCGGAACCTCGGCGGAGAAGACCACCAACCCCATCACCTCGTCGTGGAAGACCTGGACCTTCGACCTGCGCTGGACGGACGGCGACTGGAAGATCGTCAAGGACACGCAGAAGGACGGCCCCGCCCCGGTCCCCGGCGACGACAGGGCCGCCACGTCCGAAGAGATCAGCAAGGCCATCGAGGAGTACGGAGGGTTCACGTATGCCCGGTAACCCGCGTCGCGTGCTCACGCTGGCCGGAGCGCTGACGGCCGTACAGACCGCGGTCGTCCTGCTGGCGACCCGCGCCGCCGCCGCGCCCACGCCCGATCCGTCCGGCAGTCCCTCGGCGTCTCCGTCGCCGTCGTCGTCGTTCGACTGCAGCAAGGTCTCCGGCCAGGCCAAGGATCTGTGCGAGCAGGGCAACGGAACCTCCGACGGCTCCCCCTCCCTCGACGTCAGCACCACCGCCGACCCCCTCTCCTCCCTCGCCAAGGGCTGCGCCGAAGCCGCCGCCTGGACCGTCGACAAACTCAGCGAGGCCGTGAAGGACACCGCCAACGTCGACTTCACCAACCCCAAGTTCCTCCAGCAGTACGCCGTCGTCTTCGCCGCCTCGACCATCCTCACCCTGGTCCTGTGGCTGCTGGCGGTCGCCAAGCGCGCCGTGCGCGGCGTCCCGCTGACCACCGCCCTGTCCGAGGCCGTCGGCTTCCTGTGGCTGACCGTCCTCGCCTCGGCCTTCACGCCGCTGATCCTCTACACGGTCGTCTCGGCCACCGACGGCGTCACGGAGGTGCTGGCCCAGGCCACCGGCGACCAGACGGACACGTTCTTCGGCACCTTCTCCGGCGCCCTGGAGAAGGGCGAGGACATCGGCGGCGGACCGATCATGCTGATCGTGGTCTCCCTGGTGTCGATCCTCGCCGCCGGCGTCCTCTGGCTGGAACTGGTCATCCGGGCCGCCCTGCTCTACGTGGGCGCCCTGCTCGGCACCGTCGTCTACGCCGGCCTCGTCGACAAGAACCTGTGGGGCCACGTCCGCCGCTGGGCCGGGATCATGATCGCCGTGATCCTGGTCAAGCCGGTCATCGTCATCGTCCTCGGCCTGGCCGGCGCGCTCTCCGCCGACGACGGGCCGGACGCCTTCTCCGCCGTCGTCTCCGGCCTCGCCATCATCCTGCTGGCCATCTTCGCCTCCGCGATGATCTACCGCTTCGTCCCCGGCTTCGGCGACGAGATCGCCGGCTCCCGCAACAACCGCCTGATGCGGGGCGCCGAGAACAAGGCCGCCGCCGTCATCAGCTCCCCGGCCAACCTCGTGGCCCAGGGCATCAGAACCCACAGCACCCGCAACAACGGCGACGGCGGAGGCGGCGGCCAGTCCGCCTCCGGCCCCCGCCCCGCCAACCCCGCCTCCGGCGGCGTCGCCGCCCACAGCACCCGCGCCTCGAACGGCGGCGGCGGAACTGTCCCCTCCGCCGCACCCGCGCCGCGCTCCGGCAGCCCGATGAACAGCCCCCACTCCAGCAACACCCGCAACAGCAAGAGCACAGGAGGTGACGGGCGTTGACGACCGAGTCCCACGTGTCCCATCCGGTCACGCCCCGCCGTACGTATCTGATCGGCCGCGCCCGGCCGAACGCGATCGTCGGCCGCAACCGCGAGACCGGCGAGATCGCGCTGATCGTCGTCGGCGCCTTCCTCGGCATGATGTGCGGGCTGCTCGTCCCCGTCCTCTCCCTGCGCATCGTGCTGCTCGCCGGCTTCCCGATGCTCGCGCTGGCCGCGGTCTACGTGCCGTACAAGCACCGCACGTTCTACAAGTGGTTCGAGATCAACCGCAGCTACAAGCGGACCCTGCGCAAGGGCACGACGTACCGTTCCGGCGCCGTCGAGGCCGGCACCCGCCTCGACGGCCGCGAGGTCGAGATCGGCCCGCCCCCCGGCATCGGCCGCATCACCTGGCTCGCCGCCCCCTTCGGCCCCGACGAGATCGCCGTACTGCTGCACGCCGACCGCAAGACGGTCACCGCCGCCATCGAGATCGAGGGCCCCGGCGTCGGCCTGCGCGACTCCGAGGACCAGGAGGCCCTGGTCGACCGGTTCGGCACGCTGCTCAAGCACGTGGCCAACGGCGACGGCTTCGTCACCCGCCTCCAGATGCTCGCCCGCACCCTGCCCGCCGACCCCGACGCGCACGCCAAGGACGTCGCCCAGCGCGGCGACGACAAGGCCCTGCCCTGGCTCCAGCAGTCCTACGACCAGCTGCAGTCGATGGTGTCCACCAGCAGCGAGCAGCACCGCGCCTACCTCGTCGCCTGCATGCACTACACCCGCGAGCTGGCCGCCGAGGCGCACGCCATGGCCCGCGCCGTCCGCCCCCAGGGCGGCCGCAAGCTGGACCGCGACGCCGGTCTCGCCGTCGTCATGGCCCGCGAGCTGACCGACATCTGCTCGCGCCTCCAGGAGGCCGACATCCGCGTCCGCCAGCCCCTCGGGCAGGGCCGGCTCGCCTCCCTCATCCACTCCATGTACGACCCCGACCACCCCATCGACCACATCCAGGCGATGACCCAGCGCAACGCCTGGCCGGCCGAGCTGGACGCCATGGAGCCCACGTTCCTCCAGGCCAAGACCCGCGAGTCGGCCACCCGCGCCCCCTGGTGCCACGCCACCGCCTGGGTGAAGGAGTGGCCGATGACCCCGGTCGGCGTCAACTTCCTCGCACCGCTCCTGGTCCACACCCCGGACGTCATCCGCACGGTCGCCGTCACCATGGACCTCGAACCCACCGAGGTCGCCATCGAGCGGATGCTGACCGAGAAGACCAACGACGTGGCCGAGCAGTCCCGCGCCGCCAAGATGAACCGCACGGTCGACCCCCGCGACATGGCCGCCCACGACCGCCTGGACCAGCGCGGCGAGGACCTCGCCAGCGGCGCCGCCGGCGTCAACCTGGTCGGCTACATCACCGTCTCCTCCCGCAACCCCGAGGCCCTCGCCCGCGACAAGCGGACGATCCGGGCGTCGGCCGGGAAGTCGTACCTGAAACTGGAGTGGTGCGACCGAGAGCACCACCGCGCCTTCGTGAACACGCTTCCGTTCGCCACCGGCATCCGAAGGTAGGGGCTGAGCCTGATGCGGGATCCGCTGACCGTCCTCACCGAAGCCTTCACGTCCTTCCTCTTCGGGAAGGTCGAGACGACCCGCCTCCCCGTCCGCACCTCCACGGGCCAGGCCCAGGCCGTCTACCTCCCCACCGCGGCCCCCGGCCTCGGCGACTCCGGCGTGATCATCGGCCGCGAGGTCTACTCCGGCAAGGGGTACATCTACGACCCCTTCCAGCTGTACGGCCAGCAGCTCCCGGCCCCGCACTGGCTGGTCCTCGGCGAGTCCGGCAACGGCAAGTCGGCGCTGGAGAAGACCTACGTCCTGCGTCAGCTCCGCTTCAAGGACCGCCAGGTCGTCGTCCTGGACGCCCAGGGCGAGGACGGCGCCGGCGAATGGAACCTCATCGCCCAGGAGCTGGGCATAACTCCCATCCGCCTGGACCCGATGGCCGCGCTCGACCAGGGCATCCGGCTCAACCCCCTCGACCCCGCGATCACCACCACGGGCCAGCTGGCGCTGCTCCGCACGATCATCGAGGTCGCGATGGGCCACGGCCTGGACGAACGCTCCGGCTTCGCCCTCAAGGTCGCGCACGCCTACGTCAACGAGACGATCGTCGAACGCCAGCCGGTCCTCTCCGACATCGTCGAGCAGCTGCGCCACCCCGAGCCCGAGTCCGCCGAGGCGATGAACGTCGCCATAGACGACGTACGCGCCTGGGGCCTGGACGTCGCCCTGGTCCTGGACCGCCTGGTCGACGGTGACCTGCGCGGCATGTTCGACGGCCCGACGACCGTCGGCATCGACCTCGACGCCCCGCTGATCGTCTTCGACCTCTCGCACATCGACCGCAACTCCATCGCCATGCCGATCCTGATGGCGATCGTCGGCGTGTGGCTGGAGCACACCTGGATCCGCCCCGACCGCAAGAAGCGCATCTTCCTGGTGGAAGAGGCCTGGCACATCATCAACAGCCCGTTCGTCGCCCAGCTCTTCCAGCGCCTGCTGAAGTTCGGCCGCCGGCTCGGCCTGTCCTTCGTGGCGGTCGTCCACCACCTCTCCGACGTGGTCGACGGCGCGGCGGCGAAGGAGGCGGCGGCGATCCTGAAGATGGCGTCGACCAGGACGATCTACGCCCAGAAAGCCGACGAGGCCCGCGCGACCGGCCGCGTCCTGGGCCTGCCCCGCTGGGCCGTGGAGATCATCCCGACCCTCACCCCCGGCATCGCCGTCTGGGACGTCAACGGCAACGTCCAGGTCGTCAAACACCTGGTCACCGAGACCGAACGCCCCCTGGTCTTCACCGACCGCGCGATGACCGAGTCCTCCGCCGACTTCGCCGACGACGCCCTGCACGCCGCCGAGCTGGAGGCCGAGGAGCGGGCGGCGGCCTTCGTGGAACAGCACCTCGGCGACTCGTCCGAATCGACGGTCGCCTAGCGGGAGGGACCGATGAGACCCGACGACCGACGGCCCGGCGGCCACAGCGGCGGCATCCCCGACGGCCTGCTGCTCGGCATCCTCGGCTTCCTCCTCGGCATGACCGTCCTGGTGTGGACGGCGACGGGCCTGTCCGCCCTGTTCGCCCACGGCGCCTGGCCGCACGGCCTGTCGTTCACCCGCACCCCCCTGGCCATGCGCCACCTGATCACCCACCCCGGCGACCTCCCCGGCGCCTGGCCCGACGTCCCCGCCACCGGCCTCTCCGGCCCCGGCCTGTTCTGGGGCCTGTTCATCGGCCAGCTGATGATCCTGGTGGTCCTCACGGTCTTCGTGCTGGGCACGCTGGCGAGGTGGAAGGCGGTACGGCATCGGAGGCGCGAGACACCGCCCCCGCCGCCGCCCCACGAGGTCCCGCTCCCGAGGACACCGCACCAGCGGACGCCGGCACCGGAGGAGCCCTCCACCTCCGCAGCCGACGGCAAACGGGCGGGCGGCCGGGAGAACCCCCGCGCCGAAGGCGCGGTCCACTACGCGCCCAGAGCCACCCACCACACCACCGCGACCCAAGCCCTCGCGGACGCGGAGGGCCCCGCCCTCGTCGTCACCTCGTCCCCCGCCCTCTGGCAGGAGACAAAGGACGCCCGAGCCAAACTCGGCCCCGTCCACCTCTACGACCCCACCCACCGCTGCGACACCCCGTCCCGCCTCCACTGGTCCCCCACCACCGGCTGCGAGGACAAGCACACGGCCACCGCCCGCGCCACCGCCCTCCTCGCCCCCGTACGCCCCACCGCCCGCCTGGACCAGGCGATCACCGACACCGCGGAAACCCTCCTCCGCAGCTACCTGCACGCCGCCGCCGTGGACGCCCGCACCGTCCGCCACGTCCACCGGTGGTCCCAGGGCAGCCAGGTCCAGGACGCCGTCCGCATCCTCCGTACGAACCCGAAGGCCGCCCCCGGCACCGCCGGCGAACTCGAAGCCGCGCTCACCGCGCACCCCGACCGCCGCGACACGGCCCACCAGTTGACCAACCGTGCCCTGGCCGCCCTCTCCACGCTCAACATCCGCGAGAGCTGCACTCCACACCGAACCGACACGCTCGCCCTGGATTCCTTCATCCACGAAGGGGGAACCCTTTACGTGGTAGGTGAACCCATCGAGGACCCCAGGACGGCCCCCGGGGCCATGCCCCTCCTGACGGCCCTCGTCTCCAGCGTGGTCGAGCACGGCCGGCGCATGGCCGAACGGTCATCCTCCGGTCGGCTCGACCCACCACTGACGCTCGTCCTCGACGACGTCGCCGCGGTGGCTCCGCTTCCCCGACTACCGGAGCTGCTCGCCACCGGGGCGGACCGGGGCCTGCCGACCCTGGCCCTGCTCCGGTCCCCCGAACAGGCCCGCGCCCGCTGGCCCCACGACGAACTGCCGGTCTGACTCAGCGCCCGTCGAGCACGTACTCCAGCTCGTTCTGCCCGGGAGCACCGGCCAGCGGAATCACCCGCCCGCTCGCCTCGAACCCCAGCTTCCGGTACAGCCCCCGGGCCCGCCCGTTGTCCTCGTGCACGATGAGCCGCATCCGCTCCACCCCACGCCCCCACGCCCAGTCCAGCGCGGCGGCGAACAGCGCCTTGGTCAGCCCGCTCCCCCGCCACTCGGGCCGCACGTACACCCCGACGACATGCCCCTGCCGCCGCTCGACGGGAAACCCCGCCCAGTCCGTGGTCCCGGCCTCCTCGATCAGCACGGTCACCGTCCCGAGCCAGGCACCGCCCGGCCCCTCGGCGATGACCTGCCGCACCCGTTCCGAGCCCTCCGCGCTCCCGGCCGCCCGCTCCTGCCAGAAGGAGTCCGGCCGCTGCACGGCCTGCTCGTACGTGTCCAGGAACGCCAGGTGCGCCACCGGATCCCGCAGCATCCGCAGCGCCAGCTCCCGCACGGCCGTCCACTCGTCGGCCCGGACCGGCCGGATCACGTAGTCCCCAGGGGGCGAGGCAGTCATGCGGGTCACGGTAATACCCCGGTACTACGTTCCTCATCTCATATACGTCCCCCAGCCGGACGCCCCCGCCCTCCCGGCTCCGCCACCATGGTGCCGTGACGGATGAACGCCCGGCCGAGCCCCTCACCGAGTACGTCCAGCGGATCAACCGCCGCGTCCGCGCCTTCGACCGGCGCCACCCCCTGGTGTGGGACCTGCTCCTGACCGGCTTCTGGGTGACGGCCGCCCTGATCGACTACGCGGGCGGCGGCTGGCGCACCATCACCCTGAACCCCGGCGCCCCCGGCTGGCTCCTCCTCACCCTCAGCCTGGGATTCACCGTCCCCCTCCTCTGGCGCCGCACCCACCCCAGGGCCGTCCTGCTCGCCATGGCCCCCGTCTCCCTCGCCAACGCCTGGAGCGGCGCCGCCCTCCAGGCCGCCCTGCTCCAACTGGCCCTCGTCTACCACCTCGCCCTCCGCCGCCCCCTCCGCCATCTCTGGTGGGCGACGCTCATGGTCATCGCCCCGACCGTCGTGACGGTGGCCCGCCACGGCGGCGAGAGCACCTGGACCCAACAGCTCGGTTCCCAGCTGACGACCATCGTCACCGCCACCCTGATCGGCATCACGATCCGCACCCGCCGCGACTACACCGAGGCCCTGGAGGACCGCGCCCGCCGCCTGGAGACCGAACGCGACCAGCAGGCCCGGCTCGCCGCCGCCGCCGAACGCGCCCGGATCGCCCGCGAGATGCACGACATCATCGGCCACCACCTGTCCGTCATCACGGGCCTCGCCGACGGCGGCCGGTACGCCGCCGCCAAGTCCCCCGACCGGGCCGCCCAGGCCCTGGACGCCATCGGCACCACGAGCCGCGAGGCCCTCGGCGAACTCCGCCACCTCCTGGACGTCCTCCGCGAGGACGACACGGCCGCCCGAGCCGCCGAACTGACTCCCCAGCCCACCCTCACCGACCTCGACCGCCTGATCACGGGCGTCCGCAAGGCCGGCCTCCCGGTCCGTACGACCGTCCACGGCAGCCCCGCCCTCGCCCCCGGCCGCCAGCTGGCCCTCTACCGCGTCATCCAGGAATCCCTCACCAACACCCTCAAACACGCCGGCCCCGACGCCACCTCCCACATAGACCTCTCCTACGGGGAAGGCGGCGCCGTCACCCTCACCGTCACCGACACCGGCCGCGCAGCCCCGCCCGGGCCCCCCGCCGACGGCCGCGGCCTCCCCGGCATGCGCGAACGAACGGCCCTCTACGGAGGCACACTTGAGGCCGGCCCCCGCCCCGCCCCCGACCACGGCTGGCGCGTCCGTCTGTACCTCCCGGAGGAGAACCCGCAGTGACCACCGTCCTCATCGCCGACGACCAGCCCCTCCAGCGCTTCGGTTTCCGGATGCTGCTGGAGAGCCAGGACGACATGGCAGTCCTCGGTGAGGCGGCCGACGGCACCGAAGCCGTCCGCATGACCACGGAACTCCACCCCGACGTGGTCCTCATGGACGTCCGCATGCCCGGCCTGGACGGCATCGAGGCGACCCGCCACATCACCACCACCGGCGACCGCACCCGCGTCCTCATCCTCACCACGTTCGACCTGGACGAGTACGCCTACTCCGGTCTCCGCGCCGGCGCCTCCGGCTTCCTGGTCAAGGACGCCCAGCCGGAGGAACTCCTCTCCGGCATCCGCGCGGTGGCCTCCGGCGACGCCGTGGTCGCCCCCAGCCTGACCCGCCGCCTCCTCGACACCTACGTCCACCACCTGCCGGCCCCCAGAGCGGCCACCACCGCTTCCGACCCCCGCCTGGCCCCCCTCACGGACCGCGAACGCGAAATCCTCACCGTCATAGGCCAGGGCTGGACCAACACGGAAATAGCCGCCCGGCTCCACCTGGCCGAATCCACGGTCAAAACCCACGTCGGCCGCATCCTCGCCAAGACCGGCTCAAGAGACCGCGTCCAGGCGGTGATCCTGGCCTACGACACGGGCTTGGTGACCCCGTCCTGAAACGCAGAAAACCCCCGCACCGAAAGGTGCGGGGGTTTTCTCCAATATTTGTTCGGCGGCGTCCTACTCTCCCACAGGGTCCCCCCTGCAGTAC
>NZ_JBIVWS010000005.1:0-398260 GCF_044768905.1 Streptomyces sp. NPDC090994
ATCAGCAACCGGCAGGCGTGCGGACAGCGGTGTCGTCCCTCCCCGTCCCACCAGCGGCGCAGGGTGGCCACGGCGAAGGCGGCGGTGTCACCGTCGCACCCCACCGACACCCAGCCGGCATCCGCGCCGATGTCATAAATCCCGTACGGCACCGCCTTCAGCGCGCCCTTCTCGGGAAAGTCATGGGCACGCACCCGCACCGGCTGCCCGACCCGGTGCCACTCACATCCGGCGACCGCGTACTGACCGAGGGTCTCCTTCTTCTTGGTGTCCACGCTGATGACCGGCTGCCCGTCCGCAGATACGTCTTCACCTGGTCGTTGATGTAGTGGAACTGGGCGTCCCGGTCCGGGTGGCGGGCCCCCTCGGTGGTACGCGAGGTGCCCTGCAAGGAGAACCCTTCGGCCTTCAACAGCGCGGCCACCGTGCCGTGACCGACCCGGTGCCCCTGCCGGGACAACTCCGCGGCCAGGACACGGGTGGACTTCACCGTCCACCGCAACAGCAACTCCGGATCTCCCCGCTGATCCGGCTCGACCAGCGCCAGCAACGCCGGGACCAGTTCCGGATCGTGGTCTCGCAGCCGCTTGCAGCCCGCGCCCGCCACCCGAACCCGGCCATCGAGCCCTTCACCCTGTTGCAACCCGCGCGACACCGTGGACTCCGCCGCCCCCGCAACCGCCGCCACCAGGCGAATCCCTCCGTGGCCTCGCACACGGGCAGCAGCCCCCAGCACCAGCCGTCGCTGCCGCTCGTCCAGATACGGCAGCAACAGCTCGAACGTCTCCGCCAGCCCCGCCTCGATCCCCTCCACCACACCCGCTTCCTACGGGTCAACAAACCTCAAAAACCAAGGAGTTCTTTTTCGACAGCTCTCAGGGTCATCGTGTGGGAAGGCAGCCATCATCCGGCCGGAAGGGCCGGGCACTTCATCGGCTGCGGTCCGCGGCTCCTGATCATGGGCCGAGACCGACGTCACGTTACCAGCACATGGCCACAGGGTTTACCCATGGAGACAACAGAGAATTCACCGTTTTGCCGTGTGTTCGGTCACAAGGTGAACTCAGCGTGACCGAAGAGCGGGAAACAGCGACGGGGCGCCGCCCGACCCTCCTCGGGTCGGGCGGCGCCCCGCGGCATTCCGTCCGGCTCAGTCCTCCGTCGTGGCCGACACCGACGGCGCCGACTGCTCGGCCGCCGCGGTCTTCTTCGACGCGGTCTTCTTGGCGGCCGACTTGGTGGTCTTCGCCGCCTTCTTCGCCGTCGTCCTCGCCGTCGTCTTCCTGGCGGCGGTCTTGGTGGCGCTCTTGGCGGCGGTCTTGGTGGCCGTCGCCTGCTCGGGCGCCGTCTCGGACGCCGCCGTGTCGGACGCCGCCGCCTCCGACGCCGCCTTCTTGGCCGTCGTCTTCTTGGCGGCCGTCTTCTTGGCGGCGGTCTTGGTGGCAGCCGTCTTCTTGGCGGCCGTCTTCTTCGCCGGGGCCTTCTTGGCCGCCTTGCGGGCGGTCTTCTTGGCCGGGGCGGCCTCCTCGGCGGCCGGAGCCTCCGTGGCGGCCGGGACCTCAGCGGCGGCCGGAGCCTCCGTAGCGGCCGGCGCCTCCGCGGACGGGACGACCACGACGGCAGCCTCCGCGTCGGCGGTGGGCGCGGTGGCCTTGCGCACGGCACGGCGCCGCGGACGGGCCGGAGGCGCGGGCTCGGCGACCGCCGGCTCGGGCTGCTGCTCGGCCTGAGCCGCCTGCGGCTCGGCCCGCTCCACCGGGGCGGCGGATTCGGGAACCGTCACCACGGCGGCCTCCGCGCCGGCCGGCGAACCGGCGGGGGCGGACGCCTTGCGGGTCGCCCTGCGGCGCGTACGGCCCTTGGGCGCGGCGTCCGCCACGGGCGCCTCGGCGACCGCCGGGGCCGCCTGCTCCTGCGGCGTGCCGACCACCGCGTCCTCCACGGCGGCGGGCTCGGCCAGCGCCTCGGCGGCCGGCTCCGGCCGCACCGGACGCTCGGCCTCCTCCCGCGCCGTCACGTCCTGCGCCGTCGGCACCTCGGCCCGCGGAGCCTGGGCGGCATGGGCGGGCTCGCCGGACTCGGCTGATCCGGCGGCCGGGGAGACCTCCACGGCCTCCGGCTTCGGCGCGCTCGCCGGGGCCGACGCGCGCCGGCCGGCCCGGCGCCGGCTCCGGCCGCGCTTGGCCGCGGCCTCCGCCTCGTAGACGCTGCTGTACAGCTCCTCGTCGGGCGCGAAGTCCGGCGACGGCAGGGCGATCGGCTCGGTGACGCGCTCCGCGGCCTGCTCGGCCTCGGCCTCCGCCTCCTGCTCCGCCGTCGGTGTCTCGACGGTGAGCGCGGCCTCGTGCTCGTGCGGCTGCTCGGCGCCGCCCGCGCGGGCCCGCTTGCGGCGCTTGCCGCCGCCGTTCCCGCCGGCGGACGGCTGGTCGAGGTGGACGATGACCCCGCGCCCGTTGCAGTGCACGCAGGTCTCGGAGAACGACTCCAGCAGGCCCTGCCCGACCCGCTTGCGGGTCATCTGCACCAGACCCAGCGAGGTCACCTCGGCGACCTGGTGCTTCGTACGGTCCCGGCCCAGGCATTCGAGCAGGCGCCGCAGCACCAGGTCCCGGTTGGACTCCAGCACCATGTCGATGAAGTCGATCACGATGATGCCGCCGAGGTCGCGCAGCCGCAGCTGGCGCACGATCTCCTCGGCCGCCTCCAGGTTGTTCCTGGTGACCGTCTCCTCCAGGTTGCCGCCCTGGCCGGTGAACTTGCCGGTGTTGACGTCGATGACGACCATCGCCTCGGTCCGGTCGATCACCAGCGAACCGCCACTGGGCAGCCAGACCTTGCGGTCCAGCGCCTTGGCGAGCTGCTCGTCGATCCGGTACGTGGCGAAGACGTCGACCTCGCTGGTCCACTTGGACAGCCGGTCGGCGAGGTCGGGCGCGACGTGGGACACGTACCCGTGGACGGTCTCCCAGGCGTCCTCGCCGCTGACGACGACCTTGGTGAAGTCCTCGTTGAAGATGTCGCGGACGACCCGGACGGTCATGTCCGGCTCGCCGTACAGCAGCGTCGGCGCGTTGCCGCCGTTCTTGGCCTTCTTCTGGATCTCCGCCCACTGCTGCTGGAGCCGCTCGACGTCGCGGCGCAGCTCGTCCTCGCTGGCGCCCTCGGCGGCGGTGCGCACGATGACGCCCGCGTCCTCGGGGACGATCTTCTTGAGGATGGTCTTCAGCCGGGCCCGCTCGGTGTCGGGCAGCTTGCGGCTGATGCCGGTCATCGAGCCCTCGGGCACGTAGACCAGGTAGCGGCCGGGCAGGGAGACCTGGCTGGTGAGGCGGGCGCCCTTGTGGCCGATGGGGTCCTTGGTCACCTGGACCAGGACCGACTGGCCGGACTTCAGGGCGGACTCGATCCGGCGCGGCCCGTTGGCCATGCCGAGCGCCTCGAAGTTGACCTCACCGGCGTACAGCACGGCGTTGCGGCCCTTGCCGATGTCGATGAAGGCGGCCTCCATCGACGGCAGCACGTTCTGCACCTTGCCGAGGTAGACGTTGCCGACGTACGAGGTGGCCTGCTCCTTGTTGACGTAGTGCTCGACGAGCACGCCGTCCTCCAGGACGCCGATCTGCGTGCGCTCGCCGTGCTGGCGCACGACCATCACGCGCTCGACGGCCTCGCGGCGGGCCAGGAACTCGGCCTCGGTGATGATCGGGACGCGCCGGCGCCCCTGCTCGCGGCCCTCGCGGCGGCGCTGCTTCTTGGCCTCCAGACGGGTCGAGCCCTTGATGGACTGCACCTCGTCGGAGGGCTCCGCCTTCGCGCGGGGCTCGCGGACCTTGACGACGGTCCGCTCGGGGTCGTCGGAGGACTGCTCGGCCTCGCCGGAACCGTCCCCGGCCCGGCGGCGACGGCGACGGCGGCGACGGCTGCTGCTGGAGCCGGACCCGCCGGCCCCCTCGCCGCCCCGCGTGCCGGTGTCGTCGTCCTCGGCGTCGTCCTCGTCGGCCTGCTCGGCGGTGTCCTCGGCGTCCTGCGCGGCCTGCTCGGCGGCGAAGTGCTCGGTGTCGGCGTCCGTGCCGTCGGTGTCGTGGTCGGCGTCGCCGTCGGCCAGGTCGCCCCGGCGACGGCGACGGCCGCCCCGGCGACGACGGCGGCGCGAGCCGCCCTCCTCGGCGTCGGCCCCGTCCGCGTCCTCGTCCGGCTCCTCGGCGTCCGCCTCGGCCTCCGGCTCGTCCACGTCGGCGGCGGTCTCGACGGGCCGCTCGTCGGCGGCCTCGTCGGCGGCGCCCCGGCGACGACGGCGGCGGCGCGACCCGGTGGGCTGCTCCTCCACGGCCTCCGGGGTCTCCACGGGCTCCGCGACCGGCGTGCGCTCCGGCTCGCGCTCGGGCTCCTGCGCGCCGGCGGCCACCGCGGCGGCCTCGGCCGCGGCCCGCTCGGGCGTCTGGAACTGGGGTTCGGTGAACACCGGCGGCTGGAACAGCGCGACGGCGGGACGGGCCGGGCGGGCCGCCCGCTCCTCGCCCGCCGAGCCGGACCCGGCCTTCCGCGCGGGCTCGGCGAAACCGGTGGCGGCCTTGCGGACGGCCCGGCGGCGCGAGCGACGCGGGGCGGCCTCCTCGGCGGGAGTCTCGGCCGCGGGAGCCTCGGCGGCGGTGGCCGTCTCGGCGTCCGCGTTCGCGGCGACGGGCTCCGCCGCCGCGCCGCCCGCGGTCTCGGCGCTCTCCACCGTTGCGCTCTCCGGCGTGCCGGTGCTCTCCGGCGTCTCGGCCGGGGCGGTCACCCGACGGGTCGCCCGCCTACGGCTGCGGCGCGGAGCGGCGTCCTCGGCGGCCGGGCCGCTCTCGGCAGCCGGCGCCTCGGAGGTCACGGACGTCTCGGACGCCGCTTCGGCCGGCGCGGGGGTCCCGGCAGCCTCGACGGCCTCGGGTGCCTCAGCGGTCGCCGCGGGCGCGGACACGCTACGGGTGGCACGCCGACGCGTCCGGCGCGGAGCGGCCTCCTCCGCGGCCGGGGCGCTCTCGGCAGCCTGCGCCTCGGAGGTCACGGACGTCTCGGACGCCGCCTCAGCGGTCACCTCGGACGTCACGAACGCCCCGGCGCTCTCAGCCGCCGCCACAGGCGCCGACACGCTACGGGTGGCACGCCGACGGGTCCGGCGCGGAGCGGCGGCGACCTCGTCGGAGGCCGCGGACGCGGTGGGCGTCGCGGGCTCGGCCGCCGCGGGCCGGGCCGGTGCCGCCTCGGCGGCGGGCGTCGCGGGGATCACGGTCTCGGCGTCCTTCGCGGACGAGGGGGCCCCGGCGGGCGCGGAGGCACGGCGCACCGCGCGGCGGCGCGGACGGGCGGCGGGCTCCGCCACCGGCGCCTCCACCGGCTGCTCGGCCGGCTCGGTCTCCTCCGCCTCCTCCTCGACGACCTCGTCGGTGAGGTCGTCTGCGAGGTCGTCGGCACGATCGTCCGAGAGGTCCTCGGCGAGGTCCGTACCGGCGGCCGGAACAGCCGGTTCCACGGTCTCCGCCGGAGTACCGGAGGAACCGGCCGGCGGACCCGCCGGCCGGGACGCCGCCCGGCGCCGGCGGCGCGGCGGCAGGGTGTCGCTGGGGGTGTTGTCGGATGCGGAGCCGGTCACGGACTCCGTCGTTTCGGTCGGTTCGAGCATGCGGGCGTATCTCCCGTCAGGCTCCCGGGCGCCGCGCCTGGTCCGGCGTCGATCTCGTCGACCTCCGGTGACGTCCGCGGCTCGCGCTCTGCGCGGATGCCGCCGTCCGTTGGCGCGGGCGCCGCTCGGGAGCTCGCTGTGTCCTGTCTCACCGGTTCCGTACAACCTTGTCGCGTACGGCCTGGCGAAAGTCTTGTGGTCGGTGGCGCTGCCCGACCCAGGTGGCTCCCGAGTTCGACGGCGGCGCTTACGACGTGCGTCCCTCCGCGGGACCTTCCCTACGCAGGCGCCGTCGCGGCGGCAGTCGCGGCGGCCGTCTTCGGCTCGGTCGCTACTGCCTCGCGGTCGGGCGCGAGCGGGTCGGTCACCGTGCCGGTCTCTTCATCGAGCAGCCCCTGCGCCAGCCTGGTCACCGCTACGGGGACCGGCGGCGCCAGGTCGGCCACGGCGCGGAGACCGGACAGGACGTCGTCGGGTCGTACGGCAGGCGTCACGTGCCGAACAACCAGCCGCAGTATCGCACAGGGCTGGTCACTCGGCCTATCAGCCGGGGAACCGTGCGCCTGGACACTCTCCAGCCGCACGACGGCGGAGCGGGCGTCGAAGGTGCGCACACCGTTCTTGGTACGGCGCTGCACCTCCACGGCGGGCGCCTCGTTGAAGGCGTCCACCGCGCGGCCGGCGTCGGCCGGGTCCACCCCGTCCAGCCGCAGCTCCCACTCGGAAGCCGTCAGCCGGTCGGCGAGCCCGGAGGTCCGGGCCTCGACCGCCTCGACGATGTCCAGCCCGGCGGGCAGGGACGCGTCGAGCAGGGTTCTCAGCTGCTCCGGGTCACGCGCCGAGGTGAGCGCGATCTCCAGGTACTCCGCCTCACTGCCCGTGCCGGTGGGTGCGGCATTGGCGTACGACACCTTCGGGTGCGGGGTGAACCCCGCCGAGTACGCCATCGGCACCTCGGCGCGGCGCAGCGCACGCTCGAAGGCGCGCTGGAAATCACGGTGGCTGGTGAACCGGAGGCGGCCGCGCTTGGTGTAGCGCAGTCGGATGCGCTGCACCGCGGGTACCGGCGGCGGGCCTTCGGGCTGTCGCTTGCCCAGTGTCGTTCAGTCCTTCGTGAGAGCGGTCGTACTACTACCAAGAGTACGTGCCTCGGCACCGGAAGGTTCCCGCCGGTCCACCGGCCGCGCCTGCCGGGGTGCCCCGAAGAGCGCGCGCCGCACATCGGCCCGCGCCTGCCGCACCGAGGCCCGCACGGAGGCGAGGCCCTGCCGGACGGCCCGGCCGGCACCGCGCGCCGCCGCGGCGACCGGCCGCAGAAGATGGTCCCGCACCACGTGCCCCACGGGCGTCAGCACCGTCCGGTACACCCAGCGCACCGGCTCCACGAAGATCCACCGCAGCAGCGTCCCGAGGAACCGTCCGACCGCCCGGGAGAGGTACCCGGCGACCCGCCAGGCATGGCCGAGGGCGGCCCAGACCTCCCGCCCGATCACGGCGAGGACCCGGCCGACGGGCGCCAGCACCCACCGCCACAGGGCGAGGACGGGCAGCACCAGCAGCACCCGCCCGGTCCAGTACAGAGCCGTACCGATCCCGGTCACGACCATGCGCACGCACCAGGCCACTCCCCTGCCGCACCAGGCGAGCGCGCGTCCCACGGGAGCCAGCACCCACCGGTGCAACCACCCCGCCGGCAGCACGACCAGGTACCGCGCCAGCCACACCACGGCCGCCCACAGCCCCGTCCCGACCGGCACGACCAGCCGCGCGTACACCCACCCCAGCGCGTGCCCGGCCGGCGTCAGCACCCAGCGGTACACCCACCGGACCGGACGGACGACCAGCACCGTCCCGAGCCACCCGACGCCCTTGGCCAGGGGGACGAGGACGTACCGCCACAGCCCCACCACCGGCCGGACGAACACCGCCCGTGCCAGCCACAGCACCGCTCGCCCCAGCGGCCGCAGCACCGTGCGCCCCAGGAACCGCGCGGCGACCACCAGCGCGTCCCACGCCATCCGCACGGGCAGCACCAGCACGAGCGCCACGATCCGCACCGGAAGGCGGACGGCGACGGTGAGGCACCCTTCGGCGGACTGCCCCGCCCCGGGCGCCGTGTCGCGCGCGTCCCGGGGCGGCTTTTCGAGATCCATACCGGAGTAGACGCCTGACCGGCCCCCGTGGATGCGGGTTACTTGACCGTCAGCGGCAGCAGCTTCTTGCCGGTCGGGCCGATCTGGATGGAGGTGTCCATCTGCGGACACATGGAAAAACGCTTAAAACCATGCCTACGCTGGTCACCATGAGGAAACGAGGACAGCGGCGGCTCGCGGCAGATCGAGCGGCCTACAGCGTGGAAGCCGAGTGGACCGAAGCCGACCTTGCGCTGTTGGAGGGAGCTGAAGCGAGCCGAGGACCTGCTCCCCGAGGACGCTCCTCGGGCACTTCTGTCGATCCGTCTGTCGGTGCTGACGGACGACACGACGTCACCAGTGCGACAGGAGCTTGATCTCCGCATCCTGGCCAGGGAGCGAGGTTGCCGAGTCATCGGTGTCGCCTCGGATCTGAACGTGTCCGCGACGAAGGTTCCGCCGTGGAAACGGAAGGAGCTCGGGGACTGGTTGAACAACCGCTCCCCCGAGTTCGACGAGATCCTGTTCTGGAAGCTCGATCGCTTCGTACGTCGCCTCTCCGACCTCTCGACGATGATCGAGTGGAGCCTGAAGCGCGGGAAGAACCTGGTCGCGAAGAACGACAGCCTCGACCTCACGACGACCGCCGGAAAGATCATGGTCACGATCATCGGTGGCATCGCCGAGATCGAAGCGGCCAACACCTCCACGCGCGTCACCAGCCTGTGGGACTACGCGAAGTCTCAGGAGGACTGGCTCGTCGGGAAGCCGGCGTACGGCTACGTCACGGATGAGGACGACACGGGGAAGGTCGTTCTCACCATCGATCCCGAGGCGTACAAGGCACTGCACTGGGCTCGGCGCATGGCGCTTCGGGGACGCTCCGCCCGTTTCATGGTGCGCTGCCTGAAGCGGTCCGGCCTCATGAGCCAAGGGCTCACCGTGGCGACTCTCCTCCGCCGTCTCCGCAACCCGGCACTCCTCGGCTACCGCGTAGAAGAGGACAAGAACGGAGGACAGCGGCGTTCGAAGCCGGTGCTCGGTAAGGACGGCAGGCCGATCAAGGTCGCTTCCCCCATCTTCACCGAGGAGGAGTTCGAGGCCCTCGGCGCTGCTCTGGACAAGCGCAAGAAGAACCAGCCTCCCCGCCGTGTCGGTGGAGCGACCCAGTTCCTCGGCGTTCTCCTGTGCGCCGACTGCAAGACGAACATGACGGTTCAGATTACGAACAACACGTACGGGACCTACCAGTACCTACGGTGCCGCAACTGCAAGAGCGGGGGTCTCGGAGCGCCTAACCCCGAGCGGATCTACGAACGCTTGGTGGAGGACGTCCTCAAGGTCCTCGGGGACTTCCCCGTACAGGTTCGCCAGTACGCGGAGGGCGCCGAAGCACGGCGGGAGGTCAAACGTCTTCAGGAGTCCATCGCGCTGTACATGAAGGAACTCGAACCCGGAGGCCGGTACACGAAGACGCGGTTCGCGAAGGAGCAGGCGGAGGCGACACTGGACAAGCTCATCGGGGAACTCGAAGCGATCGATCCCGAGACGGCGAAGGACCGATGGGTCAACGTCCACGGCGGCAAGACGTTCCGTGAGCACTGGCAGGAAGGCGGCATGGAAGCCATGTCCGCAGACCTGTACCGCGTCGGCATCCGCTGCGAGGTCACCCGCACGAAGGTGCCGGGGGTCCGGGCCCCGAAGGTGCACCTTCGCTTGCTGATCCCGAAGGACGTACGCGAACGGCTCGTAATCCGCGAAGACGACTTCGCGGGAGCCTTCTGATCCCAGGCCGTACAAGGACGAAGCCGCCTTCCCGTCATGCGGGGAGGCGGCTTCATGTCTCACTCGAACCATGTAGTCGCGTCGAACGGTTCCTCTGTGCCGTCCTCATCCACGATCACTATCTCGCTCTCGATCAGGCTCGCTGCTCTGTCGTTCGAGGGCTGGGGTGCAGGCAGGGGAGTTATCGGTTGCCACCTCCCCACCGCCTGTCCTCAGCACTGAGCCGCCGGCACTCCGCGAGGTCTTCGGCGACTCCAACCGCGATGAGGGCCGCGCCGGGGGTGTGGCCGGAGCCGACATAGCGCCAGTGCGCGTCTGTGACCGCGTCGGGAATCTCGGCGTGGCCGACGTGCTGAGCGCGTTCGGCCCGTAGCGCCGCGTAGGTGGTGGAGTACGCGCGGGACTTGGTGAGGATGTGGCCGCGGTAGCCGAGGGTGTGGGCCCAGGTGCGCAGGTGCAGGGGTGCGTACTCGGGAAGGCCGCCGAGGCGCCAGCAGATGCGCATGAGGGTGCGGACGTGTTCGCTCACGGGCGCCGTGTCGATGTCGTCCCGGGTGGTGACCTTGTGGTCGGTGCCGGCGCCGGTCTCGCCCGCTCCCTTGGTGACGTACTTGGCGACGTACGCGGCCACGGCGTCGTCACCGGGCCCGTCACCGTCGGCGTACAGCGGACGGACGTCGAGTTGGGCGCCCCAGCGCAGGAGCAGTTCACCGACGGCGGGACTGTACGGGGTGCGGACCAGGACCCGCCCGGCGGAGGTGCGTACGGCGTCCGTGAGCCGGTCGACGGTGGCCCAGAGCGGGGGTTCGTCGGCCGGTCCGTCGGGGCCGTCGAGGCGGACGACGGCGTGTACGTGGACGGCTGCCCGTTTCTGGTACTCGGCGACGCGTGCGAAGGACAGGCGGGCGTGGTGGGCGAAGTGGGACTGTACGAGGCCGGCGGAGGAGGCCAGGCGCCGACGGACGTCGATGACGAAGCGGTCCCACAGCTTGGAGGCGTGCGCGTGCCAGAGCACGTGTCCGGTGTAGTCGTAGCAGTCGGGGCACAGGGGCTGACCGATGAGGGGGTCAGCCGGAGCGTGCCCGGCGGCACAGCCGAGGGGACGGCCGTGCTCGCAGGTGCCGCCGTCACGGCGAGGGCGGCAGCGTTCCCCGGTGCGGTGCACGGGGCCGAAGGATGGCGCGGTCAGGGTGACGAAGAGCCGGGGTCGGCTGCGAACGGTGGCGGGGACGTTCTTGCCGCCGATCAGGCCCGCGCGGACGAGGTGGAAGGTGTCGCCGGCGTGGAGGCGGGAGCAGGGGGCGCAGACGGTTGCCCGGCGGTTGCGGCAGCGGACGAGGAGGTGTTCTCCGGGTTCGTCGCGGGTGTCGTACTGGCGGAGGATCTCGCCGGTCGTGCCGTCCAGGGTGGTGGTGGAGCCGGAGAGGTGGACGGGGTGGGCGCAGCCGCCGGTTGCGGTGACCTGCTCCAGCCAGCGGGAGAAGTGCGGATCTTGGGCGATGCGGATGGCGTCGCGGTCTGCTTCAGGGAGCCGGCGCAGGCGCGCCGCGCGGTCGAGGACGGCGCGCCTGTCAGCCGGGGTGAACTCCGGGGTGATGGTGGTGACCTTCCGGTGGGGGCCGCCGCAGCGGCTCGGACGTGGACGGGTGGCGCGTGGTCGGTCATGGGAATCACCTCTCCTGCTCGGTCGATGGGTGGGTGGGTCAGCGGATGGTTCCGACGCCCCGGCAGACGCGGCAGCGGCGAAGCCGTCCGGTCCAGGTCTTCCGGGCCCCGTCGCCCTTGCACTGAGGGCACCTCACGCGAGGCATGGGCATGGTGGTGTGTCCTTTCTGCTCAGGCGTGGGAGAAGCCGTTGATGATCCAGGTGACGAGGCCGTGCACGGTGTAGACCACGGGGGTCTGGCCGAGGTAGACGCCGAAGAGGCCGACGCAGACCGCTTCCCAGGCCCGTACGTCACGGGAGCGGACGAGAAGAACGGTGATGAGCCCGAAGATCACCGCGAACGCGAACGCCGTACCCTCGCTGATCACTTGTTCTCTCCTTCCAGCGCCGCCAGGGCGCGGGTGATGGCAGGCAGTTCCGGGGTCATGCCGGCGAACTTGCGGGCCGTCGCAACGGCCTCATCCGTCGGGGTCAGGTGCGAGCGGGCACGGCTCCAACCACCGTCCGGCCCGGTGCACACGGCGACCCCTCGTTCCTCCGGTGTGATCGCTTGCGCGACGGCCACGGCGTCCTTGTTGAGGTCGCCCAGGGTCATCTCTGCCGTGCCGGGGTCGTTGACCCGGTGGCAGATACGGCCGCCGAGCTGGGCCCGCAACGCGGTGACACCGGGGCCGAGGTCGGAGCCGACGCGTTGCCCGGCGACGACCAGGTGCAATCCGAGTGCGGCCCCGAGCTGGGCGATCCGGAGCAGGAGCGTCGAGCACTGTTCGGCTTCCGCCTTGCCCTCGCGGGTGCCGTCGGACAGGTACAGTTCCGCGATCTCGTCGACCAGGACGACGACCGGTACGGGCCGCGGCTTGTCCGGCAGTTCCCAGATCGAGCGCACACCGGCTGTGCGGCACGCGTTCATCCGTTCCTGCATGTCGACGACGAGCGCGGAGAGGACGGCGACCGCTTCGCGTCGGCAGGTGGCGAGCGCGCTCAGTCGCCCGGCGAACAGACCGAGTTCCATGCCGCCCTTGCAGTCGATGCCGACCAGGGCGACGGGTTGCGGGGCGAGCTGGGTGACCAGCCGGGCCAGCAGAGTGGACTTGCCGGAGCGGGTAGCACCAGCGATGAGCCAGTGCGGGACGAGCCGGAGGTTCATCACCCAGGCGCCGCCGCTCTCCAGCGCGCCGATGGGCGCGGACAGCAGTTCGGCGGGGGCGGTTGCTAAGCCGGGCCGCTGAAGCGGGTCGGTGGCCATCGCGGACAGCAGGACGAGGCCGCGTTCCGGCGAGGTGACCCGTACCGCGTGCACCCGCCACGCGTGGACCAGGGCATCAGCCGCCTTCATGTACGTCGCCGGAGTCTGGCCCGCGTGCAGTCGCACGGTCACGGTCAGCCCCATCCGGGTGGCACGCGGGAACGAGGCCCTCGGAGCGATCGGCCGGACCGGATCGCCCTTGACCACCAGGTCCCCGAGCAGGCCGCGAGGCGGACGGCGGGAGACGGCGAGGTCGTTGAGCACGGCGACCTTGCGCCAGGTGAGGACCACCCGGCACGCGGTGACGGGGTAGCCGATCAGGTACCAGTGCCAGACCGGACGGTGCCGGCGCACCAGATCACCGACGACGAACACCCACGCCAGCACCGCGAGCGCGAGGACGAACAGGACCGGCCCCATCACGCGCCACCGCCCTTGCCGTGCGCGGCACCGCCGCCGTGCACGGGCGTGATCGCGTCGGCCCGGAAGCTGACGCCGTGCCGGTCGCCCATGGCCCACATGAACGCCGTCAGTCCGGTGACCTTGACGATCTGTCCTTCCTCGATGCCCTTGGGCTCACCGGTCACCGCGATCTCGATGACGGAGATCCGCCGCCGGTCCTGCCGCACGGTGACGGCCACGGTGAACACCGGATTGCCGTCCCGGTCCTTCTTCACCTCCTGTGTCTCGGGGTTGCTGATCTTCGCTTCCGGCGCTATGGCGCACCGCAGTACGCCGAGCCGCGCCGTGTCCACGGGAATGGACTGCATGTTTCTTCGGCCTCCCTGGCCAGTCAGGACGCCCAACACATCTAGACGTCACTTGTCCTTACGAGTTACGACTATGAGGCTCTGTACGGCGAGGGTGCAACTACTTATGCTGACGAGTGATGACGCGCGTGCGACGTGCCTACGACACCGAACCGGAGAAGCCGAGATGACGGAGATCCAGCGCCCCGGAGCCCTCTACCAGCAGGTAGCCGCCGCCATCCGCGAGGCGATCCTGTCCGGCGAGTTCGCACCGGACTCCCCGTTGCCGTCGGAGGCCCAGCTGATCGCCCGCTACGGGGTTTCCCGCCCCACCGTGCGCAACGCGATCGCCGCACTGCGCGCGGAAGGGCTGATCGACGTACGGCACGGCAAGGGCAGCTTCGTACGCTCCGACGGCCAGCCCGCACTCACCATCGAGCGCCGTGTCAGCCGCACCAGCGACGGCCGCTTCACCATGCCCAACGGCGACACATGGGAGGAGGCCGAGGAGCCGGCCACGTACCGCACCCGCACCAGCAAGGCCACAGGCCGACTGCTCCAACTCGCCGAGGAAGAGGCGCTCTTCGGCTGCGACCGACTGCTGATCGATCCGGGCACCGGCACCCGCGTCATGCACCGCACGCTGATCCCCTTCGAGGTAGCCGAAGCCGTCCCGCTGCTGGGAAAAGAGCCGTGCAAGCGCCCGGCAGCGATCTACCGGTTGCTCGCCCAGGACGGCCATGCCCTGTGGTGGTCGGAAACGGTCCGTGCCCGTATGCCGCTGCCCGACGAACGCGCCACCCTCCAGCTCCCGGACGCGACCCCGATCCTGCACCTGGCCCGCATCGCGCACGGCACCGACGACCGCCCGAAGATCCTCGAAGAACTGCGCGTCGGCGCGGACCGTGCCGAAATCGCCTACCGGATCACCGCCGACAAACAGCCCGCCCGACACCGCCAGGCGTGAGGGGCGAGAGGCATCGGTCGAAATCGCCTTTACTTCCTCAAGGGCGCGCCTGCGGCGCGCCGGGTCGCCCGGCCGCCCCGGCCGGGCGTGCGGCGTGGCCGCCGATCCCGTCCGGTCGCCGGACGCCCCACACCGCAGAACACCCGAGGGGTCGAGGCGTCGACCGGCCGTCCCGGGCCGGGGCGTGGTCGGCCGGGGGTCGCCGGCCTCCGAGACTTTAGGCAGCTCCCATGGGGCGAGCCTCGAAGAACAGGGGGCCCATCGGGCACATACGCGGGCAGGACCAGTGCCTGCCCGATTCGCCGGGCCAGCGTAGGGCCCCCTGTTCACTCGCCCCATGGCAGCTACCGCCCAAAGTCTCTCCGGCAGGCGACGTGCCCACGCGCGCCGCTCACCGGCGAGAAGGCCCCTCATGCCGCGCCACCGTTATCGTGAGCGAGTCCCTCCAGGAGCCCGGCGAGCAACTCCGCCGCTTCCGGCCGGCCCGCCAGCCGCACGACCCCGCGCCCGTCGCCGTCTGTCGAGGCGACCGCCCGCACGGCGGACAGTTCGAAGCCGACCCCGAGAAGCGCGCGGTTCAACCGGTCGGCAGCTTCACGCGCAGTACGCCAGCCCGAAACGTAGTCGACGCCCGACACCCACAAGCCGCAGTCGCCCCTTGCGACATCGTCGAGGCCGTCGCCCACCCAGCTCTCACCCGAGCCAGTCACCTTGCCCACCTCTGTCCCGATCCAGGTAACGCGTCGTCATATCTCTTTGGACCAGGGCGAACGCGCAGCACGGCGGCCCCGGTACCATCAGGCACCGGGAACCGCCGCGTTCCCAGCCGGGCCACCCTTCGCTTTCCAGGGCTGATGGGGTGGCCCGGTCTCGGTTTGTGGTTGTGAGGCGCGGCCCTCCGGCCGTGGGGGAGCTCCCGAAAACACCGGAGGAGCCGCGCCCTGGCCGAAGGGGTCAATCTCCGGCCGTACCGGGCCGCCACCCGCTCCCGATCGCGAAGGAGCCAAGTCTGGGCAGCGGCCCGGAGATCATCAGCGCGGTACGGACTTCCCTTCGCCGTTCAGATCGAAGCGGGCCCAGACCGTCTTCCCGCCGTACTCTCCCGGCGTCCACCAGACCGCCACCGCCAGGCGCTGAACGATGAGCAGTCCCCGACCACTGTCCGGCAGCACCGCCTCAGACAGTTCTCCCAGCAGTCCCGGGGAGAACGGCTCTCCCACCGGAAGCAGCGGAGGGGTCGAGTCCTCGTCGGCGACACCGATGAACAGCCACTTCGGCCACATCTTGAAGATCACGTCGATGCGCCGGCAGCTACCGGGGGAAGACAGATGCCGGTCCGGCACGGCGTGGTTCACCACGTTGCCCACCAGTTCCGAGACGACCAGCCGAGCATCGTCCACAACCGCTTCGGCACCCGCGTTCCGAAGGAACACACCCGTCATGTCGCGCGCGACGCGCGCCGTGTCACCCAACTCGGCGAAAAGCGTCAACGTCAGGAAGTGACCGTCCGAGGACGGCTCCGGCGTCACGAACCAGTGCGCGTACGCGTCCAGCTCACTCGCCAACCGTTCGCTCTTCCCCGCATCCATCACTTCCCCTTCCGAGGCCCTACAGCCCTTACGACACCGCTTGCTTCACGCAAGCCAGTACACGGCGAAGCAGGCGTGACCGGGAGCGTTCACCAGGGGGTTCACGTGAACACCGGCAAAGGCGAAGGGGGTTCATCAATGAACCCCCACGGCTGATACTGCTGTGACACGATGAACACTCGCCGTCATTCTCGGGTTGGCAGGGGAGCATGAGCCGAGAGCCGAACGCGCAGTTGATCGCCGTCATGGATCAAGCCAAGGTCTCGAACAAGGGCCTTGCGAAGCGCATGAAGGACGCCGCCGCAGCACGCGGCATCAGTCTCGGAACGACGCACGTCTCCGTGCAGCGATGGCGGGACGGCGCCGGCATCCAGCCCCGGACAGCAGCGATCATGGCAGACGTACTGAGCGCCAAACTCGGCCGCCGCATCAGGCCCGGCGATCTCGGCTTCTTCGACCACGCGCAGCCCGCTGCCCCTCAGCCGGTCGGTTACCCGAACACCGTTCCCGAAGCGCTCGCTACCCTGAGCAACCTCACAGACGAGAGCGTTGAAGCTCCCACAGGTGATCAGCTGATCGTCGCCGACGGAGACCTCAGCTCAGCCGTCCTCTCATGGATGATCGCGCGCCCCGACGGCGTCCAGGCCGACAGACCCGCCCGCCAACGCGTCGGCATGCGCGACGTACGCGCGATCAGGGACGCTGCGGGCATGTTCATGCAGCTCGATTTCAAGTACGGCGGAGGCCATGGCCACAAGGCACTGCGCCACTACTTCCGCCATGAAGTCCTGCCCCTGCTGAACCAGCTACAGCGAGAAGGTGGGCACCGCCTTGTTCGGCGCCGCCGCCGAGGTCTCCCAGCTCCTCGCGTGGACCGCGTACGACACCGGGAACCACCGACTCGCCCACCGCTACATGTCGTCCACGCTCCGTCTGACCCAGGTCATCGACGACCGCATGTTCGGCGCCCGCATCCTCGGCAACCTCAGCCACCAGGCGAACTACCTTGGCAAGCACACCCAGGCCATCCAGCTCGCCCGCGCTGCCGTCGAGGGAGCCAAAGGCCGAGCCACCCCGCGCGCCATGGCCAACTACTGGGCCATGGAGGCCCGCGCCCTCTCCAACGCAGGCGAAAAGGCCGGCGCGGCCCGCGCGATGAACGAGGCGGAACGCCACTTCGAACAGGCCGACAGCGGCGACGACCCGGCATGGCTGAGCTACTTCGACGAAGCGGAACTCACGGGCGAGTTCTGCCACTGTTTCCGCGATCTGCGGATGCGCCGGGAAGCAGTCGAGCAGGCACAGCGCGCCGTCGACAGCACCGACCCGGCATACGCCCGCACCCTCGGTTTCTGTCGCATGGTGCTCGCCCAGAGCCAGCTCATAAACGGTGACTTGGAAGCCGCGGTCGCCACCGCGAGTCTCGCAGTCGACGGCGGGGACTCCCTCCAGTCCTCCCGCTTCCAGCGCTACGTGACCGACTTCCAGGCCGAGGTGAGCCCACACGCGGCCCACCCCACCGTAGTCGCGTTCAACGAGAAGGTGAGCGAGGCACTGGCCCGTCTGGACGACGACGAGTAGCAGCTACCACGGCCGCCAGTCCCGAGGCGCGTCATCGTTACGCAGGGCCGAGATACGCCGGCGGTACTCGGCAGCCGTCCTCTCGTCCTCCCGCACGTTCTGCATTAGCCACGTCGTCATGCCGAACTCTTGGAGCCGCCGAAGCGTGTCGTAACCAGGCCAGTCGTACAGGTCCCGCCCATAGGCCCGCACGAAGTCGCCATACTGCTCGTCCGTTTGCCACCCGAGGCTGTGATGCTCCGTGGCCGTGACCATCAGGTCCCACTCGGGGTGATCGAAGCAGAACGCCTCGAAGTCAATTAGGATGACTTGCCCTTGGTCGTCGACCATGAGGTTCTGCACGTGTGCGTCACCGTGCACGGGCCCCTTGGGAGTCTCGAAGCGCAACTCTTCGAACTGACCACGCAACTCATGCCAGCGCTTCCGCAGGAAGACTCGGTCATCCTCCGGAATCGGAGCCCGGTCGATCCTCAGCTCTTGCTTACCGAAGGGATCGAACGAGGGGAACTCCACCCCGGCCGGCAACGCCATCGAGTGAAGATCCCGCAGGATGCCACCCAGCTCCCCGTACGTCGCCTTACGGTCACCCTCGCGGATGAGATGCCAGAAGGTCACCGGGTGACCGTCGACCAGGAGCGGCTGTTCTAGGTCATCGAGGATGCGCGCCCCGGGGAATCCCTCCCCCGCCAGCCACCGCGACACGGCCACCTCGATACGCGCCTTGGGCAGCCACTCCACCCCCCGAGCCACCCGCACGACCACGGGCACCGACGCCAGGCGAAACAGAGCGTTTTCCCCGAACCGGATCAGCTCAGCGCCCCCGCCATCCAGCCCCGCCACCCGGCAAGCGGCACTCACCACCCGCGTAGCTCTCTCCAACGTGAACCCCTCTTTCGACCGAGCAGCGTCAACCGCCATGCCCGAACCAGCTCCCCTAGTCGCGCGCGATCAACCAGCGCACGCCTACGGGTGACCAACCCGCGTACGCCGGACATGACCTTGACCGTACCCGCTGCCAACTATCCCCTAAGCCGCTGTAGCAAGGTTTGTCACGTGAGCGTCTCTGACTGCTGGATGACCTGCCGTTTACTGCCCTACCCAGTAGAGGCAAGCTTGTGCAGTCCAGTTATACCGATCATGACTTGGTGAATGAATGACAACAAACAGCGCTCAAGCTCTGCTCTTCCTCAAGTCGGTAAGGTACGGGACGACGGGCCGGCACCATGGCGCGTATGCCAACCTGGAGCCGAAGTATCGCGCCTGTACGCCGCCACTGGCGTCGCCTCCTGCTTCCCACTGGAAGCCTTTTCGTCACGTGTAGCGACAGCCTCTACGGCACCTCGCACCGCACCTTCGGAACATTTCTATTCTTCGGCGGATTAGTTATTGGACTTTATGGAGGCAAGTCATGGGTGGGCGCCCTCGACGATTGGCAGTCCTGGCAAGACGTTCGCCATTGGGCAAGTCGCAAATGGGACACCGGATGGAAGCGCTACTGGGATTACCTGAAGCTGGCAACGTGGGGCATCGCCATGGCTGGCGTCATTTTATACATCGTTAGGCTATCCAACACGATCGCCCAAAACCCAGATGATGTCGCCGAGCACTTCGATTATGCCCTGCCGCTGATGTTGACATGGGCTTTCCTGCCTCTTTGGGCACAGTCAACCGAGCCAAAAGACCCGGAGCAGACTGAGCTTTTGCGGCAGCTACCCGGCCGCGTCGGGCGAGCAGTGATCACTCGAACTGTAGCGAATTCGGTAGCCGTGTACTTCGCCGGGATTTCCGTCTACGCCCTGATCGCCACAAGCCGACCGACGGCACTGATCCCTGTAGCGGTGACACTCGGTGGCGCATTGATCGCTTCCGGGCATAAAACGTGGGCGCGGCTTCGCAAACTATCAACGCAACTGCACCACAACATTGAGGTGTTGAAGCGAGACCTGGAAATGATTCACGATAGCGGCGATGAGGTCAACAAAAGAAAGGATGCGGCACTGAGAAGTTGGAATGTGGTCCAACTTGATCTATGGACGAACGTAGACACCGGTTACGCCTTTTACGGTACGCCATTCCTGCCTCTCACAATGACTCACTGGCTAAATGGAGAGGTGAAGCGCGCAATCGATTCCCTGAGCGCCAATGGCGACGCGGCCAAAGACGTCCTGACTGTCCTAAATAAGGTTCAGGAGGCATGTTTCGGTCGAATTGACTCGGTAGCGTGAAGAGCCGATCACAAAGTGGCTCCGCCACCAGAGAGCCACCGTGCGGCCGTCGCCGGCAGACACTAGGCCGAGGTTCAATGAAAATGAGGCCACCCGACGCCCTTCACACCCACTCCACGTCCGACGAGACGCCTGAAGGCTCCGCAGGCGGCGGCAGCGGCGTCCTAAGCGCTCTCTTCGCCGGCTGCCGCCGATCCTTCTGCAAGCCCAGCGCGCTCAGCGCCGCTACCGCCTCTGACTCTGTGATGTCAGTCACAGAGTCGGCGATGCGGCGGAGCGGCTCGCTCATCCCACAGTCCCCCGTTTTCGCTGGTCAGTCGGACTTCTTGACCGTCAGCGGCAGCAGCTTCTTGCCGCTCTCGCTCAGTTGTGGCCATGTATCGAACTGAGGGCACACCCCGCAGTCGAAGCAGGGCGTCCAGCGGCAGTCCTCGACCTCCGTCTCGTCGAGGGCGTCCTGCCAGTCCTCCCAGAGCCAGTCCTTGTCGAGGCCCGAGTCCAGGTGGTCCCAGGGGAGGACCTCCTCGTAGGAACGCTCGCGGGTGGTGTACCAGTCGACGTCCACGCCGTAGGGGGCCAGGGCCTTGGCGGCGCAGGCCATCCAGCGGTCGTAGGAGAAGTGCTCGCGCCAGCCGTCGAAGCGGCCGCCGTCGTCGTAGACGGCGCGGATGACGGCGCCGACGCGGCGGTCGCCGCGGGACAGGAGGCCCTCGACGATGCCGGGCTTGCCGTCGTGGTAGCGGAAGCCGATGGAGCGGCCGTACTTCTTGTCGCCGCGGATCTTGTCGCGCAGCTTCTGGAGCCGGGCGTCGGTCTCCTCGGCGGAGAGCTGCGGGGCCCACTGGAAGGGGGTGTGGGGCTTGGGGACGAAGCCGCCGATGGAGACGGTGCAGCGGATGTCGCCGGAGCCGGAGACCTCGCGGCCCTTCTGGATGACGTTCATCGCCATGTCGGCGATCTGGAGGACGTCGTCGTCCGTCTCCGTGGGCAGGCCGCACATGAAGTAGAGCTTGACCTGGCGCCAGCCGTTGCCGTAGGCCGTCGCGACCGTCCGGATCAGGTCCTCTTCCGAGACCATCTTGTTGATGACCTTGCGGATGCGCTCCGAGCCGCCCTCGGGGGCGAAGGTGAGACCGGAGCGGCGGCCGTTGCGGGTCAGTTCGTTGGCGAGGTCGATGTTGAAGGCGTCGACGCGGGTGGAGGGGAGGGAGAGGCCGATCTTGTCCTCGGTGTAGCGGTCGGCCAGGCCCTTGGCGATGTCGCCGATCTCCGAGTGGTCCGCGGACGACAGGGAGAGGAGGCCGACCTCCTCGAAGCCCGTCGCCTTCAGGCCCTTGTCGACCATCTCGCCGATGCCGGTGATGGAGCGCTCGCGCACCGGGCGGGTGATCATGCCGGCCTGGCAGAAGCGGCAGCCGCGGGTGCAGCCGCGGAAGATCTCGACCGACATGCGCTCGTGGACGGTCTCGGCGAGCGGAACCAGCGGCTGCTTGGGGTAGGGCCACTCGTCGAGGTCCATGACGGTGTGCTTCGACACGCGCCACGGGACACCGGACCTGTTCGGTACGACGCGGGCGATACGGCCGTCGGGGAGGTACTCGACGTCGTAGAAGCCGGGGACGTAGACGCCGCCGGTGCGGGCCAGGCGGAAGAGGAGTTCCTCGCGGCCACCGGGGCGGCCCTCGGCCTTCCAGGCGCGGACGATCGCGGTGATCTCCAGGACCGCCTGCTCGCCGTCGCCGATCACGGCGCAGTCGATGAAGTCGGCGATCGGCTCGGGGTTGAACGCCGCGTGGCCGCCGGCCAGGACGATCGGGTCGTCCAGGCCGCGGTCCTTGGCCTCCAGGGGGATGCCGGCCAGGTCGAGCGCGGCGAGCATGTTGGTGTAGCCCAGCTCCGTGGAGAAGGACAGGCCGAAGACGTCGAAGGCCTTCACCGGGCGGTGGCTGTCCACCGTGAACTGCGGGACCTGGTGCTCCCGCATCAGGGCCTCCAGGTCCGGCCACACGCTGTAGGTGCGCTCGGCGAGGACGCCCTGCTGTTCGTTGAGCACCTCGTAGAGGATCATGACGCCCTGGTTGGGGAGGCCGACCTCGTAGGCGTCCGGGTACATCAGCGCCCAGCGGACGTCGCAGGAGTCCCACTCCTTGACCGTCGAGTTGAGTTCTCCGCCGACGTACTGGATCGGCTTCTGCACATGCGGGAGCAGAGCTTCGAGCTGCGGGAAAACGGACTCCGCGGCCGCAGCGACTTCGGCAGACATCTCGCGCACCTTCGTGAGCTGGACTGAACTGACAGGGGTGACCATCTAGCCTAACGCGGCTCGGCGGGGCCACCCGCACGCCGGACAGGTCACAGGGCGGTCGCCGCGTCCTTCACGCCGTCCCAGAAGGCGGGCAGCGCGGCCTCCAGGTCCGCCGCCCGGCACCGCTCGCGTTCGTGGAGCAGGCCGTAGGTGAAGGTGTCCTCCCCGGCCGCGTGGGCGACCGCGGACAGTTCGCGCAGGGCGCCGCGGGCCATCACGCTGTCCTGGTGCTCGCCGAGCCGGGACTGCAACGCCTTCATGGACTTGACCATGGCTTTCGCCGGTTTGCCGAGGGCCGGTACGGCCGCCTCCGCCGCGTACCGGGTGCGCTTGGCCTTCTTGCGGGCCTCGTGCAGCGCGACGTCGCGGTCGGGGCCGGGGTCGGCGTCCAGGGCCTGTCCGACCAGGGCGGAGACCTTGCGGAAGTCCTTGCGGACCGCCTCGGCGAGCACCTTGTGGGGCTTCTTCCCGGCGGCCTCGCGCAGGGGCGGGTCGGTGAGCAGGGTGTCCAGGGTGTCGAGCAGGGTGAGGTAGCGGTGGGAGTCGAGGACGGCCAGGAGCCGGCCGCGGGCGCCGCCGTGCTCGGCTCCGGACCACTTCCGCAGCCGCTCGGCGACCGGGCCGTGCACCAGGTCGTGCGGTACGTCGTCGAGGGCGGCCGTCAGCCGTGCGGTCAGCACCTCGCGGTCGCGGTCCTCGCCGAGGACGCCCGCCAGCCACTTCAGCTCGTCCCCGACGGGGTCGGTGACGGAGCGGTCCAGTACGGCACGGAACGACTTGAGGGTGCTGCGCAGCCTGCGCGTCGCCACCCGCATGCTGTGCACGGAGTCCTCCGCGTCCCGGCGTACGGCCGGGTCGAGGCCGACGATCGCGTCCCGCTGCTCCCGCACATAGGCCAGGACGTGGTCGCCGGCGCTCGCCGGTTCCGTGGCGGGCGCGGGGCCGCGGGTGCGGTCGGGGGCCGTCTCGGCGAGGGCGCGGGCCAGCTTGGAGGAGTGGGCCGCGGGGCGCAGGCCGGCCTTGCGCAGCCGCTTCTCCACCTTGTCGAGGAAGGCCGGGTCGCCGCCGTCGGCCAGCTCCACCTCGATCTCGGTCCACCGGACGTCGCCGACGCCGCCGCTGAGCCGTTCGGCCCGCACCGTGTCCAGGCCGACCTCGGCGAGCGGCCGGCCCCGCGCGTCGAGGAGGTCGCGTACGTCGCGGGCCGAGCGCAGCCGGACGACGGGCAGCAGGTCGGCGTGGCGGACCCGGGAGCGGACCAGAGCGGCCAGTTCGCCGGGGACGGTGTCGGACAGCGGGGCGTGGATCTCCTCGCGCTCGCCCGGGGCGACGGGGAGCTTGAGGTGCCAGCCGGCGTCCGAGCCTCCGGTGCGGCGGCGCAGGGTGATACCGCGGGCGGCGAGGCGCTCGTCGGCGGTGTCGTAGTAGGTGGCGTCGAGGTGGGCGACGCCCCGGTCGGCGACGGTCGCGACGCCTGCCACACCGGTCAGGTCGGGCAGGCCGCCGCTGTCGTCGTCGGTTTCGTACTTCCGCTCGATCTCACGCTTGATGTCCGCCATGTGGCGTACGTACCCGGCATCGGACGCCGATCACCTCCCCGGCGGGGAGGCGACCGGCGTCGCTAGGCCGACATGGGCCGCTGCACGGTGATCGACTGGAGCAGGCCGACGGCCATCCACACCGAGAACATGGACGAGCCGCCGTAGGAGACGAACGGGAGGGGCAGGCCGGTCACCGGCATGATGCCGAGGGTCATTCCGATGTTCTCGAACGACTGGAAGGCGAACCAGGCGACGATCCCGGCGGCGACGATCGTGCCGTAGAGGTCGGGGGTGTCGCGGGCGATGCGGCAGGCGCGCCACAGGATGACGCCCAGCAGCAGGATGATGAGTCCGGCGCCGACGAAGCCCAGTTCCTCGCCGGCGACCGTGAAGACGAAGTCCGTCTGCTGCTCGGGGACGAACTGGCCGGTGGTCTGCGAACCGTGGAAGAGGCCGGAGCCGGTGAGGCCGCCGGAGCCGATGGCGATGCGGGCCTGGTTGGTGTTGTAGCCGACGCCCGCGGGGTCCAGCTCGGGGTTGGCGAAGGCGGCGAAGCGGTTGATCTGGTACTCGTCCAGGATGCCGAGCTGCCACACCGCGAGGGCGCCCGCGGTGCCCGCGCCGATCAGGCCGAACACCCAGCGGTTGGAGGCGCCGGAGGCGAGCAGCACGCCCAGCACGATGATGACCATGACCATGACCGACCCGAGGTCGGGCATGAGCATCACGATCAGCATGGGGACGACGGCGAGGCCGAGCGCCTGGAGCACCGTGCGGTGGTCGGGGTGCTGCTTGTCGCCCGCGTCCACGCGGGTGGCCAGCAGCATCGCCATGCCCAGGATGATGGTGAGCTTGACGAACTCCGAGGGCTGCAGGGAGAAGCCGCCGGGCAGCTTGATCCAGGAGTGGGCGCCGTTGATGGTCGAGCCCAGCGGCGTCAGCACCAGCAGGATCAGGAACACGGAGGCGCCGTACAGCAGTGGCACGGCCGTGCGCAGCGTGCGGTGGCCGATCCACACTATGGCGACCATCAGGGCGAGGCCGATGCCGGTGTTGAGCAGGTGGCGGAGCAGGAAGTAGTACGGGTCGCCCTGGTTCAGCTCGGTGCGGTTGCGGGTGGCGGAGTAGACCAGCAGGGTGCCGAGCAGCGAGAGGGCGCCGGCGGCCAGCAGTATCGGCCAGTCGAGCCTGCGGGCCACCGAGTCGCGGGCGAAGATGCGGGTCCAGCCGGCGCGTTCGGGTCCGTAGCCGGAGACCTGGAAGCTGTTGGCCCCGGTCATGTGAGCATCCTCCGCTTCCTGCGGCTGCGGTCGCCGGGGCAGCCGCCGCGCCGTCGGCGGCGGGTCTGGCGGTTGCCGGTGTCCTGGTTGGCGACGGTCGCGCCCTGCTCCGTGCCGTCGAGCGGGGCGTACTCGTCCTTCTCGGTGGCCTGCTGGTCCTTGACCGGGTCGTCGGAGATCTTCGGCGCGGCGATGGTGCCGTCCGTCTTGACCTTCGGCAGGGACTTCTGCGGCGTGGGGAGCAGTGCCTTCTTGGTGTCGATGTCGCCGTCGTCGGAGACGCCGTACAGGGCGTCGTAGATGTTGCGGACGGCCGGGCCGGAGGCGCCGGAGCCGGTGCCGCCCTGGGAGATCGTCATGACGATCGCGTAGTCCTCGGTGTACGTGGCGAACCAGGACGTGGTCTGCTTGCCGTAGACCTCGGCCGTACCGGTCTTGGCGTGCATCGGGATCTCGTCCTGCGGCCAGCCCTGGAACCGCCAGGCGGCCGTTCCCTCGGTGGCGACGCCCGCGAGGGCGGCGTCCATCTTGTCGAGTGTGTCTTTGCTTATCGGCAGCTTGCCGTGGGACTCGGGCTCGATCTCGTCGACGTCCTTGCCGTCGGCGCTGATGACGGCCTTGCCGACGGAGGGGTCGTAGAGCGTTCCGCCGTTGGAGATGGCGGAGTAGATGGTGGCCATCTGGATGGGGGTGACGAGGGTGTCGCCCTGGCCGATGGAGTAGTTGATGGCGTCACCGGCGCGCATCTTGTTGCCCTCGACGCAGTTCTCGTACGCGATCTTCTCGACGTAACTGCCGTCCTTCTTGCCGGTCTTGCACCAGGCGTCCTTGTTGGCCTCCCAGTAGTCCTGCTTCCACTGGCGGTCGGGGACGCGGCCGGTGACCTCGTTGGGGAGGTCGATGCCGGTCTCCTCGCCGAGGCCGAACTGGTGGGCGGCCTTGTAGAAGTAGTCGTTGGCGTTCTTGCCCTCCATGCCGCCGTCCTTCTTCCACTCCTGGTGCGCGAGGCGGTAGAAGACGGTGTCGCAGGAGACCTCCAGGGCGCGGCCGAGGTCGATGGGGCCGTAGTTGGCGGACTCGAAGTTCTTGAAGACCTGGCCGCCGACCGAGTACGAGCTGGAGCAGTCGTAGCTGCCGTCGAAGTCGTAGCCGGCCTCGACGGCGGCGGAGGTGGAGACCACCTTGAAGATGGAGCCGGGGGCGGCCTGGCCCTGGATGGCCCGGTTGAGCAGCGGGTAGTTGGAGTTCTTCCCGGTGAGCTTCTTGTAGTCGGCGGCGGAGATGCCGCCGACCCAGGCGTTGGGGTCGTAGGTCGGGTTGGAGGCCATGGCGACGACGCGGCCGGTCTTGGCCTCCATCACGACGACCGCGCCGGAGTCCGCCTTGTAGTTGGTGCCGGTGTTGCGGTCGTGCTCCTTGCGGGCGGCCTTCATCGCCTCGTTCAGCTCGTACTCGGCGATGCGCTGGACGCGGGCGTCGATGCTGGTGACCAGGTTGTCGCCGGGCTGGGCGGCGTCGGACTCGGCCTCGCCGATGACCCGGCCGAGGTTGTCGACCTCGTAGCGGGTGACGCCGGCCTTGCCGCGCAGTGCCTTGTCGTACTGGCGCTCCAGGCCGCTGCGGCCGACCTGGTCGGAGCGCAGGAACGGCGAGTCGGTGTCCTGGGCCTGCTGGATCTCGTCGTCGGTGACCGGGGAGAGGTAGCCGAGGACCTGGGCGGTGTTGGCCTGGCCCGGCGCGGCGTAGCGGCGTACGGCCTCGGGCTCGGCGGTGATGCCGGGGAACTCCTCGGAGCGCTCGCGGATCTGCAGGGCCTGCTTGGCGGTGGCCTCGTCGGTGATGGGGATGGGCTGGTAGGGCGAGCCGTTCCAGCAGGGCTGGGGGGTCTCGGCGTCGCAGAGGCGGACCTTCTCCATGACGTCCTCGGGCTTCATGCCCAGGACCCCGGCGAGCTTGGTGAGGACGGCCTCGCCGTCGTCCTTCATCTTCAGCAGGTCGGTGCGGGAGGCGGAGACGACCAGGCGGGTCTCGTTGTCCGCGAGGGCCACGCCGCGGGCGTCCAGGATGGAGCCGCGGACGGCGGGCTGGACGACCTGCTGCACGTGGTTGCCGGAGGCTTCCTTGGCGTAGGCGTCGCCCTCGCGGATCTGGAGGTACCAGAGCCGGCCGCCGAGCGTGCACAGGAGGGACAGCACGAGGACTTGGATGACGATGAGCCGGGTCTGGACGCGTGTGCTCCGACCGGTCTCGGGGATGTTGGTCACTGCGGTTGCCGCCCCCTCTCAGTGCGCCGACGTGTGTGCGCGTACGAATGATGAACGGTCGGGCTGTGCGGCCGCGTTCCGCTCCAGCACACCCGTTCGAGTGAACTCGCCCGTTCTCACCGCCGCTTGCCCCTGACGCGTCCGGCTGACCGTCCGGCTCACCGCCGCTGGCCCCTCCTGCTTCCGATCCGTCCGCCTCACAGCCGCTTGACCCCCTTGATGCGTCCGGCGCGGGCGACCCGGGCCCGGGCCGCCTTCACCCGCAGGCCGTTCTTCTGGCCGCCGACGCGCAGGCCGGTGCCGCCGGAGAGCCAGCCGGAGGAAATGTCGGTGCTCTGGGCGGCGGAGCCCGTGTCGGCGAGCGGGTCGTTCTCCGCGCGCCGGGCCAGGGCCATGATCCCGGGGACCACGAACGGGGCGAGCAGCAGGTCGTAGAGGGCGGCGGTGAACAGCAGCCCGCCCAGGCCCACATGGCGGGCGGCGGTGTCGCCGACCAGGGCGCCCACCCCGGCGTAGAGCAGGGTGGAGCCGAGGGCTGCGACGACCACGACGGCCATCGGACCGGTGGCGGACTTCAGGCGGCCGTTGTCGGGCCGGGCGAGGCCGGCCAGGTAGCCGATGACGCACAGCACGAGGGCGTAGCGCCCGGCGGCGTGGTCGGCGGGCGGGGCGAGGTCGGCGAGCAGGCCGGCGCCGAAGCCGACCAGGGCGCCGCCGGTGTGGCCGTAGACCAGGGCGAGGCCGAGGACGGTGAGCAGCAGCAGGTCGGGGACGGCGCCGGGCAGGTGGAGCCGGGCCAGGACGCTGACCTGGATCACCAGGGCGACGACGACCAGGGCGGCGGACAGCAGGATGCGGTTGACGCGCATGGGACTCGTGGCTCCTACTGCTCGGGCTGGAACTGGCCGTCGGCGGGCGCCTGTCCGGACGGCGTCACGGTCACCGTCACGGTGGGCGTGGGAGTCGGCTTCGGCTTGTCGGGGAGCACGGTGTCGCGGGGGTCCTTCTTCGGGGCCTGGACGACGACACCGACGATGTCGAGCTTGGTGAAGCTGACGTACGGCGTGACGTAGAGGGTGCGGGTCAGGTCACCGCCGGAGGGGTCGACCCGGGAGACGACGCCGACGGGGACGCCGGGCACGAAGGGCTTGTCGCCCTGCGAGCCGAAGGTGACCAGGCGGTCGCCCTTCTTCACCTCGGCCTTGCCGTTGAGCAGTTCGACACGGAGCGGGCGGTCGCCCTGGCCGGAGGCGAAGCCGAGTTCGTCGCCGTTCTCCATGCGGGTGCCGACGGTGAAGTCGGGGTCGCTGGCCAGCAGCACGGTGGAGGAACTGGGGCCGACGGTGGTGACGCGGCCGACCAGGCCGTCGCCGTTGAGGACGGTCATGTCCCGCTCGATGCCGTCGTCGGCGCCGACGTCCAGGGTGACGGTCCAGGAGAAGCCCTGGGCCGCTCCTATGCCGATGACCTGGGCGCCCTTGATGCCGTACTGGCCCTCCCCGGCGATCTTGAGCATCTTGTCGAGCTGCGCGAGCCGGCTGCGGCCGCGGTCGTCGCTGCCGAGCTTCGCCTTCAGGGCCGCGTTCTCCTGCTCCAGCCGGGCGAGCCGGTCGTGCCGGTCCCCGGAGTCGCGGATCGCGGAGATCGCGTTGCCGACGGGGTCGACGGCGGACGACACCCCGTTCTCGATCGGGCCGAAGACGGTGGCCGCGGCCTGCCGGGCACCGTCGACCGGGGAATCCTCCCCGCCGCGGATGTCCACCGTGATCAGCGCGAACGCTACGGCGATCAGCAGCACCAGGAGCAGCCGGCTCTCTTTCGTGTCCCTCACGTGCGGCGGCCGTGCCTTCCTCGTCGGAATTCGGGAATTCGTCGGTGGTGCGTAGGCGGTACGTAGGTGATACCTGGGCGATACGCAACCGGTACGTCAGTGGTTGTTCTGTTGTGCGGCGATGGCACCCGGCCCGCCCGGCGGCGCGCGCAACGGGTGTTCTCACGTCTCTATATCAACGATCCGCCGCACGAGAGGAGATCGTCTCGTACGGCGGAACGAAGCGTCACGTCATCTGCGGGGCTGCGCGTCCAGCACCTGCTGGAGCGCCTCGAACTCCTCGACGCACTTGCCGGAGCCGAGCGCCACGCTGTCCAGCGGGTCCTCGGCGATGTGGATCGGCATGCCGGTCTCCCGGCGCAGCCGCTCGTCGAGTCCGCGCAGCAGCGCGCCGCCGCCGGTCAGGACGATGCCCCGGTCCATGATGTCGCCGGACAGCTCCGGCGGGCACTTGTCGAGGGTGGTCTTGACGGCGTCGACGATGGCGTTGACCGGTTCCTCGATCGCCTTGCGTACTTCGGCGGCGGAGATGACGACGGTCTTGGGCAGCCCGGAGACCAGGTCCCGGCCGCGGATTTCGGTGTGCTCGTCGGTGTCGAGGTCGTACGCCGAACCGATCGTGATCTTGATCTGTTCGGCCGTCCGCTCACCCAGCAGGAGGGAGTACTCCTTCTTGATGTGCTGGATGATGGCGTTGTCCAGTTCGTCGCCCGCGACGCGGATGGACTGGGCGGTGACGATGCCGCCGAGGGAGATGACCGCGACCTCCGTGGTGCCGCCGCCGATGTCGACCACCATGTTGCCCGTGGCCTCGTGGACCGGCAGGCCGGAGCCGATGGCCGCGGCCATGGGCTCCTCGATGATGTGCACCTGGCGGGCGCCGGCCTGGGACGACGCCTCGATGACGGCACGGCGCTCGACGCCGGTGATGCCCGAGGGCACACAGACGACGACACGCGGACGAGCCAGATACCGCCGCTTGTGGATCTTCAGGATGAAGTAGCGGAGCATGCGCTCGGTGATCTCGAAGTCGGCGATCACACCGTCCTTCAGAGGTCGCACGGCAACGATGTTGCCGGGCGTGCGCCCGATCATCTTCTTCGCTTCGGCGCCGACCGCGAGAATGCCACCGGTGTTGGTGTTGATGGCGACGACGGACGGCTCGTTGAGTACGATCCCGCGACCCCTGACGTACACCAGCGTGTTGGCGGTCCCGAGGTCGACAGCCATGTCACGGCCGATGAACGACATTGAGTTCCCCATCAGGATTCGACTGGCCTTCCCAGGAGCTTTTGAGGGCTTTTCAGGTCGGCGAAGTGGGTGCAGTGGCGTGAAGGCTTCCATCGTAGACGCGCTTTCGCGAACACTGCGCGAGGGTCTTCGCCATTGTCAGCAGATCACGTCCTGCCTCGCTTGTGGAGACGGGCCGACGGAGGCAAACGTTCCCCCGATCGGCACGCATATGTCACAGGGCGGCCGCTTTTGCGCGACCGCCCTGGTCAGCTGGGCCATTCGGCTGACACACCGTCAGGAAAACGAGGCTCGCCGATTCAGTCGCGGCCCGGGAAGAAGATCTTCAGCTCGCGCTCGGCGGACTCCTCGGAGTCGGAGGCGTGGATCAGGTTCTCCCGGACGATCACGCCGTAGTCGCCGCGGATGGAGCCGGGCGCCGCGGCGATCGGGTCGGTGGGGCCGGCCAGGGCGCGCACGCCCTCGATGACCCGCTCGCCCTCGACGACCATCGCGACGACCGGGCCGGAGGCCATGAACTCCACGAGCGGCTCGTAGAACGGCTTGCCCTTGTGCTCGCCGTAGTGCTGCTCCAGCGTCTCCTGGTCCAGGGTCCGCAGTTCCAGCGCGGTGATCCGCCAGCCGGCCTTGCGCTCGATACGGCTGATGATCTCGCCGGTCAGGCCACGACGGACGGCGTCGGGCTTGAGGAGGACGAGGGTGCGCTGGGTCACTGCGGGCTCCTTGGGAGGTGAGGACGGACCATGTGGTGACTGACACTACCGGGCGTGTCATGGCCCCGGTCACGCAGCGTCAGCCCCACAGGTGGGGTCCGGCCGTCAGGCGGCGTCCGCCTGCGCCGCGAACCGCGCCTTCGCCTCGTCGATCTTCTTGCCGTAGTGCACCGACGCCCACCACAGGCCGGCGAAGACGACCCCGAGGACGTACATCATCGGGACGACGAGCCCGGACGCGACCAGGGCGATCTGCAGCACCCAGCCGAGGGCGACCCCGCCGGGGCGGGTGACCATGCCGCACAGCACCACGCACAGGAACATCGCGATGCCGCTGACCGTCCACACCGTGCCCATGGTGAGGTCGGGGTCCTTCATGGCGACCAGCCCGGCGAAGCCGATCACGAAGAACTCGCCGATCAGCGTCGAGGAGCAGAGGGTACGCACGGGATGTCAGCCCCTTCCCAGCAGCAGTCGGGCCTCGCCGACGGTGATGACGGAACCGGTGACGAGGACCCCGCCGCCGGAGAACTCGCCCTCCTCCTCGGCCAGCGTGATCGCGGCCTCCAGGGCGTCCGGCAGCCGGGGCTCGACCTGGACGCGGTCGTCGCCGAACACCTCGACGGCGATGGTCGCCAGCGCGTCGGCGTCCATCGCCCGGTGGCTGGAGTTCTGGGTGACGACGACCTCCGCGAAGATCGGCTCGAAGGCCTCCAGGAGCCCGCGTACGTTCTTGTCGCCGCTCGCGCCGACCACGCCGATCAGCCGGCTGAAGTCGAAGGCCTCCCCCACCGCCTCGGCGGTGGCGCGGGCGCCGGCCGGGTTGTGGGCGGCGTCCAGCACGACGGTCGGGGAGGTCCGTACGACCTCCAGGCGGCCCGGCGAGGCGACGGCGGCGAACGCCTTGCGGACGGTGTCGATGTCCAGCGGGTCGGGGCGCTGGGCGCCGACTCCGAAGAACGCCTCGACGGCGGCGAGCGCGACGGCCGCGTTGTGCGCCTGGTAGGCGCCGTGCAGCGGCAGGTAGACCTCGGGGTACTCGCCGCCCAGGCCGCGCAGGGTGAGCAGCTGTCCGCCGACGGCGACCTGGCGGGCGACGACGCCGAACTCCAGGCCCTCGCGGGCCACCGTGGCGTCCACGTCCACGGCCTTCTTCAGCAGCACCTGGGCCGCGTCCACCGGCTGCTGGGCCAGGATCACGGTGGCGTCCTGCTTGATGATCCCGGACTTCTCGCCGGCGATCTCGGCGGTGGTGTTCCCGAGCCGGTCGGTGTGGTCGAGGTCGATCGGGGTGACGACGGCGACGTCCCCGTCGATGACGTTGGTGGCGTCCCAGCTGCCGCCCATGCCGACCTCGACGACGGCGACGTCGACGGGGGCGTCCGCGAAGGCGGCGTACGCCATGCCGGTGAGCACCTCGAAGAACGACAGCCGGTACTCCTGCTGCCCGTCGACCATCTCGACGTACGGCTTGACGTCCTGGTACGTCTCGATGAAGCGCTCGGCGCTGATCGGGGCGCCGTCCAGGCTGATCCGCTCGGTGATCGACTGGACGTGCGGTGAGGTGTACCGGCCGGTGCGCAGCTCGAAGGCGCCGAGCAGGGCCTCGACCATGCGGGCGGTGGAGGTCTTGCCGTTGGTGCCGGTGATGTGGATCGACGGGTACGAGCGCTGGGGCTCGCCCAGGACGTCCATCAGGGCGGCGATCCGGGTGACGGACGGCTCCAGCTTGGTCTCGCCCCAGCGGGTGGCCAGCTCGGCCTCGACCTCGCGCAGGGCCTGGTCGACCTCGGGGTCCTCGGGGCGGGCCGGCACGTCGGCCTGCGGGGGGCCGCCCTGGGTGCGCAGGGTGCGGCTGCCGGCCTCGATGACGGCGAGGTCGGGGTCGCGGGTGGTCTGCTCCGCGATCAGCTCGTCGAAGGCGTCGGACTCGTTCTGGTCGCTCACGGGACCAGTCTACGGAGTGCGCCGCAGGGGGTGGGGGCTGGCCTTCGCGGGCGGATGCGGGTCACGTCGTGGCTGGTCGCGCAGTTCCGCGCCCCTGCGGAAGTCCCCGGCGCCCATGAGGCACCGGGGACTGGGCCGAGCGAGAACGCCTTACGCCCGAGGCAGGCGGTCCAGCTGCGCCTGGATTCGGACGATGTCCTCCTCCGCCTTCGCCAGCCGCCCCCGGATCTTGTCGACCACCTGGTCCGGGGCCTTCGCCAGGAACGCCTCGTTGCCGAGCTTGGCCGTGGCCTGGGCCTTCTCCTTCTCGGCGGCGGCGAGGTCCTTGGCGAGGCGCTTGCGCTCGGCCGCCACGTCGATCGCGCCGGAGAGGTCGAGGGCGACCTCCACGCCCGCCACCGGCAGGGTCGCCGTCGCCGTGAAGGACTCGCCCTCCGGCTGGAGGCGCAGCAGCTGGCGGACGGCCGGCTCGTGCGGGGCGAGGGCCGTGCCGTCCAGGGTGAGGCGGGCCGGGACGCGCTGGCCGGGCTGGAGGCCCTGGTCGGCGCGGAAGCGGCGGACCTCGGTGATGACGGACTGGACCAGCTCGATCTCGCGCTCGGCGGCCTCGTCGCGGAAGCCGCTGTCCGACGGCCACGGGGCGACGACGACCGACTCGCCGCCGGTCAGCGTGGTCCACAGCTCCTCGGTGACGAACGGGACGACCGGGTGCAGCAGCCGCAGCGCGACGTCCAGGACCTCGCCGAGGACGCGCTTGCTGACCTCGGCCGCGGCCCCGCCCGCCTGGAACGTGGTCTTGGACAGCTCGACGTACCAGTCGAAGACCTCGTCCCACGCGAAGTGGTAGAGGGCGTCGGAGAGCTTCGCGAACTGGAAGTCCTCGTAGTACGCGTCCACGGCGGCGACCGTGCGGTTCAGCCGGGACAGGATCCAGCGGTCGGTGGACGACATCTCGGACGCGTCCGGCAGCGGGCCCTCGACCGTGGCGCCGTTCATCAGCGCGAAGCGCGTGGCGTTCCAGATCTTGTTGGCGAAGTTGCGGGACGCCTGGACCCAGTCCTCGCCGATGGGCACGTCGGTGCCGGGGTTGGCGCCGCGGGCCAGGGTGAAGCGGACGGCGTCGGAGCCGTACTTGTCCATCCAGTCCAGCGGGTCGACGACGTTGCCGAACGACTTCGACATCTTCTTGCCGCGCTCGTCGCGGACCAGGCCGGTCAGGGCGATGGTCTTGAAGGGGACCTCGCCGTCCATGGCGTACAGGCCGAACATCATCATCCGGGCGACCCAGAAGAAGATGATGTCGTGGCCGGTGAGCAGGACGTCGGTCGGGTAGAACTTCGCGAGGTCCGGGGTCCGCTCCGGCCAGCCCAGCGTCGAGAACGGCCACAGGCCCGACGAGAACCAGGTGTCGAGGACGTCGGTCTCCTGGTGCCAGCCCTCGCCGGTGGGCGGCTCCTCGTCGGGGCCGACGCAGACGACCTCGCCGTCGGGGCCGTACCAGACGGGGATGCGGTGGCCCCACCACAGCTGGCGCGAGATGCACCAGTCGTGCATGTTGTCGACCCAGTCGAAGTAGCGCTTCGACATGTCCTCGGGGTGGATCGCGACGCGCCCGTCGCGGACCGCGTCGCCGGCCGCCTTCGCCAGCGGGGCGACCTTGACCCACCACTGCATCGACAACCGCGGCTCGACGGTCGTGCCGCAGCGCGAGCAGTGGCCGACGGAGTGGACGTAGGGGCGCTTCTCGGCGACGATCCGGCCCTGCTCGCGCAGGGCGGCGACGATGGTGGAGCGCGCCTCGAAGCGGTCCAGGCCCTGGAAGGGACCGTGCGCGGTGATGACGGCCCGCTCGTCCATGACGGTGATCGACTCCAGGCCGTGGCGCTGGCCGATGGCGAAGTCGTTCGGGTCGTGGGCCGGGGTGACCTTGACCGCGCCGGTGCCGAACTCCGGGTCGACGTGGCTGTCGGCGACGACCGGGATGAACCGGTCGGTCAGCGGCAGCTTGATCTTCTTGCCGACCAGGTGCCGGTACCGCTCGTCGTCGGGGTGGACGGCGACGGCGGTGTCACCGAGCATCGTCTCCGCGCGGGTGGTGGCGACGACGAGCGTCTCGTCGCCCTCGCCGTACCGGATGGAGACCAGCTCGCCGTCGTCCTCCTGGTAGTTGACCTCGATGTCGGAGATGGCGGTGAGACAGCGCGGGCACCAGTTGATGATGCGCTCGGCGCGGTAGATCAGCTCGTCGTCGTAGAGCCGCTTGAAGATCGTGCCGACGGCCCGGGACAGGCCCTCGTCCATGGTGAAGCGCTCCCGGGACCAGTCGACGCCGTCGCCGAGGCGCCGCATCTGGCCGAGGATCTTGCCGCCGTACTCCTCCTTCCACTGCCAGACGCGCCGGACGAACTCCTCGCGGCCGAGGTCGTGCCGGGACTTGCCCTCCTCGGCGAGCTGCTGCTCGACCTTGTTCTGGGTGGCGATGCCGGCGTGGTCCATGCCGGGCAGCCACAGCGCCTCGAAGCCCTGCATCCGCTTGCGGCGGGTCAGCGCGTCCATCAGCGTGTGCTGGAAGGCGTGGCCGAGGTGGAGCGAGCCGGTGACGTTCGGCGGCGGGATGACGATGGTGTACGGGGGCTTCTCGCTGGTCGCGTCGGCGGTGAACCAACCCCGTTCTACCCAGCGCTCGTACAGCTTCCCCTCTACGTCGGCCGGCGTGTACTGGGTCGGCAGATCGGTCGTGGGCGCTGCGTGCGGCTGCTGAGTGTTCTCGGTCACCGGGCCAGTTTAGAGGTGTCGCGACCGAGTCCCGAAACCCGTTTCGTTTGTAACGGGTGCGCTCCCCGGTGCCCCGCGCGGACGGCTCCTGAGCCAGGATGTCGGGTACGCGTGAACTTCTGGAGGGGAACCCAGAGATGAGTCAGAACCACCCGGGCCCGTACGGCGGGCAGCAGCCCCCGCACCCCGGTCAGCAGCCGGGTCCGTACGGGCAGCCGGGCCCGTACGGACCGCCGCCGCAGCCGCCCCAGGCACCGCAGCCCGGCTACGGCTACCCCCAGCAGCCGGCCGCCCCTCCGCAGACCCCGCCGGGCCCGCCCCAGCCGCAGCCCGGTTACGGCTATCCACAGCAGCCCCCACAGGGCGTGCCCCCGCAGCAGCCGCCACCGCCCTACGGTCAGCAGGCCCCCTACGGCCAGCAGGGCGGCCCCTACGGCCAGCAGCCGCCGTACGGACAGCAGCCCGGCCCCTACGGCCAGCAGCCGCCGTACGGTCAGGCCCCCTACGGCCTCCCCCAGCCCCCGCCGCCGGCCGGCGGCAAGAAGAAGGCCGGGCTGATCATCGGCGCGGTCGCGGTGGTCGCCGCGATCGGGGTGGGCGCCTACTTCGTCTTCGGCGCGGACGGCGGTTCCAGCTCCGTGGCGGACGACGGCGCGCACAAGCTGGCGACGCCGAAGACGGTGCTGGACGAGTACACCCTCATGCCTGGTTCCTCCAACAGCGACGAGCTGACCGAGACGCTGGAGAAGAGCGGTGTCGAGAAGGGCAAGACCGTCATCGGTGTCTACTCGACCTTCGACTACATGGATTACGACTCGAGCGACCCCAGCGCGGTGCCGGACGATTACTCCTTCCTCACCTACGCCGGCGCCTACGGCGAGATCGAGGACCCCGAGGCCACGCTGGACTCGTTCTTCTCGTCGGAGAAGGCGGCGGGCGCCGAGAGTACCGAGGACACCCGGGCCGAGCTGGTCGGCGAGCCCGTGGCGGTCGACCTCGACGGCGCGGTCATGAAGTGCCAGGAGGCCAGGGGCACCAGCCCGCTGACCAAGGAGGAGAAGTCGGACTGGTTCTGCGCCTGGGCCGACCACAGCACCTTCGCCTTCGTGTCCCCGGGCCGGGTGAAGGACAGCATGTCCAAGGAGACCGCCGTGGAGATCACCAAGAAGCTCCGCGAGGAGGTCCGCGTCAAAGCGTGACCGGCCGGCGCAGAGTGAGAGGGGCCCCGGTCTTGTCGACCGGGGCCCCTCTCACTGTGCGCTACGCCGACTTCTGCTCGCCGGGCCCGCGTCCGCCGCGCGAGTCGCGGGGGATCAGCGTCGGGTTGACGTTGGAGAGGACCACGTCGGCCGTGATGACGACCCGGGCGACGTCCTTGCGGGACGGCACCTCGTACATCACGCCCTGGAGGACCTCCTCCATGATGGCGCGCAGGCCACGCGCGCCGGTCTGGCGCAGGATCGCCTGGTCGGCGATGGCCTCCAGCGCCTCGCGCTCGAAGTCCAGCTCGACGCCGTCGAGTTCGAACAGCCGCTGGTACTGCTTGACCAGCGCGTTGCGCGGCTCGACGAGGATCTGGAGCAGGGCCTCGCGGTCGAGGTTGTGCACGGAGGTGAGCACCGGCAGCCGGCCGATGAACTCGGGGATCATGCCGAACTTGACCAGGTCCTCCGGCATGACCTCCTGGAAGTGGTCCTGCGACTCGCGCTCCCGCTTGGAGCGGATCTGCGCGCCGAAGCCGATGCCCTTGGCGCCGGCCCGGGCCTCGATGATCTTCTCCAGGCCCGCGAAGGCGCCGCCCACGATGAACAGCACGTTCGTCGTGTCGATCTGGATGAACTCCTGGTGGGGGTGTTTGCGGCCCCCCTGCGGCGGCACCGAGGCCGTGGTGCCCTCCAGGATCTTGAGCAGCGCCTGCTGGACGCCCTCGCCGCTGACGTCGCGGGTGATCGACGGGTTCTCGCTCTTGCGCGCGACCTTGTCGATCTCGTCGATGTAGATGATGCCGGTCTCGGCCTTCTTGACGTCGTAGTCGGCGGCCTGGATCAGCTTCAGCAGGATGTTCTCGACGTCCTCGCCGACGTACCCCGCCTCGGTGAGCGCCGTGGCGTCGGCGATCGCGAACGGGACGTTCAGCATGCGGGCCAGCGTCTGCGCCAGCAGGGTCTTGCCGGAGCCCGTGGGGCCCAGCAGGAGGATGTTGGACTTCGCCAACTCGATGGCGTCCTCGCGGCTTTGGGCGCCGCCGTTCTCACCGGCCTGGACCCGCTTGTAGTGGTTGTACACCGCGACGGAGAGCGCCTTCTTGGCGGCCTCCTGGCCGACCACGTACCCCTCGAGGAACTCGTAGATCTCGCGGGGCTTGGGGAGCTCCTCCCAGCGGACCTCGCTGGTCTCCGCCAGCTCCTCCTCGATGATCTCGTTGCAGAGGTCGATGCACTCGTCGCAGATGTACACACCGGGCCCTGCGATGAGCTTCTTGACCTGCTTCTGGCTCTTGCCGCAGAACGAGCACTTGAGCAGATCGCCGCCGTCACCGATGCGTGCCACGGTGTGCTTCCCCTTCGCCTGGGAGACTCCTGGACGCCGAGGTCCAGCGGACTCCTGGTGCTGCCTTATGTCGACGGTACCTTGCCTGGACCCCCGTCCGGGCCCCCCTTGGCACGGTTCACGTTGGCGTGAACCGTGCCGAACCATGCCAAGGGGCGGCAGACGATACAGCCTCTCGCCTCAGCTCGTCTCAGCGGAGGGAGGAGTTGTCCATCTTCCGGGTGGTGATGATCTGGTCGATCAGACCGTAGGAGAGCGCGTCCTCGGCCGTGAGGATCTTGTCGCGCTCGATGTCCTCGCGGATCTTGTCGATCTCCTGGGTGGAGTGCTTGGCCAGCATCTCCTCCAGCTGCGTACGCATCCGCAGGATCTCGTTGGCGGCGATCTCCAGGTCGGAGACCTGGCCGCGGCCGGTCTCGCTGTAGGGCTGGTGGATCAGCACGCGGGCGTTGGGCAGCGCCATGCGCTTGCCGGGGGTGCCGGCGGCGAGCAGGACGGCGGCGGCGGAGGCCGCCTGGCCCATGCAGACCGTCTGGATGTCCGGCTTCACGTACTGCATCGTGTCGTAGATGGCCGTGAGGGCCGTGAACGAGCCGCCGGGGCTGTTGATGTAGACCGAGATGTCCCGGTCGGGGTCCATCGACTCCAGGCACAGCAGCTGCGCCATGACGTCGTTGGCGGAGGCGTCGTCGATCTGGACGCCGAGGAAGATCACCCGCTCCTCGAAGAGCTTGGCGTACGGGTCGTACTCGCGCACGCCCTGGGAGGTGCGCTCGACGAAGCGGGGGATGACGTAGCGGGACTCGGCCGTGGGGCCGGTGTACTCGGCGCGGGCGCGGTCGTACAGGCCGCTGCCGGGGATGTCGTTCACAGTGTCTCCTGGAAAGAGCTGAGGCGGTCGGCTGGGGGGCTCGGGATAAGGGGCTCAGGCGCCCGTGCCGCCGCCGCCCGGCATGCCCGCGGCCGTGGCGATGACGTCGTCGATGAGGCCGTACTCCTTGGCCTCGAAGGCGTCGAACCAGCGGTCGCGGTCCGAGATGCGGGTGATCTCCTCGACCGTCTGGCCGGTGTGCTGGGCGGTCAGCTCGGCCATGCGCTTCTTGGTGTGCAGCAGCCGCTCCGCGTGGATCTTGATGTCCGAGGCGGAGCCGGCCAGGCCGGCGGAGGGCTGGTGGACCAGGATCTCGGCGTTCGGCAGCGCGAAGCGCTTGCCGGGCGTGCCCGCGCTGAGCAGGAACTGACCCATCGAGGCCGCGAGGCCCATGGCGATGGTCACCACGTCGTTCTTGATGTACTGCATGGTGTCGTAGATCGCCATACCGGCCGTGATCGAACCGCCCGGGCTGTTGATGTACAGGTAAATGTCCTTGTCCGGGTCGGAGGCAAGGAGCAGCAGCTGTGCGGTGATCTTGTTCGCGATGTCGTCGTCGACCGGCTGGCCGAGGAAGATGATCCGCTCGCCGAGCAGCCGGTTGTAGACCTGGTCGCCGAGGCCACCACCGATGGAGGGCTCGCCGGCGGCTGAGGGCATCAGATTCGTCACGTATCCACCTGCTCGTCTTACGACGGCGCCGGGCCGTCTCACGTTTCCCTGCGGGGCTGGAGCCGTATTCGGGGACTCCACTGCCCTCGTATTCATGGACCCTAACGCGCGGGTCCCTTCGGGGAATCCCGCGAAGTGGGGTGTTCGCCGGGGGCGTAGCGTCGTCGTGACTTCTCGTCGTCGGCGGCTGCGGGTGCGTCGTGGCCGCGCGCGCCCCGGGGCGGAGCCGCGTGGACACAGCCCCGTGCCCTTGGGGACGCTGCCCCGCCGGACGACGGGAGGGCCCCGGGGTTGTCCCCAGGGCCCTCCCTACGACCTGTCAGGCGCCGAGGGTCAGCCCTCGGTCTTCTCCTCGGCCGGGGTTTCCTCGGCGGGGGTCTCGGTGGCGGCCTCGGCCGTCTCCTCCTCCTCGTCGTCGCTCAGGTCGACGATCTCGCCGTTGGTGTCCTTGACCGTGGCCTTCTCGACCACGACGGCCAGGGCCTTGCCGCGGGCGACCTCGCCGACGAGGAGCGGGACCTGGCCCTGCTCGACGACGGCCTGGGCGAACTGGTCGGGGGACATGCCGGAGGAGGCGGCGCGGCGCATGAGGTGCTCGGTGAGCTCCTCCTGGTTGACGTTGAGCTTCTCCTGCTTGACCAGCTCGTCGAGGACGAACTGGGTCTTGATGCCCTTGACCGCGGCCTCGCGGGTCTCGGTCTCGAACTCCTCCTCGGTCTTGCCCTGGATCTCCAGGTACTTCGCGAGGTCGAGACCCATCTGGCCGAGCTGGTGGTGCTCCAGGTTGTGCTTGCGGGTGTTGACCTCGTCCTCGAGGAGCTTCTCGGGGACGGGGACCTCGACCAGCTCCAGCAGCTTGTCCAGGACGCGCTCCTGGGCCTGGGTGGCCTGGTCGTACTGCTTCATGTTCTCGAGGCGCTTGCGGCTGTCGGCCTTCAGCTCGTCGAGGGTGTCGAACTCGGAGGCGAGCTGGGCGAAGTCGTCGTCCAGCTCGGGCAGCTCGCGCGCGGCGACCTGGCTGACCTTGACGGTGACCTCGGCCTCCTGGCCGGCCGCCGAGCCGCCCTTCAGCTCGGAGGTGAAGGTGGCCTCGCCGCCGGCCTCCAGGCCCTTGACGGCCTCGTCGATGCCGTCGAGCAGCTCGCCGGAGCCGATGGTGTAGGAGACGCCGCTGGCGACGCCGTCCTCCAGGACCTCGCCGCCGACCTTGGCCTCCAGGTCGATGGTGACGACGTCGCCGTCCTGGGCGGCCCGCTCGACCGGGGAGGTGGAGGCGAAGCGCTCACGGAGCTGCTCGACCGACTTCTCCACGTCCTCGTCGCTGACCTCGACCGCGTCGACCTCGACCTCGATGCCGGAGAAGTCCGGGATCTCGATGGTCGGGCGGACGTCGACCTCGGCGGTGAAGTTCAGCGTCTCGCCGTCCTTCAGCTCCGTGATGTCGACCTCGGGCTGGCCCAGCGGGTCCACCTCGGCCTCGTTGACGGCGTCGGTGTAGAACTTCGGGAGGGCGTCGTTGACGGCCTCCTCCAGCACCGCACCGCGGCCGAACCGCTGGTCGATGACGCGGGCCGGGATCTTGCCCTTGCGGAAGCCCTTCACCGTGACCTGCTGGTTGATCTTCTTGTACGCCGCGTCGAGGCTGTCCTTGAGCTCCTCGAAGGGCACCTCGACAGTGAGCCGAACCCGAGTCGGGTTCAGGGTCTCCACGGCGCTCTTCACGGTTCGGTCTCCTTGTGGCTGACTTCTTGGGTTCTGCCGGAGCCAGAGCGGCCCGGCCGATGTTCGCCGCCCGGGAGACTGCACAGGATGAGACACACGGGCGTGCAGCTTGCATAGTAACGGCAGCGGGTACACGGCCCAAAAGGCGATCATGTCGATCGCGGCACGATCATGCGAGGTGATCGGCGCGGCGGCCGGTGAACGGCTCGGACGACCGGTCGTCCGTCCGGACGGACGGCCGGTGAATGGTCGGGGTGGCGGGATTTGAACCCACGGCCTTCCGCTCCCAAAGCGGACGCGCTACCAAGCTGCGCCACACCCCGTCTGGTGCGACACGTAGGGTACATGCCGACGGCCCCTCGGACCCGCGCATTCCACGGGCTGCCGTGAAGGTCCGGCGGCGACGGCGACGGGGTGTGCGGCGGAGGGGGACGACCCGCTACGATGCCTTCAGTGCCGCGGGCGGTGATCCGCGGCGCGCGCTGTGCGGGCGTAGCTCAATGGTAGAGCCCCAGTCTTCCAAACTGGCTACGCGGGTTCGATTCCCGTCGCCCGCTCCACACGGCTCGGGGCCAGGTCGGAGGTTCGCTTCTCCGCCTGGCCCCGGTCATGTCCCGAGGCCGTCCGGTGCCGTCGGGCGGCATCCGGCCCGGCCGTCGCTGGTACGCGGCGGCGGTCGTGGTCACCACATCACCGGTCCGGGCGACCCCGTTCTCACCGGCCCGGGGACCCGCGACCGGACCTGGAACCCGCTCTACGACATCGAAGTGCCGCGGGCGGGTGAGTACGAGGTCACCCGCATCTCCCACGGGCCGTCCCGGTCTGCCGTCGGGGACCCGGGGGCCCTCGCCCCACTGCTCGGTATCGGCGTCGGCGTCGCGGTTCGGACGGCGGCCACCCGCGCAGCGCGCCCCGGGCGCCGGCACACCCCGGCTTCCGTGAAGCGGGCCCCGGGCGTTGTCAGAAGCTGATCGAGTTGATCGTCTCCGCTATCGAGTTCATAAAGCGGTTGATCGACGGCGCCATGCCGGTGGAGGCGAGGAAGAAGCCGAAGAGCACCGCGACGATCGCGGGGCCGGCCTTGAGGGATCCCCCGCGGATGAGCACCACCAGGATGATCGCCAACAGCAGCACCACAGACAGTGAAATGGCCACAACTGATCACACCCTAGGTCGGTCCGCTCTCCCGGCCCGGAGGTACGGTCTCGCGCACCCCCGCCAGGAACCATCGTGCCACCAACCCGGCCACCTCATGCGGCCGGTGACGCAACGTCTGGCCGGCGCCCCACGGGTCCGCCGGGCACCATGACGCCTCCGGTACCCCAACACCCGTGGTCCGCACAGGAATGCGAAGGAACGCTCGGGGAGGAAATCCGACCGGTTCGCCGCCACTCCTCCACCGCGCGTTCGCAGGGAATTCGAATTGTTGCGGCGGGCACATCGGGGCGCGTCCAAGTGGGCGATTTATCGCCCCCCTTGTCACGATGAATCAGGACAAGGGGGGCGAGGATGGGCGGACCGTCTCCGGTCCGGGTGTGGGGGATCGTCGCGCCTCACGGCCTTTTGGCGGCTCATATGCGGGAATGGCGCAGGAATGGCACCGGGCGTTTTACGGAGCCCCACAGACGACGCTAGGGTGCCTCGAATGTTCCACGCTGCCCCGTCCCCGCACGGCGACCGCAGGACGCCGCCTCCTTCCGGCAAACAGCGCGACGCGTTCTTCGACAACGCCAAGTACCTGGCGATCGTGCTGGTCGCCATGGGCCACTCCTGGGAGCCGCTCAAGGGCGACAGCCGCGTCCTGGAGGGCCTGTACCAGGTGGTGTACGCCTTCCACATGCCGGCGTTCATCATCATCTCCGGCTTCTTCTCCCGCAGCTTCGACATGCGCCCGGACCGGCTGCGGCGGCTGATCACCGGGGTCGTCGTGCCGTACGTCCTCTTCGAGACGGCGTACTCGCTCTTCAACCGCTACGCCGGCGGCACGCCGGACCAGGAGATCAGCCTCCTGGACCCCTGGTACCTGACGTGGTTCCTGGTCGCGCTGTTCGTGTGGCGGCTGACCACGCCGGTCTGGAAGCTGATCCGGTACCCGCTGCCCGTCGCCCTGGTCATCGCCGTGCTGGCGTCCGTCTCGCCGGAGATCGGTGACGACCTCGACCTCCAGCGGGTGCTGCAGTTCCTGCCGTTCTTCGTGCTGGGGCTGCGGATGAAGGCCGAGCACTTCCAGTGGGTGCGCCGCCGGTGGGTGCGGGTCGCGTCGGTGCCGGTGTTCGCGGCGGCCGTGGTGGCCGGCTGGTGGGCGGTGCCGCGCATGGACACCGCCTGGTTCTACCACCGTGACTCCGCCCAGGAACTGGGCGCGCCCTGGTGGACCGGGCCGGTCATGACGCTGGCGCTGTTCGGCTGCTCGCTGTTGCTGACCGCCTGCTTCTTCGCCTGGGTCCCGCGCCGGCACCTGTGGTGCACGGCCCTGGGCGCGGGCACGCTCTACGGCTACCTGCTGCACGGCTTCGTGATCAAGGGCGCCGACTCCCTGGGCCTGTTCGACCCCGCCTGGCTGCACGCGCCGCTCGGGGAGGTCTTCGTGACCGTCCTGGCCGCGGCGGTCGTCACGCTGCTGTGCACCGCGCCGGTGCGGCGGGTCTTCCGGTTCGCGATGGAGCCGACGATGGCGTGGGCCTTCCGGCGGGACGCGGCGCAGGCGGCCCGGGAGCGCGAGCAGGCGGAGCCGGGCCGGGCGCGGGGCGAGGACAGCCGGGAGAAGGTCTCCGCCTAGCGGAACACCGTCAGCGGTACGCCGTCAGGGGAACACCGTCAGCGGAACGCCGTCAGCGGTACGCCGTTGACCGGCCGCCGCCGGGCGGGCCGCCGTTCGCTCAGCCCGGCAGACCGAGGAGTGCGCGCATCCGCGTGTACTTCTCGGTCAGCCGTGCGCGGGTCGCCTCGTCGAGGAGCGCGAGCCGGGCCGGGTCGGCGTTGTGCGCCAGGTCGGCCTCCTTGACCAGCAGCGCGCCCGGGGTGGCGCGGATGCGGGCGGCGTACGCCTCGGGGGGCTCCCCCGCCCGCTTGGTGACCGCGAGCACGATGTCCTTGGTACGGCGGCTCAACGGTGCCTCGGCCAGCCAGGTGCCCGGCAGGGCGTCGTCCTCGACGGCGTCGTGCAGCCAGGCCGCCGCGATCTGCTCGTCGTCGCCGCCCCGGCGCCGTACGCCCTCGGCGACGGCGGCCAGGTGCTCGGCGTACGGGCGGCCCGCCTTGTCGGTCCGGCCCGCGTGGGCGGCGCGGGCGGTGGCCTCGACGGCGGCCAGGGACAGGACGGGTCCGCTCATGTCAGGCGTCCGCGGCCTGGGCCAGTGCCTGGGCCGTGGTCGGTCCCTCCCGGCAGATCAGCAGGAGGGCCCGGTCGTCGTTGACGTCCTTCGCGACGGCCTCGATCAGGTGCCAGGCGGCGCCGTGGAAGCCGCCGGCGACATAGCGGTCGGCCTCGCCGGTGAGACGGTCGATGCCCTCGACGATGTCGCGTTCGGAGGTCTCCACCAGGCCGTCCGTGAACAGCATCAGCACGTCGCCGGGGCGCAGCGAGCCCTTCACGGGGTCGAACTGGGCGCCGTCGTACACGCCCAGCAGTGGTCCCTCGGCCGCCTTCTCCTCCCAGCGGCCGGTGCCGGCGCTGAGCTGGAGGCCCGGCGGGTGCCCGGCGGTGTACAGCTCGTAGTCGCCGGAGTCGAGGTCCAGGACGAGGTGGGTGGAGGTGGCGAAGCCCTCGTCCCAGTCCTGGCGGAGCAGGTAGCCGTTGGCGGCGGGCAGGAAGGCGTGCGGGGGCAGGCTGCCCAGCAGGCCGCCGAAGGCGCCGGAGAGCAGCAGGGCGCGGGAGCCGGCGTCCATGCCCTTGCCGGAGACGTCGGTGAGGACGACCTCCAGGGTGCGGCCGCCGTTGGTGCGGGCGGCGACCACGAAGTCGCCGGAGAAGGACTGGCCGCCGGCCGGGCGCAGCGCCATCTCGCGGTGCCAGCCCGGGGGCAGCTTGGGCAGCTTGCTCTGCACCCGGATGCGTTCGCGCAGGTCGAAGAGCATGGTGCCGCCACGCCGCCAGGGCACGCCGACCCGGCTGCGGAACTGGGCGATCAGCAGGCCGACGAACCCGCAGGCGGCGACGACCAGGACCACGCCCGGGGTGACCCGGGAGGGGCCCTCGGTGTACGGGCCGAGCCGGACGGACTCCACGATCAGCGCGGTGGCCGCCGCCGCGTACAGGCCGAGCAGGCTGGAGGGGCGCAGCAGCAGGCCGCCGGCGACGATCGGCAGGACCAGCGCGGCCGGGGAGACCCACACGGAGTTGACCATGGTGGTGACCGCGATGACGGGCACGGTGAGCAGCAGCCCGGCCAGCGCGATCCAGTCCGAGCCGTCGCCGCGGAAGTAGTCGACGGCGGATTTGCGCAGCGCGACGCGGGCCCGGTGCCACTGCTTCTTCAACCGGGCCGTGAACGTGTCGGCTTCCGCGCGCCGCTGTCGTCCTGCTGCCATCAGTTCGGGACCCTATCCATCGGAGCGGGCGCTTGGCACGGGAGGTACCACTTGTCCCCCGTCCGAGGCCGGAGTTCACAGTGAACTGCAAGCGGGGCCGCCGTGTGGGCCACCGGGGGAAATTTCCCTGGCTCACCCCGTATCAGCCCTGATAGGCATGGTCCATGAGCACTGACAGCACCGAGCGGACGACGGCCCTGCGGGTATTGCGGCAGGAGGAATGGGACCAGTGGTACAACACCCTGCTGCGTGCCTTCGGCGGGGTGCCGGAGGCGCCCGAGGAGCGGGCGCTGTACAACTCCCTGACCGAGGCCGACCGTTCGCTCGGTGTCTGGGAGGGGGACGAGTGCGTCGGGACGGCGGGGGCGTTCGGCTTCCGGATGAGCGTGCCGGGCGGCGCGCTGGTGCCGACCGCGGGGGTCACGATGGTCGGCGTCGCCGCGACGCACCGGCGCCGGGGCGTGCTGACGTCGATGATGCGCCGGCAGCTGGACGACATACGTTCCTGGGGCGAGCCGCTGGCGGTGCTGACGGCGTCCGAGCCGGCGATCTACGGCCGGTTCGGGTACGGCGCGGCGACCGTCCAGGTCAGCGCGGAGATCGACACCAGTCACGTACGGCTGTCCGTCCCGGCCGGGACGGATGACGTACGGCTGCGGTACGCGGAGCCCGCGGACGTCCTCGACGCGTGCGAGGCGGTGTACGCCCGGCTGGTGCCGGGGCGGCCGGGGATGCTGGCCCGGCAGCCGGGGTGGGAGCGGCTGGGGCTGCTGGACCCGGAGAGCGGGCGGGACGGGGCGTCGCCGCTGCAGTGCGTGGTCGCGTCCCGGGACGGCGAGGTCACGGGGTACGCGCGGTTCCGGGTGCGGCCGGGGTGGGGGAAGGCCGGGCACGAGGGCACGGTGGTCCTGGCCGACCTGGAGGGGCTCGACCCGGCGACCCGGGCGGCGCTGTGGCGGTTCCTGTTCGACATCGACCTGACGACGACGCTCAGCGTGCAGCGCCGGCCGGCCGACGACGGGTGGCAGTACCAGGTCTCCGACATCCGGCGGTGCCTGCCGCAGCTGCGGGACATGCTGTACGTACGGCTGGTGGACGTGGGGGCCGCGCTGGAGGCGCGGACGTACCGGGCGCCGGTGGACGTGGTCTTCGAGGTCGAGGACGCCTTCTGCCCGTGGAACGCGGGGCGCTGGCGGCTGGCGGGCAACGAGAAGGGTGCGTCCTGCACCCGGACGTCCGATCCGGCGGACCTCGCCCTGTCCGTGCGGGACCTGGGCTCGGCCTACCTCGGCGGTGTGTCGCTGACCGCGCTGGGCCTGGCCGGGCGGGTGCGGGAGCTGCGGCAGGGGGCCCTGGCGGAGGCGTCGCTGGGCTTCTCCTCCGACGTCGCCCCCTGGCTGCCGCACGGCTTCTGAGCGCGGGGCCCCGGGCCGGAGGGTCCCGGTCAGGGGCGTTGGCAGGCCGGGCACCAGAAGAGGTTGCGGGCGGCGAGGTCGGCGGTGCGGATCTCGCCGCCGCAGATGTGGCAGGGCAGGTTCGCCCGGCGGTAGACGTAGACCTCGCCGCCGTGGTCGTCGACGCGGGGCGGGCGGCCCATCGCCTCCGGGGTGTGCTCGGGGCGGACCGTGTCGATGCGGTTGTTGCGGACGCCCTCGCGCATCAGGCCGACGAGGTCGTGCCAGAGCGCGTCCCAGAGGGCGGGGCCGATGTCCCGGCCCGGGCGGTAGGGGTCGACTCCGTGCCGGAAGAGGACCTCGGCGCGGTAGACGTTGCCGACGCCGGCGATGACCTTCTGGTCCATGAGCAGCGCGGCGATCGTCGTACGGCTGCGGGAGATCCGGGCGTAGGCGGCGGCCGGGTCGGCGTCCGCGCGCAGCGGGTCGGGGCCGAGGCGGTCGTGTATCGCCTGCTTCTCGGCCGGGGTGATCAGGGCGCAGGCGGTGGGGCCGCGCAGGTCGACGTGGGCGGTGTCGTTCAGCAGGCGCAGCCGCACGGTGTCCGTGGGCGGGGGCGCGGGGGCCGGGCCGAAGGTGACCTTGCCGAAGAGGCCGAGGTGGATGTGGACCCAGTCGCTGTCGCGGAAGCCGAGGAAGAGGTGCTTGCCGTGCGCCTCGGTGGCGGTCAGCTCCGCGCCGTCGAGGAGGGCCGCGGCGTCGGAGAACTTGCCCTGGGGGCTGGTCACCCGGACGGCCCGGCCGGCGAAGGCGGCGTCGTAGTCCTGGGCCAGCCGGTGGATCGTGTGCCCTTCTGGCACCTGCTGTCGTCCTTTTCCTCACGTCCCGCCCTGCCGTGTCCTGCGGCGGGGCGGGTACGGACCTGCCGGTCTACTGCTGCGGGTGGTGGGCCGGGATCGGCGGGAGGTCCCCGGTCGTCTCGTACCCGGCGAGCATCTCGATGCGGCGGCTGTGCCGCTCGTCACCCGAGAAGGGGGTGGTGAGGAAGGTCTCGACGAACTTCGTCGCCTCCTCCTGGGAGTGCATGCGGGCGCCGACCGCGACGACGTTGGCGTCGTTGTGCTGACGGCCGAGCGAGGCCGTCTCCTCGCTCCAGGCCAGTGCGGCGCGTACGCCCTTGACCTTGTTGGCGGCGATCTGCTCGCCGTTGCCGCTGCCGCCGATGACGACGCCGAGGGCGCCCTCGTCCGCGGCCGTCCGCTCGGCGGCGCGGAGGCAGAAGGGCGGGTAGTCGTCCTGGGCGTCGTAGATGTGGGGCCCGCAGTCGACGGGCTCGTGGCCCGCGGCCTTCAGCCACTCGACGAGGTGGTTCTTGAGTTCGTAGCCCGCATGGTCGGAGCCGAGATACACGCGCATGCGTCGAGTGTGACACGCGGGGCAGGGGGAGGCGGCGTCGGGTGGCGCGTGCGGAGAAGTGAACAGGGCCACAGAAGCAACAGAGAATCTTTGCATAACGTATCGGAATCAAAGGTTCAGGAAATTGACAGCCTCGGTTTCACTGGTCCGACTATGACCTCTCAGCCGACTCGTACCGAAGCCGCGCCCGGCCCCGAGGCCGGCGCCGCGTCCGGGACCGGGCTCAAGCCCGGGCTCAAGAACCGCCATCTGACCATGATCGCCATCGGCGGTGTCATCGGCGCCGGCCTGTTCGTGGGCTCCGGCACCGGGATCGCCGCCGCCGGTCCCGGCATCCTGCTGTCGTACGCGCTCGTCGGCACGCTGGTGGTGCTGGTGATGCGGATGCTGGGCGAGATGTCCGTGGCCAATCCGACCTCCGGTTCGTTCTCCGCGCACGCCGACCGGGCGCTGGGGCGGTGGGCCGGTTTCTCGATCGGCTGGCTGTACTGGTTCTTCTGGGTGGTGGTGCTGGCGGTCGAGGCGACCGCCGGGGCGTCGATCCTGGAGGAGTGGGTCCCGGCCGTGCCCCAGTGGGGGTGGGCGCTGATCGTGATGATCGTGCTGACCGCCACCAACCTGGTCTCCGTCGGCTCCTACGGGGAGTTCGAGTTCTGGTTCGCCGGGATCAAGGTCGTCGCCATCGCGGCGTTCATCGTCGTCGGCGGGCTGGCCGTGTTCGGCGTGCTGCCCGGGGCCGACACCGATCAGGCGGGGCTGTCCAACCTGACGGAGCACGGCGGCTTCCTGCCCAACGGGCCCGGCGCCATCCTCACCGGCGTCCTGCTCGTCGTCTTCTCGTTCATGGGCAGTGAGATCCCGACGCTGGCGGCCGGCGAGTCCGACGATCCGCAGCGGGCGGTGGCCAAGGCGACCAACAGCGTCATCTGGCGGATCGCCGTCTTCTACCTGGGGTCGATCCTCGTGGTGGTGTCCCTGCTGCCCTGGGACAGCGCGTCGATCACCGAGGACGGCTCCTACGTCGCCGCGCTGGACTCGCTGGGCATCCCGCACGCCGGGCAGATCATGAACGTCATCGTGCTGTCCGCCGTCCTGTCCTGCCTCAACTCGGGGCTCTACACCGCGTCCCGGATGGCCTTCTCACTGGGTGAGCGCGGGGACGCGCCGCGGTCGTTCGCGCGGACCACGCCGGGCGGGGTGCCGCGGACGGCGATCCTCACCTCGGTCGCGTTCGGCTTCCTCGCCGTCTTCTTCAACTACAAGTGGCCCGACTCCGTCTTCCTCTTCCTCGTCAACTCCTCGGGCGCGGTGGCCCTGTTCGTCTGGCTGGTGATCTGCTTCTCGCAGCTGCGGATGCGGCGGATCATCGAGGCGGAGGCGCCGGAGAAGCTGGTCGTGCGGATGTGGCTGTACCCGTATCTGACCTGGGCGACGGCGGCGCTGATCGTCTTCGTGCTGGGTTACATGCTGACCGACACCGAGCACGACGGACGGACGACGATCCTGCTGTCGCTGCTGGTGGCGGCGGTGGTGCTGGTGGTGGCGCTGGTCCGGGAACGGGTCGGGGGCGGGCGCGAGCGGGAGCGGGAGCGGGAGCGCGAGCGCGGGGTCGGAGCAGAGTGAAGCTCTTCCTGGCCTTCTCGTAGAGCTTCAGGGCGTCCTCCTCGGTCTCCGGCCGGTATCAGGGGCGACCTGGTACGCCGCGCCGTCGGCGCTCACCGCCGGGTGGACGCGGTGGCTCCCGGGTGGCTGCCCTCGCCGGCCTCGCCGGGGCGCGGCCCCGGTACGCGAGAGGCCCGTCGGGCCGTCGTACGGAGGTGTACGGCGGCCCGGCGGGCCTCTGCGTGGGAGCGGGCCGGCGTCAGCGCCGGTCGGCCAGCTTCCAGGCGGCGGGCAGCACGCCCATCGCCAGGGCGGCCTTCAGGGCGTCGCCGATGAGGAACGGGGTGAGGCCCGCCGCGATCGCGGCGCCGGCCGACATGCCGGTGGACAGGGCCAGGTAGGGGACGCCGACGGCGTAGATGATCGCCTCGCCGAGCAGCATCGCGCCGGCCGTCCGCCAGGCGGAGCGGTCGGCGCCGCGGCGTGCGAGGGCGCCCATGGCCGAGGCGGCGAGGATCATGCCGAAGACATAGCCCAGGGACGGCAGGGACACGCCCGAGCCGCCGCCCGCGAACCACGGCACGCCCGCCATGCCCACCAGCGCGTACAGCGCGAGCGAGAGGACGCCGCGGCCGGCGCCGAGAGCGGTGCCGACGAGGAGCGCGGCGAAGGTCTGGCCGGTCACCGGCACCGGGGAGCCGGGGACGGGCACGGCGATCTGGGCCGCGAGGCCGGTGAGCGCGGCGCCGCCGGCCACCAGCGCGGCGTCCCTGACCCGGGAGGCAGGGAGCAGGTCGGCGAGTACCCGGCCGGGACGGGCGAGGACGGTGGCGGTGCTCATGGGGCCTCCGCTGGGCGGTGAGGGACGGTTCGGGACACCGCGACGCTATACCGCCGCACTGACACGGATCACCGTCGGCGCCCGACAAAGGCGGCGCCACGGAGTTGGTTGGCTTCGGACAACGGGGGCGCGTCGCACCGGCACGGGGGTGACACCGGTCACTGAGGTGCGGTGACACACCTCTCCGCACTGCCGTGGAGTGACCGGAACGCCACGCTCCGGAATTCTCCATTCCGGATACTGGTCAGTCACTTCGGCGGACCGCGCGTACGCCCAGACTGTTGTCGTTTTGCCCCCTCGTATTCACCCCCTCGCATCCACCCCCTCGCATTTACCCCCTCGCAGCAAGGGACGAGCCGCGCCCATGCCCAGCACCACCACCGATCTGCCGTCGGGGACCGCCGACGGCCTCTCGCTCTCCCACGGTCTCAAGCAGCGCCATCTGTCGATGATCGCCCTCGGCGGGGTGATCGGCGCGGGGCTGTTCGTCGGGTCCGGGGCCGGCATCGCCGCCGCCGGGCCGTCGATCGTCGTCGCCTACGCCGTCTCCGGCCTGCTCGTGATGCTGGTGATGCGGATGCTCGGCGAGATGTCCGCCGCGTATCCCTCGTCGGGCACCTTCTCCGCGCACGCCGAGCGGGCGATCGGCCCCTGGGCCGGGTTCACGGCGGGCTGGGCGTTCTGGGTGCTGCTGTGCACGGCCGTCGGCCTGGAGGGCATCGGCGCCGCGCAGATCGTCCACGGCTGGCTGCCGGGCACGCCCGAGTGGGCCTGGGTGGCGCTGTTCATGGTGGTGTTCTGCGGGACGAACCTGGCCGCCGTGAAGAACTTCGGCGAGTTCGAGTTCTGGTTCGCCGCGCTCAAGGTCGGCGCGATCTCGCTGTTCCTGGTGCTGGGCGTGCTGGCGGTCGCCGGCGTCCTGCCGGGCACCGACTCCCCCGGCACCTCCCACCTGGGCGACTTCCTGCCCAACGGCGGCAACGGTCTGATCATCGGCCTGCTCGCCTCGGTCTTCGCCTACGGCGGCCTGGAGACGGTGACCATCGCGGCGGCCGAGTCGGAGAACCCGGTCAAGGGCGTGGCGAGCGCCGTGCGGACGGCGATGTGGCGGATCGCGCTGTTCTACATCGGCTCGATGGCGGTCATCGTCACCCTGGTCCCCTGGGACTCCCCGGAGGTGGTGGAGAAGGGCCCGTACGTCGCCGCCCTCGACGAACTCGGCATCCCCGGCGCCGGTCAGCTCATGAACGTCGTCGTACTGGTCGCGCTGCTGAGCGCGATGAACGCCAACATCTACGGCGCCTCCCGCATCGGCTACTCGCTGGTCGAGCGCGGCCAGGGGCCGAAGGCGCTGGGCCGGGTGTCGGGCGGGGTGCCGCGGGTCGCGGTGCTGGTCTCCTCGCTCTTCGGCTTCGGCTGCGTACTGCTGAGCTACTGGCGGCCGGACGACGTCTTCGCCTGGCTGCTGAACATGATCGGCGCGGTCATCCTGGTCGTCTGGATCTTCATCGCCGTCTCGCAGCTGCGGCTGCGGCGCCGGCTGGAGCGGGAGGCGCCCGAGAGGCTGGTGGTACGCATGTGGGCGTACCCGTGGCTGACCTGGGTGGCGCTGGCGGGCATGGCAGCGGTGTTCGCGCTGATGGCCCGCGAGCCGGACACGCGGGTGCAGTTGTACTCGACGGGCGCGATGACGCTGGTCCTGGCGGCCGTCGGCTATGCCCGGCAGCGGCGGCGGGCGCGCGGCTAGCCGCCGCCCGGAGCTTCGCGAGGGCCCCCGCACGGACAGCGTTCCGTGCGGGGGCCCTTCCGTGTTCCGGCGGCACGCCCGGGAAATCCCCCCTCCGGTCGCCCCTCCGATCCCCCTGAGCCAACACTTGCTGCTAGCGTGCACTTGCAAGCCTTTTGCAATAAGAGGTCGAAGGGGATCGGTCCGTCATGCCCGTGTACACGCTTCCTGAACTGCCGTACGACTACTCCGCGCTGGCCCCCGTGATCAGCCCCGAGATCATCGAGCTGCACCACGACAAGCACCACGCGGCCTATGTGAAGGGCGCCAACGACACCCTGGAGCAGCTCGCCGAGGCGCGGGACAAGGAGCAGTGGGGATCGATCAACGGCCTGGAGAAGAACCTCGGCTTCCACCTCTCCGGCCACATCCTGCACTCGATCTACTGGCACAACATGACCGGCGACGGCGGCGGCGAACCGCTGGCCGCCGACGGCGTCGGTGACCTCGCGGACGCGATCGCCGAGTCCTTCGGCTCCTTCGCCGGCTTCAAGGCGCAGCTCACCAAGGCCGCCGCGACGACGCAGGGCTCCGGCTGGGGCGTGCTCGCCTATGAGCCGCTGAGCGGCCGGCTGATCGTCGAGCAGGTCTACGACCACCAGGGCAACGTCGGCCAGGGGTCGGTCCCGATCCTGGTCTTCGACGCCTGGGAGCACGCCTTCTACCTCCAGTACAAGAACCAGAAGGTCGACTTCATCGACGCCATGTGGGCGGTCGTGAACTGGCAGGACGTGGCCCGGCGTTACGAGGCGGCCAGGTCCCGCACCGACGTGCTGCTGCTGGCGCCCTGAGGTCCGGGCCGGGTGAAGCGTCCTGCCTCGTGATCGTCTTCTCACCTTTCGCGACGGCAGGCGGAAAAAAGGGGAACCCCCGTGAGGACGTGACTCACGGGGGTTCTCCGGTGTGTGCCGCGCGGGCCGGCAGTGATCAGAGGTTGCTGAAGTCCGGGCCCTTGGTGCGGGTGCGCTTGATCTCGTAGAAGCCGGGGACCGAGGCGACCGCCAGGGTGCCGTCCCAGAGGCGGGCGGCCTCCTCGCCCTTGGGGGCGGGGGTGACGACCGGGCCGAAGAAGGCGAGCTGCTCGCCGTCGGCGCCGGGGACGGCGATGACCGGGGTGCCGACCTCCTGGCCGACCTTCTCGATGCCCTCCTGGTGGGAGGCGCGCAGCTGCGGCTCGTACGGCGTGTCGTCCCAGTGGTCCATGAGGGACTCGGGCAGGCCGGCGTCCTTCAGGGCGGCGGCGGTCGCCTCCTTGGTCGGGCCCTCGCCCTGGTTGTGGAAGCGGGTGCCGAGCGCGGTGTAGAGGGCGCCGAGGACCTCGGGGCCGTGCTCCTCCTGGGCGGCGATGACGACGCGGACCGGGCCCCACGCCTTGGTCGCCAGCATCTCGCGGTACTCCTCGGGGAGGTCGTCGAGCTTGTCCTCGTTGAGGACGGCCAGGCTCATCACGTGCCAGCGCACCTGGATGTCGCGGACCTTCTCCACCTCCAGCACCCAGCGGGAGGTCATCCAGGCCCAGGGGCACAGCGGGTCGAACCAGAAGTCGACCGGGGTCTTCTCCGGCATGTCTCTCCTCGTGGGGCGCGTGGTGCGACGGGTGACGTCCTCGGTGAACACCTGGCCGGGCACGCCCATTCCCCGGCTGTCCGCCGTCAGGGGCACGTGGGAGGATCGGTGCTGTCCACATCCTGAACACGCGCCGAGGGAGTGCCGCCCGTGCCCGGTGAGAATCTGTCCCGTGACGAGGCCCGGGAGCGGGCCGCCCTGCTGTCCGTCGACGGGTACGAGGTGTCCCTCGACGTCCGCTCCGCGGTCGGAGACGCGGACGGCGCGGGGCCGCGCACCTTCCGGTCCGTCACCACGGTCCGCTTCCGCTGCAACGAGCCGGGTGCCTCCAGCTTCGCCGACCTCGTCGCGCCGAGCGTGACCGCCGTGTCCCTCAACGGCCGCGACCTCGACCCGAGCGAGGTCTTCGACGGTTCCCGGATCGCCCTGGAGGACCTGGCCGCCGACAACGAGCTGGTCGTCGACGCCCAGTGCGCGTACTCCCGTACCGGCGAGGGCCTGCACCGGTTCGTCGACCCGGAGGACGGCGAGGTCTACCTCTACACCCAGTACGAGCCGGCCGACTCCCGCCGGGTCTTCGCGGGCTTCGAGCAGCCCGACCTGAAGGCGCCCTTCCGCTTCGAGGTGCGGGCGCCCGAGGAGTGGACGGTGTGGTCGGGCGGCGCCGGGGAGCGCGTCGACGGGGTGTGGCGGTTCGCGGAGACGAAGCCCATCTCGACGTACATCACCTGCGTGGTCGCGGGGCCGTACCACTACGTGACGGACTCCTACGAGCGGACCCTCGCGGACGGGACGCGGCTGGAGATCCCGCTGGGCGCGCTGTGCCGCAAGGGGCTGGCGCCCTACTTCGACGCCGACGACGTGTTCCTGGTGACCAAGCAGGGGCTGGACTTCTTCCACGACCACTTCGACTACCCGTACCCGTTCGGCAAGTACGACCAGGCGTTCGTGCCGGAGTACAACCTCGGGGCGATGGAGAACCCGGGGCTGGTGACCTTCCGGGAGGAGTACATCTTCCGCGGGAAGGTGACGCGTTCGTCGTACGAGGGCCGCGCCAACACGATCCTGCACGAGATGGCGCACATGTGGTTCGGCGACCTGGTCACCATGGAGTGGTGGGACGACCTGTGGCTGAAGGAGTCCTTCGCGGACTTCATGGGCACCTTCGCCAACGTCGGCGCGACCCGGTTCAAGGACGCCTGGATCACCTTCGCCAACCGCCGCAAGGCGTGGGCGTACCGCGCCGACCAGCTCCCCTCCACGCACCCGATCACGGCCGACATCCGTGACCTGGAGGACGCCAAGCTCAACTTCGACGGCATCACGTACGCCAAGGGCGCCTCGGTGCTCAAGCAGCTGGTGGCGTACGTCGGCCAGGACGCGTTCCTGGAGGGCGCGCGGCGCTACTTCAAGCGGCACGCGTACGGCAACACGCGCCTGGGCGACCTGCTGTCGGTGCTGGAGGAGACCAGCGGGCGGGACATGGCGGCGTGGGCGCGGTCCTGGCTCCAGACGGCCGGGGTCAACGCGCTCACCCCGCAGGTGCTGCTCACCACCGACGGGCGGATCGACGAGCTGGCGGTGGTGCAGGAGGCCGCCGAGTCGCACCCCGAACTGCGTCCGCACCGGGTGGCGGTCGGGCTGTACCGGCGGGGCGAGGGCGGTGCGCTTCAGCGGTACGCGCGGGCCGAGGCGGACGTCGACGGGCCGCGGACGGTCGTCGCGGAGCTGGCCGGGGAGCAGGCGCCGGAGCTGGTGCTGGTCAACGACGACGACCTGACGTACTGCAAGATCCGCTTCGACACGGCCTCGCTGGCGGCGCTGCGGGACGGGCTCGGTGACATGACCGATCCGCTGGCCCGCGCGCTGTGCTGGTCGGCGCTGTGGAACATGACGCGGGACGCGCTGCTGCCCGCGCGGGACTTCGTCGACCTGGTGCTGCGGTTCGCGGGGCGCGAGTCGGACATCGGCGTGCTCCAAATGCTGCACGCCTGGGCCGACTCGGCGCTGACCCACTACGCCGCCCCCGCCTGGCGGGAGACCGGCGGACGGCTGCTGGCCGAGGGCGCGCTGCGGGAGCTGCGGGCGGCGGCCCCGGGCGGCGAGCCCCAGCTGGCGTGGGCGCGCTTCTTCGCGGCGGTGGCCGCCGAGGAGGCGGACCTCGCGCTGCTGCACGGGCTGCTGGAGGGCACCGAGAAGATCGACGGCCTGGACGTGGACCAGGAGCTGCGCTGGGCGTTCCTGGAGCCGCTGGCGGCGCACGGCGCGGTGGACGAGACGGTGCTCGCCGCCGAGCTGGCCCGGGACGACACCGCCTCCGGCAAGCGCCACCAGGTGCGCTGCCTGGCCGCCCGGCCGTCGGCGGCGGTGAAGGCGCAGGCGTGGGCGCAGGTGGTGGAGTCGGACGCGCTGTCCAACGCCCTCGTCGAGGCGACGATCGCGGGCTTCGCCCAGCCCTCCCAGCGGGAGCTGACCGCGCCGTACGCGGAGAAGTACTTCGCGGTGATCGAGCGGGTGTGGAGCGAGCGGTCGATCCAGATCGGCATGGACGTGGTCCGGGGGCTGTTCCCGGGACTCCAGGACTCGCCGGAGACGCTGGCGGCGACCGACGCGTGGCTGGCGGCCCACGAGGACGCCGCGCCCGCGCTGCGGCGGCTGGTGCTGGAGGCGCGGGACGACCTGGGCAGGGCGCTGCGCGGACAGGCGTGCGACGAGGCCGCCGCCGGCTGAGGCACACCGCCGCACCCCTTCCGTTACACAACCGGCGCGATCCGCCCCGTAACCCCTGGTCCGCACCTCGGCGGGCCAGGGGTTTCCGGTATCCGAACTGGTGTCCCGAAAGGCGGTCTTGTCCGGATTCGGTGGCGGTCTCGTCACAGGGGTTACAAGAGGGCCGGGATGCGGGAAATTTCCGGTCATGACGCACAACACCCCGCTCTCGCCCCGCCCCTCGCACCACCCGGTCGCCGACTCGGGGCGTGTTCTGACCGCCGTCCAGCTCCGCGCGCACGGCGTCACGGCCGCCGAGACCGACGAGCGGTGCCGGCCCGGCGGGCCCTGGCAGCGGCTGCTGCCCGGCGTCGTCCTGCTCCGCCCCGGCCCGCCGACCGGCGAGGAACGGCTGCGGGCCGTACTGCTGTACGCGGCGCCGCAGCGGACCGCGGGCGGTGTGCCGGCGCAGCCCGGTCCGGGCGGGGAGGCCGGTGCCGGGCGGTCCGGGGCGATGATCACGGGACTGGCGGCGCTGACCCTGCACGGTGTCGCCGGCGCTCCCCCGCTGCCGTCCCTGGACACCATCGACGTCCTGGTGCCCCGGCAGCGTCGGCTGCGGTCGGCCGGCTGGGCGCGGATCGTGCGCGCGACCGCGCCGCCGGAGCCGGAGACCGTCACCGGGGTTCCCGTGGCGCCGGTCGCCCGCGCCCTGGCCGACGCGGTGGCGGTGCTGACCGACGCGGCGGCCGTGCACCGCCTGCTGACCGAGGCGGTGCGCGGCGGCCACTGCGAACCGGCGGCGGTGGTACGGGAGTTGCGGCGGGCCCGGCTGCTGAGCCGGCCGCACGTGGTGGACGCGGTGGAGTCGCTGGTGGCCGAGGGACGGGCGATCACGGAGGACCGGCTGTACCGGATGGTGCGCGAGTACGGGCTGCCGGACCCGGTCTGGAACGTCGAGCTGCGCCTGCCCGGCGGCCCCCGCCTGGGCGGGCTGGACGCCTACTGGCCGGACCACGCGGTCGCGGTGGAACTGGACACGCGGGGCCACCGGCAGGGCGACGACGCGCAGGCGTCCCGGGCCGCCCGCAAGCGCGAGCGGCTGGAGCGGCTGGGCGTCACCGTCGTCCACCTCACCCCGCGGGAGCTGCGGGACGTACCGGAGCAGCAGGCGGTGGTGGTGCGTACGGCGCTGATGGCGGCGGGCGACCGGGAGCCGGCCGCGTACCTCGTGGTACTGCCCCGGTAGCCGTCCGCCGCACCAGTGGGGGTCAGTCCTCCTCGGGGGCGGTCCGGCCGAGGTACTGGTTGCCGTTCATGACGGCGTAGACGGTGGCTCCCTGGTCCGCCGTGTTGTGCATGGCCGGGCCGGCGGGCTGGGCGGCCGGCTCGGGCGTGCGGACGTCGACGCGGTTGCCGTCGCCGGCGACGACGGGGCCGTGGGCGTCGCCGCCGATGTGGACGGAGTTGTGGGTGGGGGGCTTCTCGCGGGACATCGGTGGGCCTTTCTAGGAGAACCGGGTGAGGGAGAAGGTGCCGCAGGTGTAGCACTGCGTCCCTTCTTGGTACGTGGACTTCACCTCGACCGAGTACTGCGCGGTGTCCGGGTCCGTGCCGAGGGTGACGGTGACCAGGCTTTCCCCGAGGGAAGCGCAGTCCCGATCGACGTCGTACAGGGGCTGGGTGGCGCTGTAGGTGCCACCGCCGCCGGTGAACTCGGTCGTCAGGACGTCACCGCAGTAGTCCCTCCCCGTGGTCGTGTAGCTGTCCGGGCCCGACTCCTCGAACTCGATCATGCTGCCGTCGGCGAGCTGCCAGATGCCCGCGAGTCCGGTCGGCTCCGGCTCGGGCTCCGGGGCCGGGGTCTCCTCCTCGTAGAGGTCCGTCTCCTGGTCGTAGACGCTCGTGTCCGGCGTGTAGGTGGGCGTGTAGGTGGCGGTGGACGAGTAGCTCGGGGTCGTCGCGGCGCTGTGGGAGCTGTTCTGCGCGTCCTGGTACTGGTCGACGGCGACGCCGCCGATGACGACGGCGGCGACGGCCGCGGCCACCTTGAGGACGGCGGCGGCTCCCGTGCTCATCGGGGCGGCCCCGGCGCCCGCGGCGCCCGCGCCCGAGTGCGTCGCCGCGGTGTGCGCGGCGGACAGGTCGGGGGGCGGGGTCGTCGCGCTGGACAGGGAGTAGGGGTCGGTGCCGGTCGGCGGGCCCGACGGGCTCGACGCGTGTGCGAACGACGGGTCGGCGGCGGGCGGGTCGGCCGGGTGCGCGAACGACGGGTCGGCGCCGGGCGGGTCGGCCGGGTGCGCGGACGTCGCGTGGGCGTCCGGCGCGTTCACCGGCTGCGCGGACGCCGGGTCGAAAGCCGACGTGTCCATCGGCTGGGCGGACGCCGGGTCGGCGGCCGGTGCGTCCATCGGCTGGGCGGACATCGGGTCGGAAGCCGGCGCGTCCGCCGGCTGGGCGGACGTCGGTTCCAGGGAAGGCGGGTCGGTCGTGACGGGCTCGGTGCCGCCGCCGTCGGTCGACGGGGCGGGCGGTGTCGGGTCGGTCGGCGGGGGCTGTTGGGGCAGGTACTGCTGGGCCGCCTGCGCCGCCTCCGCGCCCTGCGTGTCGCCCAGGTCGTGCCACAGCTTGGCCGCCCCGGCCAGGAGCACGGCCGCGGCGACCCGGTTGCCGGTCAGGACCGCGTGGATGCCCTGCTCGTGCGTGAAGTACGCCTCCGCCCACCCGTCCTCGGCCCGCCGTGCCGCGGGCAGGCCCCGGTCGAGGAGGCGGCCCCAGACGCCCAGGCGCAGGGAGCGGGCGAGGGCCGGGGAGGCGGCCCGGGCGACCCGGACGGCGAGGTCGGGGCGGCCGGCCCGTACCGCGAGGTCCGCGACCCGCTCCAGGGCGCCGTTGTGCGCGGCGACCTGGGCCGCGCTCGTCGCCGCCTGCCCGGCCCACCGCGCGAAGTGGTGGCACAGCTGCTCCACGGAGAACGGCGCGGGTCCGCCGTGCTCCCGCAGCGCCGGTACGACGTCCGTCACCACCCGGTAGCCCCGCTCCGTCTCCTCGGCCAGACCGAGCCTGGCGAGCGACGCGCACAGCGCCCCGGGGTCCGGGGCGCCGTCGAGCAGGCCGAAGTGGACGGGGTCGAGTTCGGCGCCGACGATGGCCAGCAGGTGCAGGGCGCGCCGGGCCGGCGCGTCGAGTCCGGCGAGCAGCCGGGGCAGCAGTTCGGCCACCGCGCCGGGCCGGGGCAGCACGGCCGTGCCCGACGGGTCGAGCCGGGCCAGGGCCGCCGCCCGCAGCAGCGGCAGCGGACGGCCGCCCGCGGCCTCCCACAGGGACGCGGCGACGTCCTGCTCCTCTGCCTCGACCACGTGCCGGCCCAGTTCCCGGCCCAGCAGTTCCATCGCCGCGTCCAGGCCGATGCCGGTCAGCCGCCGCGCCGTGCCGTCGGTCCCGCTGAGCGACCCCTCCTGGGAGGCCAGGACGAACGTGGCGTCGGGCGCCGTGTCCATGAAGGCGCGCAGCCGCGGGGCCGGGTAGTCGGCGTTGTCGACGTACACCGTCGGTTTCAGGCCGGCCATCAGGTGGCGCAGGTCGCTGCTGGAGGGGGCGTAGCCGCTGGTCTCGTAGCAGGCCTCGAACATGTCCTGGGCGAGGTCCTCCGGTTCGCGCCGGGCGGCGTCGAGGAAGATCACCCCGTCCTCGCCCGGCGGGAGGGCGCGGGCGGCGTAGCGCAGCAGCGCGCTCTTGCCGACGCCGGGCTCCCCCCACAGCTGCACCGTCTCACCGGCCGCGACGGCGGCGGCGATCGCGGCGAGTTCGGCCTCCCGGCCCAGCGGCGCGCGCTGCCGGCGCGGGAGCAGCGCCACCGTGCCGCGGCGTCCGGGCCGCGGCCGTCGGCGTTCCATGAGCACGGTCACCGTGGAACCGTGGTCCGCGTCGATGACCAGGTTGTTGGAGCCCACCACCACCGGCGCGTTCGCGTCCCCGCCGATGTCCGCCCGGTTGTCGCCGCGCGCGTCGTCCTCGTCCGTGTTGTCGGCGTTGTCGGCGTTGTCGCCGTTGTCGGCCATTCCCTCACCCCGTTGTCGTGCCGTCCGTCCGTGGAACGAGCCGTCACGCTAGTCCCGTGCGCCGACCTGGCCACCGTAGAAATACGGTTTCCCGGCGGACCCCCCACGGTCGGCACCCCTCCCTCACAACTGGGGGCGCCGCACTCCGGTCACCGCGGAGATACGGAACTCAGTGCTCCGCGTAGGCGATGGCGTGCAGCCGCCGCAGGTCGTCGACGCGGATGGAGCGGTAGCCGGGGGTGACCACCGCCGTCTCCCGGAACCGGCGCAGCGTCTTGTGCACGCTGGGTTCGGAGGCGCCCGCGAGCGTCGCCAGTTCCTGCTGGGTGATCGGCCAGCGGATCTCGGCGCCCGCGCCGCTGCGTTCGCCGTAGGCCAGCGCCAGGTGGTGCAGGACGCGGGCCACGCGGGTGGCCGCGTCGCAGCCGGTGAAGGTGACCCGGTGGGTGGTGGCGGCGCGCAGCTTGGCGACGACGGCCTGCTGGAGGGCGTGGGCGATCCGGTGCTCGGTGCGGGTGCAGGCGTCGAGGCCGGCCCGGGTGACGCTGCGCGCGAGCACCGGTCCGCAGGCGGTCACCGTGGCCGAGCGGGGGCGTCCGTCGACCGCGGCGAACTCGCCGACGACGTCCCCGCCCACCCGTACGGCCAGCAGGGCGTCGCGCCCGTCGTCGGCGTGCGCGGTGACCTTGACCAGGCCGTCGAGCAGGATCAGCACGTGGTCCGTGCGGTCCCCCTCGCGCAGCAGCACCCGGCCGGCCGGGTACGCCACCCGCGTCCCCAGTTCCAGCAGCCGCCGCCGGTCGGCCGGGCCGAGGCCGCCGAGCAGGGTCGACGGCGGCCAGTCGCCGTCCGCGCGGTCCGCGTGCCCTGCCTTCATGGTCTCCGCCTCCTTGACGGGTCCGGTGGTGCCGCCCGGACCAGTGTGCGCACCGGAAAGTCTCCGGAACCCCACAACTCCTCGTATTCCTACGAGTTGTTCGCACGGCCCCCGCGCCACACTGGGACGCGGGGGAGCCGACGCGGGGCCCGTCGTACGTGCGGGCTCCGCGCCGCGCCCCGCGCCACCGCGCCACCGATCGCCGAGAAGGGCCGCTTGCCGCATGGAACAGCAGTGGGAGTACCGGGCCGTGCTGGCCGTGGACATCGAGAAGTCGTCCGGGCGGGGCAACGTACCGCTGCTGGAGAACCGGGAGACGCTGCGGTCGGTGCTGCGTGCGGCCTGCGCGCGTGGCGGTGTCGACTGGGAGGCGTGTGCGCGCGCCGACCTGGGCGACGGGCTGCGGCTGGTCGCGCCCGCCGGGACGCGCAAGGCGAGCCTGGTCCATCCGCTCGTCCACGCGCTGGCGGACCTGCTGACCGCCCACAACAGCGCCGCCCGCGACGCGGCGACCCGTTTCCGGGTCCGCGTCGCCCTGCACGCCGGCGAGGTCTGTCTGCTGCCCGGCGGCGAGGTCGCCGGGAGCCCGCTGGAGACGCTGGCCCGGCTCCTGGACGCCCCCGCGGCGCGCGAGGCGCTGGCGGCGGCGCCGTGGCCGGTCCCCCTCTCGCTGCTGATGTCGCAGCACTTCTACGACGAGACGGTGCGGCACGGCTACGAGGGCATCGACCCGGGTCAGTTCCACCGGGTGGACGTCGAGGTGAAGGAACTCGCCACCCACGCCTGGCTGCACACCCCCGGCTGGACCCCGGCGCTCCCGGAACCGGCCGGGCGCGGCCGGGACCGTCGGCCCGGGGGACCGGCGGGCGGCTCGACGATGGTCAACAACGCCTCGCGGGGCGGTGTCGTCAACGCCAGCCAGAACGGCGACCAGCACATCACCGTCACCCGAGGCCGCTGAGACCGCCGTAGCCGTGGAGGAGCACCGATGAACGACGAACTGACCCTCCTCGCCCAGTCGGGCGCCACCGCGCTGGTCGCCGCCATGGCCACGGACGTGTGGCAGGAGACCCGGAACACGGTCGTCGGGCTGTTCCGCCGGTCCGGCGACGGCCGGGGCGCCGCGGTGGAGCACCGGCTCGACGACGACGCCGCGCTGCTCCGGGACGCGGGGGCCCCGGACGACGTACGCCGTGTCCTGTCCGGCTACTGGTCCCTGGAACTGGCCGCGCTGCTGCGCCGCGACCCGTCCTGCGGGCCGCTGCTGGCCCCTCTCGCCGCGGCGGCCGGGCCGGGCGCGTCCGTGCTGCGGCAGACGAACACGGCGCGGGACGGCGCGGCGGTGTTCGCCGTGCAGCAGGGCACGCAGCACGCGCACTGGGCTCCGAGGACGGGTGACAGGCCCCCGGAAACGGATGACACTTCGGGGTGAGGTGTCATCCGTTTCCGTGGGGCCTGTCGGTGCGGTGGCGGCGCAGGCGGGAGCGGTACTCGCCCGGGGGCATGCCCCGGGCGCGTCGGAAGGCGCGGCTGAAGGCGTGCGGGGAGGCGTAGCCGACGGCGCCGGAGATCGACTCGACCGGCTCGTCGGTGTCGCGGAGCCGGACGGAGGCCAGGTCGACGCGCCACTGCGTCACGTACGCGCCCGGCGTCTGTCCGAGGGCGGCCCGGAACCGCCGGGTCAGCGTCGCCCGGGAGACGCTCGTCGCGGCGGCCAGGGTCTCCGTCGTCCAGGGGTGTTCCGGCCGGGCGTGAACCTGTGCCAGGGCGTCGCGCACGACCGGGTCGCGCATCGCGCCCAGCCATGAGCCGGACCGCTCCTGCGGGTGACGGGCCAGCCAGGCGCGTACGAACTGGACGAGCAGCAGGTCGACGATGCTGTTGACGGCGGCGGTGGTGCCGATCTGGGGCTGCGCGAGTTCCGCCGTGAGGAGTTCGACGGTCCTTCCGAACTGCGCGTTCTGGTCGGCCGTGACGTGCATCGGCCGGGCGAGGGAGGTCAGCACGGGGGTGCTCACCTCCGGGTCCTGCTCGTAGTGCAGGACGATCACTTCCGTTTCGGCCGGCCCCGAGCCCAGCCGCAGGGCCCGGCCGTCGCCGAACGCCCGGGCCGCCGCCTCACGGTCGCAGGAACCCATCGTCACGCCGGCGGCGCCCGCCAGGCCGTGGGCGGTGCCCGGCGCCACCAGGACGGCGTCCCCGGCCCGCACCTGGAGCGGCTTCTCGCCGATGGCGTGGAGCCACACCGTGCCGCGGGCGACCACGTGCAGTGCCGCTCCCGGGTAGGAGTCCAGCCACATGCCCCAGGTTCCCCCGGCCTTCAGCACGACCCCGAGCGCCCCTCGCGCCCCCGAGACCCGCAAGACCTCCGCCAGCACGTCCATGCGCCCATTCTCGTCCGCCGCCGCCGCAGCGGAGCGTCAGGTCACGTCGAGGACGTCACGTCGAGGACGACCTTGCCGTGCACCTTCCGCGCGAACAGCGCCCGTACGGCGTCGTCCACGTCCCGCCAGTCGCCGCGCCGTCCGACCGGTGCCGAGAGCCTGCCGGCGGCCATGAGGCCCAGCAGGTCCGTCAGTTCTCCGCCGGTCGGCGTCATGTCGCCGTACGTGGCGATACGGCGGGGTTCGCCGAAGCCGAACAGGGTCCCCGCCGGGAACGTGGTGTCCTGCCCGGAGGAGTAGCCGACCAGGTGGACGGTGCCGCCCTCGGCGAGGGAATCCCACGCCTGGGCCACCAAGGGCCCGCCGACCGTGTCGAGGACGAGGTCGAACCGGCGCCCGGTCCCGGCCAGGTCGGTCAGCACCTCGTCGGCGCCCAGTTCACGCAGTCCGGCGGCCCGCTCCGGCGAGCCGACCAGTGCCGTCACCCGGGCGCCCGCCAGCGCCGCCAACTGGACGGCGAAGTGCCCCACGCCCCCGCTGGCGCCGGTGACCAGGACGTCGCGGGCCAGCAGGGAACGCGTGCGCAGCACCCGCAGCGCGGTGACCCCGGCGATCCCCAGCGCGGCGGCGTCGGCCAGTTCCACGCCCTCGGGGACGGTGCCGAGCGAGGCGGTGCCGACCGCCACCCGCTCCGCCCACGCGTGCGGAGCCATCCCCACCGCGACGCGCGTCCCTTCGGCCGGACCCGAGCCGTCGGACGCGGCGCGGATCACGACGCCGGACGCGTCGTGCCCGTGCACCGCGCCGGCCGGCCACTGGTCCACGTAGTTCAGCTCTCCGAAGTTGAGAGCGATGTGCCGTACCTCCACCAACGCCTCACCGGCGGACGGCACGGGCTCGTCGACATCGGCGAACCGGACGGGCCCGGCCTCGCCGTGAGCGACCACAAGGGCGCGCATAGGGGTGCTTCCTTCTCTCGCTGCAACGCCGGAACACCCGGCTCGGCACCACCCTCACGCAGGGCCGGGACGCCCACCAGTCCCGTACGGATCGATCAGTTGACGATCTGTGTCAGCCACCAGCCGCGCACGCACCGTCTTACCGACGTCCGCGCGCGGGAACCACTCCAGCCGCGTGGCCAGCCGCGCCACGACCAGCAGCCCCCGCCCGTCCTCGCCCTCCGCCTCCTCCCTCACCTCCGGGAGCGTCCGCACCGGGTCCGACACGTCGACGACCAGCACACCGCCCTCCAGTTCCCTCAGACGCACCCACAGTTCGTGTCCGGGCAGCCGCCCGTGCCGTACGGCGTTGCCGACCAGCTCCGAGGTGACCAGCACGGCGTCGTCGATCTCCCCGGCCCATGACCACATCGTCAGCCGACGGCGGACGTGGAGACGGGCCAGGCGGACCGTGCGGGGGGTCATGGGGTAGCCCATGGACCAGTCGTGGGTGAGGAGAGTGGGGAGATGGGGGGTGGGCATCGGTGGTCCCTTCCGTCAGCGGGTTGCCCGACCAGCGTGTTCGTCCCGCTCGCGGGGCCACAATCGAACGTCCACTGAAAATTCAGCGGCGGAGGAATTGGACTATGCCGAAATGTGCGTATGCGGCTGCGCGCGCCGCACACCCGGTGTCACACTCTGCACACGACCACAAGCACAAAGTGCTGAAGCACAAGGGCGGTGCACATGGCTGCGAAGCGCGGACGTACGGCACAACGGCTCGAACTCGGGCTGCAACTGCGCCAACTGCGCGAGAACTGCGACACCGGGCAGGGCGTCGGAATGACCCGGAGGCAAGCGGTCGTGGGCCTGCGGATCTCCGAGGCGTCCTTGCAACGCATCGAGACCGGCTCCCTCAACTTCCGCTACGTCGGGGACCTGCGGAAGCTGCTCGCCAAGTACGGCGTCACCGACGAGGAGGTCATCGAGTCGCTGATCAGCCTCAACCGGGATTCCAACCACCAGGACTGGCTGACCCAGTACCGAGGGCTCATGCCCGCGGGACTGCCCGGCTTCGTCGGACTTGAGCCAGAGGCCCGCTCGATGAAGGCCTACCATCCGACGGTCGTCTACGGCCTCCTCCAGACCGAGGCCTATGCCCTCGCCACGCACGAGTTGCACAAGCCGGTCGAGGAGTACACGTCCGAGTTCGTCCGAAGCGGTGTGGAGCTACGGATGAAGCGCCAGGAAGTGCTCACCCGGGAGGACCCCGTCAAGCTGCACGTCATCCTCGGCGAAGCGGCCCTGCGCTACCCGGTCGGGAGCGCCGAGGTGATGCGTGAGCAGTACGACCGCATCGAGGAACTGTCCACGTGGGACCACATCACCGTCCAGGTGCTGCCTTTCCGCCGGAGCTACCGCTCGACCAATGACTTCGCGATCCTCGACTTCGGTGACAGGTTCCCCCCGCGCGTCCAGGCCGACAGCGCCTGGGGGTCCGTATCGACCTCTGACAAGCCACGTGAAGTCGCCCGCTTCCAGCGCCGGTTCGATGCCATGACAGCATCAGCGTTGCCGCCCGAGGACACCCCCGAGTTCCTCAACCGACTAGACCGAGAGCTGTAACCCATGACCCTGTCCGAGCACGCCTGGTTCAAGTCCTCCTACAGCGACCCCGGCCAGAACTGCGTGGAAGCCGCCCTCCTCCCCTCCGCCATAGCCGTCCGCGACTCCAAGCACTCCGCCGGCCCCGTCCTCCGCCTCTCCCCCACCGCCTGGCACCCCTTCCTCACCCACCTCACCGAGCGCGACGCTACGGCTTCTTGAGCAGCAACTCCGTGTTCCGGTCGTCCGCGTCGCCCGCGAGGTCGGTGCGGGCGCCGGGGGCGTTGAGGGACAGTTCGCGGTAGAGGGCCGCCAGGCCGGTCTGGGACAGGTCGGTGAAGTCGGTGCCGGACGGGGCGGCGGACTCGACGAGCGTGGTGAACAGGGACAGCGTGCCGTCCTTGTTGTCCACCACCTCGATGACCCGGGCGAGCTGGGGGAAGTCGACGTGGGAGGCGGTGGAGATCTCCCAGAAGGCACCGCCGTCGGACCCCTCGTGCGGAGTGATGGCGTTGCGGTGGATGTGCCCGTTGACCCAGGCCAGCACATTGCGGTGGCGGCCCAGCAGGGCGACGACGTCGTCCCCGGTGTGGCGCTGGTCGTCCGGATGGGCCGGGTCTGGGCGGGTGTTGTCCATGGTCTTGCTGGTGTGGTGGCTGAAGACGATCGCGTAGGAGTCCGCGTTGTCCTTCAGGGTCGCCTCCAGCCAACGCAGTTGAGATGCGCTGATCGAGCCCTCGTAGTGGCCGCCGGGATCGGTCGTGTCGAGGCTGATGCCGATGACGTCGTCGGAGATGCGGAAGCTGTAGTACTGGGTGCCGGCGTCGACGTTGGCGGTGGTGTAGCCGTGGCCGTGCGGGCCGGGGCCGAGGTGGGCCGGGTCGAGGTGGGCCTTGAGGTAGTCGGCCGGGGTGAAGGGGGCGCGCTGCTCGTCCGGCGTGACGGAGCGCATGGAGCGGGCGTGCGCCTTGAGGAACTCGCGGTACAGGGCGCCCTCGGGGTCGTCGGCCTTCTTCAGCGCGGTCTGGAGCTTGGCGGCCTCGGCGGCGGGCAGCTCCATCAGTTTGCGGCCGCCGACGGCCAGTTCGGTGAGGTAGGAGTCGTCGTGGGAGGCGTAACAGCCCAGCGGCATGGCGTCGTGGTTGCCGACCGTCGAGTACCAGGGCAGGTTGAGGCCGGGGCTGCGGACCTCGCGGGTCGCGGCGGTCAGAAAGCCGTCGAGGTGCGGGAAGCCGCGCTTCTTGTCGGCGTCGCGGACGGCCGCGTCGGGCTGCCAGTACTGGGTGATGCCGCTGTTCTGGACGCCCTCGTAGTGCCGGAGGTCACCGGAGTTCGGGGTGACGCGTCCGCCGCTCATGACGGTGAGGAACCACTCCAGTTCGGTGCGGGCGTTGTTGTCGGTGTTGTCGCCGGTGGTCATCGCGAAGTGCAGCGGGGAACCGGTGACGGGGGCGCCGCGCAGCGCGTTGACCCGCTCGACCAGCGCGACCGCGCCCTGCACGGTCAGCGCCTCCTGGGGCCGCCAGGCGTGCACGTCGGTGGAGCGCAGGTATTCGAGGCGCAGCGGGTGCTGGGTGTCGATCAGGTGCAGGTCGGTGAGCTGCACGAACGCGGCGAGGGCGGTGCGGCGCCCCTCCCGGCCGGACTGGGCGGCGGCCAGCCCGTCGCGGACGACGCGGTCCCAGCCGGGGCCGTCGGCCAGGCGCCGGTAACCGGAGCCCGAGCCGGAGCGCGGGGTGGCGAGGGCGGCGAGGGTGGTGCCGCGGGTGTAGGGGGCGAGGGGGGCGGCCGGGGCCCGGCGGGAGGAGGCGAGGGCCGCCGCCTCGTCGGTGCCGGCGGTGGCGGTCGCGGCGGCGTCGTCGGGCCGCAGGGCGTAGCCGGCACCCCCGGCGACGGCCACCGCGGCGGTGGCGGCGAGGACGGAGCGGCGGTGGACGCCCGGCGCGGAGCCGGTGGTTGAGCGTGTGCGCGACATGCGCTTCTCTCCCCGAGTGCGAACGCGTCGGCGGTGACCGCGGACGGTCGCAACCGCGAACGTCCGCTCCACCGGATGCTTGGCACCGGGGATGGCCTGTGCGTGAACGCGGCGGCAACGGGCAACACCGATCACGGTACGTGGATCATGCGATGCCCTGCGCGTTCGCGACCGGTCCGCGCGCGGCCGGGAGGCGGTCGCTCCGTGTTCACCTTCCGGGGTAACCGGTGACGTTCCCGAGGGTTCAGGACACGGGCCAGAAGCGCAGCAGGAACTGTTCCACCCCCCGCGGCGAGGCGTCGGGCCGGCCGGTGACGAGCGGCTCGACCCGTTCACCGCCTCGACGGTGGCCGTCGACCTCGTAGACGCCCGGTGGCCCGAGGACCAGTGGTTCGCCGTCCGGTTCCTCCTCGGTGAGCGCGTGCAGCAGGACCACCGCGCTGCCGAAGCGGACGCGTGCCCGTGCCCGGTCCGGCCAGCCGGGGCCGGCCGGACCGGGCGGGCCGTCCCATGCCTCCAGACGCACCGCGGGGCTGTGCGTCCGGGTCGACGCGCTCTCGACCACGAGCTGGTTCTCGCCGGCCAGCAGCCAGACACCGGGGCCGGCCGGGTCCGCGGCGGGCCCGGCCGCCCCCCGTGTGTCCTCGACGCAGAACTGCCCGTAGTCCAGCCCTACCTCAGTGTCGAGCGCGCGCAGCAGGGATGACATGCATTTCCGTTCGTTCGGCCGGCCGGGGGCCGGGTCGAGTCAGGGGACTATGCGGACGTAGAACTCGTCCTGGTTCCCGTACAGGATGCGCTCGGTGCGGTAGAAGTCCCTGAGCTGACGGCCCGCTTTCCGGTTCTCCTGGCTGTCCACCCACTGCACGGAGAAGTTGCCCGTGATGGCGCCGGTACCGTCCCGCTGCCCCGCCCCTTCCTGGGTCGTGGCGAACGGGTATTCGTCCGCGTCGACCGGCGCGTCGGGCTTGGGCGGCAGGTCGTCCGGTCCGTTGTACGGCGCGACGTGATCCCGTACCCGGTTCTTCTCCAGCTGATTGGCGCTCCAGACGGACCCCTTGTAGGGCACCCGGTGCAGACCGGGGTCGGTCCAGACGCCGGTGAACTTGCCCGGGATCGTCTTCGGGGAACCGTAGTTCGGGTAGGTCTGGCTCGGCGTGTTCTGGGCGGCCTCGATGTGCCGGGCCACGCCCGCCGTCCCGACGTAGCCGTCAGCGGGCCGGCTCACGTCGCTCTTGCTGTACGTGAGGAACGGCACGACGTCGTCGTTGATGCAGGCCCTGGGGGCGCCCCGGAAGTAGGTGGCGGAGTCGCAGCGGATCCAGTGCTGCCGGCCCACCCCGGGGACCGTCGTGTTGCCGTAGGCGCTGGACAGCTGGCCGGTGAACTGCCAGAAGTGACGGGACAGCTTGTCGGTGCCGACGCCCAGCGCCGGGTCCGATTCGATGTCCCAGGACGCCCAGCCCATCAGGTCACGCCAGGTGAGCAGCCAGTGGTTCTCCCAGGTGTCCTCCTCGTCGTCCCGGTTGGTGACCGTGCACCCGGCCTGGCATCCGACCCGTATCCGCATGTCGCTGAACGAGTTCACGATGCCGTACGTCTCGAAGTCGTCGACCCTGAAGAAGACCCGCACACGGCGTTCCTGCGGGTCGGCGTGGGCGACGGCGGTGAAAGTGATCTCGGCCCCGCCGACCGGCCTGCCGTCCAGGTAGAACTCACCGGTGCTGGTGGTGTGCTGGCACCACAGGCGCCGGTTCCAGACCCGGCCCTGTTCGCTGTTGGCTTCCTCGTCCTTCTCGCATTCCTCGACGAAGTCCTCGTCGGGTTCGTCCGGAACCGCGAGTACGTGGTCCTGCTCCGCCGGGGCCGGGGAGGAGGTGACGGGGCCGGGGGTGGCGGCCGATGCCGAGTTCGGCAGGGTCAGCGGCAACAGTGCCGCCGTGGACAGGGCCACGAGCAGCAGTCTGGCCCTTCTGGCTAAGGACATGAGGCTCCCTTGTTGGTTGCATGACAGGAGGTGCGATGCCTCAAAGTCTCCGGAGCCCGCCCGCCCGGTACAACAAAGCTCCCGCGAACGCCGGTGCGGATGTGGTGACCGTCCGGTCACAAGCGGAGCCCTGGGCACCACTGGGGCGCCCGACCGCGCCCGGGCTCGGATTGTCACCGGTCACCCCTTGTGTCCCCGGTGGCGCATGGCGGAAGTACGCCATGACTCCTGCCCGCCCCGGTGAACACTCCCCAAACAGCGACCCCTTACGTAAAGCTGAGCGGTCATCCGAGATCACATTCCGGACGACGGCGATCAGAGCAGAGCGGCTCCGATCGTTTCCGTGCCTGTGCCCGTAGACCACAGCCCACAAGGGATGCCGATTACCTGCAAGGGATGCCGATGACCCACACCCCTCAGCGCGACCCGATACCGGGTGGCAGACGCGCGGCCCGTATCGCCGTGGCCGCCGGTCTCGTCGCCGCACTCGCCGCGGCCGGGCCGATACCCGTGGCCCTCGCCGCCGACGGCCCGGCCACCACCGCGCCGACCGCCGATCCCTCCGTCAAGTCCGCGCACGAGAAGCTCGGTTCGGACGACGCCGACCGGCTCGCCGAGGCCAAGGCCGACGGCGAGAAGAACGTCACGATGATGGTCGCGACCGCCCCCGGCGACACCGCCGAGGTCGCGAAGAAGCTGGACGCGGTCCAGGGCGGCACCGTGGGCCGCACCTACGACAAGCTGGGCTACGTCCGCGCCACCGTCCCCACCGCCAAGGCGGACGCCGCGATCGCCGCCGCCGCGAAGCTCTCCTCCGTGCACGGCATCGATCTACGCGAGGAGATCGCGCTGGACGACCCGACGCCCAGCGCGGACACCGCGAAGGGCGCCGCCGAGAAGGCCACGGCCACCGCCGCCAAGGCCCCCGGCAAGAACACCCCGGCGAAGAACCCGTACAACCCGTCCTTCGAGACGGGCGCCGTCGACTTCGTGCAGCAGAACCCGAAGGCGGACGGCCGCGGCATCACCATCGGCATCCTGGACTCCGGGGTGGACCTGGCCCACCCGGCGCTCCAGAAGACCACCACCGGCCAGCGGAAGATCGTCGACTGGGTGACGGCCACCGACCCGGTGGTCGACGGCGACCGGACCTGGCGGCCGATGACCGCCGCCGTCTCCGGCCCCACGTTCACCTACGGCGGCGAGACCTGGACCGCCCCCGCCGGCCCCTACAAGGTGAGCACCTTCCTGGAGTCGTACACCACCGGCGGCGACGCGGCCGGCGACGCCAACCGGGACGGCGACACCACCGACTCCTGGGGCGTCCTGTACGACGCGGCGGCCGGCACGGTCCGCGTCGACCTCAACGGCAACCACGACTTCGCCGACGACACCCCGATGAAGCCGTACAAGGACGGCTACCAGATCGGGTACTTCGGCACCGACGACCCGACGACGGACGTCGCCGAGCGGCAGCCGTTCGTCGTCGAGATCCGCAAGGACGTCGTCTACAACAACGCGGGCGCCAAGGCCGACTTCGTCAACATCGGCGTCATCGAGTCCGAGCACGGCACCCACGTCGCGGGCATCACGGCCGCCAACGGCCTGTTCGGCGGACAGATGGACGGCGCCGCCCCCGGCGCGCAGATCGTCTCCTCGCGCGCCTGCACCTGGACCGGCGGCTGCACCAACGTCGCCCTCACCGAGGGCATGATCGACCTCGTCGTCGACCGGGGCGTCGACATCGTCAACATGTCGATCGGCGGCCTGCCGTCCCTCAACGACGGCAACAACGCCCGCGCCGAGCTGTACACCCGGCTCATCGACGAGTACGGCGTCCAGCTGGTGATCTCCGCCGGCAACTCCGGCCCCGGCGCCAACACCATCGGCGACCCCGGCCTGGCCGACAAGGTCATCTCGGTCGGCGCGTCCATCTCCAAGGAGACCTGGGCGGTCAACTACGGCTCGGCGGTGGAGAAGAAGTACGCCATGATGCCGTTCTCCTCGCGCGGTCCGCGTGAGGACGGCGGCTTCACGCCGACGCTGACCGCGCCGGGCGCGGCGATCAACACCATCCAGACCTGGATGCCGGGCGCCCCGGTCACCGAGGCCGGCTACGCACTCCCCGCCGGTTACGGCATGCTCCAGGGCACCTCGATGGCCTCCCCGCAGGCCGCGGGCGCCTCCGCGCTGCTGCTGTCGGCGGCGAAGCAGAAGCACCTCGACCTCACCCCGGCCACCCTGCGCACCGCGCTGACCTCGACCGCCGACCACATCAAGGGTGTGCAGGCGTACGAGGAGGGCGCGGGCCTGATCGACGTCGTGGACGCCTGGAAGTCGATCCGGCGCGGCGCCTCGGCGCACGAGTACACGGTCAAGGCCCCGGTCGACACCGCGATCGACTACGCCCTTCAGACCCCGGGCTTCGGCACCGGCCTCTACGACCGCGAGGGCGGTCTGAAGGCGGGCCAGAAGAAGACGTACGAGATCACGCTCACCCGCACCACCGGCGCCGACAAGGCGCTCCGGCACAAGCTGCGCTTCGAGAACAACGCGGGCCGCACCTTCGAGGTCGTCGGCTCCGACACGGTGAAGCTGCCGCTGAACCAGCCGGTCACCGTCGAGGTGCGGACCGCGCCGCGGTCCGCCGGGCTCAAGAGCGCGATCCTGGAGGTCGACGACCCCCAGACGGAAGGCGTCGACCAGCAGGTCATGACCACGGTCGTGGTCGCGGCCCCGCTCACGGCGGAGCAGAAGTACAGCTACTCCGTGTCCGGTGCGGTGCAGCGCAACAGCACCACGTCCTACTTCGTCACGGTCCCCGAGGGCGCCAGGACCCTGGAGGTCGCCATCGGCGGGCTGAAGGGCCAGAGCCAGACCCGGTTCATCGCCATCCACCCGTACGGCGTCCCGCTCGACAACACCTCCACGCCGTACTGCTACAACAACTACCTCGACGGCAACGGCTGCAAGCCCGACGTGCGCTCGTACGCCGACCCGCAGCCCGGCGTGTGGGAGATCGAGGTCGAGTCGCGGCGCACCTCGCCGCTCCTGGACAACCCGTACACGCTGGACGTCTCCTTGCTCGGCGCGGACTTCGACCCCGAGGTCGTGACCGTGCCCGAGGCCAAGGCCGGCACCCCGGTCACCGCCTCCTGGACGGTGACCAACCGGTACGCCGCGATCGACGGCGGCACGCTGACGGGCGGCCCGCTGGGCTCCTCCCTCACCGACCGTCCCGCCATCGCCGAGGGCGACACGCGGACCACCACGGTCGAGGTCCCCGAGGGCGCGACCTCGCTGGACGTGGCCATCGGTGGCGTCTCGGACGCCTCCGCCGACCTGGACCTGGCGGTCTACGACGCCGACGGCACCCTGGTCGGGCAGAGCGCCGACGGCGACTCCGAGGAGTCCGTCTCCGTCCCCGACCCGGCCGCCGGCACGTACACCGTCGAGGTCGTCGGCTACGCGGTCCCGGCCGGCTCCACGGAGTACGACTACCGGGACGTGTACTTCGCCGCCACCCTCGGCACGGTCACCGTCGACGGGGCGCCGGTGTCGCTGGGCACGGGTGACTCGGCCGCCGTCTCCGGCAGCGTGACGGCGCTGGCCGCCGCGCCCGAGGGCCGCGAGTTCTTCGGTCGGGTCCAGCTCGTCGACGCCCGCGGCACGGTCGCGGGCACCGGCAGCGTGGCGATCGAGAAGGTCGTGCCGTAGTCCGGTACGGCGCGGAAGGAGGGGGCGGGTGCTTCGGCGCCCGCCCCCTTTCTCTCGCGTCACTCGCACGTGAGGGCGCGGGCCTCCGGCAGGGCGGCGGTGACGCGGGCGCGTTCCGGGGCGATCTCGGCCTCGCCCACGAAGAGGGCGTCCGGGTGGACGCCGTGCGCCGGGAGCCCGAACAGCACGCGGTCGCCCACGCCGGGGGCGCGGGTGCCCTGCCCGGTCAGGAAGGTGACCTCGCGCGACGCCTTCTCGGGCGCGTACTGCCGGGTGATCTCCACCGTGATCCGCCGGCCCGCTTCCCCGGGCGCCGGTCCGGCCCCGGTCACCGTGCCCTCGGCGACCAGCCGGGCGCAGGCCAGGTAGGCGGGGCTGCCGAAGGGGACGACGGGCTCCTTGGCGCCGGAGTCGGCCTGGGCGCTGGAGGCCCCCGCGTCCTCGGCACCGCCGCCCCCGGCCTGCGTCACCAGCCACGCCATGCCGGAGAGGAACGCGCCCGCGCAGGCGACGGCGAGCGCGCCGAGGGCCAGGTTCCGTCGGTGGCGCCGGGGGCGGGGACGGGGGTGGAGTGCGGCCGGGGCCGGGGCCGGTTCCCGTGGAGGCGAGGGCTCGCTGAGGACCCGCCCGAGGACCCCCAGCCGCTCCCGCAGCACCGCCACGTCGGCGGCCTCGGCGGACCCCGGCGGCAGCGGCTCGCCCAGGATGGCGGCCATCAGCGCGTCGTCGGGAGCGGCACCCTCGTACGCGTCGTGCTTGTCGTACGCGTCGTGCTTGTCGTACGCGTCGTGCTTGTCGTACGCGTCGCGCTCGTCGTACGCGTCGCGCTCGTCGTACCCGTCATACCCGTCATACCCGTCGTACGGGTCGTGCTCGGCGGCCACGTCACACCACCTCGTCCTCGTGCAGCCGGGCGCGCAGGGCCCGTACCGCCGTGTGCAGCCTGCTCTTGACCGTGCCCTCGGGGACGCCCAGCTCCTCGGCGATGCCGCGCACCGGCAGATCGGCGTAGAAGCGCAGGACGACGACCTGGCGCTGGGCGTCGGGCAGCGCGTCCAGGCCCCGGGCGACGGCGAGGGAGAGCAGGCTGGTGTCCTCGCCGGAGGGGTGGCCGCTCTGGCGCAGCGCGGCGAGGCGCTCACCGATCCGCTCCTGGCGGCGTTTGGCCCGGTGCCAGTCCATGGCGAGGTTGGAGGCGACGACGGCGGCCCACGCGGAGACGTCACGCGGCGCCTCCTGGCCGCTCGCCGCCCGCTCCAGCAGCCGCAGGCGGACCTGCTGCACCCCGTCCGGCAGGTCCGCCTGCGGTACCCCGCCGAGCGCGAGCACCGCCCGCACCCGGCGCTCCTGGGCCGCGTCCAGCGGATCGTCGCCGACGGCCTCCCCCGCCGCCCCCGCCCCTCGGCGGACCTTTCTGCGCAGCACCGGCCACCCCTCCCCTCGCCGCGTTTCCCCTACGACGCCGCAGCGGGCGGAAACGTTCGCCCCGCAACCGCCGCTTCGCACCGAGGCGTACGTCACACCCGGTGTGGGCCGGGACGAAAGGGGCAGGGGCGAGGCAGCACAGCTTGCGGCGCCGGGGCCTCGGCGGGTTAATTCCTGCAGCTCGGCAGGGGTGTGGCCGCAGGGACGACGGTCGCGCTCCGGGCCGTCGGGGCCCGTTCGGCCAGGTCACCGGGGAATGCGGTGGACAGGTGGGCCGGGGATGACCGCATGATGGAAAAGTTCGCACGATGGAAAAGTCCCGGCCACACAGGCCGGACGCACGCAGGTCACGCAAGGGAGTCGCCGTGAGGGTCGGAATCGTCGGAGCCACCGGACAGGTCGGCACGGTCATGCGCAGGATCCTCGGCGAGCGGAGCTTCCCGGTCACCGAGCTGCGGCTGTTCGCCTCCGCCCGCAGCGCGGGCAAGGAGCTGGACGGGGTGACGGTGGAGGACGCGGCCACCGCCGACTACTCCGGCCTGGACATCGTGCTGTTCTCGGCGGGCGGCGCCACCTCCAAGGCGCTGGCCGAGAAGGTCGCCGCGCAGGGCCCGGTCGTGATCGACAACTCCTCGGCGTGGCGCCGCGACCCGGACGTGCCGCTGGTGGTCTCCGAGGTCAACCCGCACGCGATCGCCTCCCGCCCCAAGGGCATCATCGCCAACCCGAACTGCACCACGATGGCCGCGATGCCGGTGCTGCGTCCGCTGCACGCCGAGGCGGGCCTCGAAGCGCTGGTCGTCGCCACGTACCAGGCGGTGTCCGGTTCCGGTCTGGCCGGTGTGGACGAGCTGTTCGAGCAGGTCAAGAAGGTCGGCGAGGACGCGCCGAAGCTCACCCACGACGGCGGCGCGGCCGAGTTCCCCGAGCCGGAGAAGTACGTCGCGCCGATCGCGTACAACGTGCTGCCGCTGGCCGGGTCGATCGTCGACGACGGCCGGTTCGAGACCGACGAGGAGCAGAAGCTCCGCCACGAGTCCCGCAAGATCCTGGAGATCCCGGAGCTGAAGGTCTCCGGCACCTGCGTCCGGGTCCCGGTCTTCACCGGCCACTCGCTCCAGATCAACGCCCGGTTCGCCCGCCCGATCAGCGTGGAGCGCGCCAAGGAGCTGCTCGGCGGCGCCCCCGGCGTGGCCCTCGCGGAGGTCCCGACCCCGCTCCAGGCCGCCGGTCAGGACCCGTCCTACGTCGGCCGCATCCGGGCGGACGAGACCGTCGAGCACGGCCTCGCCCTGTTCGTCTCCAACGACAACCTGCGCAAGGGCGCCGCGCTGAACGCCGTTCAGATCGCGGAGCTGGTGGCGGCCGAGCTGAAGGGCTGAGGCCGCTCGACCCCGTAGTGGAAACAGCCGTACTCGACGGCCCGGACGTGGACGAACGCCACGGCCGGGTCGTCGAACGCTTCCCTGAGGGCCCCTTCGAAGTCCTGTTCCACCAGCCGCCCGCCCAGGATGTGTCCCTCGGCCGAGTAGCGGCGCAGCACCCGGTGGCTGTCGGTGAACGGCAGGCCGCCGTCAGCCGGGTCCGGTCCCGGGCACTCCTTCGCATGGACGAAGACGGGGCCCTGTTCGTCGTAGGCCCCCGGGTCGGCGCCCGTGGCCGCCGCCCAGCGGCGCAGCGGCGCGTACGACACCAGCGCGAGCCGGTCGCCGGGGGCGCTGCGGTGCAGGCAGCAGCGCAGGGGCGCGCCGCCCTCCGTGTCGGTGAACGGGACCGCCGCGCGTCCCGCGTCGTCGGTGATCCGCAGCTCCTTCAGGGTGTCCGCCGGGATCGGGTGTGCGGTGTACGTCGTCATGCCCCCAGGCTGCGGCGCGGCGGCGCCGCGTACCGGCGGGATACGGACATCGCGTTCGGCCCGGCGCGCGTGGAAGGATGACGGAAACGACACATACGAGGAGATGACCGCGTGCCTGGCACAAACCTGACCCGCGAAGAGGCGCAGCAGCGGGCGAAGCTGCTCTCCGTGGACGCGTACGAGATCGATCTCGACCTCTCCGGCGCGCAGGAGGGAGGAACGTACCGGTCTGTCACGACGGTGCGGTTCGATGTGGCCGAGAACGGGGCAGCGTCCTTCATCGACCTGGTGGCGCCGGCCGTCCACGAGGTCGTCCTCAACGGCGACCAGCTCGACGTGTCCAGTGTCTTCGCGGACTCCCGGATCGCGCTGCCCGGTCTGCTGGAGGGCCGCAACATCCTGCGGGTCGTCGCCGACTGCGCGTACACCAACACCGGTGAGGGCCTGCACCGGTTCGTCGACCCGGTCGACGAGCAGGCGTACCTCTACACCCAGTTCGAGGTGCCGGACGCCCGCCGGGTCTTCGCCAGCTTCGAGCAGCCGGACCTGAAGGCGACCTTCCAGTTCACCGTGCGGGCGCCCGAGGGCTGGACCGTCATCTCCAACTCCCCCACCCCCGAACCCCAGGACAACGTCTGGGTCTTCGCGCCGACGCCGCGCATCTCGTCGTACATCACGGCCCTGATCGCCGGCCCGTACCACTCGGTGCACAGCGTGTACGAGAAGGACGGGCAGAGCGTGCCGCTGGGCATCTACTGCCGTCCGTCGCTGGCCGAGCACCTCGACTCGGACGCGATCTTCGAGGTGACGCGGCAGGGCTTCGAGTGGTTCCAGGAGAAGTTCGACTACGCGTACCCGTTCGAGAAGTACGACCAGCTCTTCGTGCCGGAGTTCAACGCGGGCGCGATGGAGAACGCGGGCGCGGTCACCATCCGCGACCAGTACGTCTTCCGGTCGAAGGTGACCGACGCGGCGTACGAGACGCGCGCCGAGACCATCCTGCACGAGCTGGCCCACATGTGGTTCGGCGACCTGGTCACCATGGAGTGGTGGAACGACCTGTGGCTGAACGAGTCGTTCGCCACGTACACGTCCATCGCCTGCCAGGCGGCGGCGCCCGGCTCGCGCTGGCCGCACTCGTGGACGACGTTCGCCAACTCCATGAAGACCTGGGCGTACCGGCAGGACCAGCTGCCGTCCACGCACCCGATCATGGCGGACATCACCGACCTCGACGACGTGCTCGTCAACTTCGACGGCATCACGTACGCCAAGGGTGCCTCCGTGCTCAAGCAGCTCGTGGCGTACGTCGGTGAGGACGCGTTCTTCCAGGGCGTGCAGGCGTACTTCAAGCGGCACGCGTACGGCAACACGCGCCTGTCCGACCTGCTGGGCGCGCTGGAGGAGACCTCCGGGCGGGACCTGAGGTCCTGGTCGAAGGCGTGGCTGGAGACGGCCGGCATCAACGTGCTGCGCCCGGTGATCGACACGGACGCCGAGGGGAACATCACCTCCTTCGCCATCCGGCAGGAGGCCCCGGCGCTGCCCGCCGGCGCCAAGGGCGAGCCCACCCTGCGCCCGCACCGCATCGCCGTCGGCTGCTACGACCTCGACCCCAGCGGCAAGCTGGTCCGGGGCGAGCGCGTCGAGCTGGACGTGGACGGCGAGCTGACCGACGTACCGCAGCTGGTCGGCACCCGCCGCCCGGCGGTGGTCCTCCTCAACGACGACGACCTCTCCTACGCCAAGGTCCGCCTCGACGAGCAGTCGCTGGCGTTCGTCACCGAGCATCTCGGCGACTTCGCCGAGTCCCTGCCGCGCGCCCTGTGCTGGGCGTCGGCCTGGGACATGACCCGGGACGCCGAACTCGCCACCCGCGACTACCTCTCCCTGGTGCTCTCCGGCATCGGCAAGGAGTCCGACATCGGCGTCGTGCAGTCCCTGCAGCGCCAGGTCAAGCTGGCCGTCGACCAGTACTCCGACCCGGCGGCCCGCGAGACGCTGCTCACCCGCTGGACCGAGGCGACGCTGGCGCACCTGCGCGCGGCCACGCCGGGCAGCGACCACCAGCTGGCGTGGGCGCGGGCGTTCGCGGCGACGGCCCGCACGCCGGAGCAGCTGGATCTGCTGGAGGCGCTGCTCGACGGGACGGGGTCCGTGGCGGGGCTGGCCGTCGACACCGAGCTGCGCTGGGCGTTCGTGCAGCGGCTCGCGGCGGTCGGCCGGTTCGACGAGACGGAGATCGCCGGCGAGTACGAGCGGGACCGCACCGCCGCCGGTGAGCGGCACGCCGCGACGGCTCGGGCGGCCCGGCCGACCGAGCAGGCCAAGGCGGAGGCGTGGGCGTCGGTGATCGACTCCGACAAGCTGCCGAACGCCGTGCAGGAGGCGGTGATCTCCGGCTTCGTCCAGACCGACCAGCGGGAGCTGCTGGCGCCGTACGCGGACCGGTACTTCGAGGTGCTGGAGGGTGTCTGGGAGTCCCGTTCGCACGAGATGGCCCAGCAGATCGCCGTCGGCCTGTACCCGGCGGTGCAGGTGACGGAGGAGACGCTGCGCAAGACCGACGCGTGGCTGGCGTCCGCCCGGCCGAACGCGGCCCTGCGGCGGCTGGTCTCGGAGTCCCGCTCGGGCGTCGAGCGGGCGCTGCGGGCGCAGGCGGCGGACGCGGCGGCGGGCTGACGCGGGGCGCGGGCGCGGGGCGCGGCGCGGGCTTACGGCACGCGGAGGCGCTCGGGGCGCTCGGGGCGCTCGGGGCGCTCGGGGGAGTTTCCCCGGGCGCCCTTCAGCGCGTCACGGGGGTCACGGGTGTCACGGGTGTCACGGGGCCGACGGGTGTTCCGCCTGCGGGTGTTCCGCCGACGTGCTGACGGGGTCGGCGGCGTCCTTCGGGGTCGCCGCGTCCGCCGCGTCCGCGGGGTTCGTCGGGTCCGCGGGGTTCATCGGGTCCGCCGCGTCCGCCGCGGACGGGTCGGGGCCCGCCGTCTCGGCTGCCGTCGGGAGCGCCGGCGGGACCTCCGTGGGAACGGACGGGGCCGGGTGCGTGGGGCGGGCCGGGGCGAGCGGCGGGGCGGGGCCGGGGTCCGCGCCGGACAGTGTGACGGCGGCCGCCGTGACCGTGCAGACCAACGCCGCGACGGCACCCGCCGCGGCGAGCACCGTGCGGCGCCTGCGCCGGATGCGGCGCCCGCCGGCGACGGCCGCGTCGACGACGCTGGGCAGCGCGGGCTCCGGGCCGGCGCCCAGCAGCTCCCGGAACGCGGCGTGCAGGGCCTCGTCGTCGTGACGGTCCACGCGTCCGTCCATGCCCGGGTTCACCTGGCCGTCCGTTCACGCTCGCCGGTGAGCTTCTCGACGATCGCCCGCAGCCGGGTGAGCCCGCGGGCGCTCTGGCTCTTCACCGTCCCCGGGCTCACCCGGAGCGCCTGGGCGGTCTGCTCGACGGTCCAGTCCTCCCAGAACCGCAGGACCAGCACGGCTCGGTAACGGGGTGACAGCTCCATCAGGGCCTCTCGCATCATCAGGCGCAACTCCGGTGTGGCCGAAACGGTAGAGGTCAGATCGGGCGGCTCGCTCACCGGCTCCTCGCGCCAGCCTCCCTTGCGCTGCTGGTCGATGAAGGTGCGGGTGAGGATGGTACGGGCGTAGGCGTCGACGTTGCCGTCCCGGCGGACCCGGCTCCATGCCGCGTACAGCTTCATCAGGGCGGTCTGGGTCAGGTCCTGCGCCTGGTGCCAGTCGCCGCACAGCAGGTAGGCGCTGCGGCGCAGCTGTGCCTGCCGCGCCTCGGCGAATTCCCGGAACTCCCGCTCCCGGACCGCTTCCCTCACTCTTGCCGACCTTCCGCTCCCGCACCGACCCGCCTGTAAGGCATACGGGGACCGGGTCCCGGGGGGTTGCATCGCGCGGCGGAGAGATTTCTTCCGCGAGTCCGTGCAACCCCGGCCGCGGTCGCCCCCGTACTCCTCTCACGCAAAGGCTCCCGCCCCCGGGCGGCGGGCCACGACCGAGACCGAGACGAAGGACGAACGTTGAAGCACCGCAAGATCTCGCAGAACCGCCGCCGCCTGTACAGTCTGGCCGCCGGAACCGTCCTGGCCGCCGCGGGCACGGCCGGCATCGCCTCCGCGGCCACGGGCCACGACGCCGACGCCGCCACCCCGGTCTCCGTCCCGCAGCAGACCGCCACCGCGGTCGACCACGCGCAGGACGCAGCCACCCCCATCGACCACGCACAGGACGCCGCCACCCCCATCGACCACGCACGGGACGCAGCCACCCCCATCGACCACGCACAGGACGCAGCCACCCCCGTCTCCGAGCTGACCGCGGCCGAGCGGGCGAACGCGGTGGGCTGACCCCGTAGCAGCGTCGGCGCCTCCCGGACTCCGGGGGGCGCCGACCGCCACGGGCCCGCTCAGCCCACGTGCGCGGCGAGCGCCGCCTCGGTCGCCGCCGGGTCCGGGTCCTCGGCCGCCCAGGCCACGTACCCGTCGGGCCGCACCAGCACCGCCGTACGGCGCCCGCTCGCCCAGCGCTCCACCGCGAGCCGGTCCGCACGGCCGTCCCCGTCCCTCATCGCGTCCGGGGAGATCAGCACGAACCGTCCGCCGCGCAGCGCCTCGTACAGCCGTCCGCCGCCCGCGAGGGCCACATCGGGGACTCGGCGGCCGGTGAGGCGGTGGGCGCCACGCGGGGCGTCGTAGCGGTAGCCGACGCCGGCGATCTGACCGACCACCCGGCGCTGCACGGGACCCGCGTGGTCCAGTGCCGTGACCGCCGCCGACCGCAGCGCCCGCGCCCCGGGCCGGGAGGCCATGGCCAGGCGGATCATGCCGCCGCTGCTGCGCAGGACCGCCCGGCCGACGGGGTGGCGTTCGGACTGGTAGCTGTCGAGCAGGGTCTCCGGCGCCCGGCCGTGCAGGACGGCCGCCAGCTTCCAGCTCAGGTTGGCCGCGTCCTGGAGGCCGGTGTTCATGCCCTGGCCGCCGGCCGGGCTGTGCACGTGCGCCGCGTCACCGGCCAGGAAGACCCGGCCGACCCGGTAGGCCGGCACCTGGCGCTCCTCGCTGTGGAAACGCGAGAGCCAGCGGGGGTCGTGCATGCCGTAGTCCCGGCCCGTCACCCGGCGCACCAGCTCCTTGACCTCGGCCAGGTCGACCGGCTCGCTGTCGGGGACGTTGCGCTCGCGCTGCCAGCCGACGACCCGGTGGTAGCCGTCGCCGAAGGGCGCGACGACGACGAAGGCGCCCGGGACGGAGTCCCCGGTGAGCTGCGCGCCGTACTCCTCGGCGAACCGCACGTCGGCGATGACCACCGAGCGGATCACCGCACGGCCGGGGAAGGGCAGCCCGACCGCGTGCCGCACGGCGCTGCGCACGCCGTCGGCGCCGACGACGTACCGGGCGCGCAGTTCGCCGGGGTTCCCGTCCGGCCCGCGTACGGCGACGGTGACCCCCGACGGGTCCTGGCGCAGCCCGGTCACCTCCGTCTCGTACCGGAGTTCCGCCCCCGCCTCCACCGCGCGCCGCCGCAGGACCTTCTCCACCTCGTACTGCGGAACCATCAGGACGTGGTTGAAGCGGGAGGGGAGGGTGGTGAAGTCGAGGCGGAGGTCGAAGAAGCGGATGCGTTCGAGCCGGTGGCCGATCGCCTCCAGCGGTTCGGCGAGGCCGCGGGCGTCGAGCTGCTCCATGCTGCGGGCGTGCAGTCCGAAGGCTCGGGAGAGGTTGCTGATCCGAGAGGGGCGCTTCTCCACGAGGGTGACGGGGACGCCGGCGGCGGCGAGGTCACCGGCCAGGAGCAGGCCGGTGGGACCGGCGCCTACGACGATCACGGTGCCGGTACCGGTACCGGTGCCGGAGTCAGTGCCGGTGTCGATGGTGGTGTCGGGCGTGGTGCGGGGCGTGCCGTTCATGGGGAGCCTCCTGGCGACTGCTTGCCAACGACTGTTTGCCAACACGCGTTGCCAACGCTTGTTGTCACCGTAGGAGCCGCTAGAAGCCGTTGTCAACAGTTGTTGGCCTACGCCTGTTGGCCTACGCTGGAGCACATGCCAGCCACTCCCCCGCCAGCCACTCCCCCGCCAGCCGCCGATCCCTCGTCCCCCGCCGACCCGCCGCCCGCCCGCCGCTCCGACGCCACCCGCGCCGCGATCCTCGAAGCCGCCCGCGAGCGCTTCGCCGTCGACGGCTACGACCGCGCCACCATCCGCGCCATCGCACGCGACGCGCGGATCGACCCCTCGATGGTGATGCGGTACTACGGCAGCAAGGAGGGCCTCTTCACGGCGGCCGTCTCCGTGGACCTGAGACTGCCCGACGTCTCCGCCCTCCCCCGGGACGCCGTGGGCGCGGCCCTGGTCCGGCACTTCCTCTCCCTCTGGGAGAAGAACGAGGTGCTGACGGCCGTCCTCAGGGCCGGCGCCCTGAGCGCCGACGGCGCCGAGCGCACCCGGGGCATCTTCCGCGACCAGGTGCTGCCGGTCGCCCAGCGGGTCTGCCCGGACCCCGAACAGGCCCCGACCCGGGCCGCGCTGATCGCCTCCCAGCTCCTCGGGATGGCGCTCACCCGCTACGTACTGCGCATCCCGCCGGCCGTGGACCTGTCCGAAGGGGAGGTCGTGGCGTGGCTGGGCCCCACCGTGCAGCGCTACCTCACCGCGCCGAGCCCGTGAGCGTGAAGAGGGGTGCACAAGAGGGGGGCACGCCCCCTGACACACGTCGAGGGCGCCTGCCCGCGGCAGGCGCCCTCGACGGGAGGCGACCGGTGTGTCAGGCCTTGGCGGCCTTCTCCATGGTCTCCCGGGTCTTGATGTTGCGGCTGGTCACCCGGTGCTCCTCCTTGGAGCGGTCCAGGACCATGACCAGCCCCGCGATGACCGCGAAGAGCACGATCGGGGCGAAGACATAGAGGCCCAGCGTCTCGATGACGCTCAGGCCCGTGCCGGGGTCGTCACCGTCGTCGCGGGTCAGCGCGAGCGCGGGGGACGACATGAGCAGCATCATCAGCGTCGTACCGGCCGCCAGGGTGCCGGCGCGCAAGGCGTTCTTCTTGTCCACGTCCCCAAGTTAGCGAACGCCCCCCGGCCCCGCGCGCCCGGGGTGCCGTACGGCGTCGATCAGCGCGTGCAGCCGGGGCGAGGCCGCCAGCTCCTCCAGGGTCATCGGCCGGCCCTCGGCATCGGCGATCGGCAGCCGCCAGTTCGGGTACTGGTCCCAGGTGCCGGGCAGGTTCTGCGGGCGGCGGTCGCCGACCGCGTCCGGCAGCCAGACGCCGGCCATGCGGGCCGGGGTGGCGCGCAGGAAGCGGTACAGGGCCTGGACGCCGGCCTCCTCGGCGGCGGGGTCGGTGCCGCCGCCGGTGCCGTGCAGCAGGCCCAGCCGGGCGAGCAGACCGAGCCACTCCCCCGCGTCGGCCGCCGCCTCCGCCCGTTCCTCCTCGACCGGACGGGTGAGCAGGCCGAGCCGGTCGCGCAGGCCGACGTACTCGCCGGTGAGGCGGGCGGCGGTGGGCGGCAGGTCGTGGGTGGTGGCGGTGGCCAGGCAGTCCGCCCGCCAGCGGTCGGCGGGCAGCGGCCGCCCGTCGCCCTCCCAGTCCCGCTCGAACCACAGCACGGAGGTGCCGAGCACCCCGCGCTCGCGCAGCGCCTCCCGCACCCCCGGCTCCACGGTGCCCAGATCCTCGCCGATCACCACCGCCCCGGCCCGGGACGCCTCCAGGACCAGTACGGCGAGCATGGCCTCGGCGTCGTAGCGGACGTAGGCGCCCTCGGTGGGCGGCAGGCCCTGCGGTACCCACCAGAGCCGGAACAGGCCCATGACGTGGTCGATGCGCAGGGCGCCGGCGTAGCGGAACAGGGCGCGCAGCAGGTCGCGGAAGGGCGCGTAACCGGACTCCGCGAGCCGGTCCGGGCGCCAGGGCGGCAGGCCCCAGTCCTGGCCGCGGGCGTTGAAGGCGTCCGGCGGGGCGCCCACCGACATGCCCGCGGCGAAGTACTCCTGCTGCGCCCACGCGTCGGCGCCCACCGGATGCACCCCCACCGCGAGGTCGTGCACGATGCCGACCGGCATCCCGGACTCGCGGGCGGTGCGCTGGGCGTCGGTGAGCTGGGTCTCGGTGAGCCAGGTGAGCCAGGCGTGGAAGTCGACGCGGTCCCGCAGCGCGGTACGGGCGCGGGCGGTGCCGGCGGAACGGGGGTCGCGCAGTGCGGCCGGCCAGCGCCGCCAGTCGGGGCCGTGCGCCTCGGCCAGCGCGTACCAGGTGGCGTGGTCCTCCAGGGCCTGCCCCTGGGCGGCGAGGTAGTCGCAGTAGGCGGCCCGGCGGCCGGGCCCGAGCGGCACCTCGCGGAGCAGTTCCAGCGCCTCCTTCTTCAGCGCCCACACCGCGTCCCGGTCGATCAGCGCCTCCGGGCCGCTCAGCACGTGCGCGCGCAGCCGCCCGGCCCGTTCCAGCAGGCCGTCGAGACGGGCGCGGTCGCCGGCGTACCGGTACTCGGGGACGTCCTCGATCCGCAGGTGCACCGGGTCGGGGAAGCGGCGCGAGGAGGGCCGGTACGGCGAGGGGTCGGTGGGCTCGCCGGGCGCCCCGGGCACCGCGGCGTGCAACGGGTTGACCTGCACGAACCCCGCCCCGAGCGCGCGCCCGGCCCAGGCGGCCAACTCCGCGAGGTCACCGAGGTCGCCCATGCCCCAGGAACGTTGGGAGAGCAGGGAGTAGAGCTGGACGAGCAGCCCGTGGGAGCGGTCGGGCGGGGCGGGCAGCCGGGGCGGGGCGACGATCAGGTGACAGCGGGCGACGCGTCCGTCGGGCGCGGTGGCGGTGAGGCGGTGCACGCCGGGCGGCAGGCCGCTGACCCCGCTGACCTCCGTACGGGTCTCCCCCTGCTCGGTGTCGACGCCGATCCGGGTCCCCGGCTCCAGCGCGGTCAGCGCCTCGGGCACGGGACCGTCGGTCCACCACACGACGGTCGGCGGCAGCAGGGCGGCGCGCAGTTCGTCCGTGCGGGCGGCGAGCGCGGCCCGCACGCCGGCCGGGCCGCCGGCGTCGACGCCGAGGGCGGCCAGGGCGCGGGTGAGGGCGGTGGCGGAGGCCGCGACCGTGCGGTCCGGGGAGGGCCGGTACGAGGCGGCCACGCCGTACAGCTCGGCGAGCCGGGCCAGCTCCTCGGACGGGGCCGGGGGCCCGTCCGGCGGCCGGGGAGCGGCCACCTACGGCCTCGCGGGTTCCGGGACGGCGAACGAGGCGGTGCCCTGTTCCGGTACGACCGCGGTCAACTCGGGCGAGGACTCGCTGGTCAGCGGCACGACGTCGGGAAAGGGGGACTCACTGGTGAGCGGCTCGGCATCGGGCAGCGGCGGCTCGCTGGTGAGCGGCGGCTCGGCGTACGCGTCCGGCGCCCCGAACACGTCCTCGGTTTCGGCGGACTGCTCCGCCGAAGGTTTGGAGGGGGAGGGGAAGGTGAGGTGTGCAGCCACGAAGGCCTCCTTGTCGGGTACGGCCAGGGGTAATCGCAGCCCTACCCAGCAGATGCGTAACCAGACGCCCCGACCCGGCCAACGTGACCCTGGTCACACTCCCCGAGGGAGGTCACCCACCGGACCGGGACGAACGGGCCATCCCTCCCCGCCCACGCCGGGACAAAACGTCCGACGCGCCGACGCGCCCCGCCGCCCACTATTCACTCAGTACATGTACTCGGTGAATACTGAACCCCATGAGCACCCGTCACATCCTGCTGGGACTGCTCGCCTCAGGGCCGAGCCATGGCTATGACCTGAAGCGACGGCACGACGCACGCTTCCCGCAGGCCCGTCCGCTGGCCTACGGGCAGGTCTACACGACCCTCCAACGCCTGGTCCGCGACGGCCTCGCCGAGATCGACGGCACCGGCTCGGACGGCGGCCCGGAGCGGACGGCGTACCGGGCGACCGAGGAGGGCGGGCGCGAGCTGGCCCGCTGGGCCGCCGAGGTCGCACCGCCGGCCCCCCACGTGACCAACGAGATCTTCGCCAAGGTCGTCGTCTCGGCCCTGGCGGGCGGCGACCCGGCCGCCTATCTGCGCGACCAGCGCGCCGCCCATCTGGCGCGGATGCGCGAACTCACGGCCGTCAAGACGGCGCCGGGCGCGGACCTCGCGACCGTGCTCTCGGCCGACTACGCCCTCAACCACCTCGACGCCGACCTCCGTTGGATGACCACCACGGCGGCCCGGCTCACCACCCTGACCGCGGAGGTCGACGCGACATGAGGAACGGCCACACGGCAGACACGCCGGACACACCCGGCATGCCACACACACCGGATCCGGCAGCGCCACTGCTGTCCGCCCGCGGGCTGGTCAAGGCGCACGGCGGGACGCAGGCGCTGCGGGGCGCCTCGGTCGAGCTGCGGGCCGGCGAGACGGTCGCCGTCACCGGCGCCAGCGGCAGCGGGAAGTCGACACTGCTGCACTGCCTGGCCGGGATCGTCCGGCCGGACTCCGGAACGGTGACGTACGCCGGGGAGCGGCTGGAGGTGGCGACGGAGCAACGGCTGAGCGAGCTGCGCCGCACCGACTTCGGCGTGGTCTTCCAGTTCGGCCAGCTGATCCCGGAGCTGACGGCGCTGGACAACGTGGCCCTGCCGCTGCTGCTGGGGGGCAGCGGCCGGGCCGCGGCGCGGGAGCGGGCCGGTACCTGGCTGGAGCGGTTCGGGGTGCGCGGGCAGCAGGAGCTGCGGCCGGGCGAGATGAGCGGCGGACAGGCCCAGCGGACGGCGCTGGCGCGCGCCCTGGTCACCGGTCCGGCGGTGGTCTTCGCGGACGAGCCCACCGGAGCACTGGACTCCCTGGCGAGCGAACAGGTGATGACGGCGCTGACGCACACGGTCCGCGAGTCGGGCACGGCGGTGCTGCTGGTCACGCACGACGCCCAGGTGGCGGCGTACGCGGACCGCGAGGTCGCGCTGCGCGACGGCGTGGCGGCCCCGGCGGGGGTGAGCGCGTGAGCGCGTTGCGGACCGACGTCCGGCTGGCCTGGGCGCTCGTGCGCGGCACGGACCGGCGGGAGTGGTGGCGGATCGGGCTCACGGCGGCGGGCGCGGCGCTCGCCACCGGCTTCGCGCTGGCGGCCGTCCTTCTCGCCTCGCTGAGCGGGACCTACTCCGTCCCCCATTTCCACGGCCTGCTGGACCAGCCGGGCACCCGCGCCGGGATCGTCGTCGGCCTGCTGCTGTCGCTCGTCCCGGTGCTGGGTTTCCTCGGTCAATGCGCGCGGGTCGGCGCGGTCGACCGCGACCGGCGGCTGGCCGGACTGCGGCTGGCCGGGGCGACCCCGTGGCAGGTGCGGCGGATCGCGGCGCTGGAGACGGGGCCGGCCTGTCTGCTCGGTTCGGTCACGGCCACGGTCTGCGCGGTCGTGGCCGTCCCGCAGGTCTGGAACAGCCCGCCCGTGGCTGCCTGGTCGGGCTTCGCTCTGGTCGCCGTGGCGGTCCCGGCCGCCGGTGCGGCGGTGAGCGCGCTGGCCCTGCGCCGGGTGGTGGCCCACCCGCTGGGCCGGGTGCGCCGGGTCACCCCGCGCTCGGGCCGCGGACCGGGGCTGGTGTTCCTGGGCGCGCTGCTGCTGGTGGCGGTGACGGCAGCGGCGGCCGTGGCCGCGACCGGCGGCGGTACGGACGGCCGGGTCCGCTGGCAGGCGTCCGCGACCGTGTGCGCCCTGGCGGTGGCGACCGGCGCCGGCGCGGTCTGGCTGTCCGGGGCCGCCTCCCGGCTCACCGGGCGGCTGCTGGCGGCGCGGGCCCGCACGGCGGCCACGCTGATCGCCGCGGAGCGGCTGCGGGCCGACCCGTGGGCGGCTGCCCGTACCCATGCGGCGGTGCTGCTGGTGACGGTCACCGGGACGGCGTTCCTGTGCGTCCGGCACGCGCTCCTGACCGCCCTGGCGGCGGCGGAACATCCGGCCGCCGACCCGGCGTACTACAGCACCGGGCTGGACCTGACGGGCGCCGCGCTCCTCGTCGCCCTGGCCGTCGCCCTTTCCGGACTGGCCGTGGGCAGCGCCGAGTCGCTGGCCACCCGGCGCCGCACCCTCGCCGCGCAGGTCGCCGCCGGCGTCCCGCGCGCGGTCCTGAACCGGGCCCTGCTCCTGGAGACCGCCCTCCCCCTCGCCCCCGCCCTGCTGGCGGCCGGCGCCGCGGGACTGGCGATCGGCGTCTGGTACTCGGCCCTCACCGGCGTCGGCTCACTCCCGTGGACGGCCCCACTGGCCGCCCCGGCGGTCTACGCGTCCTGCCTGCTGGCCTCGGCGACGGCACTGCCGCTGCTCGGCCGCACGGTCCGGCCGGGAGAACTGCGCTACGCGTGACGCCCCGGCCCACCGGCCGCCGAGGACCCGTGGAAGCCCCCCGGACCGCATCGGTCCGGGGGCGCCCCCGTCACGCCCGTCGGCGCCCCGGGTCGTCCGTCACCAGCGATCCGGCGAACCGCCCCCAGGCCGGTGCCCCGAGCCGGACTATCGGACCGTCACCGCGGTCCTTGGAATCCCGGACGGCGACGATCCCGGGGACGTTGCGGGCTACTTCCACGCACTCGCCGCTGCCGCTGCTGTAGCTGGACGCGACGAAGTCGAAGCCGTTCATCAACGCATGTCCTCACTGACGCTCTCGATCAGCCTGAGCGAGTCCTTGGGGGCCAGGCTCAGCCGTGCGGTGCGGTCGAAGAACGAGCTGTACGTGCCGCTCTCGACCTCGTCCTCGACCCACACGGTAGCGGCGATGGTGTCGACGTGGATCACGTCGGCGGCCTCGGGCTCGGCGAACGAGACGATGCTGAAGGCTCCAGCCATACAGGCATGCCCGCCCGCGCGGAAAGGCAGCACCTGAAGGCGCACGTTGGGAAGCTGAGCCAGTTCCAGGATGCGGTGGAGCTGCGCGCGCATCACGTCGGGCCCACCGACCTGCTGTCGCAGGGCGGCCTCCCAGACAACCGCGTACAACTGGAGCGGCTCGCTGCCCACCAGGCGCTCCTGCCGCTTCATCCGCACCTCGACGACACCCTCGATCTCGTCCGGGTCCGTCCACACGCCTTCGCTGACCACCAAGGCCCTGGTGTACTCAGGAGTCTGGAGGAGGCCGGGCACGAACGCCTGTTGCCACGTGCGGATACGGCTGGCCACATCCTCCATGGAAATGTACTCCGCCAACGCCTCGGCCTGCGGGGACTGCTTCCACCACCCCTTCGCCCTGCGGCGCTCCCGGTCCAACCGGGCGAGAGCGAGGAGACGAGTCACCGCCCGCTCGTCACGCACCCCGTAGAAGTCGCAAAGCGCCCTGATGTCGGGGTCCCTCATGGGAACCCAGCCGCGCTCCATCTTGACGACCTTCGTCGCGGTGGCGGAGATGGCGGCGGCGGCCTGCTGCTGGGTACTGCCCGCCGCATCACGCAGGCGCAGCAATTCGGCGCCCAGCTTGCGGCCCAGAACCGTCGAGATCCGGTTCCCTGCGGCTTGAGTCGATCGCGTCACGGCCACATTCTCACGGTGATCCATGGCCGCGTCGAACTCCGGGGAATTTATTCCCCGTCCAGATTGCTCCCAGAGGCCCGCTTCCGTTACGTTGTGCATCCGATCGGCTACACAGCCGGCTGTCGTCACGACGGAAGCGCACCGCCCTGCCCCACAAGCCCCACGCAGGTCCGGCGAAGCCACCGTCCTGTACCAGGAGGCACGTCTCCATGACAGAACCCGCGGCGTTGCCGGAGCCGCCCCTCCACGAGGACCGCCTCGACTACACCCCCACCCAGCGCAGCGTCCCCCTCGCCCGGCGCAGAGCCGCGCGGCTCGTCGGCGAGTGGGGGCGGGCGGACCTCGCCGGGGACGTCGCCCTCGTCGTGTCGGAGCTGATGACCAACGCGCTGCTGCACGGCAGCCTCCGGGGGCGGCTCATCCGCGTGGGCGTCACGCTCGACCACCGCGTCCTGCGGGTCGAGGTCAGCGATCCGCGCGGTGAGCGGCTGCCCGGAGCGCGCACGGCGGCAGACACCGAGGATCAGTTCGGGCGGGGGCTTCTGCTGGTGGGAGCGCTCGCCACGCGGTGGGGCTGCGAGCCCCGCAGCGTGGGCAAGACCGTCTACGCCGAGTGGGACACCCCGCCCCGGCCGGCCCGTCTCCCTTACCCTGAGCACGTGGACCCCCGCGATCCCGGAGGAGCCCTGTGACCGTGACCGCCGACAGGCCCCAGATGCTCGTCACCGAGTTCGAGGAACTCGCCCGTCATGCCGCCCGGAGCACAGAAGGCGCACGGCTGGAGTTCATCAACGGACATCTCGGGGGAAAGGCCGTGCCGGACGGCGACCACGGACGCGTCATCCAGTGGCTGACACGCATCTGCATGCGGCACCGGCCCGATCTGTGGCTCGACCCCACACAGGGCCTGGCGGTCGACGCCTACCGCGAGGGCCGCGCCCGCCCCGACGGCTCCCTCGCCCCGGCGGAAGCCTTCGTCGGGCAGGGTGAGTGGGCCGACCCGGCCCCCGTCCTCATGGTCGTCGAGGTCATCTCGTACGACTCCGACACCAGCGCCCCCGACGGCGGGCGGTACGAGACCGTGCGGACGCTGCCCTTCGGCAAGGAGGTCGCGCTGCCCGAGCCGGTCGGGATCACCCTGGACACCGAGCCCCTCAAGAGCTGGGTGCGCTGAGCGCGTCCGACCCGGCGTACGCGAAGGCCCGGATCGATGTCAGGCGGAGATGCCGTCGATCCGGGCCAGGGCGTCGTCCGCGCCGTACGGCTGCAAGTACGGCAGCCAGCGCGGGTCCCTATGGCCGGTGCCGATGATGCGCCAGGCCAGGCCGGTGGGCGGGGCGGGTTTGTGGCGCAGGCGCCAGCCGATCTCGGTGAGGTGCCGGTCGGCCTTGGTGTGGTTGCAGCGGCGGCAGGACGCCACCACGTTGTCCCAGGCGTGCTTGCCCCCGCGGCTGCGCGGAACGACGTGGTCGACGCTGGTTGCGACACCACCGCAGTACATGCACCGGCCGCCGTCACGGGCGAAGAGCGCGCGGCGGGTGAGCGGAACGGGCCCCCGGTAGGGGACCCGCACGAAACGCTTGAGCCGGACCACGCTGGGCGCGGGGACGGTGACGGTCGCGCTGTGCAGGAAGGCGCCGGACTCCTCGAGGCAGACTGCCTTGTTCTCCAGGACGAGGACGAGCGCGCGGCGGAGCGGTACGACGCCGAGGGGCTCGTACGACGCGTTGAGGACCAGGACATGCGGCACGGATGGCCTCCTTGTACGCCGGCGGCGCGTGGCTCGCGCCGGGACGATCCGTGGTCAGTGTCCCCTCATGCCTGGTGGAAGCGCCACCATGTCCCGGTAACGGGCTGGGAGTGTTTTCGACCACATCTGATACATCCCCCGGACCCTGACCAGTTCAAGCACGGGTGAGCACCGTCTCTCCTTCGCTCATCCCGCCGATCCGCACATCATGCCCCGTTAGTGTGGTTGTTCCGCCCGTTCGGTGACCTTTTCGTGACCTTGGCCCGGTCCACCGGGTCCCCGGAGGGGCGGACCGCTGCTTTCTGGAGGTCCCGCCGTGTCCCCGTCCATCACGTCCGTCGCCTACGCCGCCGTCCTGGCGGCCGCCGATCCCTCACCGTCGGCCTCGTCGTCGTCCCCGTCGCCGTCCCCCTCGGAGTCGACCCCCTCGGTGCCCTCGTTCCAGGACGCCCAGGAGAGCGCGTCGAACGCCGCCGGGTGGATCGAGGAGAACTGGTCGACCTGGCTGGCGATCGGGCTGCGGGTGCTGCTGATCGTGGTGATAGCGGCGGTGCTCCGGGTGGTGGTGCGGCGGGCGATCACCAAGCTGATAGACCGGATGAACCGCACCGTGCAGACCATGGACGGCACCGCGCTGGGCGGGCTGCTGGTCAACGCCGAGCGCCGCCGGCAGCGCTCGCAGGCCATCGGGTCCGTACTGCGCTCGGTGGCGAGCTTCGTGATCCTGGGCACGGCGGCCCTGATGGTGCTCTCCACGTTCCAGATCAACCTGGCCCCGCTGCTGGCCTCCGCCGGTGTCGCGGGCGTGGCCATCGGCTTCGGCGCCCGCAACCTGGTCACCGACTTCCTCTCCGGCGTCTTCATGATCCTGGAGGACCAGTACGGCGTCGGCGACACCATCGACGCGGGCGTGGCCTCCGGCGAGGTCATCGAGGTCGGGCTGCGGGTGACCAAGCTGCGCGGCGACAACGGCGAGATCTGGTACGTCCGCAACGGCGAGGTCAAGCGGATCGGCAACCTCTCCCAGGGCTGGTCGACGGCCGGGGTCGACGTGACCGTGCGTTCCGGGGAGGACCTGGACCGGGTGAAGGAGACCATCGACGCCGTCGCCGAGCGGATGAGCAAGGAGGAGCCCTGGAACGAGCTGCTCTGGGGCCCCATCGAGGTGCTCGGCCTGGACTCCGTCCTGCTGGACTCCATGGTGGTGCGCGTCTCGGCCAAGACCATGCCCGGCAAGTCCCTCACCGTCGAGCGCGAACTGCGCTGGCGGATCAAGCGGGCCTTCGACGCGGCCGACATCCCCATCGTCGGCGGCGCCACCGCCCCGGTGGAGGAGTCCGCGCAGCCCGCCCCCGACCCGACGGCCGGCGTCGCGGCCCCCTCCGCCTACGCCAGCACCACCTCCCCGCAGTCCGCCGCGGCCGCCCCGCTGACGCCGCCCAACATCACCAAGTGACCCGCGCCGTGACCTGCGCCCGGGGAACCGGACCGGTTCCCCGGGCGTATTGATGGGCAGGGGTGGTGCGGGGGACCGGTACGAGGTCGCGTCCGTGAAGGCCGGTGCGCATCCGGGCCCGGACAGCGATACTTTGCGGTGACGGATGACCATGGGGGAGGTCAGGGTGACTCGACCGCCGAACGGCAGCGCACCGCCGGGGCCGGCCGTGCCCGCCATGCCCTCCGTACCTCCCCAGGCCCCTCCCCCGCGGCAGCCGCAGCCCGCGCGGACCCCGCCGGGCCCCCAGGCTCCCCCCGGCCCGGTCCCGCCGCGCCGCACCGCCTTCGCCGAGGGCGTGGAGCGGCTGCGCGCCGCCGCCGTCACCGAACCCGGCCGGCTGCGCGCCCTCGGCGCCCTGCTGGCCCTGCTCGTCGTCGCCTTCGGCGCCGTCACCGCCTGGCAGACCACCGGCCGGGCCGCCGCCGCCGACGACGTGCTCCACCGCAGCCAGCCGCTCAGTTCCGAGGCCGCCGCCATCTACCGCTCCCTCGCCGAGGCGAACACCGCGGCCTCCACCGGGTTCCTGGCGGGCGGGCAGGAGACGGAGGAGTCCCGCGAGCGCTACGAGCGGGGCATCCGCACCGCCGCCGAGGGCCTGGTGACGGCCGCCGCCAACTCCGAGCCCGGCTCCGCCGCCGCCGGGACCGTCGCCGAACTCAACCGCCTGCTGCCCCAGTACAAGGGCCTGATCGAGCGGGCCCGCGTCTACAACCGCCAGGGCTTCCCGGTCGGCGGCGCCTACCTGCGCTACGCCAACGACACGATGCAGAAGCAGATGCTCCCGAAGGCGGAGGCCCTCTACACCTCGGAGAACCGGCGCCTGGACGGCGACTACGACGCCGCCGGGAGCTACCCCTGGGCCGCGATCGCCCTCGGTGTCCTCGCGCTGGCCGCCCTGGCCTGGGCGCAGTACCGCACCTACCGGCGCACCAACCGCGTACTGAACCCGGGGCTGGTCGCGGCCACGGCCGCCACCGTCGTCGTCCTGCTCTGGCTGACCGTCGGCCACAGCGTCGCCCGCTCCCACCTGAGCGCCTCCTACGACCACGGCGTCCGCTCGCTGAACGTGCTGAACGAGGCCCGCCTGGCCTCCCTGAAGGCCCGCGGCAACGAGAACCTCACCCTGGTGGCGCGGGGCGCCGAGAGCAGGACGGTGGGCGGCACACAGCACGACGCCTACGACCTCGACTACCAGGCCGAGATGAAGGTCCTCGGCAAGGACCTGGCCGAGGCCCGGCGGCTGGCCGACGACGCCGCGGGCGAGGACCCGCTGACCGCGGCGGCCGAGGACGTGGAGCAGTGGCGGGCCCGCCACAAGGCGGCCCGCATCGAGGACGAGAACGGCGACTACCAGCGGGCGCTGGAGATGGTGATCGGCGAGGACGACGCCACGGCCGAGTACTTCGACGGTGTGGACAGCCGGCTCGCCGCCGCCCTCGACCACGAGGAGCAGGAGTTCGAGCGGGCGGCCGGTGACGGGCGGGGCGCGATGACGGGCCTGCCCGCGGGTGCCGGCGTCCTGGCCGCCCTGGGCGCGACCGGCGCGGTGCTGGGCATCGCCCGCAGGCTGTCGGAGTACCGATGAGCGACGACGTACCGATGAGCGGCGACGTACCGATGAGCGGCGACGTGGCGACGGGCTTCGGCGGACCGAAGGGCGGCCGACCCGGGGAAGGGGGCACGAGGATGCGGCGAGCACGACGTCCACGGACCCGGCTGCGGGGCTGGGGCGGGGTGGGCGCCATGGCGTTCGGCTGCCTGCTCGCGCTGCTCTTCGTCGCGTGTCTGCTGCCCGCGTTCCGGCCGGACCCCGGCCGGGCCGGCGGCTCGGGCGGCGACGGGCAGACCGTCACCCAGGGCAGTCAGGCGCGCGCCGAGGAGGAGTGCGCCGACCCGGAGAAGCAGACGCTGTCCCCGGCCGGGGACGACGGCCCCACCATCGAGGAGATACGGAGCCGCCCCGCGGAGCGGCGCAAACTGATCGTCGGCGTCGACCAGAACAGTTACCGCTGGGGCTACCGCGACCCCAACAGCGGCGGCACGGCCGAGCTGGAGGGCTTCGACATCGACCTGGTGCACCGCATCGCCGAGGACATCCTCGGCGACCGGGACGCGGTGCTGTTCAAGGCGATCCCCACCGACCAGCGGATACCGGCGATCCAGGAGGGCCGGGTCGACATGGTGGTCCGCACGATGACCATCAACTGCGACCGGCTGGAGGACGTCGCCTTCTCCGCCCCCTACTTCAGGACCGGCCAGCAGCTCCTCGCCCCCAAGTCCTCGACGATCACGGGGTACGACGAGACACTCGCCGGCAAGAAGATCTGCACGGCGGCGGGTTCGACCGCGCTCAGCACCCTGGAGGAGGACCGGGCGGCGGGCAGGCTGGCCGCCACCGCCGACCTGAGCGTCACCGTCCCCAACCAGCTCGACTGCCTGGTGCGGCTCCAGCTCGGCCAGGTCGACGCGGTGGTCACCGACGGCGCGCTCGCGGCCAGCCAGGCCGCGCAGGACCCCACGGTCGCGCTCAAGGGCGACGCGTTCACCACCGAGTACTACGGCGTGGCGATGAAGAAGGACGCCGACGACCTGGTACGCCGGGTGAACAAGATCCTGGTCGACTTCCGCCAGGATCCCGACGGCTGGCGGCAGTCGTACGAGAAGTGGCTGTCGGCGACACTGGGGGACGACCCGGCGCGGTCGGAGCCACCGGCACCGCGGTACCTGCGCAAGAGCTGAACCGACCGTCCGATGTGTCAACCGTCAACGTCAACCGTCAACCGACCCGACCGCAGCGAGAGGTGATCGATGGGCGTCACGGGAGCCACCGGGCCGGTGATGGACCGGGACGAGGTGGACCGTGCGCTGGCCCGGCTCGGCGCGGAGCACGAGGCGATCGAGACCTCGCTCCTCGCCCTCCAGGACCACGCGGGCCGCAGACTTCTCGAAGGCGCCGAGCTGACCGGCGTCACCAAGGACCGCTGGGCGGACACGGAGGCGCGGATCACCCTGCTGTGGACGTACTTCGACGCCTACGCGGACGCCCTGCGCGCCGCCCGGGACGTCCGCGCCCGGCGCCGCTGGTCCAGCCGCGAGGACCTGGTGGAGCTGACGGAGCTGCTGCGCGGCGAGTGCGTCACCCTGTCCGGCGCCGGCGCCACCGGCGGTCTGCTCAGCGAGCGTTTCACGCTGGCGGCGCTCGTCGACCGGATGAACGAGCTGTACGCGTCCTCGCTGGACCTGGTGGTGGCCGCCGACGCGGTGTGGTCCGCGCTGCCCGCCCGGATCGACCTGCTCTCCGCCGAGTTGCAGCGCACCCGCCGCCTCGCCCACTCGGTCGGCGTCCGGCCCGGCGAGCACCCGGCCGGCGACGACCTGGACCGGATCACCCGCACCCTGACCCGGCTGCGCGAGGAGGTCGTCTCCGACCCGCTGGCGTACTGGGTGCCCGCCGAGGGCAGTTCGGCGCCCGGCGGCGGCCGGCCGGACACCACGGTGTACGACCGGGAGGCACGTGCCCTGGAGGACGTACGCCGGGAGATCGACGCGGTGCTGACGGTCCGCCAGGACGCGGAGCAGCGGATCGTGCGGCTGCGGGACGTGCTCTCGCGCGCCGACCGCACCCTCGCCGAGGCCCGCACCGCGCGCGGCGAGGTGCTGGCCAAGATCGCCGCGACGGAGGTGCCGGTGGTCAGCGGCCCGCCGACCGCGCTCCAGGAGCAGTTGGCGGCGGCGGCCGAGTACCGCCGGCACGCCCAGTGGCACCGGCTCTCGCCGCTGCTGGAGTCCCTGGAGCAGAAGGCGGAGGACGAACTGATCCGGGCCCGCGAGTCGTTGACGGCCGTCACCGCGCCGCTCGCGGTCCGGGCCGAGCTGCGCGGCCGGCTCGACGCCTACAAGGCCAAGGTCGCCCGGCACGGCCTCGCGGAGGATCCCGAGCTGGTGGAGAAGTACGAGAAGGCCCGCCGCATGCTGTGGAGCGCGCCCTGCGACCTGCGGGTGGCCGAGCAGGCGGTACTGCGCTACCAGCGGGCGGCGGCGGAGCTGCTGACCGGCGGGGAACGGGTGCCCGGCCAGGGCGGCCCGCCGGCCCGGGCGGACGGCGCGGGGCCGGGCGCCTGAACGGCCCCGGCCGGCACCGGGGCGAGCACCAGGACGAGGACGAGGGGGCGGCAGGGAGATGAGCGAGTCGGGCGGGCAGCGGGCGAAGGCACCGGACCGGGCGGCACGCGCCTGCCACCGCCCCGGCTGCGACGGCACGTACGAGGACGTCGGCGGCGGTGAGCTGTACTGCGGCACCTGCGGACTGGCCCCGGTGGTGTCCCCGTCCGGCGAGGCGCCGCCGGCGGCCCCCCGCACCTGCCAGCGCCCCGGCTGCGACGGCACCTACGAGGACGTCGGCGGCGGTGAGCTGTACTGCGACACCTGCGGGCTGGCCCCGGTGGTGTCCCCGTCCGGCCTGCTCGGCTCGCCGCCCACCGGCGTCGCCGGCCCCTCGGGTGAGGAGAGCGGTTCGCGCAGCGGCCGTACGTCCTCGCAGTCCTCGAAGTCCCGCCGCTCGGTGTCGGGACGGCTCTCCCGCTCGCTGTCGGGCCGGGCCACGAGCCGTTCGGTGTCGGTGCGCAGCTCCGGCTCCACCTCCGCCTCCTCCGGGCGGGGCCGGCTGGGCGCCGGTCTGGTGCAGGTCCCGGCGGTGCCCCGGCCGGACCCGCGGTCGATGGTGCTGGACAACCCCGAGGTGCCCGAGCGCAAGCGGTTCTGCTCGCGGGGCGAGTGCGGGGCGCCGGTGGGCCGGGCCCGCGCCGGGCGGCCGGGACGCACGGAGGGCTTCTGCACCAAGTGCGGCCACCCGTACTCCTTCGTGCCGAAACTGCGCGCCGGGGACGTGGTGCACGGCCAGTACGAGGTGGCGGGCTGTCTGGCGCACGGCGGGCTCGGCTGGATCTACCTCGCCGTCGACCGGGCCGTCTCCGACCGCTGGGTGGTGCTCAAGGGCCTGCTGGACACCGGCGACCAGGACGCGATGGCCGCCGCGATCTCCGAGCGGCGCTTCCTCGCGGAGATCGAGCACGCCAACATCGTGCGGATCTACAACTTCGTCGAACACCTCGACCAGCGCACCGGCTCCCTCGACGGCTACATCGTCATGGAGTACGTCGGCGGCAAGTCGCTCAAGGAGATCGCCAACGCCCGGCGCACCCCGGAGGGCCGCCGCGACCCGCTGCCGGTGGAGCAGGCGTGCGCGTACGGCATCGAGGCGCTGGAGGCGCTGGACCACCTGCACAGCCGGCACCTGCTGTACTGCGACTTCAAGGTCGACAACGCCATCCAGACCGAGGACCAGCTCAAGCTGATCGACATGGGCGCGGTGCGCCGGATGGACGACGCGGAGTCGGCGATCTACGGCACGGTGGGCTACCAGGCGCCGGAGGTCGCGGACGTCGGCCCGTCGGTCGCCTCCGACCTGTACACGGTGGGCCGCACGCTGGCCGTGCTGACGTTCGACTTCCAGGGCTACACCAACGTCTACGTCGACTCCCTGCCGGACCCCGACACCATCGAGGTCTTCCGGCAGTACGAGTCGTTCTACCGGCTGCTGGTCCGCGCCACCGACCCCGACCCGCACCGCCGGTTCGCCTCCGCGCAGGAGATGGCCGAGCAGCTGACCGGGGTGCTGCGCGAGGTCGTCTCGCTCCAGTCGGGGCGGGCCCGGCCGTCGCTGTCCACGCTGTTCGGGCCGGAGGTACGGGTCCCCGACACGGAGCTGTTCCCGCGGGCGCACGGCGAGGTGTCCCGGCTGGGCGCCCGTCCGCCACGCGCCCGGGGACGGACCGGCACGCCGCGCGCCCTTCCCGCCCAGGGCGCGCCGGCCGCCCCGGAACGCCTGGTCAAGAGCGTCGACGGACCACGGGCCGCCCTCGCGCTGCCGGTGCCCCGGGTCGACCCCACCGACCCCAACGCCGGTTTCCTGGCGGGGCTGATGGCGTCCGCGCCCGGTGAGCTGCTGGGCGCGCTGGGCGCCGCGCCCGCCGCGTCGGTCGAGACCCGGCTGCGGCAGATCCGGGCCCGCCTCGAACTGGGCGAGGCCGCGCCCGCGCTGGAGACGCTGCGCGCCCTGGAGGCGGAACGGCCCGACGACTGGCGGGTGGTGTGGTACCGGGGCGTGGCCGCGCTGGTCACCGGCGACCACGAGGGTGCCGCGCTCTCCTTCGACGCGGTCTACGACGCCTTTCCCGGCGAGACCGCGCCCAAGCTGGGGCTCGGGCTGTGCGCGGAGGTACTGGGCCAGCTCGACAACGCGGCCGAGTACTACCGCCTGGTCTGGTCGACCGACCCGAGCTTCGTCAGCGCCGCCTTCGGACTGGCCCGGGTCCGCCTGGCCACCGGCGACCGCCAGGGTGCCGTACGCACGCTGGAGTCGGTCCCGGAGTCGTCCATCCACTACACGGCGGCACGCATGGCGGCCGTGCGGGCACGGCTGCGTCAACGCACGGCCGCCGCCTCCGCCGTACCCTTCCTGGACGACCTGAGTGCCGCCGCGCGGCAGGTCGAGGCGCTGGACGTGTACGGTCTGGACCCGGCGCGCCGTGAGCAGTTGTCGGCCGAAGTCCTCGGCTCGGCGCTGGACTGGGTACTCTCCGGGGGCGGGGGTCCGGGCGAGGGGACTCCCGAAGCCGCCGGGGCCCGGACGCTGCTCGGCAGCGCTCTGGACGAACGGGGCCTGCGCTTCGGGCTGGAGCGTTCGTACCGCACGCTGGCCCGGCTGGCCCGAGGCGGCGAGGAGAGGATCGACCTGGTGGAACGTGCCAATCGTTACCGCCCCCGGACGTGGGTGTAGTTGATGTCGCAAGAGCCCCGGCAGACCGCTCGGCCGATGTGTCCCAGCTGTGCGGAACCCTTCGAGACGGGGGACCGTTTCTGCGGTGCGTGCGGGCTGGACCTGTCCGCGGTGCCCGCACGGCCCGCGGACGTCGCGAACGGCGCGGACACGGCGAGCGCGGTGGAAACGGCGGACACGGCGGACACGGCGGACACGGCGGACACGGCGGGCAGCACGGCCGTGCCGGACACGGCATACATGACGGACAGTCGGACCATCGTCATGAGCGGCGCGGAGCGGGGCGGACCGCCGCTCCCGCCCCAGCCCCGACCACCGCAGGAGCCCGACGAGTACCTCCTCCAGGCACCGGACCCGCGCATGAGCACACCCCTGTCCGCACCCGTACCCACCCCAGCCCCCGCCCCCGCCCCCGCCCCCGCCCCCGCCCCGGAGGGGACCGTGTGCGTCGCCTGCCGGGCCGGCCGGGTCGACGACGACGGGTACTGCGAGAACTGCGGCCACGCCCAGCCCCGCGAACGCGACCACATGGAGCAGGAGTGCGGCCCGCTCGCCGCCGTCAGCGACCGCGGCCTGCGCCACCACCGCAACGAGGACGCGTTCGGCGTCGGCCACACCGCGCTGCCCGACGGCACCCCGGCCTCCGTGGCGATCGTCTGCGACGGCGTCTCCTCCGCGACCCGCCCGGACGAGGCGTCGCTCGCCGCGTCCCGCGCGGCCAGCGAGACGCTGCTCGCCGCCCTGCCGCGCGGCACCCACCCGCAGCAGGCGATGCACGACGCGATCGTCGCCGCCGCGCACGCGGTCGACTCCCTGGCCGGCGACCCCGCCGCCCGGGAGCACACCCCGCATCAGAACGCCCCGGCCTGCACCCTGGTCGGCACCGTCGTCACCGCCGGACTGCTGGTCGTCGGCTGGGTCGGCGACAGCCGCGTCTACTGGGTGCCGACCGACCGCAGCGCACCGGCCGCGCGCCTCACCGAGGACGACTCCTGGGCCGCCCAGATGGTCGCCGCGGGCCTGATGAACGAGGCCGAGGCGTACGCCGACGAACGCGCCCACGCGATCACCGGCTGGCTCGGCGCGGACGCCTACGAACTGGAGCCGCACACCGCCTCGTTCAAGCCGGACCGCCCCGGCGTGGTCGTGGTCTGCACGGACGGCCTGTGGAACTACGCGGAGTCGGCCCAGGAGATGGCCGAGGTGGTCCCGCCGGACGCCGCCGCGCGCCCCCTGCACAGCGCCCGGGTTCTGGTCGGCCACGCCCTGGACGGCGGGGGCCACGACAACGTAACAGTGGCAGTGGTGCCGTTCCCCGCCCCGCCGCAGGGGGCAGGATCGGCCTGAGGCCGGACAAAGCACGCGCACGGGGGCCTCGCGGGCCGCAGGGGGCGGTCCGCTCACCGCCACGCCCCCGCCTCGGTGGGGGCGCTGTCGAGGGGGATGCGAACCGGCATGGCCGTTTTCTCGAAGTCGAACGCACCGCGATTCTCGGTGGACGTGTACCAGAACGAGTACCTGCCCGAGGGCGGACGCGAGGTCGACGCGATCGTCACGGTGACCGCGACCGGCGGCGGCACCGTCGGCGGCGCGGTCGCGGCGCCCCACCTGTACGCACCCGGCCAGGGCCCGTCGGCCGCCGTGGCGGTCATGGTGGACTGCTCGGGTTCGATGGACTACCCGCCCACCAAGATGCGCAACGCCCGGGACGCCACGTCCGCCGCGATCGACACCCTGCGCGACGGCGTGCACTTCTGCGTAATCGGCGGCACGCACGTGGCCAAGGAGGTCTACCCGGGCGGCGGACGCCTCGCGGTCGCCGACGCCACCACCCGGGAGCAGGCCACACTGGCCCTGCGCAAGCTCAGCGCGGGCGGCGGCACCGCCATCGGCACCTGGCTGCGACTGGCCGACCGGCTGCTGTCCTCGGCGGACGTCGCCATCCGGCACGGCATCCTGCTCACCGACGGACGCAACGAACACGAGTCGCCCGAGGACCTGAAGGCGACGCTGGACGCCTGCGCCGGGCGGTTCACCTGCGACGCCCGGGGCGTGGGCACCGACTGGGAAGTGAAAGAACTCACAGCGGTCTCCTCCGCGCTGCTCGGCACCGCCGACATCGTCGCCGACCCGGCCGGTCTCGCCGCCGACTTCACGCGCATGATGGAGACGGCCATGGGCAAGGAGGTCGCGGACGTCGCCCTGCGGCTGTGGACCCCGGCCGGTGCCACGGTGAAGTTCGTCAAGCAGGTCGCCCCGGCCGTCGAGGACCTGACCGGCCGGCGCACCGAGGCGACGGCGCGGGCGGGCGACTACCCCACGGGTTCCTGGGGCGACGAGTCCCGCGACTACCACGTCTGCGTGGAGGTCTCCCCCGCCGGCCTGGGCCAGGAGATGCTGGCCGCCCGGGTGTCCCTGGTCGTCCCCCGGCCCGACGGCGGCGTCCGCGACCTGGGCGCCCAGGGTCTCGTACGGGCGGTGTGGACGGACGACCTGACCGCCTCCACCTCGATCAATCCCCAGGTCGCCCACTACACCGGGCAGGCGGAACTGGCCCAGGCCATCCAACAAGGGTTGGAACTGCGCAAAGCGGGAGATGTAGACGGAGCGACGGCCAAACTGGGCCGCGCGGTCCAGCTCGCGGGCTCCTCCGGCAACGCGGATACTGCGAAACTGCTTGCGAAGGTGGTGGACGTGGTCGACGCCGCGACAGGTACTGTGCGACTGAAGGCGAAGGTCGAGGAGGCCGACGAGATGACTCTCGAGACCCGGTCCACAAAGACTGTTCGTGTAAAGAAGTGAAGAAGTAAGAAGTACCGAAGAAGTACCGAAGAAGTACCCGAGAAGCACCCAAGAAGCACAGACACAGTGCCGTACGTACCGCTGGAGCGGGACCTGTGAGGAGAGGGGGACGCGCCGACATGCCGACCTGCCCGAACGGACACCAGTCGGGTTCCGACGACTGGTGCGAGGTCTGCGGTCACCGCATGGCCGGTGCCGTGCCGCCGCCTCCCCCGCCGCCCCCGGCGGGCGGTTACGGATTCCCGCCGCCGGCACCCGGCGGTCCCGGAGCCGGAGCCGGCCCCGAGCTGTGCCCGCAGTGCCGTACGCCCCGGGAGGGCGGCGCTCCGTTCTGCGAGGAGTGCCGGTGGAACTTCCTCACCAACACGGCCACCTCGTACACCCCGGCCGCCCCGCGCCCCTCCTCCGGCCCGCCGCCCCACTTCCAGCAGCAGCCGGGCCCGCCCCCTCCGCCCCCGTCCTACGGCGGCGACTCCTATCCGGGGGCGCGTCCGCCGGAGTACCAGGGCTCCCGCCCGTCGCAGATCAACCGTCCCGCCGAGCCGATCCCGCAGAGCCCGCCCGGCTTCGGCTCCGACCCGTCCCGCCCGGTCCCGCCCCCGCCGGGCCCGCCGCCCGGCGCGCCTGGAGGGCCGGGCGGCCCCGGTGGCGCGAGCGGGTCCGGCGGACCTGACGCTCCCGGCGGCCCTCGCGGCACGAACGGCTTCGGCGGACCGGGTGGACCGGGCGGCCCGAACGGCCCCGGCGGTCCGAACGGCCCCGGCGGCCCCGGCCCCCAGGGCCCCGGCGCGCAGGGCCGGCCCGGCGCGGGCCCGCACGGCACCGCCCCCGGCGCCACGACCCCGGGCGGCCCCCCGGCCCCGTGGCAGCAGCAGGCCGGGCCGTCCGCCCCGCCCCCGCCGCCACCCGCGCCCGCGTTCCCGCAGGAGAGCAACCGGCAGCAGCCGAGCGGCCCGCCCCAGCAGGGCGGCCCGTCCTTCGGCGGCGGTGACGACGACTGGCGCATCGCCCCGCCCGGCGGCGGCCAGAACGGCCCGGGCACCCAGGGCGGCCCCGGCGGTCAGGGTGCTCCGGCCGGCCCCGGCGGCCAGAACGGCTACGGCTACCCGCAGCCCGGCGGCCACCAGGCCCCGCCGCCCCCGCCCCCCGGCTACGGCTACCCGCAGCAGACGCAACAGCCGCAGCAGCCCTACGCACCCCAGCCGCCCCAGCCACAGGCCCCCTGGACGGCGACCATCGGCCCGGACCGCGACTACTTCATGGCGATGATGCAGCGCTCCGGCCCCGAGGCCGCCGGCCTGAACCTGCCCGCGTACTCGCCCGAGCAGCAGCGCCCGCTGACCGGCAACCAGCTGACGATCGGCCGCCGCCGGCACTCCACCGGCGACACCCCCGACATCGACCTGTCGGTACCGCCGGAGGACCCGGGCGTCTCGCACCAGCACGCGATCCTGGTGCAGCAGCCGGACGGCGGCTGGGCGGTGGTCGACCAGAACTCGACCAACGGCACCACGGTCAACGGCGGCGAGGAGCCCATCCAGCCGTACGTGCCGGTACCGCTCCAGGACGGCGACCGGGTGCACGTCGGCGCCTGGACGACGATCACCATCCGCCGGGGCTGACGGGGCCCGGATCAGGCCGGGAGGGGCCAGACGTACGGCCCCTCCGGATCGTCCAGCCAGGCCCAGGAGTTGTCGCCGCCCACGGTGACGCCGTAGCGCTCCCGGGGCGGTGCGTCCTCCCGCTCCCACAGCGCGTACGCCTCCTGCGGGTCGAGGCCGCCCCGGGTCAGCGCCAGCAGGAAGCGGAACCGGTCGTCGTCCCGGGCCCGGCGCGGTATGCCGCTCAGGCCCGGCGCCGGCAGCTCCGCGGCCCGCTCGCCGCCGCGCAGCGGCACGAAGTAGGCGGGCGTGCTCAGAAACCGCCCCTCGGCGTGCCCGGCATCCCGCACGGTCAGCGCCACCAGCCCGGTGGCCAGCGGCGTCAGGATGCGGCCCCCGGGCCGGCACTGCGCGACCCAGGCCCGCGGCACGGCGGGCAGCGCACAGGTCGCGATGATCCGGTCGTAGGGAGCGCGCTCGGGCACGCCGCGCGCCCCGTCACCGGTGACGACGGCCGGGTGGTACCCGGCGGCGTCCAGGTGCCGGCGGGCGGACTCGGTGATCTCCGGGTCCAGGTCGACGGTGGTGACCAGAGTGTCGTCGCCGAGCCGGTGGCAGAGCAGGGCGGCGTTGTAACCGGTCCCGGCGCCGATCTCCAGCACCCGGTCGCCGTCCGCCACCCCCAGCTCGGCCAGCATCAGCGCCATCAGCGACGGCTGGCTGCTGGAGGACAGCAGCTCGCCGTCGCGCAGCCGGGTGGCCAGCGGGGTGTCGACGTAGGCACCGCGCAGCCAGCGCTCGCGCGCCGCCGGGTCGGGGTGCCCGTCCCAGCGGCGTTCGTAGCCGCCGACGGCGCCGACGTAGTAGTACGGCACGAAGAGATGGCGCGGTACCGCCTCGAAGGCCGCCCGCCACACCGGATCACCGGCCCAGGCGCCGCTCAGCTCGATCTCCCGCACCAGCGCGGCCCGCGCCGAGGCGGCGAGCTGCTCCATACCGCCGCTGCCCATGCCTCCACAGTAGGACTCTTCACCGTGGGTCTCTTCACCGTGGGTCTCTTCACAGGAGGTCGTAGGACCCGAGTCCTGGTTCCGGCCGTCTGAGACCATGGGGGACGTGAATGAGATTCGGCGCGGCACGCTTCAGGAGCAGACCTTCTACGAGCAGGTCGGCGGGGAGGAGACCTTCCGCCGCCTGGTCCACCGCTTCTACGAGGGGGTGGCCGGCGACCCGCTGCTGCGGCCGATGTACCCCGAGGAGGACCTCGGCCCGGCCGAGGAGCGCCTCGCGCTGTTCCTGATGCAGTACTGGGGCGGCCCGACGACGTACAGCGACAACCGGGGCCACCCCCGGCTGCGGATGCGCCACGCCCCCTTCACCGTGGACCGCGCGGCGCACGACGCCTGGCTGAAGCACATGCGGGACGCCGTGGACGAGCTGGGCCTGTCGGAGGAGCACGAGCAGACGCTGTGGAAGTACCTGACGTACGCGGCGGCGTCGATGGTCAACGCGCCGGGCTGATCCCCAGGGTGCCGCTGCCCGCCCGCCGTACGGCGACGGACCCGTAGGGCGTGCGCAGCCGCAGCCACGCGCCCGAGGAGACCAGCGCGAGGCCGCCCTCGCCACGCAGGAAGCCCAGCGACTGGGCGGCGTGCACGACCCGGACCGGCAGCCGGGTGCCCGCGACCGTGCGGGACCAGATGTCCCCGCCGATCCGGTCGAACTCGGCCCGGGTACGCCGCTCCGCGCCGAGTTCACCGGTCCGCGCCCGGAACTCCGCGATCCCGGCGGCGACGAGGGCCCGCAGGTCGTCCAGGGCCGGCAGCCCCGGCTCGGCCCGCCAGCCCCCGCGCGGCGGCAGCACCCCGGCCCACGGCGGCCCGGTCACCGCACGCGGCACGGCGGCCGTGGCGGCCTTCTCCGCCACCGCCTCCAGCAGCTCACCGGCCGAGACGGTCACGTCCAGCGCGTCGTCGAGCCCGTCCTCGTACGGCTTGGCCAGCCGCACCGCGCGGACCGCGAGCACCTCGAAGGACGGCGGCCGGCCGAAGACGGCGAGCGCGGTGCCGGACGCCTGGAGGCGCACGGCGGCACCGCGGTCGTAGTGCAGCAGCCGGGAGAGGAAGGCGGCGAGGTCCGCCGCCTCCCCCTCATCGGCCAGATGGAGCACCGTCATGCGGCGACGGCCTCCTCCTTCTCGTCGTCCCGGTACTCCTCCAGGAACTCCCGTTCCTCGGCGGTGATCCGGCGGGGCCGCTGCGCCTCGAAGTCGAACGGCACGATGACCGTGGAGGCGCTGACGTAGACCTGGTCCCCGTCCTTCACCTCGTAGGCGATGGTGAAGGACGCGGCCCGGATCTGGGTGACCCACAGCTCGATGTCCACGGGGGCGTGCCGGTGGACGAGCTGGCGCTTGTAGTCGATCTCGTGGCGGGCCACCACCGACCCCTGCTTGAACTCCTTGTCCGGGCGGAACAGGAAGTCGATCCGGGCTTCCTCCAGGTAGCGCAGGAAGACCACGTTGTTGACGTGACCGTACGCGTCCATGTCCGCCCAGCGCAGCGGGCAGCGGTAGATGTGCCGCAAGATCGATCAGCCCCGGGTCAGCTTCTTGTAGGTGGCGCGGTGCGGACGCGCGGCGTCGGCACCCAGCCGCTCGATCTTGTTCTTCTCGTAGGACTCGAAGTTGCCCTCGAACCAGAACCACTTGGACTCGCCCTCGTAGGCGAGGATGTGCGTGGCGACCCGGTCCAGGAACCACCGGTCGTGGGAGACGACCACGGCGCACCCGGGGAATTCGAGGAGCGCGTTCTCGAGGCTGCTGAGCGTCTCGACGTCCAGGTCGTTGGTGGGCTCGTCGAGGAGCAGCAGGTTGCCGCCCTGCTTGAGGGTGAGCGCGAGGTTCAGCCGGTTGCGCTCACCACCGGAGAGCACGCCGGCCGGCTTCTGCTGGTCGGGGCCCTTGAACCCGAAGGCGGAGACGTAGGCCCGGCTCGGCATCTCGACCTGGCCCACGTTGATGTAGTCCAGCTCGTCGCTGACGACGGCCCACAGCGTCTTCTTCGGGTCGATGTTCTCGCGGCTCTGGTCGACGTAGGAGATCTTGACGGTCTCGCCGACCTTGATGGAGCCGGAGTCCGGCTCCTCGAACCCCTGGATCATCTTGAACAGCGTCGTCTTGCCGGCGCCGTTGGGCCCGATGACCCCGACGATCCCGTTGCGCGGCAGCGTGAAGGAGAGGTCGTCGATCAGCACCTTCTCCCCGAACGCCTTGCTGAGGTTGTTCACCTCGACGACGACGTTGCCCAGGCGCGGGCCCGGCGGGATCTGGATCTCCTCGAAGTCCAGCTTCCGCATCTTGTCGGCCTCGGCGGCCATCTCCTCGTACCGCGCCAGACGCGCCTTGGACTTGGCCTGCCGCCCCTTGGCGTTCGACCGCACCCACTCCAGCTCGTCCTTGAGCCGCTTCTGCCGCTTGGCGTCCTTCTGGCCCTCGACCTTGAGGCGGGTGGCCTTGGTCTCCAGGTACTTGGAGTAGTTGCCCTCGTAGCCGTGCAGCCGGCCGCGGTCGACCTCGCAGATCCAGCCGGCCACGTTGTCCAGGAAGTACCGGTCGTGGGTCACGGCCACGACGGTGCCCTCGTACTTGGCGAGGTGCTGCTCCAGCCAGTTGACGGACTCGGCGTCGAGGTGGTTGGTGGGCTCGTCGAGCAGCAGCAGGTCGGGCGCCTCCAGCAGCAGCTTGCACAGCGCCACGCGCCGCTTCTCACCACCGGAGAGGTTGCTGACCGGCCAGTCCCCGGGCGGGCACCCGAGCGCGTCCATGGCCTGCTCCAGCTGGGCGTCGAGGTCCCACGCGTTGGCGTGGTCCAGCTCCTCCTGGAGCTTGCCCATCTCCTCCAGCAGCGCGTCCGAGTAGTCGGTCGCCATCTGCTCGGCGATCTCGTTGAACCGGTCCAGCTTGCCCTTGACCTCGGAGACGCCCTCCTGGACGTTCTCCAGGACGGTCTTCTCCTCGTTGAGCGGAGGCTCCTGCAGCAGGATGCCGACCGTGTACCCCGGCGACAGGAACGCGTCCCCGTTCGACGGCTGCTCAAGGCCCGCCATGATCTTCAGAACGGTCGACTTACCGGCCCCGTTCGGGCCGACGACACCGATCTTCGCCCCCGGCAGGAAGCTGAGGGTGACATCGTCGAGGATCACCTTGTCGCCGTGCGCTTTGCGCGCCTTGCGCATGGTGTAAATGTACTCAGCCAAGAGAAACCGTCCGGCAGCTTAATCAGGCAGTGGGCAGATACACCCCATCTTGCCGCACCGCCACCCCTGCGAGGAAACGTGTTCTCCAGGGAGGCCCTGACCTGGGGTTTCTGGGCGGACCCCTAACGGTCGTCCGTCACTGCCGGTCGCCTTCGATCGGCCTCGGGCACCCTTGGACGGCCCAGAGACGGCCCAGGACCGATCACTCAGGGACATGACATCCTGCGGCCATGACAGCAGCGGACGTGTACGACGATCTACGGCGCCTGCTCAACGAGTGGGACCCGATCGGCGTGGCCGACTCCGTGGACGACGAGTACGACTGCATGATCGGTCCGGTCCTCGACCGGCTGAGGGGCGGCGCCGACCGGGGGCAGATCCGCGCGTTTCTCCATCGTGAGCTGACCGACCACTTCGGATTGAGCCAGCCGTACGACGTGGACGGGATGGCGTACCGCGTCACGGCCTGGTGGGCGTCGACGCGTGTACACGAGGCATGACGCCTCCCCCGCTCCCTACTTACGGGCGCCGACAGGCCCGGAAGCGACTCACGCGAGGCAGTGCTACCGGTTGATCGGGATCTCGTAGACGATCTCGCAGTGAGCGGCGGGCACGATAATGTCCGCAGTCTCAACCGGCCGCCCCTGATCGCTGTAGTAGGTCCGCCGGGTGTGCGTGACAAGTGCGGCCTTCTGGGTGCCGAGTAGAGACGCCTCCTCGGCGGTCGCCTGCCGGGGCTCCGGCTGCTCCACGGCGTGGCTGACGGTGCCCCCGATGGCGGCCATCCGGTTCACGACGCCCGCCCCGGCATGCGGCCCTCCCTCGGGAAGGACGACGAGAGTGCCGGCCGTGAGGTCGTACGGCTCCCAACTCGTCGACAGCTGCACGGGGCGGCCATCGGCCAGGAACTCGTACGCGGTCCGGACACACAGCGCGCCTTCGCCGACGCCGAGCCGTGCCGCGATGTCCGCCGGAGCCGGCACCTTGGCCTCGGTCCGGCTCTCCCAGTCGCCCAGCTCGCCGACGGCCTTCATGTCCGCACGGAACGGCGACCCGGCGGGCTGCTCACGCGCCGACGAGCGGACGACGCGTACTCCACCGGGGGCGTCTCATGCCGTCCAGCGGGACACGGACCGGAGAGCTTCCAGCCGGCCGGCCCCTTCCTGACCTGCCGGGCCGGCGGGTCGGGCCGGGCGGTCCGCCGCCGTCACGCGTCCGTGTTCTTCCGGCGGATGACGAAGAGGGTCACGCCGCCGATCGCCACCAGGGCGAGGGCCATGCCGCCGATCAGGGGGGTGACCTCGGAGCCGCCGGTGTCGGCGAGGTTGACGTCCGGGGCGGCGACGTCCGTCGTGGCGGGGCTGGGTTCGGTCACGGTCTGGGTGGAGTCGCCGGCCGTGCTGCTCAGGTTCTCGCAGTCGAGTACGCCGGTGAAGCGCTGTTCGAGTCCGCCGGGCACGGTGATGGTGAAGTCGTAGGGCTGGTCCTCCCGGAGGGGGACGGTGACCGTGCGGGTCTCGCCGGGGGCGATGGTGTACTCGCTGTCCAGCAGCTCGAAGGTGAACGCGCCGTCGCCCTCGTTGACCGTCGTGACGTCCAGGCCGTCCGCCGTGCAGTTCTCCGCCGCGGACAGTGCGGGTACGGCGCCTTGCTTCGCCCAGTTCGCCGTCGCCGTCGCCGTGACCGTCGACTCGCTGGAGCCGGCCAGGATCTGGGTCTGGCTGCGGCTCACGGAGGCGAAGGCGCGGCCCACCGGCACGGTGGTCGAGGCGTGCACGGTCAGCTCGGCCGTGCCGGCCGCCGCGTCGTCGGGCACGTCGAAGTAGACCTCGGCGCCGTCGGTGACGGTGGTGACCGGCGCGCCGTCACCGTCCACGACCCGTACGCCGGTGGTGGCCGCGTCGGCGGGCGGTGTCACCGTCGCGCCGCCCGCGTCGGTGTGCACCGTGACCGGGCCGAGCCGCTCGCCGGGCCGGCCCGACACGGCGGGCGGGTCGACGGTGAGGGACGCCGTGGGTTCGGCCACGTCGCGGGCGTTCTTCTCCAGGTAGTCCGCGAGCCGCTCGGCCTCGGGGTCGACGGCCTCCACGTCCGCCTGGTCCGAGTACCGCCAGATGGCCACCTGGGTGCCGGCCGCCGCGTCCTCCTCGGTGAGGCCGCCGCGGACGCCCGCCTTCTTCGCGAGCGCCGCGAGATCGTTGACCTGCGGGTAGGAGTTCTGCAGGATCCAGCGGACGCGGCCCGCGTCCTTGTTGGTGCCCAGCGAGGTACCGCTCCAGGGCGTCTCCTGGTACTTGGCGTCCTTCTGCGTCGGGCTGAGGAGGTCGACGCAGTAGGTCTGCAGCATGCCGCCGCCCTCGACGGACATCTCGAACAGGCCGGCCGAGACCTCCTGGTCCCCCGCCTCGTCGTGGATCACGGCACTGCCGTACGTCTTCAGGCCGTCCATGGTCGCCGTCGCGCCGCCCTGTCCCCGTGCCGTCTCCTGCGCGGCGGCTTGGCCGGCGCCCGCCACCACGGTGGTGGCGGCGGCGAGCGCTGACATCAGCGCCGAGGCGGCCAGGCGTGCCGCACCTCGCCGGTGCGCGGACAGGTCAGTGAGCGAAGCAAGCACCAAATTCCCCTTCGAGCAGGACCGGTTGGCGTGGGGGCACGGTCCCACCAGCAGAATCAGCGGCCCCACAGGGCCCGTTCGGCATCCTAAGGATCTGGCGGACCGTGCCTCCCGGTGGGGCCGTCCGATCACCGATCCGACTCGGAATCGTTATCGCCACACCGCCGGTGAGCAGGGCTTATCGACAAATCCACCCCGGTTCGACCGGCATGCATCCGCCGATAAGCCGCCAACCGCCCCCATGCCCGTCATGTCACCGCCGCGGGTTCCGGGCGCCGTGCGCCGTCCTGGTCCTCGGACGCGCCCGCCGGTGTCTCCCAGTCGGGCTCGGGACGCGCCGCGGAGGCCGCCGTCTCCGGCCTGGTCACCCGCCGGAAGGCCGACGTCCCGCGTGCCATGTCGTGGCCGATGGCCACCGCGTCGATGTCCGCCGAGGTCCAGCTCTGTCCCTCGCGCACGTCGGTCCGTACCTTCAGCCTGCCCTGCACGATGACCGGTTCCCCCACCTCCAGCGACCCCGACACGTTGGTGGCGAGCTGGCGGTTGGCCCACACCGTGAAGAAGTTGGTGTGGCCGTCCGTCCACGTGTTCTTCTCGCGGTCCCAGTAGCGGGAGGTGACCGCCAGCCGGAACCGTGCCGACGGGCCGTTCGCCAGCTCCCGGAAGACCGGCCGGGTCGCCACGTTCCCCACCACGCAGACCATCGTCTCGTTCATCTTCGCCAACCCTCCCCGCCGACGGGGCTGTCCCGTACGGCCGGGGCGATCGCGTCCGTCGCGATCGCCGCACGGCCAGACTGCCCGGGCCGGGCCGGGCCCGCCGGGCCCTGTGGACCACCCCTCGGCTGTGGAAAACTCCGCCACCCGCACGGGTGAACCCACCGGCCCACCGGCCCACCGGCCCACCGGCCCACCGAGACCCCGCCCCCGCCCCCGCTACCGGCCCACCGAGACCCCCGCCCCCGTCACCCGCCCGTACTGCTCCCGTACCTCCCGGTACCGCAGCAGCTCCGCCGCCACCGGGTCCAGTACCCGGGCCCGGCCGCACCCGGCGGCCGTCTCCCGCAGCCGCCGTTCCGCCTCCTGGCCGTACCGTCTGGCCGGGCCGCGGGCCGCCATGCGGCAGCTCCACTCGATGAGGGGGCCGCCGATGACCCCGGACAGCATCAGCAGCACCGGCACGCCCAGGTTGGGGGACATGACGCCGGCGATCTGCCCCAGCAGCCACAGGCCGCCCACCACTTGCAGCAGTGTCATCGCGGCCTGGGACAGGACGGCCATCGGCCACCAGCCCGGCCGGGGCGGCCGTCCCGGCGGCAGTCCCGAACGGGCGGCCAGCTCGTCGAGCGCCTCCGGCAGCCCCTGCGCACCGCGCACCGCCGCCTCGCGCACCGCCTGCGCCCAGGGTGCGGGCAGCCCGGTGGACGCCCGGTCGGCCACCGTACGCACCGCCTGTTCGACGCGCTGGCGGGCCGTGGCCTCCTCGTCGGCCTGGGCGCGCAGCGGGAGCCGGCCGGTGGGAGGTTCGCGCCGGTCGTGGTACCAGCGCCACAGCCGCAGCCAGGGTGTGCCGCACGCGCGGTTGGCGTTGCGCAGCCAGGCCCGTTCGGCCGCCTCCCCCGCCGCCGTGGCGCCCACCGCGTCGGCGAGCCGGTCGGCGAACTCCTCCCGCGCCTCCTCGCTCAGCCCCGTGCGCCGCCCGGTGACGTAGACGGACCGCAACTGCCGCGCGGCGGCGTCCACGTCGGCGGAGATACGGCGGGCCGGCGCCTCCCGGCCCGCGACGAACTGGCCGAGCAGTTCGCGCAGTTCACCGACGCCGTCCCCGGTGAGCGCGGACAGGGCCAGCACGGTCGCGCCCGGCTCGCCGTACTCCCCCAGCGCGATGCCGTCCTCGTCGAGCAGCCGCCGCAGATCGTCGAGGACCTGCTCGGCGGCCTCGCCGGGCAGCCGGTCGATCTGGTTGAGGACGACGAAGGTGACCTCCGCGTGGCCCGCCAGCGGGCGCAGATAGCGCTCGTGGAGGACCGCGTCGGCGTACTTCTCCGGGTCGACGACCCAGATGACGGCGTCGACCAGCGCCAGGACGCGGTCGACCTGTTCGCGGTGCTGTACGGCGGCGGAGTCGTGGTCGGGCAGGTCCACCAGGACGAGCCCGCGCAGTTGCTCGTCGGCGCCCGGCTGCTGCACGGGCCGCCGGCGCAGCCGGCCCGGGATGCCGAGCCGGTCCAGGAGGGTGGCCGCGCCGTCGCTCCAGCTGCACGCGATGGGCGCGGAGGTGGTCGGGCGGCGCACCCCCGTCTCCGAGATGTTCACCCCGGCCAGCGTGTTGAACAGCTGTGACTTGCCGCTTCCGGTCGCGCCCGCGAGGGCGACGACGGTGTGCTGTCCGGAGAGCCGGCGCCGCGCGGCGGCCTCGTCGAGGACCCGGCCGGCCTCGGCGAGGGTCCGGCTGTCCAGGCGGGTGCGCGACAGCCCGACCAGTTCGCGCAGCGCGTCGAGCCGCGAGCGGAGCGGGCCGTCGTAGGCGAGCGGGGTCACGGCGGGGGCGCCGCCGGAGGCCCGGCTCTCGGTAGCGGAACCGGCCGGGGTGACGGAACCGACCGCGAAGGGGTCGGCGGAGAAGAGGTCGACGGCACCGGTGGACTCGTTCACCCGCCGCGCGATCAGTCCGTCGTCCCAGGCGCCCTCGCCGTCCTCCGCGCCCCCCGCGCGCGCGGGGCCGTCCCGGCGGGCCTTGCCGGGAGCCCCGGACGCCGGGCGGCCGCCCCCCTCGTCGCGGTGTCGCGCCCGTTCGGCGCGCGGCCCGTCCCGCCCGTCCCGCCTCTCCCCGTCCCTCCGCTGCTCCCGTTCCTCCCGCTCCTCCCGTTCCTCCGTACGCCGTGCGGTGGCGGCGCGGCTCCTGGTGCCGCCACCGCCGGAGCCCTCCCTGCGCAGCAAGCCCCGCAGCCCCCTCCGGTCCTCGCGCCCCTCGCGGGCACCGTCGTCGCCCTCGTGGGTGTCCGGCGGGCCGTGCGACTCCGTGTCCGCCCCGGACGGCTCCCGGGCGGACGCGGTCTCTCCCGTCCGCCCGGCCGCCCCCGCGCGTCCGGCGCCCTTCCCTCCCGGGCCGGCCTCTGCCCGGGGGTGCGCGCCCCCCGTGTGGTCGGTGTGCTCGGTGGGGTCCTGGTCAGTGACGGCGGTCACCGGTCACCTCTCCTTCTGCAGTAGGGACAGCGCGGCGATCAGTTCGGCCTGCGGCTCGGGATGGACGTCAAGCGCGTCCAGCGGGGCGAGCCGGCGCTCGCGTTCCACGTGCATGATCCGGTCCACGTGTGCGGTGAGCAGGCTCCCGCCCCGGTCCCGCAGCCGCAGCGCGCCGTGGACGCCGATCCGCTCGGCCAGCGACTCCCCGGCGGCCCGCCCCCGGCGCCCGCCGAGCAGCACGGTGGCGACCAGGGCGGCGACCACCTCGGGGTCCGGCGCGAGGCTGCGGTCGAGTTCGCGGACCTCGTCCTCGGCGTACTCCTCCAGCTCGCGCCGCCACCGCCGTACGGCCAGCCCGATACGGTGCTCGGCGCTGTCCGGCGCGGGGACACCGGCCGTCAGGGCGGGCGCGGCGGCGGCCGGTTCGCGCCGCCACGCCTCGTCGACCCGCTCGTCGGCGGCGGTGACGGCACACAGCAGGAGCGCGCTCAGACTCTCCACCAGGGAGTCGAGCAGCTCCCCCGGCGTGCAGTCGAGGGGAAAGGCCCGCCAGCGCTTCAGCGCGTCCCCGGCGAGCACGGCACCGGCCTGCAGACGGCCCCGTACGCGCGCGTGCTCGCTGTCGTACGACGTGTCGACGGCGGAGGTGAGCCGCAGGGCGGCGGCGTACTGGGCGGCGGCGGCGCCGGCCAGCTCCGGCATCCGGGACTTCAGGGAGTTCAGGAGCCCGTACGCCGTCCGGCCCATCACATGCTGCCGGGCGGCGGGGTCCTGCGCCCGGTGCACGAGCCAGGTGCGCAGCGCGGCCACGGCGGTGGCCGGCAGCAGTCCGCCGCCCCACGCGGACTCGGGCAGCTCGGGCACCGTGAACCGGGGTACGTCGCCGAGGCCGGCCTTGGTGAGCAGGGCCGCGTACTGCCGGGACACCTCGGAGACCACCTGGTGCGGCACCCGGTCCAGGACGGTGACCAGGGTGGCGTCGTACTCCTTGGCGGTGCGCAGCAGGTGCCAGGGGACGGCGTCGGCGTAGCGGGCGGCCGTGGTGACCATCACCCAGATGTCGGCGGCGCAGATCAGCTCGGCGGCCAGGGTGCGGTTGTCGGCGACCAGGGAGTCGATGTCGGGCGCGTCCAGGAGGGCGAGGCCGGGCGGCAGGGTGTCGGCGGTCTCGATGCGCAGGACGCGCGCCGGGTTCTCGCCGGGGAACAGCAGGTCGTCGCCGGGGTCCTGGTGGGGCACCCACACGCGCGTGAGGTGCGGCAGCACCCGCATGCCGCTGAACCAGTGGTGGTCCTCCGGATGGCAGACCAGGACCGGGGTGCGTGTCGTCGGCCGGAGCACGCCGGCCTCGCTGACCCGCCGGCCGACGAGCGAGTTCACCAGGGTGGACTTCCCCGCCCCGGTGGAGCCCCCGACGACGGCCAGCAGCGGTGATTCGGGGTCTCTGAGCCGGGGCACCAAGTAGTCGTCGAGCTGGGCGAGGAGTTCGTCGCGGTTGGCACGCGCGCGTGGCGCCCCCGCCAGGGGCAGCGGGAAGCGTGCGGCCGCGACACGGTCGCGCAGGGCGGAGAGTGCGTCGAGCAGCTGAGGCCGTACGTCCAAGGTCACCACATGGGAAGAATGCCCAATTTTAGGGGAATTCTGAAGCATATGAGTATGTCTGCGCGCCGACCTGACACTTGGGGCGGAAGGGGCGAGTGGGGCGAGAACACAGTCCAGGCATAACGAGTGCACAACACCCGATGCGTGAGACGCCGAAAGCGATGCACGATTCGCACTCGCCTGCGATTATCGGTGCTGCTTCACCGAACCTCCACATCGAGCCACGGAGGGGAAGCATCAGGGACGAGGAGCCGGGAGCCCTATCCTTGTCCCCGGCAACGTCTTGCATCAGCCCGCTCCGCGGGCTCCACGACGTCAGGCCACCACACCAGGCCCCCGTAGCTCAGTGGATAGAGCAGGCGCCTTCTAAGCGCTTGGCCGCAGGTTCGAGTCCTGCCGGGGGCGCCACCGGTCCATCGCCGGTCCGGGCCGTCATCGATTCGGGCGTCGTCGATTCGGACTGTCGTCGATTCAGCCCATCGCCGGGTTCGCGCCGTCGCCGGTTCGGGCCGTCGCCGGTTCGGGCCGGCTCGTCATCGACATCGACATCGGCGTCCTGGAGATGCCGGTGTGCGGCTCAGGGGCGAGCACCGGCATCCTCCCCCCGCCTCCCGGCGCCCTCGCGGCCGAGGTGATCGTGTCCGGCCGCGGCCGGACATGCGGAAGCGGCCCCCGAAACAGCACCGGGAGCCGCTGGAAAAGGAAAAGGCGAACGGCTGGTCAGGAAACCTGTGCCAACCTCCGACCGCAGGTCAGCGGTACTCGTGCTTCTTGAGGAAGATGTTCGCCTGGGCGGCGTTGTCGCCCTCGTCCACGATGTGGACCTCCTTGTTCTCCTCCTCCTTGTTGTTCTTCGAGCAGTCGAGGTTGTTGTTGGCCGAGGACAGGATCGGGACCTTGATGACCTCGACGGTGTCGCAGCTCAGGATCTGCGCGTTGTTCTGGAACTTCACACTGTCGTCGTCGGCGGCGACGGCCGTGGAGGCAGCGCCACCGGCGACGGTCAGCGCGGTGAGGGTGCAGGCGAGCGCCTTCTTGAGAGCCATTGGGATCTCCTCCGTGTTGGGGGTGTTGGGGAGCCGCAGCAACGCGACTACTCCAAGAACGAAGTCCTGTCCGGGGGGGTTTTGCTCCGACAGAGTGAAGTGCGCCTCCGAAGACGGAGCATTACGGAGCCGGCCCGCTCTCCCGATCAGCGCACTTACCGTTCCGGTGAATCCGGTCGCCGGCTCAGCAATAAAGACGCGATATGCAACTGAACCGGCCGTCCGCCCCCTACTGTTTACGCCGTTCGCGGGGTGCCGTGCCGTAGCGCCCCCGCCCGACCGAGACAGGACAGATTGGTATGCCGAGCGCTCGTATTGCCGCCGTTTCGCTGTGTGCGGCGTCCATGGCTGCTCTACCTGGCGGAACCGTTCACGCCCACGAGGGAGCTCCGAGCTTCGAGAACAACATGCAGGTCCTTTCTTGTGTGAACATCGAAGTGCTCGACCTCCCGATCGCGTCTGTGTCGCAGACCAGCATCGACTGTTCCGATAATCGGGGAGAGCGAGAAACGACCACGTCTGCACTGCACCGGTAGCGACTTCACCCGGTGGGAGCAATACCCGCCGCACCGCGGGTTCGTTTCAATGACTGGTCGCGCTGGAAACACAGCCGAATATTGCTACTGAGCAAGGGCCGGTCCTCCGGGAATTCACCCGACCTCACCTGCGACACATTCCAACCCATAGGAGACTCCGAATGGCTCTCAAGAAGGCTCTCGCCTGCACCCTGACCGCGCTGGCCATGGCCGGTGGCGCTGCCTCCACGGCTGTCGCCGCCGACGACGACAGCGCGAAGTTCGGGAACGACACGCAGATCCTGAGCTGCGACACCATCGAGGTCATCAAGATCCCGATCCTGGCCTCGGCCAACAACAACCTCGACTGCTCGGACAACAACAAGGAAGAGGAGGAGACCAAGGTCCACATCGTGGACGACAGGGACAACGCCGCCCTGACCAACTTCCTCCTCAAGAAGCACGGCAAGTAACACCCCCACGAGCAGTGCCGGTCCACCGGCTTCCCGAGCGGTCCTGAGGTACCCACCGGTGCCGACAGGACAAGGCGGGCCGGCTGCTCACTGAGGACCGAGCGGCCCCGGGTTTCCACACCCGGGGCCGCTTCCGTGCGTCGCGGCACGGCCCGCGTCCCCGTGCGCCGGCCGTGCGAGGATGGCGAGAGGCGAGGAGGAAGGACCGAACGAGGTGCGTCTGCGCTGTGCCGTCCTGGACGATTTCCAGCGGGTGGCGACCGAGGTCGCCGACTGGTCGCCGGTCCACGACGACGTCGAGGTCGTCGTCTTCGACACCCACATCGACGGCGAGGACGCCCTCGCCGCGGCGCTCGCCGACATCGACGTCGTGGTCACCCTGCGCGAACGCGTGCCCTTCCCCGGCTCCCTGATCGCCCGTCTGCCCCGGCTGAAGCTGATCGTCGCCTCCGGGATGCGCAACAGCGTCATCGACTACGCCGCGGCCGAGGCGCACGGCGTCACCGTGTGCGGTACGGCCTCCTCGTCCACGCCGCCGGTCGAGCTGACCTGGGCCCTGCTGCTGGGTTTGGCCCGGGGCGTCGTCGAGGAGAGCGCGGGGCTGCGCGCGGGCGGCCCCTGGCAGGCGACCGTCGGCGCCGACCTGCACGGCCGCCGCCTCGGGCTGCTCGGCCTCGGGAAGATCGGCAGCCGGGTCGCCCGGGTCGGCCTCGCCTTCGGCATGCAGGTGAGCGCGTGGAGCCAGAACCTCACCCGGGACCGCGCCGACGAGGTGGGCGTCGACCTCGCCCCCTCCAAGGAAGCGCTGCTCGCGGAGAGCGACTTCGTCTCGGTCCACCTGGCGCTCGGCGACCGCACCCGGGGGCTGCTCGGCGCGGCCGAACTGGCGCTGCTGAAGCCGACCGCGTACCTGGTCAACACCTCGCGCGCGGCCATCGTCGACCAGGACGCCCTGCTCGCCGCCCTGCGCGAGGGCCGGATCGCGGGCGCGGGTGTCGACGTCTTCGACATCGAGCCGCTGCCCGCCGGCCACCCGATGCGCACCGCGCCGCGACTGCTGGCGACGCCCCACCTCGGCTATGTCACCCGCGCCAACTACGCCACCTACTACGGCCAGGCCGTCGAGGCCGTCCGGGCCTACCTCGACGGCTCCCCCGTACGCCGCCTGCCCTGACGTACGGCCTCCGCCCCCCCGGGGCCGTCAGGCGTACCGGTAGATCGCGCCGAGGTCCTCCAGCTCGTCCGGCGTCACGTCCCACGGCGGCAGTTTCTCGTGCCGGGCGACGACCCGGCCGTGCTGGTCGCTGTCCCGGCCGGGCGGCTTCGCGGGCTGGTAGCGGGCGCCGCGGTGGCGTCGCCGCCAGCGGTCCCACTGGAGGTCGAGGAAGGCGTGCACCAGCCAGAACACCGGGTCGTTGACGGAGGCGCCGCCGAGCATCGCCCCGCCGACCCAGCGGTGCACCCGGTTGTGATTGCGCCAGGAGACGCTGCCGCGGCCGGATCCCCAGCCTTCCAGCTTGTTGCGGAATCCCTTGCCCACCGTGGAGTTCCAGGGCGCGGTGTCGTAGACCGGGTCCTTCAGGGCCCACTCCAGGTCGCCGGCGGTCGGCAACTCGATCGGGGCGCGGCGGCGGCCGAGGTCCCGGGTGAGGAAGTCGGTGTCGGTGACGTTCTCCCGCAGCGTCCAGTTGCCCTCCGCGTGGGCGAACGGACCGGTGACGACCCGCTGGTCGGAGGCGCGGCCGGTGCCGCCGAGGAGGTCGGCGGTCCAGGGCGCGGAAGTGGCGGAGCGGTCCTTCGTCCAGTCCCAGTACGGCACCGACACCGACGCGTCCACCCGGCGCAGCGCCCGTTCCAGTTCCAGCACGAACTTGCGGTGCCAGGGCAGGAAGGAGGGGGCCATGTGGGCCGTACGCAGGCGGTTCTCTCCGTCGGAGACGTAGAAGTCGATGTGGAGGCGCACGAACTCGTCGTACTCCCCGCGGCGTTTCAGTTCCAGCAGCGCCTTGACGAACCGTTGCCGCTCCGAGCGGGTGAGGGTGCTGACGTCCTTACGCGTGTACGCCATGACCGCTCCCCGTGTGGTGGTGGCCCGGCTCCCGAAGGTGGCGGCCGGGGCCGAGTTCGTCGACCGCGGCGCGGGCCGCGTCCAGGGGGGTCGGGTACGAGCGGTAGTGGTCGACCATGGTGAGCCAGGTGCCGTCGGCGCGGCGCAGGAGGTGCAGGGGGCGGCCGTCCACGGTCACGTGCCACGTGTCCGCGCCGACGGCCGCGTGGTCTTCGGGGGCGGTCTCATGGCCACGAGAGTCGCGGTGGTCGCGGTGGTCGCGGAAGCCTTGGATACGGCGGCCCCGGTAGGTCTCGTCGAAGGCGGGGCCGTCGGTGCCGTGGGCCGGGCGGGTGGTTCCGGCTCGGGAGGGCGGCGACGGGGTGGGCGCGGACACGGCCGCCACCGCCGCGGGGGTGAGGGTCACGGCGAGTGCGGCCGGGGCGAGCAGCCGGCGGACGACGTTCCGGCGGGTGGCGGGGGTGGCGGCGTCCGGTGGGGCCGTCCCGGCGGTCGCTCTCCGCTCCGGGTCCCCCGGGGTTCCGTTCGGCGCTTCGGGTGCGGTGACGGCCATGGGTCGCTCCTCGTCCGGTCCGGTGATCCGTTCCGATAACCGGCCGAGGGGCCTGGTGGTCACCGCGGGGCGGGCGGGGCGGGTCCGGGGAGGGCGGCCGAAAGCCGTTGTGCCGGCCAGGAAGGGCCGGCACAACGGGCGGGACGCGGACGCGGGTCACGGCCTGGCGGCGGCACCCTCCGTCGCCGGGCGCGCGGCGCTCTGCTGCGCCTCGCCCGGGGCCTTCGGCGTGGCCTGGAGGCCGGCCAGGTCCGGGGCGGGCATCCGGCCGCCGGACAGCGTGGCGGTGAGGATGTTGACCACGCCGGTCACCACGTTGTCGGCGGCCGGGCGGACCTGCTCGCTGCCGGCCTTGGTGACCGCCTCGACCAGGGTGTCGACCCGCTTCTGCAGGTCCTTGAGGGCGTGGGTGGTGAGGTCGGCCTCCGGGGCCTGCGCGTCGGCGGCGGAACCGGCCGGCAGTGTCACCGGGTCGGCGGCGCTGTTCTGGGCGGTGCCGGCCGACGCGTTGGTGCCCGGCGTGCTGGTGCGGGTCGCCTCCGCCTGGGCGAGGGCTTCCCTGACCGCGTTGGCGTGCTGGTCCGCCTCGGCCTGGGTGAGCCGGCCGTCGTCGGCCTTGAGCACGGCGTTCAGCAGACCGGCGACGGGGCTGAGGGTGTCGCCCAGGAGGCCGATGTCGCCGGCCTGGGCGCGCAGGGTCTCCATGTTGGGCAGGGGCGCCCGAGGCGCCGACCGGGCGTGCTCCCGGGCCGACTCGCCTTCGGCGGCCATCGCCGCCGGGCCGGTGAGGCCCAGCAGGAAGGTGGCGCAGAGCGCGGAGGTGGCGATTCGTCGAGCGGGCAGACGCATGGGGGTTCCTTTCGGTGTGCGTCGGATGTTGTGCCCACCGTGGAATCGCCCATGGCGCGCTGCAACCGGGCACCTACTCCACGTGCCCGGCCGATCCCGGGAGGTGTCGCGTCGTCCCTGGTCGGCGCGCGTGTCGGGGGCCGTCACCGGGCCGGGTGACGCACCCCCCATTCGAGGCAGCGCCGCGTCGCACGCGGGACGACGGCGACGCGGCGAAGCGACAACTGCTCACGGCTCGCGAGAAACGCGAACCGGCCGCCCGTACGCGGAGGAGGAACCGCGTGCGGACGGCCGGGGCGGCGTCGGGGCCGGCGTCAGCCGTTCTTGCACTTGTTGCCGAACGACGGGCTCAGCACCCCGACGACGTCGATGGTGTTGCCGCAGATGTTGACCGGCGCGTAGATCGGGACCTGGACGACGTCGCCCGACGACCCGCCGTGGGAGTGCGAGGCGGTGCCGTGCGCGCCGGCGTCGGCGGCGGCGACACCGGTACCGCCCGCCACCGAGGCGGCGGCGACGGTGGTCAGGGCCAGGCCCTTCGCGATACGCGACATGGAGAGGCGCTCCTTGATGTGACACACGTGCGCCCGGGCGGGTGCCCGGTGCAGTGTCAACGCGCGGTCCCTGCCCGGGGTGTGCGGCCGATGGAGTGATCTCCCCCGACCACCCCCTTCATACCGTCCGACACCTATGACCGGTTTCATCGGATTCGTACGGATAACGACTAGAGTCCACGCCGTCCGACGCACCGGCGGCCGGACCCGGTCGGTGGTCAGCGGGTCTCCGGGCCCGCCGGCCGGCCTGACACGGCGTACGCCGAAGCGGGCGTCCAGACCGGCGCACCGAGGTGCGGCACGTTCGCGCCCGTCCCGAGCGCCACCCGTGAGCGAGGAAGCCGCGCATGCACCAGTCACCGACCGTCCCTCAGCCGCGGGTCCTCCACCTCGTCCAGCCCGTGGACGGCGGCGTCGCCCGCGCGCTGACCGACCTGACCCGCGCTCAGCTCGCCGCCGGCCTGGAGGTCGTGGCCGCCTGCCCGGACGGTCCGCTGGCGGCCGCCCTCGGGGCGCTCGGCGCGGACGTACGGCACTGGCCGGCGACGCGGGCGCCGGGTGCGTCGCTCGGGCCGGAGGTGCGGCGGGTGGCGCGGACGGTCGCCGAGGTGCGGCCGGACCTGGTGCACGCGCACAGCGCGAAGGCGGGGCTGGCCGGGCGGCTGGCCGTGCGGGGGCGGATCCCGACCGTGTTCCAGCCGCACGCCTGGTCGTTCGAGGCGGTCGGCGGCAGCGCGGCGGCCCTGGCCCGCGGCTGGGAGCGGTGGGGGGCGCGCTGGGCGGCACGGGTGGTGTGCGTGAGCGAGGCGGAGCGGCTGCGCGGGGTGCGGGCCGGGGTCCGGGCGCGCTGGGCGGTGATCCCCAACGGGGTCGACACCGACCGTTTCCGGCCCGCGCCCGCCGCCGCCGTACGGCCCCGGCTGCTGCCCGGCGTCGCCGCCGACGCGCCGCTGGTGGTGTGCGTGGGGCGGCTGTGCCGGCAGAAGGGGCAGGACGTGCTGCTGGCGGCGTGGCGGCGGGTGGTCGAACGGGTGCCCGGCGCCCGGCTCGTCCTGGTCGGCGACGGACCGGACCGGGCCCGGCTGGCCGCCTCGGCGCCCGCCTCCGTGCTGTTCGCGGGCGGCGTGCCGGACGCGGCGCCCTGGTACCGGGCCGCCGATCTGGTCGTCCTGCCGTCCCGCTGGGAGGGCATGGCGCTGGCGCCGCTGGAGGCGATGGCCTGTGCGCGGCCGGTGGTGGTGACGGACGTGGACGGCGCCCGGGAGGGGCTGCCGTCCGCGCTCGTACCGCACTGCCTGGTGCCGCCGGAGGACCCCGCCGCGCTGGCCGGCGCCGTGACCGCGCTGCTGCCGGACCCGGCGGTGCGCGCCCGGCTGGGCCTGCGGGGCCGCGCCCACGTGGTCTCCGCCCACGACGTCCGCCGTACGGCCGCGGCCCACACGGCGGTGTACCGGGCGCTGCTCGGCGGCTCACCGGCAGCCGTCCGGCCGGTCGCCGAGCCCACCGAGCACAGGGAGTCCGTCCACTCGTGACCGCGGAAAGCACCGTCCCCGTCCCCACCGGCGAGCCGCGGGACCTCGGCAGGTCCCCCGTCCCGGTTCTGCCGCCGCGCCCCGGCGCCCCGGGCCCCCGGCTGCCCGCCGGACGCCCGGTGGCCCGGCCCGGCCCGGCGCTGCCGCTGCTCCTCGCGGACGGCGCGGCGGCGCTGGTGGGCGCGCTCGCCCTCACCGGCGTCCCGGTGCGGGCGCCGCTCGCGGCCCTGCTGGTCGCCGCCGCCCTGCTGCTGCGTCCGCCGCCGCCCCGGCGGCTGCCGGGCGTCCTGGACGAACTGCCCGCCGTGTGCGCCCGGATCGCGACGGCCTGGCTGGCGTCGGCCGCGCTGATCGCGGCGTACGCGCCGGGGCACGCGCTGTCCGCCGGCGCCCTGCTGCTGGGCTGCGCGGCGCAGTCGGCGGCGAGCTGTGCGGGCCGGGGGCTGGTGCACCGGTGGCGGCGCCGCGCGCTGCGCCGGCGTCCGCACGCGGCGCTCGTCGTCGGGCCCGCCGCGACCGCCCGGCGGGTGGCCGCCGCCGTGCTGCGCGACGCGCGGTGCGGGGTGCGGCCGGTCGGCGTGGTGGCCGACGGCCCGGACGGCGGCGGCCCCGGGCTGCCCGTGCCGGCCACCGGCGAGGAGGCGCACGGGGCGGTGGGGCGCGGCGGCGTCCGGGACGTGCCGGACGGCGGCTCCGGGCTGCCCGTGCTGACCACCGGCGAGGAGGCGCACCGGGCGGTCGTGCAGAACGGCGTCCGGGACGTGCTGGTCGTCGACCCCGTCGCCCGGACCCGGCAGGACGCGCTGCTGCGGGCGCTGGCCGAGGCGGGGTGCGCGGTGTGGGAGGTCGACGGCGGCCGCCCGGCGGGCGCCGGCCGGGAGGAGATCGCCGGGTTCCCCTGCCGGCGGCTCCTGACCGGGCCGGCCCGGCCGGGGTTCGGCAAGCGGGCGCTGGACGTGGTGGTGTCCGGGGCGCTGCTGCTGCTGGCCGGCCCGGTGCTGCTGGCGTGCGCGGCGGCGCTGCGGGTCAGCGGCGGGCCGGGGGTGGTGTTCCGGCAGCAGCGGGTCGGGCAGGGCGGCCGGCCCTTCACACTGCTGAAGTTCCGCACCCACCGCCCGGTGGACGAGCACGAGTCGGCGACCCGGTGGAGCGTGGCCGACGAACGCCGGATGCCGTGGCTGTGCCGCTTCCTGCGGCGGACCTCGCTGGACGAACTGCTCCAGCTGTGGAACGTCTTCCGGGGCGACATGAGCCTGGTCGGCCCGCGTCCCGAACGGCCCTACTTCGTCGACCGGTTCAGCCAGACTTACCCGGGCTACGCCGCCCGCCACCGGATGCCGGCCGGGATCACCGGCCTCGCGCAGGTGCACGGGCTGCGCGGGGACACCTCCATCGAGGACCGGGCCCGCTACGACAACGCGTACATCGACACCTGGTCGCTGTGGCAGGACGTCTGCATCCTGCTGCGCACGGCCGTGGCGCTGCTGCGCCCCACGGGGAGCTGACCGACGTGAGCCTCGCCCTGCCCCGGACCGCGACGGCCCGCGTACGGCACCTGCCGCCGGCGACGGCCGTGGCCGCCGTGATCGCGCTGCTCGCCCTGCCCGTGGACGCGGGCGAGGGCGGCGCGCACCCGGCCGACGTCCTCTCCGCGCTGGTGGTGCTGTACTGCGCGGTCCGCCTGCTGCGGGAGCGGCGGCGCCCCCTGTCCCGTACGGCGGCCGTGGTGCTGGGGCTGCCGGTGCCGGCGCTGGCGCTCGCCGCGGTGTGCGCCGCCGGGGCGCCGGCGGGGCAGCTCGCGGGGCTCGGGCGCTGCCTCCAGGTCTTCGTGCTCGTGCCGGCCGCCGTGCTGCTGCTGGTCCGGGGCCGGGGCGACGTACGGCTGCTCGCCTGGACGGTGGTGGGGCTCGCGCTGTGGCAGGGGGCGGTCGGCACGCACCAGTACGTCACCGGGACCGGGGCCTCGTACCAGGGCGAACAGGTCCGGGCGGTGGGGACGTTCGGGGCGCAGGACGTGATGGGGATGGCGACCGTGGTGTCGCTGGGGCTGGTGTGCGCGACGGGGCTGGCGCTGGGCCGCAGCGGTCCGGTGCGGCACCGGGTGCTGGCGGCCGGGTGCGCGGTGGCGCTGCTGCTGCCGCTCGCGCTGTCCTTCAGCCGGGGGGCGTGGATCGCCACGGCGGTGACCTGCGCGGCGCAGGCGCTGCTGGCCGGGGCGCGGCGGGCGGTGGCGCTGGGCGCTGCCGTCGCCGCGGCGGGCGTGGTGCTGGTCGGCGGGTTCGGGGTCGGTACGGCGATGCTCCAGGAGCGGGTGGGAAGCATCACCCGGGTCGCCGACGCGCCCGACCAGTCGGTGACCGACCGGTACACCATGTGGGCGGCGGCCGTTGACATGTGGCGTGAGCGGCCGCTGACCGGCGTCGGCCTCAAGGGCTTCCCCGCCCACCGGGACACGCACGCCTCGCTGGCGCTGTCCTCGGGCAGCGAGACCGGCGGCGCGGGCGCCGCATACGTCCGGCAGCCGCTGCTGTCCCCGCACAACATGTACCTCCTCGTCCTCGCCGAACAGGGCCTCATCGGGCTGGTCGCGCTGGCCGGGAGCTGGCTGGCGCTCCTCGTCCTGGGCCTGCGCCGGCTGCGCGCGGTGCGGCGTGCCGGGCGGGCGGGGCGAGCGGGGCGAGCGGGACGGGCAGGGGGTGCGGGCCCGGCGGGGCTCGACTGCGGGCTGATCGGGTGCGGGCTGCTGGTGTGGCAGCTCACCGACTTCGTGTACGCCGACATCGGCGGCCCGTCGACGGTGCTGACGGCGGTGTGCCTCGGCCTCGCGGCCCACTGGGCGCTGGCCGCGCGCGCCGGGGAGGGGTCCGGGCGATGACGTCCACGCCGGTGCGGGACGGGGGGACGGTGGCGGGTACGGCGGCACCCGAGGCACCGCCAGGGACGGACGGCGCGACGGGGACCGGGCGGGGGTCGCGGGGGTTCCTCGCGCGGGCCGCCGCCGTGACCGCCGTGCTGTCGGTGGCCGGGTCGGTGCTCGGGCTGGCCCGGGACCAGGCGCTGGCCCGGCTGTTCGGGGCGGGCAGCGGGACCGACGCGTTCCTGGTGGCGTGGACCGTACCGGAGTTCGCGGCGACCCTGCTCATCGAGGACGGGCTCGCCTTCGCGCTGGTCCCGATGTTCAGCCTGGCCCTGGCCCGGCGCGCCCGGGGTGCCCCCGGCGACCCGGTCCGGGCGCTCGTCGCCGCGACCCTGCCCCGGCTGGCCCTGGCCTTCGCCGCGGCCGGCGCGCTGGTCGCCGTGGCCGCTCCCGCGCTGGTCCGGGTCCTGGCACCCGGCCTGACCGACCCCGCCCTGGCCGTCGACTGCACCCGCCTGACCGCGACCTGCGTCCTGAGCTTCGGCCTGGCCGGCTACTGCAGCGCGGCCCTGCGGGCGCACCGGCGGTTCCTGGTCCCGGCGGCGATCTACGTCGCCTACAACACCGGCATCATCGCCACGATGTTCCTGCTCGGCGGGGTCTGGGGGGTGCGCTCGGCGGCGGCCGGGGTGGCGGTGGGCGGCTGCCTGATGGTCGCGGCGCAGGTGCCCTCGCTGGTGCGGCGGCTGCGGGAGCGCGAGGGGGAGCCGCCCCGGCCGGCGTCCGGCGCCGCCGACGGCGTACGGCCGCTGGTCACGGCGCTGTTCGCCACCGTCCTGCTGTTCGCGCTGTGCCGGCAGTCGCAGGTGCTCATCGAACGGTTCCTCGCCTCCGGGCTGCCCGCCGGGGCGATCTCGCACCTGAACTACGCGCAGAAGGTGGCGCAGATCCCGATGACCCTGTCGCTGATGCTGTGCACGGTCACCTTCCCGGTGGTGGCGCGGGCGCTGGCCGACGGCGACGTCGTACGGGCCCGGGACCGGGTGGAACGGGACGTGGCCGTGGCCGCCGCGCTGGTGCTGCTCGGCGCGGCGACGGTGGTGGCCTGCGCCCCGCAGATCGTGCAGCTGCTGTTCCAGCGCGGCGCGTTCACCGCCGGGGACACGGCGGCGACCGCGGGCGTGATGCGGGTGTACGCCCTCGGGCTGCTCGGCCAGACCGTGGTGGGCGCGCTGGCCCGCTCCTACTTCGGGGCCGGCCGCGCCAGCTGGTACCCGCTGGGCGCGATGGCCGTGGGCGTCACCGCCACCGCCGTCATCGGCGCGGCCGGCGTCGCCGCCTGGGGCGTACGCGGCATCGCCGCCGCCAACGCCGCCGGGATCACCGTGACCGCCGCCCTGCTGCTCGCCGGAACGGGCCCGCGCGGCGTCCCCGTCCGCGTCCGGCGGGTCCTGGCCGACCTGGCCCGTCCGGCGCTGGCGGCCGGGGCGGCGACCGTCGCGGGCCTGTCCGCCGCGGCCCGCTGCGACCGTCCCGCGCCCGCCCTCGCCGCCGGCGCGCTGGCCGTCGCCGGCACGTACCTGCTGCTCGGCCGGGCCCTGGGCGTCCAGGGCGTCGCCCCCGCCACCGCCACCGTCCGTTCCGTCTCCCGCTCCCTCCTCCGAAGGCTCCGTCATGGCTGCTTCCGCTTCCGTAGGTTCCGTAGGCTCCGTAGGTTCCGTTGACGTCCCCGCCCGCGCGGGTGCCCGGACCGGTCCCGTGCCGTGGGTGGCGATGTACCACTCGGTCGGCGACCCCTCGGACGACCCGTACCGCATCACGGTCACGCCCGCCCGGCTGGACGCCCAGCTCGGCTGGCTGCGGCGGCGCGGGCTGCGCGGCGTGTCCGTGGCCGACCTGCTGGCCGCGCGGGCGCGCGGCGCGGCCCGCGGCCTGATCGCGCTGACCTTCGACGACGGGTACGCCGACTTCACCGAGCACGCCCTGCCGTGCCTGCGCCGCTGGGGCTGCGGCGCCACCCTGTTCGTCCTGCCGGGACGGCTCGGCGGCGACAACGCCTGGGACCCGCTCGGCCCCCGCAAGCCGCTGCTGGACGCCGACGGCATCCGCCGCGCCGCCGCCGAGGGCGTGGAGATCGGCTCGCACGGCCTCACCCACGTCGACCTCACCACGGCCGACGACGCCACGCTGGCGGCCGAGACCGCCGGCAGCAGGGCCCGGCTCACGGAGCTGACCGGCACGGTGGTGACCGGCTTCTGCTACCCGTACGGCACCGTCGACGCCCGTGCCGTCGAGGCCGTCCGCGCCGCCGGGTACGGCTACGCCTGCGCCATCGACCCCGGCCCGCTGACCGGCCCGTACGCCCTGCCCCGGGTGCACGTCGGGCAGCGCGACACGGCCGTACGGATGCTGCTGAAGACCCGGCTGCACCGGTTGCGGCGGCGCCCCGTGGCGGGGGTCTGACATGTCCGGCATCAAGGTGCTGCACATCATCACCGGCCTCGGCGTGGGCGGCGCCGAACAGCAGCTGCGGCTGCTGCTGCGTCACCTCCCGCTGCGCTGCGACGTCGTGACCCTCACCGACCCGGGCCCGGTCGCCCACGGGCTGACGGCCGACGGCGTGCGCGTCGTCCACCTCGGCATGACCGGCAACCGCGACCTGAGCGCGCTGCCCCGGCTGACCCGCCTGATCCGCGCCGGCGGCTACGACCTGGTCCACACCCACCTGTACCGCGCCTGCCTCTACGGCCGGCTGGCCGCGCGCCTGGCCGGCGTCCGGGCCGTCGTGGCCACCGAGCACTCCCTCGGGGACACCCTGATGGAGGGCCGCCGGCTCACCCCCGGGGTGCGCGCCCTGTACCTGGCCGGTGAACGCCTCGGCAGCACCACGGTCGCCGTGTCCGACACCGTCGCCGGCCGGCTGCGCCGCTGGGGCGTGCCCCCGTCCCGCATCGAGGTCGTGCCCAACGGCGTCGACCTGGAACGCTTCCGCTTCGACCCCGTCGCCCGGCACCGCACCCGCCGCCGCCTCGGCCTGCCGGACGGCGCCTACGTCGTCGGCGGCATCGGCCGGCTGACGCCGGGCAAGCGGTTCGACGTACTGGTGCGGGCGCTGGCCCTGCTCCCGGAGGACTGCTGGCTGCTGCTGGTCGGCGGCGGCCCCGAGGAGCACGTGCTGCGCCGCGTCGCCCACGAGGCGGGCGTCACCGACCGCGTCCTGCTGACCGGCGAACGCCCCGGCGTCCCCGACGGCTCCCCCGGCCCCGACCTGCCCGCGCTGACCTCCGCGATGGACGTGCTGGCCTCGCCGTCCCCGGAGGAGGCGTTCGGCCTCGCGGTCGTGGAGGGCCTGGCGTCGGGGCTGCCGGTGCGGTACGCCTCCTGCCCCGCGCTGGAGGACCTGCCCCCGCACACCGCCCCCGGGGCCCACCGGGTGCCGGGCGGCGTCGCGGAGTTCGCCGCCGCCCTCGCCGGGGCCCGCGCGGCCGGCCCCGGCCCCCGCACCGCCCCGGACGCCGCCCGGCACTACTGCGTCGGCCGCAGCGCCGCCCGGCTGATGGACGTGTACGCCGGGGTGCTCACGCACCCGTTGTCCCCGGTACCCGAGGGAGTCACCGCCGTATGACCGAAACCGTGCCCGAGACCGAAGCCCACACCAAAACCAAAAGCGAGACCGAGACCGAAGCCCACACCACGAAGAGGACCAGGACCACGAACAGACCCCCTCTCCTCACCCGCGCCCGCGCCCTGCCCCCCTGGTCCCTCCTCGCCGCCGGTGTCCTCCTCGGAGGGCTGGCGGGCGGCGGATACGGGCTGGCGCGGACGCCGCAGTACACGGCGACCAGTTACGTCGTCGCCGTCCCCGCCGAGGGGGCGGACCCGGCGGCGGCGCTGGGCTTCGCGCAGGCGTACGGCCGGGTCGCCACGCAGCTCGCGGTGCTCGGGGACGCGCAGGTGTGGGCGGGCGTGCCGGTGGCGACGCTCGAGAACGGTGTGCGGACGGCCACCTCGCCGGACGCCCCGATGGTCTCCGTCAGCGCCACCGCCGACCGCCCCGGCCGGGCCGTCGACATGGCCGACGCCGTCGCCCGCGCCCTGACCCGGCACGCGGGCACCGCCGCGGACGCCACCCACGTGACCCTCCGCCAGCTGGCCCGGGCCACCGCGCCCACCGCGCCCTCCACCGCGTCCCCCGCCCTGACCGGCCTGGTCGGCGCGAGCGCGGGCGGGCTGCTGGGCGGGCTGGCGCTGCTGGTCCGGCCCCGCCGGGAAGCGGCGGGGCCGGAACCGGCCGCCCCGGTGCCCAGCCCCGCTCCCGCCGCCGACGTCCGCACCCCGCTGTGACGTACACGACCGAGCTGGTCACCGACGAGCGGGACTTCGCCGCCCTGGCCGCCGACTGGACGCGGCTGTACCGGCGGTGTGCGGCGGCGACCCCGTTCCAGAGCCACGCCTGGCTGCACTCCTGGTGGCTGTCGTACGGCCGGCCCGGCCGGCTGCGGCTGGTGCTGGCCCGCGACGGCCGGGACCTGGTCGGCGCCGCACCGCTGATGCGGGTACGGGGTCCGGTCCCGGCGCTGGTGCCGCTGGGCGGGGCGATCTCGGACTACGGCGACGTCCTCCTGGACGACCGGCACGGCCCCTGGGCGGCGTCCGCGCTGGCCGAGGGGCTGTCCGCGGCGGCGGGCACCGCGCTGGTCGACCTGCGCGAGGTGCGGCCCGGCGGCGCCGCCGAACGGGTCTACGAGCGCTGGCGCGGCCCCCGCCGCCGCGTCGACGACTCGCTCTGTCTGGAACTGCCCGCCCTGCCGCTGGCCGCACTGACCGCCCGGCTGCCCTCGGCCAAGGCCCAGCAGCGGGTCCGCGCCAAGCTGCGCAGGCTCGACGCGCTCGGCGTCAAGAGCCGGACCGTGCTCCCCGAGGAGGCGGAGGCCGCCCTGCGCCGGCTGCTGGAGCTGCACCGGTTGCAGTGGCAGGGCCGGCAGGTGACGGGCGAGCACCTGCGGGCCCGGTTCCGGGACCATCTGGTGCGGTCGGTGGGGCCGATGGTGCGGGCCGGGGACGCGGTGGTCACCGAGTTCCGGCTCGACGACGAGGTGGTGGCCGTCGACGTCACCCTGCTGGGTCGGCGGCTGACGGGCGGTTACCTGTACGGCGCCCACCCCCGGCTGCGGGAGCGGAAGGCGGACGTGGCGGTGATGCTGCTGGACGCGTGCACCGGCCATCTGCCGCCCGGGCCGGAGGGCGCGCTGAGCCTGCTGCGCGGCAACGAGCCGTACAAGCACCACTGGCGTCCGCGGCCGGTGGTCAACCAGCGGCTGCTGCTGGCCCGGTGGCACACCGCCCCGCTGCTGGCGGCGACGCTGGGCGACGTCGCCGCGCGGCGGCGGGGCAGGGAGCTGCGGCGGCGCTGGAAGGAGCGCGACGGTGGCGGCGGGACCTGACCGGGCCCGCCGCCGGCTCGGGGCGCTACCGGGAGCGCGCGGACCAGTCCAGGCGCATGCAGAGCCTGCCGCCGAGCCAGTACTCGACCCAGTCGCCGAGGTCCAGCGGCGCACAGTCGTCCGAGGGCCGCGGGGTGGGCCGAGGAGTGGGCTCGGGAGTGGGTACGGGGGCGGTCGGGTCCGGCGTCGGGACCGGTGTGGGGTCCGGTGTGGGGTCCGGTGTCGGCCCGGTGTCCGGGCCGTCGCCGCGGCCGAAGAGCACGGACCGGTAGACCGCGGCCGACCGGGGGTTGTCGTCGCAGGTCCACACGCCGTGCGGGCAGTAGTCGGTGAGCGTGCTGTAGAGCGGCTCGTGCTCGTCCATCCAGGCGAGCATGCCCTTCATGTACGCGGCGTTGTCACCGTTGCGGAACAGCCCCCACTCGGGGTACGAGACCGGCTTGCCATGCGCCTTCGCGAAGTCCACGTGCGCCTGGAGGCCGTAGGGCTCCCGCACCTGTTCCTCGAAGGGCATGCCGCGCGGCTGGTCGTAGGCGTCCATGCCGATGACGTCGACGGTCCCGTCCCCCGGGTAGCACTCCGTCCACGGCACGGCGTCCCGGCCCCGGCTCGGGGTGAAGTCGAAGCGGAACTCCTGCCCCGGCACCGCGCGCATGGCGGCGACGATCCGGTTCCAGTACGCCTTCCATGCCTCGGGGTCCGGGCCGCAGCGGTGGGTGTACGTGGTGCCGTTCATCTCCCAGCCGAGCACCAGGACGGTGTCCGGCACGCCCAGCCGCACCAGCCGTTCGGCCAGCGCCCGGAAGTGGTGGTCGAACCGGCCGGCCGCGCCCTGCCGCAGCAGGTCCCGCACCTCGTCGTCGTCGAGGCCCTCCTCGTTGCGCTCCAGCATCGGCACGTTGAGGACGAGCATCCGGTCGTCCCGCTCGGCCCGCCAGCGCGCCCAGACGTCGAGGAAGCCGGGGGCGCCCTCGATGTTGCTCCAGCGGTCCCCGGGCAGGTAGGTGTGACCGACGCGCAGGTCGGCCCCGCCCAGCCACTGGCTCAGCTCCGCCATCCGGGTCACGCCGCGGGGACCGTAGTCGAGGTAGGCGCCGAAGGCGAAGCCGGGCACCGCCTCCTCGGACGACTCCCCGGACGGCTCACCGGACGCCTCCCCGGACGGCTTCCCGGACGCAGGTGCCGTGGGCGTCGGTACGGGGACGGTGGCGGGGGCCGGGGCGGAGACGGGATCGGGCGGGTCGCCGACGGCGGCTCCCGGGCCCGCGGCCAGCACGACCGATGCCATGACGGCCGCCGCGACACACGCCTGCCGCCGCCCGGACCGGACCCTCGACTGCTGTCGGGCCATGCCGGCTCCCTTCTCCGCGGTTGTGTTCGTCCACTGACACTCAGTCACATGAGAAGGACCCTCGCCACCGCCGGTACGGCTTCCGGGTGTTTCTCCGATCCGAAGGAAACAAGTCCGTGTCGATGCTCGACATCCGCGTCCCCGCCGTTCTGCTGCGGACCGACCGGAACCCCTTCCACCACGGAACGCTCGGTGCCGTGCGCTCGCTCGGCCGGGCGGGCGTCGAGGTGCACGTCGTCGCCGACTGCGCGGACAGCCCCGTCCGGGCGTCCCGGTACCTGGGCGGGGTGCACGCCCCGCCGCCGCCCGGCGCGTCCCCGGCCGACCTCGCGGCGGCGCTGGGGCGGGTGGCCGTCCGCCTCGCGCGTCCCGCCGTACTGATCCCGATGGACGACGCGGGCGCCGTCGCGGTGGGCCGGCTGCGCGAGGAGCTGGCGCCCGCCTTCCTGCTGCCCGAGCCGCGCGGGGCGGTGGCCGAACGGGTGGCGGACAAGGCGGAACTGGCCGAGGTGTGCGCGGCGTTGGGTGTGCCGCATCCGCGCACGCTGGTCGCGGACGGGCCGGACGACGCCGTCCGGGCGGCCGGGCGGCTGGGGCTGCCGGTGGTGGCGAAGTGGAGCCGGCCCTGGCTGCTGCCGCCCGGCAGCGGGCTGCGCAGCACGGTGCTGGTGCGTTCGGCCCGGCAGGCGCGGGAGCTGGCGCTGCGGGCCGAGGAGGCGGGCAGCCGGCTGCTGTTCCAGGCGTTCCTGCCGCCGGGCCGGGACCGGGACTGGTTCTGCCACGGGTACGCCGACCGGTCCGGGGTGCTGCGCGCGGGCGGCACCGGACGCAAGACGCGGTCCCGGCCGCGCGGCGCGGGGCTCACGGCGGCGGGCCGCTGGACACCGAATCCGCGGGTACGGGCGCTGGCGGAGCGGCTGGTCGGGGAGCTGGGCTACCGCGGCATCCTCGACCTGGACTTCCGGCGCTGCGGCGCGACGGGCGCCTACCACCTGCTCGACTTCAACCCGCGCCCGGGCGCCCAGTTCCGGCTGTTCGCCGACACCGCCGGCCTGGACGTCGTACGCGCCCTGCACCTGGATCTGACGCACCGGCCGCTGCCGGAGGGGGCGCCGGTGCCGGGGCGGGCGTTCGTGGTGGAGAACTACGCGCCGCTGACCGCGCTGTGGCCGGTGCGCGGCGGGCGGGAACTGGCCTGGCACGCGCGCGACGACCGGGGGCCGGGGCGGGCGCTGTGGGGGCTGTGGGGCCGGCATGTGGCGGACCGGCTGGGCCGGCGGCTGCGCCGCACGGACGGGGGCCCGCGGGACGCCGGGCCCGCGCGGGTGGCGCGGGTGCCGGCGCAGGCGGCACCGGCCGATCCGACGGGCCTGGCCGACGACGAACGGGCGGGCAGCCGCTGAGGGGGACGGACGGGAGGGGGAACGGACGCGAGGCGGAACAGGCGCGAGGGAACATGCGTCGGGTGCCGGACGGCGACGTCCGGCACCCGGGGTGAGGTGTCGCTACGGGCGGGACGCGGCCCGGGACCGGCGGTACAGGAGGGCGCCGCCGGCGATCAGCGCGACGGAACCGGCCGCGGCGCCCAGGGCGGTCGTGGCGTCGCCACCGGTCTCCGCCAGGACGGGAGCCGGTTCGGCGGGCGGGGCCGCCTCCTCGTGACCGCCCTGCGGCTCGGGCTGCTCGACGGCCGGGGTGTCGGCCGGCGGGGTGTGGTGCTCCACCGGCGGGGTCGTGGTCGACGGGGTGTCGTCGTCGCCGTAGCCCGGGTGGTGGCCGCCCTTCTCGGACTCCTCCTCCACGCAGATGTTGACGGAGGCGTAGTTGTCGACGCCGGCCAGGTTGTCCGTGGCGCCGCAGATGTCCAGCGGCAGGTCGGACGGTGCCTGCTCGTCCTCGTCGCCGTAGCCGTAGCCCTTGGCCTCCGCGGCGTCCGTGCCGTGGGAGCAGGCCTCGCCGAACGCCCGGTTCAGGGCGGCGACGCCGCCGACGGTCTCGTCGCACACGCGCGCCGGCGCGTCGGACGGGGCCTGCGCGTCCACCGCGGGCCCGTCCGTCCACGATTCGGCGAGGGCGGGGCTGCCGCACAGGGACAGCACACTCGTCGCGGCGGCTGCCACGACCATTCCCCTACTCAAGGTCTGTCGCACTCTCGTTGTCTTCCTGCTGGGAGGAGTGGGAGAAGCCGCCCCCGGACCGACGGGTCGGCCGGGGCCGGCGATGACGCAGCCGGACGGCTGGTACGGGCGGACGCGCTCCGGCGCCCCGGGGCGGGGCGGTCGTGCGTCCGGACCGGGCGTGCGCGCCGTTCGGCCGGTCGGCGGACGGCCGGCCCGTGCGGGGCCGGACGACCCGTGGGGAAGCAGTGGGCCGCCCGGCCGGGCGGGGCGGCTCAGTCCTCGGCGTCCGCCGGCGGGACCGGAGCGTCCTGGACGGCGGGCGCGTGGGGAGCGGCGGCCACCGGCGTGCCGGTGGCCGGAGCGACTGCCGCCGCAGCGACTGCCGCCGGGGCGAGCACTGCCTTCTTGAGCACTTCGCGTTCCTTTCCTCACGGCGACCGCGTGCCAGAGGCGCAGCGGCGCGTGTCCTACGGCCTCATCAACCGGGTGGCGGACAAATGGTTTCGGAGGTTCACCCGGTCGGCCCGCACGGCGGCCGGTCAGCGGCCCTGGGCGTACAGCGCCTCGATCTCGTCGGCGTACGCCGTCACCGCCGCGTGCCGCTTCACCTTCAGGGAGGGGGTGAGCAGCCCGTTCTCCTCGGTGAACTCGCCCTCGACCAGCCGGAAGGCGCGGATGGACTCGGCGCGGGAGACGGCCTGGTTGGCCCAGTCCACGGCCCGCTGGACGTCGGCGCGCAGCCGCTCGTCGCGGACCAGCTCGGACAGCGGGGTGCCGGCGGGCATCCCGCGTACGGCGAGCCAGTGGGCGACGGCGTCGGGGTCCAGGGTGACCAGGGCGGCGACGTAGGGCCGGTTGTCGCCGACGACCAGGCACTGGCCGACCGGGGGACGGCTGCGCAGGCGGTCCTCCAGGACGGCCGGGGAGACGTTCTTGCCGCCGGAGGTGACCAGCAGGTCCTTCTTGCGGCCGGTGATGGTGAGGTAGCCGTCGGCGTCCAGGGTGCCGAGGTCTCCGGTGGCGAACCAGCCGTCGGTGCGGGCCTTCGCGGTGGCCGCCGGGTCGCCCCGGTACTCGGCGAAGACGATGTCGCCCCTGATCCGCACCTCGCCGTCGTCGGCGACGCGGACCGAGGTGCCGGGGACCGGCCTGCCCACCGTGCCGGGGCGGGGTTCCAGGGGCGGGACGACGGTGGCGGCGGCGGTGGTCTCGGTCAGGCCGTAGCCCTCGTAGATCATGATGCCGGCGGCGTAGAAGAAGAGGTTGAGGTCGCGGTCGAGCGGGGAGCCGCCGCTGATGGCGTAGCGGGTGCGGCCGCCCAGTTCCTTGCGGACCCGGCGGTAGACCAGCAGGTCGTACAGGGCCCAGGCGGCCCACAGGCCGGGGCCGGGGCCCTTGCCCCGGCCGAGGAACCGGTCCAGGTGGGCCGCGCCGAAGCGGACGGCGACGCGGTGGGCGCGGTCGAAGGAGGCGCCGCGGCCGAGTTTCTCGGCGGTGGCGCGGCCGGTGTCGTGGATCTTCTCGAACAGGTACGGGACGCCGACCAGGAAGGTCGGGCGGAAGGACTTGAGGGCGGGGCGGAGTTCGGCCGGCTTGATGCTCGGGAAGTGGCCGATCTCGATGCGGGCCAGCAGGCAGGCGATCTGGATGGTGCGGCCCAGGATGTGGGCGAGGGGGAGGAAGAGCAGGGTGGAGGCCGTCCGGCCGGTGGCCGCCTTGAAGATCGGGTGGAGCAGTTCGACCGTGTTGGCGGCCTCGGCGTGCAGGTTGGCGTGGGTGAGGACGCAGCCCTTGGGGCGGCCGGTGGTGCCGGAGGTGTAGCAGAGGGTCGCCACCGCGTCGGGGGTCAGGGCGGTGCGGCGCTCGGTGACCTCCTCGTCGGGGACGGACGCGCCGAGGGCGGTGAGGTCGGGGAGGGCGCCGGCGTCCAGTTCCCATACGCGCGGGGGCGCGGGGTGGCCGGCGGTGGCGGTGCGGACCGTGGCGGTGTGCTCGGCGGTCTCGGTGACGACGTGCCGGGCGCCGGAGTCGCGGACGATCCACTCGACCTGGTCGGCGGAGGAGGTGGGGTAGACGGGGACGGTCTGGCCGCCGGCCGCCCAGACCGCGAAGTCCAGCACCGTCCACTCGTAGCGGGTGCGGGCCATCACGGCGACCCGGCCGCCGGGTTCCAGGCCGCCCGCGATCAGGCCCTTGGCCACGGCGGTCACCTCGCCGGCGAAGGCCGCCGCGGTCACCGGGAGCCACTCCCCGTCCACCTGGCGGCGCAGGACGACCGCGTCGGGGGCCTCGGCGGCGTTGGTGAACGGGATGTCGGCGGTGGAGCCGGTGGCCGGGGGTGTCACCAGGGGCGCGGTGCGGACCTCGCGCACCGTGCCGGAGCCGTCCCTGACCAGCTCGGGCCGGGCGCGGGCGGCCAGGTCGGTGCGGCGCGCGGCCCGTTTCAGATCCTTGCGTACGCCCATGACGGCTCCTGCTCGTGGCGGTCGCTTACTTACCGACGAGTCAACTTACTCACGCGTAAGAAAGTCAAGGGGTCAGGCCGGTTCGGGCCGCGCCTGGTCAGGGCGGAGCAGCCGGGCCGCCGCCTCGATCGCCTCGGCGAGTTCCCGTACGTCCTCGTCCTCGGTGCGGGCCGCCAGGTCCCGGGCCCGCCCGGCGAGTTCGCCGAGGCCCGGGGCGCCGGGCAGGGATGGGTCCCGCTGCCCGGAGCGCAGGGCGTCGGCGAGGTAGGCGGCGGTCGCGGCGGTGCGCAGGCCGCGGTCCGCGGTCCACACCGAGCCGTCGAGGGCGTCGGCGCCCACCTCGCCGGACGCCTCGTGCGGGGCGCGGGTGTCCGGGTCGAGCCAGCGGACGGTGGCGGTGGCGAGGTGCCCCTCGGCGCCGGGCGCGGTGCGTACGGCGTACAGGGCGGTGACCGTGTGACCGGGGCCGGTCTCGCCGCCGTCCACGCGGTCGTCGCGGAAGCCGTCGTCGGCGACGCGGCGGTTCTCGTAGCCGACGAGGCGGTACTCCTCGACCGTCTCGGGGTCGAAGGCGACCTGGGCCTTGGCGTCGCGGGCGGTCAGGTCGAGGTGGCGGGGCAGTCGCTCGCCGAAGACCTCGCGGGCCTCCGCCTCGCTCGACACGTAGGCGGTGTGGCCGTCGCCCCGGTCGGCGAGGCGTTCCATCAGGGCGTCGCCGTAGTCGCCGCCGACGCCGACGCCGAAGAGGGTGACGCCGTGCTCGCGGCGCTCGTGCGCGACGCGTTCCAGGATGGTGTCGGCGTCGGTGTCGCCGTCGTTGGCGAGGGCGTCGGAGACCAGGACGACCCGGTTCGTGGCACCCTCGCGCACCCCCTCGACGGCCGTCTCGTAGCCGGCCTCGATGCCCGCGCCGAGGTCGGTGGAGTCGGCCGGCGTCAGGTCCTCGATCGCGTCGTGGACCTCGTCGCGGCCCTCGCCCAGGCGGGTCATCGGCAGGACGGTCTCGGCCTCGTCGCTGAAGGCGACGATCGCCACCGAGTCGTCGTCGCGCAGCCGGTCCGTCATGACGCCGAGGGAGTGCCGGGCGAGGTCGAGGCGGCCGGGTTCGGCCATGGAGCCGGAGACGTCGACGACGAAGGTGAGGGCGGCGGGCGGGCGGTCGCCCTCCCGGTCGGCGGCGCGGGTGGCCAGGCCGACCCGGACCAGGGACCAGTCCGCGTCGTCGGTGCGGGCGCCGTCGACGGTGACCGTGAAGCCGTCGCCGCCGGGGCGGTCGTAGTCCTGGCGGAAGCTGTTGACGAACTCCTCCGGGCGGACCGTCGACGGGTCGGGCAGCCGGCCCTCGGCGAGGGTGCGGCGGGCGAAGTCCCAGGAGGCGGTGTCGACGTCCAGGGCGAAGGTGGAGAGGTGGTCGTGGTCGTCGGGGGACGGCAGGGGGGCCGGGGTGGCGGGGGCGCGGCTCACGGCCGGTCCGTCGGCGGCCCGGTAGCCGCCGTCGGTCCCGCCCACGGTGCAGCCGGTGAGCAGCAGGCCGGCCGCCGGGATCAGCAGGAACGGGCTCTGGTGTCGTCGTCGCATGTGACGGTGACGCCGGGCCGGCGCGGAACGTGCGGACGGGTCAGGTCACGAAACGACATCCTTGCGGGCGAAGCCCCGGAAGGCCAGGGCGAACAGGACCAGGGCGTACGTCACCGACAGCGAGGTGCCCTGGATCATGCGGGTGAGGTCCAGTTGCGGCTGGACGGCGTCCAGCCAGGCGTACTGCCAGTGCGCGGGCAGGAAGGAGCGCCAGTCGCCGAGCGCCGTCACCTCGTCCAGGACGTTGCCGATGATGGTCAGACCCACCGCGCCGCCGACCGCGCCGAGCGGGGCGTCGGTCCTGGTGGAGAGCCAGAACGCCAGGGCGGCGGTGACCAGTTGGGAGACGAAGACGTACGCCGTCGTCAGGGCGAGGCGCCCGGTGGCGGTGCCGGTGGCCAGGGTGGAGCCGGTGGGCAGCTCCAGCGGGCCCCAGCCGTAGGCGGCCGTGCCGACGGCGAGGGCGACCAGGGGCAGCAGCACGATCGCGGCGAGGGACAGGGCGAGGCCCACGGTCAGCTTGGACAGCAGCAGCCGGGCGCGCGGGACGGGTGCCGCCAGCAGGTAGCGCAGGGAGGACCAGCTCGCCTCCGAGGCCACCGTGTCGCCGCAGAACAGGGCGACGGGGACGACCAGCAGGAAGCCCGCGGACGCGAACAGGGTGACGGCGGCGAAGTTGGCGCCGGACGCGGTGGCCGAGTCCATCAGGGAGACCTGGCCGGTGCGGCTCTCCGGTTCGCCGCCGACCGCGAACGCGATCAGCAGCACGAAGGGCAGGGCGAACAGGATGCCGCCCATCGCCATCGTGCGGCGCCGCTTGAGCTGGCGGACCAGTTCGACCCGGACCGGCAGGGTGCGGCCCGGGCGGTAGCCCTCGGCGACCTCGGCCCGCTCCATCAGCGTGGGCATGCGTCAGTCTCCGATCAGGGTGAGGAAGGCGTCTTCGAGGCGGCGGTGCGGGCCGACCGACGTGACGGGGATGTCCAGGCGCACCAGGTCGGCGACGAGCCGGCGGGCGGTGGCGCCGGGGTCCAGGCGGACCAGCAGGCCGTCGTCGGCGGGCACGGCGGAGGCCACGCCGGGCAGGGCGGCGACCTTCTCGACGACCGGGGCCTCCAGGGGCTCGTCGGTGCCGACCAGCAGGGTGTCGCCGGAGCCGATGATCTCCTGGACCGGGCCCGCCTGGACGAGGCGGCCGTGGTCCATGACCACCAGGTGGGTGCAGGACTGTTCGACCTCGGCGAGGAGATGGCTGGAGACGATGACCGTGCGGCCGGCCGCCGCGTAGCGGATCATCACCTCGCGCATCTCGCGGATCTGCGGCGGGTCCAGGCCGTTGGTCGGCTCGTCCAGGATGAGCAGGTCCGGCAGGCCCAGCATGGCCTGGGCGATGGCCAGGCGCTGGCGCATGCCCTGGGAGTACGTGCGCACCGCGCGGGCGAGCGCCTCGCCGAGGCCGGCGATCTCCAGGGCCTCGTCCAGGTGGGCGTCCTCGGGCGGGCGGCCGGTGGCCTTCCAGTACAGCTCCAGGTTCTCCCGCCCGGACAGGTGCGGCAGGAAGCCCGCGCCCTCGACGAACGCGCCGACCCGGGACAGGACGGAGGCGCCGGGCGCGATGGCGTGCCCGAAGACCCGGATCTCGCCGCCGTCCGGGGTGATCAGGCCCATCAGCATGCGCAGGGTGGTGGTCTTGCCGGCGCCGTTGGGGCCGAGCAGGCCGAGGACCTGGCCCTTCTCGACGCGGAAGGAGAGGTCGCGGACCGCGTACCGGTCGGTGGACTTGGCGTACTTCTTGGTGAGGCCGGTGATCTGGAGGGGGACCTCGGCGAGGGCGGGGTCGGGCGGCGGGGCCGCGGTGCGGCGGCGGGCGGTCAGCAGCAGCGCGGCGGCGACGGCCGCTCCGGCGAGCGGCGCCCACCAGACCCAGGCGGGCAGCCCGGCCGCCTGCCCGGTGGCCCCGAGGGCGGTCGGCACCTTCAGGGCGCTCTTGACGGAGACCGTGTACGTGGCGGGGGACGCCGGGGAGGCGTAGCCGAGGTCGGTGGAGGAGAACACCACCCGCAGGCGGTGGCCGTCGGCCAGGTCGTGGTCGATCGCCGGGAGGGTGACGGTGACGTCCTCGCCGTCCTCGGCTCTCAGCGGGGTGACCAGTTGGGAGGGGAGGACCTGCGAGCCGCCGCCGGGGGCGACGTCGTACATCTTGGCGAAGAGGACGGCCTGGTCGGAGGTGGACTCGACGTGGACCGTGACGGTGGGCGAGCCGGTGATCTGGAGGTCGCCGCGGACCGGCGCGGACTCGAACGCCGCGTACTGGCCGGGGAAGTCCAGGGAGACGCCGATGCCGAGGGAGGAGAGCTGGGAGAGGCCGCCGGCGGCGCCGAGGCCGGGGAGGGCGGAGACGGAGGGCGGGTTGGCGCCCGCCGGGTTCTCGAAGCTCTGCTCGCGGCCGGAGAGTTCGATGGAGCGGGGGTCGGCGGTCAGGCCGGGGTAGGTGTCGGAGTCGACGCCGCTGAGGCGGGGTTCGCCGTCGCCGCTGCCGGTGCCGATGGTGCGGGTGACGCGGAAGGCGGGGCCGGTTGAGGCGCTCTCGTCGTCCTTCAGGTAGCGGTCGAACCACGCCGTCGTACGGGCCTGGAGGCGGTCGCCCTCCAGGTCGCCGCCGTCGTGTCCGCCGGAGATCCAGTCGACGTCGACGGGGGCGCCGTTCGCCTCGATCGTCTTGGCGGCGGCGTCGGCCTGGCCGAGCGGGAAGAGGGAGTCGGTCTGGCCCTGCATGAGGAGGGTGGGGACGTCGATGCGGTCGCCGACCGCCTGCGGGCTGCGCTCTTCCAGCAGTTCGCGGGCCTCGGTGTCCGGCTGTCCGGACTCGGCGACGCGCTCGTACATCGCGCAGAGGGTGTCCTCGAAACGGGCGCAGCCGCCGCCGGAGTTGACGAAGATGCCGGCCCACAGCTTCTTGAAGACGCCGTCGGGGAACAGGGCGTCGGCGAGGTTCCAGTACGTGATCGCGGGCGCGATGGCGTCCACGCGGTCGTCGTGCCCGGCGGTCAGCAGGGCGATGGCGCCGCCGTAGGAGGCACCGGCCATGCCGACGCGGGGGTCGCCCGCCTTGTCCAGCTGGACCTGGGGCTGCTTCGCCAGCCAGTCGATGAGCTTCGAGACGTCCGCGACCTCGGCGTCGGGGGCGTTGAGGGCGATCTTGCCGGTGGACTCGCCGAAGCCGCGGGCGGACCAGGTGAGGACCGCGTAGCCGTCCTGGGCCAGCTTCTCGGCCTGGGCGCGGACGTCGTCCTTGGAGCCGCCGAAGCCGTGGCCCAGGAGGACGGCGGGGCGGTCGCCGTCGGCATCCGCGGTGAAGTACGAGGTGTCGATGCGGATGCCGGGGGCGGTGGTGAGGGTTCTGTCGGTGCGGGTCACCCGCGGTGGGTCGTCGTCCGCCGCGGCGGTCCAGGTGCCGGCGGCGGCCAGCACCGCGACAGCGGCCGCGGCGGCCGGCCAACGGCGCTTGCCGCGCAGTCGAAGATCCATGCGGTAACGGTACGGGGTGAAGCTGTCGGGTTGTTATCGACCGGGGGGTGAGAAAGGCCCCCTCCGCTGGGGGTACGCGTAGGGGGTGGGTACTGCGGGTGGGGTAGGCGGGCGCGGGTCGTGTGCGGCTGGCCGCGCCCACGCGGCGGACCGCGGATCTCTACGGCCCCGCGCCCCTAGCCGTTGGTCTCCGCGTCCTCGGGAATCGAGACCAGCCAGCGGGTCTCGCGTCGCGGGCGGAGGTAGCAGGCCCAGTAGAGAGTTGCCGCCGCCGCGATGCCGCCCGTCCACAGGAGGTACTCCGTCTCCTGCTGGGTCAGGATGTACGCGAGTACGGCGATCAGCAGGACCGGGACCGCCGGCCACAGGGGCATGCGCCAGGCGGCGGCGTGGTGGTGGCGGCCTCGGCGGGCCAGCAGGGCGGCGATGGCGACCAGCAGGTACATGCCGGTGACCGACACGCCCGTCACGCCGTACAGGGTGTCCAGGTTCACGAAGCACAGGGCCGCGCCGGGGATACCGACGGCGAGGGTGGCGACCCAGGGGGAGCCGAAGCGGCCGAGCTTGGCGAAGACGGTGTTGACCGGGCCGGGCCACGCCTTGTCGCGGGCGGAGGCGAACAGGACGCGGGAGTTCTGGATGACCATCACGATGCCCGCGTTGATGATCGCGAGGGCGACGCAGAGGCTGACGAAGGTGCCGGTGGCGGAGTTGGACCAGGCGGTGACCATGGCGCCGATGTCGCCGCCGCTCAGCTCGGCCAGGTCGGCGGCGCCCAGCGTGAGGGCGACGACCGGGACCAGGATGACCGCGGTGGAGATGGCGAGGGTGGCCAGAACCGTACGGGCGACGTTGCGGCGCGGGTTCTCCAGTTCCTCGGAGAGGTAGACGGCGGTGGAGAAGCCCTGGGTGACGAAGAGGGCGATGGCGAGGCCGGAGACGACCAGCATGGCGGTGACGGTGTCCGCGTGGCCGTCCGGGCCGGCCACCTCCATCGAGGCGAGGCTGCCGGGGCCGCGCTCGGCGTGGGCGAAGCCCAGCACCGCGACCAGGGCCGCCGCGATGACCTCCAGGACCAGGAAGACGCCGGTGATCCAGGCGTTGGCGCGCAGGTCGAGCAGGCCGGCCAGGGTGGCGAGCAGCATGACGCCGGCGCCCGCGACCGACGGGTCGAGGTCGACGACGGGGGCGAGGTAGTCGGCGGTGCCCATGGCGATGACCGGCGGGACGATCACGACGACCAGCAGGGAGAGGACGAACACCAGCCAGCCGGCCAGCCGTCCGGCCATCGTCGAGACCATGGCGTACTCGCCGCCCGCGCTGGGGACGAGGGTGCCCAGCTCGCAGTAGCAGAACGCCACGGCGATACAGAGCAGTGAGCCGATGGCGATGGTGAGGGCGGTGGCGGTGCCCAGGGAGCCGAACAGGTCGGGGACGACGACGAAGAGGGTGGAGGCGGGGGTTACGCAGGAGAGCGTCAGCAGGGTGCCGCCGACGACGCCTATGGAGCGCTTCAGGGTCCGGGGGCTGCCGGTGCCGGCATCCGGTGCCGGGGGGACGAGGGGTTCGGCAGGGCGGAGCGTGTCGGTCATGCGGCGGTCCGATCGACTCGTGCGGCAGAGGGTGACGGACGGGAGCGCTATCGCCTCCGGCGGCTCAGGTGGTACTCCTCGTGGTCCGCTCCCGGTTGCGCAGCATTAACCCCGACGAAAAGCGTGTCGTCAATGGGTGATCGCCTACGGAATTCGCAGCTCAGAGGGGTACTGGATAGCCATCAGGACACAACAGGGCCGTGGGGAGCGCGCATTGCCGTCCTGCGGGAACCGCAGCGGCCGGGCGTAAAAAACAGGCCCGTCCGCGGCGCGGACGGGCCCGGGGGCGGGTTTGTCAGTGGTGGCGCGGGAAGCCCAGGTCGACGCCGGACGGGGCCTCGGACGGGTCCGGCCAGCGGGTGGTGACGACCTTGCCGCGAGTGTAGAAGTGGGTGCCGTCGTTGCCGTAGACGTGGTGGTCGCCGAAGAGGGAGTCCTTCCAGCCGCCGAAGGAGTGGTAGCCGACGGGGACCGGGATCGGCACGTTGACGCCGACCATGCCGGCCTCCACCTCCAGCTGGAAGCGGCGGGCGGCGCCGCCGTCCCGGGTGAAGATCGCGGTGCCGTTGCCGAACGGGGAGGCGTTGATGAGGGCGAGGCCCTCCTCGTACGTCTCCGCGCGCAGGACGCACAGCACCGGGCCGAAGATCTCGTCCTGGTACGCCTTCGCCGAGGTGGGCACCTTGTCGAGCAGGGAGATGCCGATCCAGTGGCCGTCCTCGTGGCCGTCGACGGTGAAGCCGGTGCCGTCGAGGACGACCTCGCAGCCCTCGGCCGCCGCGCCCGCGACGTAGGAGGCGACCTTGTCGCGGTGGGCCCTGGTGATCAGCGGGCCCATCTCGCTGGTCGGGTCGTCGCCGGGGCCGATCTTGATCTTCTCGGCGCGTTCGCGGATCTTGTCGACGAGCACGTCGCCGGTGGCGCCGACGGCGACGACCGCGGAGACGGCCATGCAGCGCTCGCCGGCGGAGCCGTAGGCGGCGCTCACCGCCGCGTCGGCCGCCGCATCCAGGTCGGCGTCGGGCAGCACGAGCATGTGGTTCTTGGCGCCGCCGAGCGCCTGCACGCGCTTGCCGTGGGCGGAGGCGGTGGTGTGGATGTGGCGGGCGATGGGCGTCGAGCCGACGAACGACACCGCCTTGACGTCGGGGTGCTCCAGCAGGCGGTCGACGGCCGTACGGTCGCCGTGGACGACGTTGAGGACGCCGTCGGGCAGGCCGGCCTCGGTGAGCAGTTCGGCGATCCGGACGGAGGCCGAGGGGTCCTTCTCGCTCGGCTTGAGCACGAAGGTGTTGCCGCAGGCGATGGCGAGGGGGAACATCCACAGCGGCACCATCGCCGGGAAGTTGAACGGCGTGATGCCCGCGACCACGCCCAGCGGCTGCCGGATGGCGGCCACGTCGACGCGGGTGGCGACCTGCGTCGACAGCTCGCCCTTCAGCTGCACGGTGATGCCGCAGGCCAGGTCGACGATCTCCAGGCCGCGGGCGACCTCGCCGAGGGCGTCGGAGTGCACCTTGCCGTGCTCGGCGGTGATCAGCGCGGCCAGTTCGTCGCGGTGGGCGTCCAGCAGGGCGCGGAAGCGGAAGAGGATCTCCGTACGCCGGGCGAGCGAGGACTGTCCCCAGGTCGCGTACGCCTCCCGGGCGGCGGCGACCGCGGCGTCCACCTCCTCGGCCGAGGCGAAGGCGACGTGGGCGGTGACCGCGCCGGTGGCCGGGTTCGTCACCGGTCCGGACCTGCCCGAGGTGCCTTCGACGGTCCTGCCGCCGATCCAGTGGTTGACGATGTCCGTCATGGCCGTGAACTCCTTCGCAGACCGGGGGGCGGGGTCAGGGGTCGGTACGGAGAACATCCCATCAGGCGGGGACCCGCCACCGGGCCCGACACAGTGTCTGCGGTTGCGGGGCCGACGTAGACAGGTGCGGGGGTGCCGCCGCGCCGGAGGCGTTCCCTGACCGGCGCGGCACGGTCACCGTACGGCCCCCGCCGCGAGCGCCGCCGCCACCTCGCCGGCGGTCGGCATGGCGGAGGAGCACTCCAGGCGGGAGGCGACGATGGCGCCCGCGGCGTTGGCGTACCGCATGGTCCGCTCCAGCTCCCAGCCGGCCAGCAGGCCGTGGCAGAGGGCACCGCCGAAGGCGTCGCCCGCGCCGAGGCCGTTGAGGACGTCGACCGGCAGCGGCGGAACCCGGACGCTCGCGCCCCGGTCGTCGGCGGCGAGGACGCCCTCGGGGCCCTGTTTGACGACCGCGAGCCGCACGCCCGCGTCGAGGAGGGCGCGGGCGGCGGCGTGCGGTTCGCGGACGCCGGTGGCGACCTCCACCTCGTCGAGGTTGCCGACGGCGACGGTGGCGTGCCGCAGGGCCTCCCGGTAGAAGGGGCGGGCCGCGTCCGGCGCGTCCCAGAACATGGGGCGCCAGTCCAGGTCGAAGACGGTCGTGCCGGTCCCGGCGCGGTGCGCGAGGGCGGCGAGGGTCGCCGTGCGGCTGGGCTCCGCGCACAGGCCGGTGCCGGTGACCCAGAAGACGCGGGCGTCGCGGACGGCGTCCAGGTCGAGGTCGTGGGCGTCCAGCTCCAGGTCGGGGGCCTTGGGCTGCCGGTAGAAGTAGAGCGGGAAGTGGTCCGGCGGGAAGACCTCGCAGAAGGTGACCGGGGTGGGCAGTCCGGGCACCGGGGTGACCCAGCGGTCGTCGACGCCGAAGTCGCGCAGGGCCTGGTGCAGGTAGGCGCCGAAGGGGTCGTCGCCGGTACGGGTGATCACCGCCGTGCGGCGGCCGAGGCGGGCGGCGGCGACCGCGACGTTGGTGGCCGAGCCGCCGAGGAACTTGCCGAAGGACGTGACCCGCGCCAGCGGGACGCCCGTCTGCAACGGGTAGAGGTCGACCCCGATCCGTCCCATGGTGATCACGTCGTACGCCATCCGCGGCCCCTCGGTGTCGGTCCGTCCCGGCGGCCCTGCCGTACCTGAACCCTTCCCCCGGCGTCAAAGCGCCACGCCCGCCGTCCGGCGCGCTCCGTGCGTCACTTCTGTCACGAACACCTCGGCCGTGTCACGGCTGTCGCGGGTACGCCGGTCTTCCGTCACACCCGCGTACACCACCCGTCCCGCCCTCACGCTCAGTCGTTGAACGGTCACAGGTTGATGATCGCCAGCGCGGCGCCCGGCTCCCTCGACGGCCGTTCCCGGCCGCCCCCGGGGCGCGCGCGGGGAGGTGTGACGCATGACCGACCGAACCCTCTGGTCCTACAAGGACATCGCGGCCCACATCAGGGTGCAGCCGGACACCGTACGGTCGTACCGCAAGCACGGCCTGCTGCCCCCGCCCGACCACGTGGAGGCCGGCAGGCCCTACTGGTACGCCGACACGGTCCGCGCCTGGGTGGCGTCCCGGCCGGGCAGAGGGGGGCGCGGGGAGCGCTGACCCGGCGGCACCGACGACGAGGGCGGCGGCGTGGGCGGCCCGCCGGCACCCGAACGGACGACACCCGTACCCCCTAGGGGTATGCTGGGAGGCAGGTGATTCCACCATGGGTCACGGGTACCCCACCCACACGCCCCGACGAGGAGTAGACATGACCGCCCCTACCGGCACCTCGGATTCCGTCACCACCGTCTACAAGGTCAGCGGGATGAGCTGCGGACACTGCGAGGGCGCCGTCTCCGGCGAGATCGGCGAGATCCCCGGCGTCAGTTCCGTGAAGGCCGTCGCCTCCACCGGCGAGGTCACCGTCGTCTCCGCGGCGGCGCTGGACGAGGAAGCGGTGCGCGCCGCCGTGGACGAGGCGGGCTTCGAGCTCGTCGGCCGCGCCTGAGCGGCCCGCCCGCCCCTCGCCCTCACGCGCGCTCGCGCGTACGTCCGCGCGCCGTCCGCACACGGAGCCCATCCCTCGCGACCGGGCCGCGTCGCATGCCGCCCGGTCGGCCGTCTGGAGCCGGAGCATGACCACCACCACCGCCCGCACCCCGTCCGCGCCACCCCCGTCCGCGCCGCCCCCGGGGGACGACGCGCCCGGCCGCTCGCGGACCGAACTGCGCATCGGGGGCATGACCTGTGCCTCCTGCGCGGCCCGCGTCGAGAAGAAGCTCAACCGCATGGACGGCGTCACCGCCACGGTGAACTACGCGACCGAGAAGGCCCGGATCTCCTACCCGCCGGGCATCGAGGTCGCCGACCTGATCGCCACCGTGGAGCGCACCGGGTACACGGCGGAGGAACCGCCCCCGCCCGAGCCCGCGCCGGCCTCCGAAGGCGGGGAGGCCCGGCCGGCCGACGACGACCCGGAGCTGTCCGCCCTGGGCGGCCGCCTGGCCGTCTCCGCGCTGCTCGCCCTCCCCGTCGTGCTGCTGGCCATGGTCCCGGCCGCGCAGTTCGACAACTGGCAGTGGCTCTCGCTCACCCTGGCCGCGCCCGTCGTCGTCTGGGGCGGCCTCCCCTTCCACCGCGCCACCTGGACCAACCTGCGGCACGGCGCCGCCACCATGGACACCCTGGTGACGCTCGGCACCCTCGCGGCGTTCGGCTGGTCGCTGTGGGCCCTGTTCTTCGGCGACGCCGGCATGCCGGGCATGCGCCACCCCTTCGACCTGACCGCCTCCCCCGCCGACGGCTCCTCGGCGATCTACTTGGAAGTGGCCGCGGGCGTCACCGTCTTCCTGCTCCTCGGCCGCTATCTGGAGGCCCGCTCCAAGCGGCGCGCGGGCGCCGCGCTCAAGGCGCTGATGGAACTGGGCGCCAAGGACGTGACCGTCCTGCGCGACGGCCGCGAGGTGCGCGTCCCGGCGGACCGGCTGGCGGTCGGCGACCTGTTCGTCGTACGCCCCGGCGAGAAGATCGCCACCGACGGCACGGTCGTCGAGGGCACCTCGGCGGTGGACGCCTCGCTGCTGACCGGCGAGTCCGTGCCGGTGGACGTCACGCCCGGGGACACCGTCACCGGCGCCACGGTCAACGCCGGCGGCCGGCTGGTGATCGAGGCCACCCGGGTCGGCGCCGACACCCGGCTCGCCCGGATGGCCCGCATGGTGGAGGACGCCCAGAACGGCAAGGCCCGCGTGCAGCGCCTCGCCGACCGGGTCTCCGGGATATTCGTGCCCGTGGTGCTGCTGATCGCGGTGGGCACCTTCGGGGGCTGGCTGGGCGCCACCGGCGACACGGTGGCCGCGTTCACCGCGGCCGTCGCGGTCCTGATCATCGCCTGCCCCTGCGCGCTGGGCCTGGCCACCCCCACCGCCCTCCTGGTCGGCACCGGGCGCGGCGCCCAGCTCGGCATCCTCATCAAGGGCCCCGAGGTCCTGGAGTCCACCCGCCGCGTCGACACCGTCGTCCTCGACAAGACCGGCACCGTCACCACCGGCCGCATGACCCTGCACACCGTGTACGCCGCCCAGGGCACCGACGAGCGGGAGCTGCTGCGCCTCGCCGGTGCCGTCGAGCACGCCTCCGAGCACCCCGTCGGCCGGGCCGTCGCCGCGGGCGCCGCGGAGCGCGTCGGCACGCTGCCCCCGGTCGAGGGCTTCACCAACGTGCCGGGGCGGGGCGTACGCGGGCGCGTGGAGGGCCGCGAGGTCACCGTGGGGCGCCTGTTCGAGCAGGTCCCGGACGAGATCGCGGGGGCCGCCGAGGAGGCCGAGCGGGAGGGACGTACGGCCGTCCTGGTCGGCTGGGACGGCGCGGTGCGCGGGATGGTCGCCGTGGCCGACGCGGTGAAGGAGACCAGCGCCGAAGCGGTCGCCCGGCTGCGGGCGCTCGGCCTGCGTCCGGTCCTGCTCACCGGCGACAACCGCACCGTCGCCGAGTCCGTCGCCCGCCAGGTCGGCATCGACGAGGTGATCGCCGACGTGCTGCCCGAGGACAAGGTCGCCGTCGTCGAACGCCTGCGCGCCGAGGGCCGTACGGTCGCCATGGTCGGCGACGGGGTCAACGACGCCGCCGCGCTCGCCACCGCCGACCTGGGCCTGGCGATGGGGACCGGCACCGACGTCGCCATCGAGGCGAGCGACCTGACCCTGGTCCGGGGCGACCTGCGGGTCGCCGCCGACGCCATCCGGCTCTCCCGCCGCACCCTCGCCACGATCAAGGGGAACCTCGTCTGGGCCTTCGGCTACAACGTCGCCGCCCTGCCGCTCGCCGCCGCCGGGCTGCTCAACCCGATGATCGCGGGCGCGGCGATGGCCTTCTCCTCCGTCTTCGTCGTCACCAACAGCCTCCGGCTGCGCACATTTCACTGAGGTCTCGAACCCCGGGCGCCTCTGGAGTCCGGCACCTCTCTCCCATAAGCTCTTCACAAGGCTCGCGCATCTTCCTTACGCTGGGGTCTCGTTCGGCATACCGGTCGCCCGCCCACCTGACGGACAGGAGCGGGAGACACAGCTCACAGTGATCCGAACGTAACCATCGGAGGGATTCGAAGGTCTAAGTTGACAATGTCAGGGAGCGTCTTGGGGGGCGCGAACTGGCATCCGGGGATGTCTTGGGGGACTTGCCCGGAGATGCGTTGCCGGGGCAGTACGTACACCGGGAAGCTTTGAGCGGCCCTCCCGGAGGTGCACTGTCCCGGCAGACCGCAGCAGTACGCCAGACGGCACAGCAGTACAGCGATTCAGGCGCTGTTCTCTCAGACGCCCGGCCGGATCCCGTGGGGGGAATCCGCACCGGGACATGGGAAGGCGCCCTGGTCGTCGGCCCGTGGGGGGACCGGCGCCGGGGCGCCTTTCGCTTGTCCGGATACGCGTGGGTCCCGTACCGCCGGGCGGTACGGGACCGTCGGTGAACCCTCAGCGCTCCTCGACGGGGACGAAGTCGCGCTCGACCACGCCGGTGTAGATCTGGCGCGGGCGGCCGATGCGGGAACCCGGCTCCTTGATCATCTCGTGCCACTGGGCGATCCAGCCCGGCAGCCGGCCCAGGGCGAACAGGACCGTGAACATCTCGGTCGGGAAGCCCATGGCCCGGTAGATCAGGCCGGTGTAGAAGTCGACGTTCGGGTAGAGGCTGCGCGAGACGAAGTAGTCGTCGGAGAGCGCGTGCTCCTCCAGCTTCAGGGCGATGTCCAGCAGCTCGTCGGACTTGCCGAGGGCGGAGAGGACGTCGTGCGCGGCGGCCTTGATGATCTTGGCGCGCGGGTCGAAGTTCTTGTAGACCCGGTGGCCGAAGCCCATCAGGCGGACGCCGTCCTCCTTGTTCTTCACCTTGCGGATGAAGGAGTCGACGTCGCCGCCGGCGTCGCGGATGCCTTCCAGCATCTCCAGCACCGACTGGTTGGCGCCGCCGTGCAGCGGGCCCCACAGCGCGTTGATGCCGGCCGAGATCGACGCGAACATGTTGGCCTGGGACGAACCCACCAGGCGGACCGTGGAGGTCGAACAGTTCTGCTCGTGGTCCGCGTGCAGGATCAGCAGCTTGTCCAGGGCCGCGACGACCGTCGGGTCCAGGTCGTACTCCTGGGCCGGCACCGAGAACGTCATGCGCAGGAAGTTCTCGACGTAGCCGAGGTCGTTGCGCGGGTAGACGAAGGGGTGGCCGACCGACTTCTTGTACGCGTACGCCGCGATCGTCGGAAGCTTGGCGAGCAGGCGGATCGTGGAGAGGTTGCGCTGCTGCTCGTCGAACGGGTTGTGGCTGTCCTGGTAGAACGTCGACAGCGCCGAGACCACCGACGACAGCATGGCCATCGGGTGGGCGTCGCGCGGGAAGCCCTTGTAGAAGTTCTTGACGTCCTCGTGCAGCAGGGTGTGCTGCGTGATCTCGTCCTTGAACGACGCCAGCTCGTCGACCGTCGGCAGCTCGCCGTTGATCAGCAGGTAGGCGACCTCCAGGAAGGTGGAGCGCTCGGCCAGCTGCTCGATCGGGTAGCCGCGGTAGCGGAGGATGCCGGCTTCGCCGTCCAGATAGGTGATGGCGGATTTGTAGGCGGCGGTGTTGCCGTAACCGCTGTCCAGCGTGACCAGACCGGTCTGGGCGCGGAGCTTCCCGATGTCGAAGCCCTTGTCGCCGACGGTGCTGTCGATCACCGGGTAGGTGTACTCGCCGTCGCCGTACCGCAGTACTACTGAGTTGTCGCTCACGTCTTCCCTCACCGACGTAGTGCCTCATCTTCGAGGTGCCCTGACTGTCTCTACCATCCCCCACTTGGCTCAGGAGAGTGCACTCGGGGTCGACCATCGGGCCTATCGGCGGCACTGAGTGCCGCCAACTTGCTCATACTGCCCCCTCCGCTCCCCTTCGGGAAGTGGTCTGTGACCTTCGCGACTCATTTGATCGATCATTTGTTACGTGCGTCCGGAGCGCCGAGCCGGAAGTCCAGCGCCGTGCAGCGGCGCCCGGCCGACACCGTGCGCACCGCCTGCCCGATCGCCTTGCGGGAACCGACGAGGACGACGAGCTTCTTCGCCCGGGTGACCGCCGTATACAGCAGGTTGCGCTGGAGCATCATCCAGGCGCCGGTGGTCACCGGGATCACCACCGCCGGGTACTCGCTCCCCTGCGAGCGGTGGATGGTCACCGCGTAGGCGTGGGCCAGTTCGTCCAGTTCGTCGAAGTCGTACGGGACCTCCTCGTCCTCGTCGGTCAGTACGGTGAGCCGCTGCTCCACCGGGTCGAGGGAGGTGACGACCCCCACCGTGCCGTTGAAGACGCCGTTCTCGCCCTTCTCGTAGTTGTTCCTGATCTGTGTGACCTTGTCGCCGACTCTGAAAACGCGTCCGCCGAACCGCTTCTCGGGGATGTCGGGGCGGCCCGGGGTGACGGCCTGCTGGAGGAGCCCGTTCAGGGTGCCCGCGCCGGCCGGTCCCCGGTGCATCGGCGCCAGCACCTGCACGTCCCGGCGCGGGTCGAGCCCGAACCTGGCCGGGATGCGCCGCGCCGCCACGTCGACGGTGAGCCGGCCCGCCTCCTCCGTGTCGTCCTCGACGAAGAGGAAGAAGTCCTTCATGCCGTCGGTGACCGGGTGCTGACCGGAGTTGATCCGGTGCGCGTTGGTCACCACGCCCGACTGCTGGGCCTGGCGGAAGACCCGGGTGAGGCGGACGGCGGGGACAGGGCTGGAGTCGGCGAGGAGGTCGCGGAGCACCTCCCCGGCGCCGACGGACGGCAACTGGTCCACGTCCCCGACGAACAGCAGGTGCGCCCCCGGCGGAACGGCCTTCACCAGCTTGTTGGCGAGCAGCAGGTCCAGCATCGACGCCTCGTCGACCACCACCAGGTCGGCGTCGAGCGGCCGGTCCCGGTCGTAGGCGGCGTCGCCGCCCGGCTTCAGCTCCAGCAGCCGGTGGACCGTGGACGCCTCGGCGCCGGTCAGCTCCGCCAGCCGCTTGGCGGCCCGCCCGGTCGGCGCGGCGAGCACGACCTTGGCCTTCTTCGCGCGGGCCAGCTCCACCACCGACCGCACCGTGAACGACTTGCCGCATCCCGGCCCGCCGGTGAGCACGGCGACCTTCTCGGTGAGCGCCAGCTTCACGGCGGCCTCCTGCTCGGGCGCCAGCTCGGTCCCCGTGCGCCCCTTCAGCCACCCGAGCGCCTTGTCCCACGGGACGTCCTGGAAGCCGGGCATCCGGTCCTCGTCGGCCCGCAGCAGCCGCCGCAGCTGCCCGGCCAGCGACAGCTCGGCCCGGTGGAAGGGCACCAGATACACGGCGGTGACGGGCTCCCCGCCCTCCGGGCCGGGCACCTTCTCCCGTACGACGCCGGGGTCCGCGCCGTCCTCCTCCGGCTCGGCGGCCAGCTCGGCGAGGCACTCGATGACCAGCCCGGTGTCGACCTGGAGCAGCTTCACCGCGTCGGCGATCAGCTTCTCCTCGGGGAGGTAGCAGTGCCCCTGGTCGGTGGCCTGGCTCAGCGCGTACTGGAGCCCGGCCTTCACCCGGTCCGGGCTGTCGTGCGGGATGCCGACGGACTGGGCGATCTTGTCGGCGGTGAGGAACCCGATGCCCCAGACGTCGGCGGCGAGCCGGTACGGCTGGTTCTTGACGACGGAGATCGAGGCGTCGCCGTACTTCTTGTAGATCCGCACGGCGATGGAGGTGGACACCTCCACCGTCTGGAGGAAGAGCATGACCTCCTTGATCGCCTTCTGCTCCTCCCAGGCGTCGGCGATCTTCTTGGTGCGTTTGGGGCCCAGGCCCGGGACCTCGATCAGCCGCTTGGGCTCCTCCTCGATGACGGTGAGCGTGTCGAGGCCGAAGTGCTGGGTGATGCGGTCGGCGAAGACCGGCCCGATGCCCTTGACCAGACCGGAACCGAGGTAGCGCCGGATGCCCTGGACGGTGGCGGGCAGGACGGTGGTGTAGTTCTCGACGTGGAACTGCTTGCCGTACTGGGGGTGGCTCCCCCAGCGGCCCTCCATCCGCAGCGACTCCCCCACCTGCGCGCCGAGCAGCGCGCCGACCACCGTGAGCAGGTCGCCGGCGCCTCTGCCGGTGTCGACGCGGGCGACCGTGTAGCCGTTCTCCTCATTGGCGTACGTGATGCGCTCCAGGACGCCTTCGAGCACGGCGAGCCGCCGTTCGCCGGGGGCCGCTGCGGACTGGTCGGTCATGATCCGACGGTACCGGGGGGCTGTGACAGCGGGCGGTCCGGCGGGGAGTCGCTCAGTAGTCTTGACACATGGACTACGCCAAGATGCGCGCCATCGCCGCGGACCTCGGGGCCTACGCCGAGCAGCTCGAAGGAGCTTGGAGCGTGGAGATCGGGCCGTCCGGTCCGATACTGGCCATGATGTGTCCCTCGAAGCGGCACGAGGGCACGGTCCGACGCATCCGCAATCAGCTCAACACGCAGCTTCCTGCCACCCACCCGGGCCACGTCTGCGAGAACGGCCCCGAGATCGAGCACCCGGCGCTGGGCCGTATGCGCCGGCCCGACGCCGTGGTCATCCCCGAGACCGCTCTGGACGAAGAGGGTCTCGCCGTCGACGCTACGCAGGTGCTGGCCGCCATCGAGATCGTCTCCCCGTCCAACCCGAGCAACGACTACGACGCGAAGCTCGCGGACTATCCCGCCATGGGCATCCCGCTCTACCTGATCGTCGACCCGCGCACCGGCACGATCGAGGTCCACTCCGAGCCCTGCAAGGGCCGTTACAGCAACAAGGAGCCGTACATCTTCGGCGACTCGGTGCCGTTCGGGCCGTGGACCGTGGAGACGTCGGAGTTCCGGCGGTACGGGAAGGACGGCAGGTCTTAGGGAGGCCCCGGGGACGGGGTGCGGGGCGGCTGTTACACGGATGTCGATCTTCGAGGTAACCGTTCGGGCCTGTTGATCGTCTTGTCCTGCACCAACAGTCTCCCGGAACGGTGTGCCCTGATGAGATCCGCGCGTCCCGCCCTGTTCGACCGTCTGCCCGGCCGGCCCATCGCCGCGGTCCTGGCCGCCGCCGGGGTGCTCGCCGGGGTGATGGTCGGCCAGGGCGGTCTGGACACCGTGGTCGGGTGCGGGATCCCGCAGGACGCGTACGCGTCGCAGAGCGCGTCGGACTGGGTCACCAACGCCGACCACGTCGTCGTGGCGACGCCCACCGCGGAGAAGGAGATCAACCGGGAGGACTACACCGAGGGTTCGGTGAAGTACACGGCGGACCGGGACGTGACCTTCCGTGCGGACGACGTCCTGTGGTCCGCCGGGTCGCCCCGGCAGGAACTGGGCGACAGCTTCGACATGGTCGCCCCCGGGTGGCGGGTCTACGACAGCGGTACGCGCATCAAGCGGACGGCCGCGGCGGCGCCCCGGCTGGAGACCGGGCACACCTATCTGCTCGCGCTGCGCTGGGTCGACGACGCGTGGGTCGTGCTCGGGGAGGGCGCGGCCGTACCGTTCGACGACCATGTCGCCGGGCAGGGCGAGTGGTGCGGGCGGGTGCTGAGCAAGGAGGACGTGTCACTCGGGGAGCGGTTCTCCCGGGAGGACGACAAGAGCCTGGAGAAGGCGGTCTTCGGCCGGAACGAGGAGGCGGTCAGCGCGGCGCTGCGGAAGGCGCGGAAGTCGTGAGCGCTCCGGCGGGGGCGGCGCCGGGAGTGCCTACGCCTCCGTTTCGCTCGCCGTCCGCTTGAGGGACTCGACGAACGCGGTGAAGGAGGACGCCGGGAAGGTGAGGGTGGGCGCGTGGGGGGTCTTCGAGTCGCGGACGGCTGTGCGGGTGGGTGAGGTCGCCACTTCCACGCAATCGTTGCCGTCGCCTTCGCCGGAGTAGGAGGACTTGCGCCAACTGTTCATGTGAGACCTCACAGTTCTTTCGCCAGCCGGTTGATGAAATCACGCGAGGGGACGGGGTCCAGTGACACGGCCCGCATCTTATGAAACCGGGTCCGGTAGGCGCCCAGCTGTGCCTCGGAGTCGAGGAGGACCGAGCCATGGGGCGCGTCGCGCAATACGGTGTCCAGCCTGGGCACGGGACCGCCCGCGTACGTCATCGTGCTCGACGCCCTGGCGAAGCCGTCCAGGTCGAACGGGATGACGCGCACGGTGACATGGCTCGCTTCGGACAGGTCGAGAAGACGGGCCAGCTGGGCCCTGGAGGCGGCGCGGTCGCTGACTCTGATCCGTAGCGCCGCCTCGTGGACCAACGTCTCGTACGGAGTGGTGGACCTCTGGCGCGCTTTTCGGTGCTCGATGCGCAACTCAAGTTCCTCAGCGGTCAGTTCCGGCAGCCTGGAGGAGAAGACCGCTCGCGAGTAGTCCTCCGTCTGCAACAGGCCCGGCACGTACAGGATCGCCACGTTACGCAGGAAGCGAGCGTGGTGTTCCAGCTCGGACAAGTCCAGGAACGACGTGGGCAGTCGACCCCGGTACGCCTCCCACCAGCCGCGCGTCCGGTCCGTGGCCATGTCCACCAGCGCGTCGATGTACTCCGTGTCCGTGCAGGCGTAATGGGATGCGAGTCGACGCAGGCGCTCCTCGCTCACGCCCGTGAGGCCCAGCTCGATATGACTGATCTGCGCCCTGCTCGCCCCCAGCAGCGCCGCTGACTGGATGACGGTCAGGCCGGCCGCCTCGCGAAGTCTGCGCAGCTCGGCACCCAGCCGCACCTGACGTGCTGTTGGTTCGCGTCTTTGGACCATGGGTCGCTCTCCTCTTTTGAGGGGCCGATCACGCGATCAGCTTGTCACGGGTAGCAGAATACCCATACCGTCTGTGACGAGACGAACACAGCGTGGAAGCGCACCGCTCCGTCCTGCCGTGACGGCCGCGGCACTGCCACCGCGCACGGCGCCCTCCCTCTCGTTCATTCATCCGCTCACTCTCACCGGAGTCGATGACGCATGCCCGAAGCCTGGAACTACACCCTCCACATCCCGAACGACCTCAGAGCGGTCACTGTCTGCCGCCGCACCCTGCGGCTCATCCTCACCATGCACGGCCTCATCGGCCTGGTGGACACTGCGGAGTTGCTCGCCACCGAACTGGTCTCCAACGCCGTACGGCATACGAAAGGCCCCGCCGCCTTGCGGGTCCGGTGGACTCCGCCCGGAACGTTGCGGATCGGGGCCTGGGACACCGATCCGGAGCCACCGGAACCGCCGGCGTCATGCGCCCGCGTGGCCGATGCGGAGGAAGGCCGAGGACTGACCCTCGTGCGGGCGTGTGCCGACGCGTGGGGCTGGTATCCGCTGCCCGGGGAGGGGAGCCGGGGCAAGTACGTGTGGTGCGAGGTGGGGGTGACTCAAGGGGACCGATCCGGACATCTGTCGCAACGCCGATGACACGTCCGCCTCTTGAGTCCCATTCGCACCACGGCACGTGAGTTGTCCCGGTGCTCTGGCGTGCCCTCACCGGCCCGGCTATTTTCGACGTACGAGATGCCCATACCGGGGCATCCCGACATAGGGGGAACATTGCGCAAGCTCGCAGCAACGGTCGCCGGCATGACTCTCGCCCTGGGTGCCCTCGGGGTCACCCTGGCGCCGAGCGCCTCGGCCGCGACAGCCTGTCCGTCCGGCGCGGTCTGCATCCGCGAAGCGAACGGCAGCATCCTGAACAAGAACATCTTCTACAGCTACGGCGCCCACAACCTGTCCAACGTGACCGGTACCCGGGTGATCGTGAACAACCAGACGGGAGGCGCCGGCTTCCAGATCTGCAAGGGGTACAACGGCGCCGACTGCTACCCCGTGCAGCGCGCCACCGGCGCCTACGCGCCGTACGACTTCACGCCGATCAACTCGGTCGTGCTCGTACGGTAAGGACAGTGGGTGGTGCCGTGCGGCCGGCCGGCTCTCCGGCCCCCGCACGGCACCGCCGTCTCATCGGCGGCCGGTGGCGGTGTCGGTGGCGGTGTCGAGGAGTTCGCGGGCCGTGGACACGAAGTCGCCCCGGGCCGCGTCGAACTGCCGTAGCGCCTCGGCGTGTTCGCTGCCCATCCGCAGGGCCGCCTCCCACGAGGGGTCGCCGAGCAGGGCGTGCCGCTGCTCGGCCGTGAAGAGGCCGCACGCGTCCAGGGCCTCGGCCGCGCGGTGGCGCGCGGATTCGTAGGCGGACCGGTCCGCTCGGCCGGTGTCGTGGCGGAAGGCGGCTTCGCGCAGTTGGGTCAGTGCCCGGTGGGCCGCGCGGGCGAGGGCGGACGGGGACCCGCTGTCGGCCTGGTCCGTCGCGGCACCGGTCGCCGTACTCAGGACGTGCATGGCGGTGGCGCGTGGGGCCAGCCGCCGGGCCTGCTCGTCGGCCACGAGGCAACGCCGCTGTGCCGTCCGGGCGAGGTCCGTGAGAGGGGCCGGGCCTTCCAGCTCCACCACCGCGAAGGCCGCCGTCACCGCGCGCGAGGCGGCCGACAGGGCGTCGGCATCGAGGAGTTCGGGCCGGGCGACCAGCTCCTTGACCTCGTCGAGCGCGGTGACGAACGCCGCGTAGGCGTCCCGTCTGATCTCCCGGCGCCACTGCTCGTGCGCGGCGCGCTGCGCGGCATGCGTCTGGTCGAGGGCCGCCCGGTAGGTCATGTCGGCCTGCGCCAGCACCGCGTCCGCCTGCGCGATCGCCCCGCGCAACTGCACCCGGGCGGCGGCCAGGGCGCCGAGGGCGCCGACGGCCACCCCCAGGAGCGTGCACACCGCGCCCACGATCGTGGACATCCCCTCGGAGTCCATGGGCTCACCCGCCGTACAGGGCGGCGCGGGAGGCGGGAGGCACGTACGGGGTGCGGACGAGTTCGCTCAGCATCTGGCGATCCTGTCATCGACCGTCCGGTGTCCGGGGCGGGATCGTCGAGGACGGCTGCCGCTCCAGCCACTTCCCGTCCCGCATGACGACCCTTCCGCGCAGCTCCGGTACACCGCGCCAGGCGCGCACGGTCCTCGGGGTCACGCGCAGGTACAGGAAGTGTCCCTCTTCCCCGCGCGGGTCCCAGCCGAACTTGCCGGCGAACGCCTCCGCGGCGGGTCCGGGCACCTCCTGGTCGGTGAAGCACTCCGCCTCGCCCTGGACGAGCACCACGTCGAAGGCGTCCGGCAGCGCCAGGCGTACCCGCGGCTCCGCGCGGACGTTGCGCGCGGTCACGGACGTGGCGCCGGTGCACATCCACACGGCTCGCCCGTCCCACAGGAACCAGAGGGGCACCTGGTGCGGACCGTGGTCCGGGTGAGCCGTGGACAGCCAGGCGTCCCGTTCGGTGGTGAGCCGCCGCAGGGTGTCGCGCGTGCGTTCCGGCAGCGTCCGGCGACCGGCGATGTCCGTGGTGTCCATGAGGAACGACCCTAGCCAGGCGGGGCGCGGCGCACCTGGGGCGCGGGACCTACGCCCGGCGACCGAGGGGGCCGGGGCCGGTGTCTCAGGCAGCGGGCCGGCCGGCCAGTGCCCTGTCGGCCACCCGCTGGAGGTCGTCGCGGGCCGCGCCGCTCGACGCCGGATCTGACCGGACGCCGGTCACGATCCGGTCTCGGCCTCTCCCACCCCCTTGCCAGGCCGTCGTGTAATCGATTCCAATCCTCCTCGTGTAATCGATTCCACGAGGAGGTGGAACGCGATGGCGAGCATCAAGGACGTCGCCGCCGAGGCCGGCGTCTCCGTCGCCACGGTGTCGCGGGTGCTCAACGGGCACCCGTCCGTCAGCGAGGGCGCGCGCGACCGGGTGCTGGCGGCCGTCGAGGCCCTCGGGTACCGGCCCAACGCCGTCGCCCGGTCCCTGCGCACCGACCAGACCCGCACGCTCGGCCTGGTCATCAGCGACGTACTGAACCCTTACTTCACCGAACTGGCCCGCTCCGTCGAGGAGGAGGCCCGCGCGCTCGGCTACAGCGTCATCATCGGCAACGCCGACGAGCGGCCCGAGTTGCAGGACCACCACGTGACGACGCTGCTGGACCGGCGGATCGACGGGCTGCTGGTGTCGCCGACCGACGGCGGCTCGCCCCGGATGCTGGAGGCGGCGCGGGCCGGGACGCCGATGGTGTTCGTGGACCGGTGGATACCGGGCGTCGACGTGCCCGTGGTGCGGTCGGACGGGCGGGCCGCCGTCCGGGACCTGGTGGCGCACCTGCACGGGCTCGGGCACCGGCGGCTCGCCATCATCGCGGGGCCCGCGGCCACGACCACCGGCCAGGAGCGGGTGGACGCCTTCCGGGAGGCGCTCGGCGCGTACGGGCTTCCCCTGCCCGGCCACTACATCGGGCAGGGCGACTTCCAGGCGGAGAGCGGGCGACGGGTCACCGAGGGGTTCCTCGACCTGCCCGAGCCGCCCGACGTCGTCTTCGCCGCCGACAACCTGATGGCGCTCGGCGCCCTGGACGCCGTACGGGCGCGCGGTCTGCGGGTGCCCGACGACATCGCGCTCGCCGCGTTCGACGACATCCGCTGGTTCGTGCACACCGATCCGCCGGTCACCGCGATCGCCCAGCCGACGGGGGAACTGGGGCGGGCCGCCGTGCGCGCGCTGGTCGACCGGGTCGAGGGGCGGGCCGGTGCGTCCGTGACCCTGCCCGCGCGGCTCGTCGTACGGCGGTCGTGCGGCGAACCCGGCCCCGACCGGTCCCCGAATTCCGTACGAAGGAGTACGACGTGAGCAGCCAGGACGTGCGGGACGACGAGTTGCTGCGCATCGAGGGCATCCGCAAGACCTTCCCCGGCGTGGTCGCGCTGGACGGCGTGGACTTCGATCTGCGCCGGGGCGAGGTGCACGTGCTGCTCGGTGAGAACGGCGCCGGCAAGAGCACCCTCATCAAGACGCTCTCCGGCGCGCACACGCCCGACGCCGGGCGGATTCTCGTCGGCGGCCGGGAGGTGCGGATCAACGGGGCGCAGGACAGCGAGCGGCTCGGGATCGCCACCATCTACCAGGAGTTCAATCTCGTTCCCGAGCTGACCGTCGCCGAGAACATCTTCCTCGGGCGGCAGCCGCGGCGGCTGGGGATGATCGACCGGAAGCGGATGGACGCCGACGCCGCCGTGCTGCTGGAGCGGGTGGGGGTCGACGTGTCGCCGCGCACCCGGGTGCGTGAACTGGGGATCGCGCGGCTCCAGATGGTCGAGATCGCCAAGGCGCTGAGCCTCGACGCGCGGGTGCTGATCATGGACGAGCCGACCGCCGTGCTCACCTCGGAGGAGGTGGAGAAGCTCTTCGCCATCGTGCGGCGGCTGCGGGCGGACGGGGTCGGGATCGTCTTCATCACCCACCACCTGGAGGAGATCGCCGCCCTCGGGGACCGGGTCACCGTCATCCGGGACGGTGCGAGCGTCGGGCAGGTGCCCGCCTCCACCCCCGAGGACGAACTCGTACGGCTCATGGTCGGGCGGTCGATCGAGCAGCAGTACCCGCGGGAGCGGGCGGACGCCGGTGAGGCGCTGCTCAAGGTGGAGGGGCTCACCCGGGGCGGGGTGTTCCACGACGTGAGTTTCGAGGTGCGGGCCGGGGAGGTCGTCGGGATCGCGGGGCTGGTCGGGGCCGGGCGGACCGAGGTCGTACGGGCCGTGTTCGGGGCCGACCCCTATGACCGGGGCAGTGTCCTGGTCGGGGGCGCGCGGCTGCGGGGGCACGACGTCAACGCCGCGATGGCCGCCGGGATCGGGCTGGTGCCCGAGGACCGCAAGGGGCAGGGGCTCGTGCTCGACGCCTCCGTCGAGGAGAACCTGGGGCTGGTCACGCTGCGGTCCACGTCCCGCGCGGGGCTCGTCGACCTCAAGGGGCAGCGCGCCGCCGCGGCCCGGATCGCCGGGCAGCTCGGCGTGCGGATGGCGGGCCTCGGGCAGCAGGTGCGCACGCTCTCCGGCGGCAACCAGCAGAAGGTCGTCATCGGCAAGTGGCTGCTGGCCGACACCAAGGTGCTGATCCTCGACGAGCCGACGCGCGGGATCGACGTCGGCGCCAAGGTCGAGATCTACCAGCTGATCAACGAGCTGACGGCAGCCGGCGCCGCCGTCCTGATGATCTCCAGTGACCTGCCCGAGGTGCTCGGCATGAGCGACCGGGTGCTGGTCATGGCGCAGGGCCGGATCGCCGGCGAACTCGCCGCCGGGGAGGCCACCCAGGACGCCGTGATGGCGCTCGCCGTCAGCAACCCGCAGAACGCTCAGAACCATGGAACGGAGGCCGACGGTGGCCGCTGACACCCTCAAGAACACGTCCGGCGGCGGTCTGCGCCGGCTGCTGCTCGACAACGGCGCGCTGACCGCGCTGATCGTCCTCGTCGTCGCCATGTCGGCGCTGTCGGGGGACTTCCTGACGACGGACAACCTGCTCAACGTGGGGGTGCAGGCGGCCGTCACCGCCATCCTCGCCTTCGGCGTCACCTTCGTGATCGTCGCGGCCGGCATCGACCTGTCGGTCGGTTCGGTCGCCGCGCTGTCGGCGACCGTGCTGGCGTGGAGCGCCGCCGAGGGCGGGGTGCCGGTGCCGATAGCGCTGGTGCTGGCGGTCGCGACCGGCATCGCGTGCGGGCTCGTCAACGGGTTCCTCGTCTCGTACGGGAAACTGCCGCCGTTCATCGCGACGCTGGCGATGCTGTCGGTCGGGCGCGGGCTGTCGCTGGTCATCTCGCAGGGGTCGCCGATCCCGTTCCCGGACTCCGTCTCGCACCTCGGCGACACGCTCGGCGGCTGGCTGCCGGTGCCCGTGCTGGTGATGGTCGTGATGGGGCTGATCACGGCGTTCGTGCTGGGGCGGACGTACATCGGGCGTGCCATGTACGCCATCGGCGGCAACGAGGAGGCCGCGCGGCTGTCCGGGCTGCGGGTCAAGCGGCAGAAGCTCGCCATCTACGCCTTCTCCGGGCTGTTCGCCGCCGCGGCCGGCATCGTGCTGGCCTCCCGGCTCTCCTCCGCGCAGCCGCAGGCCGCGCAGGGGTACGAGCTGGACGCCATCGCGGCTGTGGTGATCGGCGGGGCCTCGCTCGCGGGCGGTACCGGCAAGGCGTCGGGGACGCTGATCGGCGCGCTGATCCTGGCGGTGCTGCGCAACGGGCTCAACCTGCTGTCGGTGTCGGCGTTCTGGCAGCAGGTCGTCATCGGTGTCGTCATCGCGCTGGCGGTGCTGCTCGACACCGTGCGGCGCAAGGCGGGGGCGACCCCGGCGCCGGCGGGGGCCGGGACGCCCGGCGGCAAGGGCAAGCAGGCCGTCACCTATCTGATCGCGGCGGCCGTCGCGGTGGCCGTCGTCGGCGCGACCTCGCTGCTGCACGGCGGGTCCGACGCGGGCGGCAAGCAGAGGATCGGGCTGTCGCTGTCGACGCTGAACAACCCCTTCTTCGTACAGATCCGGGCGGGCGCCGAGGAGGAGGCGGAGAAGCTGGGCGTCGAACTCACCGTCACCGACGCCCAGAACGACGCCTCGCAGCAGGCCAACCAGGTGCAGAACTTCACCAGCGAGGGGCTGTCGTCGGTCATCGTCAACCCCGTCGACTCCGACGCGGCCGGCCCCTCGGTGCGCTCGGCCAACAAGGCCGGCATCCCCGTCGTCGCCGTGGACCGCGGCGTCAACAAGGCGGACACCGCCGCGCTGGTCGCCTCCGACAACGTCGAGGGCGGCGCGCTGGGCGCCAAGGCGCTCGCCGAGAAGCTCGGCGGCAAGGGCACCATCGTGATCCTCCAGGGGCAGGCCGGCACCTCCGCCAGCCGGGAGCGCGGCGCCGGGTTCGCCGAGGGGCTCAAGGCGTACCCGGGCATCGAGGTGGTCGCCAAGCAGCCCGCCGACTTCGACCGCACCAAGGGGCTGGACGTGATGACGAACCTGCTCCAGGCCCACCCCGGCATCAAGGGCGTCTTCGCGGAGAACGACGAGATGGCGCTCGGCGCGATCAAGGCGCTGGGCGCGAAGGCCGGGACGTCGGTGCAGGTCGTCGGGTTCGACGGCACGCCGGACGGGCTGAAGGCGGTCCAGGACGGCACGCTGTACGCGTCCGTCGCGCAGCAGCCCAAGCAGCTCGGCCGGATCGCCGTGGACAACGCGCTGCGGGCGGCCGAGGGGAAGAAGACCGAGGAGACGGTCAAGGTGCCGGTGAAGGTGGTCACCGAGGAGAATGTGGCCGGCTTCGACGGCTGACGGCTGACCGACGGCGGCACAGGCTCACGGACGCGGACGCGGATGCGGGGAGATGGACATGTACGACTACGACCTGCTGGTCGTCGGGTCGGCCAACGCCGACCTGGTGATCGGTGTCGATCGGCGGCCGGGGGCCGGGGAGACGGTGCTCGGCTCCGACCTGGCCGTCCACCCGGGCGGCAAGGGCGCCAACCAGGCGGTGGCCGCCGCCCGGCTCGGGGCCCGTACGGCCCTGCTGGCCAAGGTCGGTGACGACGGGCACGGCCGGCTGCTGCTGGACGCGCAGCGGGCGGCCGGCGTCGACACGGTGGGGGTCCTGGTGGGCGACGTGCCGACCGGCGTCGCGCTGATCACCGTGGACCCGTCCGGGGACAACAGCATCGTCGTCTCGCCGGGCGCCAACGGCCGGCTCACCCCGGGTGACGTCCGGGCCGCCACCAGCCTCTTCCACGCCTCCCGGGTGGTGTCCACGATGCTGGAGATCCCCTTGGAGACGGTGGTGGAGGTGGTGCGGAACCTGACCCCGGACAGCCGTTTCGTCCTCAACCCGTCGCCGCCGCGCCCGCTGCCGCGCGAGGTGCTGGACGCCTGCGACCCGCTGATCGTCAACGAGCACGAGGCGAAGGTGATCCTGGGGTCCGCCTGTGTGAGCGACGACCCCGAGGACTGGGCCCGCATCCTGCTGGCGAAGGGCCCGCGCTCGGTGGTGGTGACCCTGGGGGCCGAGGGCGCGCTGGTGGCCTCGAAGGAGGGCGTGACGCGGGTGGCGTCGGTGGCGGTGGACGTCGTGGACACCACGGGCGCGGGCGACGCGTTCACCGCGGCGCTGGCCTACCGGCTCGGCGCGGGCGCCCCGCCGGCCGAGGCGGCGGCGTACGCGGCCCGGGTCGGCGCGGCGGCCGTGACCAAGGCGGGGGCGCAGGAGTCGTACCCGACCGCCGAGGAGGTGGCGGCGCTGTGAAGAAGGCCGGGATCCTCAACCGGCATCTCGCCGGAGCGCTGGCCGGGCTGGGCCACGGGGACGGCGTGCTGGTGTGCGACGCGGGGATGCCGATCCCCGACGGGCCGCGCGTCGTCGACCTGGCGTTCCGGGCCGGGGTGCCGTCCTTCGCCGAGGTGCTGGACGGGCTGCTGGCGGAGCTGGTGGTGGAGGGCGCCACGGGGGCGGAGGAGGTACGGGCGGCCAACCCCGAGGCGGCCCGGCTCCTGGACGCGCTGCCCGCCCTCGTCCTCGTCCCGCACGAACGGCTGAAGGAGCTGTCCGCGGGGGCCCGGCTGGTGGTGCGGACCGGGGAAGCGCGGCCGTACGCCAATGTGCTGCTGCGCTGCGGGGTCTTCTTCTGACCCTGGCCCGCCCGCCCCGAGCAACACTTCGGGGGCCCGGTTCACCGACCGGGCCCCCTCGCGTTTCCCCTCCCTCAGGACTCCGCGATCCCCCCAGATCTCCCCCTGCGGGTGTCCTGATGCCATGTACGACACGCCGGGTGGGCGAAGGGTTGCACGGGGACACGAAGATTTTTCCGCGGCTCTGCTGAAAGGGGGGCGGGCGTCAGAGCGCGTGCTCCACGAACCGCCGGGCCGTCTGCGCCAGCACCTCCCGGCCGTCGCGGGCCCACAGCCCCTCGTTGAAGAGTTCCACCTCGATGGGGCCGGTGTACCCGGCCGCCTCGACGTACCCCTTCCACTCCCGCATGTCGACCGAGCCGTCCCCGAGCTGGCCGCGGCCGTTGAGGACGCCCTCGGGCAACGGGGTGGTCCAGTCGGCGAGCTGGAAGGTGTGGATACGGCCGCCCGCGCCCGCCCGCGCGATCTGCTCGGGCGCCCGGTCGTCCCACCAGATGTGGTACGTGTCCACCGTGACGCCCACCTGGTGGGCGGGGAACCGTTCGGCGAGGTCCAGGGCCTGGGTGAGGGTGGAGACCACGCAGCGGTCGGCCGCGTACATCGGGTGCAGCGGCTCGATGGCGAGGCGGACGCCGTGCTCCTCGGCGTAGGGGGCGAGTTCGGCGAGGGCGTCCGCGATGCGTTCGCGGGCGGCGGTGAGGTCCTTGTCGCCGGGCGGCAGGCCGCCGGAGACCAGCACCAGGGTGTCGGTGCCGAGGACGGCGGCCTCGTCGACGGCGCGGCGGTTGTCGTCCAGGGCGGCCTTGCGGGCGTCCGGGTCGGTCGCGGTGAGGAAGCCGCCGCGGCACAGGGTGGTGACGCGCAGGCCCGCGTCGCGGACCAGCTCGGCGGCGGCCTGGACGCCGTACTCCTGGACGGGTTCGCGCCACAGGCCGACGTTGCCGACGCCCAGGTCGCGGCAGGCGGCGGTCAGTTCGGGCAGCGTGAGCTGCTTGACGGTCATCTGGTTGATGGAGAAGCGGGAGAGGTCGTCGCTCACTGGGTGACTCCGTACAGGGACAGCAGGGTGCGCATCCGTTCCTCGGCCAGCTTCGGGTCGGGGAACAGGCCGATCCCGTCGGCGAGTTCGTAGGCGCGGGCGAGGTGGGGCAGGGAGCGGGCGGACTGGAGGCCGCCGACCATCGAGAAGTGGGACTGGTGGCCGGCCAGCCAGGCCAGGAGGACCACGCCCGTCTTGTAGTAGCGGGTCGGGGCCTGGAAGAGGTGGCGGGAGAGGTCGACGGTGGGGTCGAGGAGGGCGCGGAAGCCGTCCGTGTCCCCGGTGTCCAGGACGTGGACCGCCTCGGCCGCCAGCGGGCCCAGCGGGTCGAAGATGCCGAGCAGGGCGTGGCTGAAGCCCTGGTCGTCGCCGGCGATCAGCTCGGGGTAGTGGAAGTCGTCGCCGGTGTAGCAGCGCACGCCCTGCGGGAGGCGGCGGCGCAGGTCGATCTCGCGCTGGGCGTCGAGGAGGGAGACCTTGATGCCGTCGACCTTGTCGGGGTGGGCGGCGATGACCTCCAGGAAGGTGCCGGTCGCCGTGTCGAGGTCGGACGAGCCCCAGTAGCCCTCCAGGGCCGGGTCGAACATCGGGCCGAGCCAGTGCAGGATCACCGGTTCGGCGGCCTGGCGCAGCAGGTGGCCGTAGACCTCCAGGTAGTCGTCCGGGCCTTTCGCCGTCGCGGCCAGGGCGCGGGAGGCCATCAGGATGGCCTGGGCGCCCGCTTCCTCGGTGACGGCGAGCTGCTCCTCGTACGCGGCCCGGATGTCGGCGAGGGTGCCGGTGGTGAGCTGGTCGGTGCCGACGCCGCAGGCGATCCGGCCGCCGGCCGCCTTGGCCTCGGCGGAGGAGCGGCGGATCAGCTCGGCGGCGCCGGCCCAGTCCAGGCCCATGCCGCGCTGGGCGGTGTCCATCGCCTCGGCGACGCCGAGCCCGTGGGACCACAGGTGGCGGCGGAAGGCGAGGGTGGCGTCCCAGTCGACGGCGGCGGGGCCGTCGGGGGTGGTGTCGGCGTACGGGTCGGCGACGACGTGCGCGGCCGAGAAGACCGTACGGGAGGTGAAAGCGCTTCCCGGCGTCGTCCGCGCGGCCGGCTCGGTGCGGGGCGTGTAGGCGCGCAGGGTGCCGTCGGCGTTCGGGAGGTGGAGGGTCACAGCGCGATCTCCGGTACGTCCAGGCGGCGGCCCTCGGCGGAGGACTTCAGGCCCAGCTCGGCGAGCTGGACGCCGCGGGCACCGGCCAGCAGGTCCCAGTGGTAGGGGGCGTCGGCGTGGACGTGGCGCAGGAACAGCTCCCACTGCGCCTTGAAGCCGTTGTCGAACTCCCCGTTGTCGGGGACCTCCTGCCACTGGTCGCGGAAGGCGTAGGTGGCGGGGATGTCGGGGTTCCAGACCGGCTTGGGGGTGGCCGAGCGGTGCTGGACGCGGCAGTTGCGCAGGCCGGCGACGGCCGAGCCCTCGGTGCCGTCGACCTGGAACTCGACCAGTTCGTCGCGGTTGACGCGGACCGCCCAGGAGGAGTTGATCTGCGCGATCGCGCCGCCGTCGAGTTCGAAGATCCCGTACGCGGCGTCGTCGGCGGTGGCGTCGTAGGGCTTGCCGTTCTCGTCCCAGCGCTGCGGGATGTGGGTGGCGGTGAGGGCCTGGACGGACGTCACCCGGCCGAACAGCTCGTGCAGCACGTACTCCCAGTGCGGGAACATGTCGACGACGATGCCGCCGCCGTCCTCCGCGCGGTAGTTCCAGGACGGGCGCTGGGCGTCCTGCCAGTCGCCCTCGAAGACCCAGTAGCCGAACTCGCCGCGCACCGAGAGGATCCGGCCGAAGAAGCCGCCGTCGATGAGGCGCTTGAGCTTGAGCAGGCCCGGGAGGAACAGCTTGTCCTGGACGACGCCGTGCTTGATGCCGGCGGCGTCGGCCAGGCGGGCCAGCTCCAGGGCGCCGTCGAGGCCGGTGGCGGTGGGCTTCTCGGTGTAGATGTGCTTGCCCGCGGCGATCGCCTTCCTGATCGCCTCCTCGCGGGCCGAGGTCACCTGCGCGTCGAAGTAGATGTCGACGCTGTCGTCGGCGAGGACCGCGTCCAGGTCCGTGGAGACGTGCTCCAGGCCGTGCCGTTCGGCCAGCGCCCTGAGCGCGTGCTCGCGGCGGCCGACCAGGACCGGCTCCGGCCACAGCGTGGTGCCGTCGCCCAGGTCGAGTCCGCCCTGTTCGCGCAGGGCCAGGATGGAGCGGACGAGGTGCTGGCGGTAGCCCATGCGCCCGGTCACACCGTTCATGGCGATACGCACCGTCTTGCGTGTCACGTCATTCCCTTCGTACGCGGTTCGCGCGCCGCTTCCGCCGGGACGGGCGTGATAGCAAGCGCTTTCTATCTGATACGACGCTAGCCTGTGGACGGTGGTCCGGACAAGACCACGGCCGGGCGAGTGGGGTGACGCGCCCGCCGGGTTCCCGGGCGCGACGATGCGGAGGACGAGGACATGACGGTGACCCTGGCGGACGTGGCGGCCCGCGCGCAGGTCTCCCCCGCGACGGTGTCGCGCGTGCTGAACGGGAACTATCCCGTCGCCGCGTCCACCCGGGAGCGGGTGCTCAAGGCGGTCGACGAGCTGGACTACGTACTGAACGGCCCCGCGAGCGCGCTCGCCGCCGCCACCTCCGACCTGGTCGGCATCCTGGTGAACGACATCGCCGACCCGTTCTTCGGGATCATGGCGGGCGCGATCCAGTCCGAGATCGGCGGGCCGGGCGGCCGGGCGGGCGGCGAGCGGCTCGCCGTGGTCTGCAACACCGGCGGCTCCCCGGAGCGCGAGCTGACCTACCTCACGCTGCTGCAACGGCAGCGGGCGGCGGCCGTGGTGCTGACCGGCGGGGCGGTGGAGGACGCGCCGCACCAGGCGGCGGTGGCGGCGAAGCTGCGCAGGCTCGCGGAGGCGGGGACCCGGGTGGTGCTGTGCGGCCGGCCGCCGGCGCCGGACACCGGGGCGATCGCGCTGACCTTCGACAACCGGGGCGGGGGACGGGAGCTGACCGAGCACCTGATCGGACTCGGGCACCGGCGCGTCGGCTACATCGCGGGGCCCGTGGAACGGACGACCACCCGGCACCGGCTGGAGGGCCACCGCGCCGCGCTCGCCGCGCACGGCATCGCGGAGGACCCGCGCTGGACGGTCCACGGACGCTATGACCGCCGGTCCGGTTACGAGGCCACGCTGGAGCTGCTGCGCAGGGACCCGTCCCTGACGGCGGTGGTCGCCGCGAACGACTCCGTCGCGCTGGGGGCGTGCGCGGCGCTGCGGGAGTCGGGGCTGGCGATCCCGGCGGACGTGTCGGTGGCGGGCTTCGACGACCTGCCGTTCAGCATCGACGCGGTACCGGCGCTGACGACGGTGCGGCTGCCGCTGGCGGAGGCGGGGGCACGGGCCGGGCGCATCGCGATGGGCCGGGAGGAGGCGCCGCCCGGGGGGATCGCCACGGTGCGGGGGGAACTGATGGTACGGGGGTCCTCCGGGCGGCCTCGGGGGTGACGAGGCGTCGGCGGCCCTGTGGCGCCGGGTGCCGACGAGTCCCGCACTGACGAGTCCCGCACCGACGAGTCCCGCACCGATGAGTCCGCACCGACGAGTCCCGCACTGGCGAGTCCCGTACTGATGAGTCCGCACCGATGAGTCCGCACCGATGAGTTTCGCGCGCTCCGTCGGTCTGTCTGGCCGTACCCACCCGGCACGACCCCTTGAGGAACGGACCCCATGCGTATCGTGATCAGCGAGTTCATCAGTCTCGACGGCGTCGTGCAGGCGCCCGGCGGGCCGGAGGAGGACAGCGACGGCGGGTTCGCGCACGGCGGCTGGTCGGGGCCGTACTTCGACCCGGAGGTGGTCGGCGGGGCGTTCGACGCGGCGCTGGCGGAGACGGAGGCGCTGCTGTACGGGCGGCGGACCTGGGAGGTGATGGCCCGGGCGTGGCCCGCGCAGGCCGGGGACCTCTTCGCCGACCGGCTCAACGCCCTGCCGAAGTACGTCGTCTCCGACCGCCTCACCGACGCCGACATGACCTGGAACACCACCCGCGTCCCCGGCACCGAGGCCCTCCCCCGCCTGCGCGGGCTGCGCGCGGAGGGCGGGGCCGGAGCCGGCGGCGGGCTGCTGGTGATGGGCAGTCCCTCGCTCGTCCGGCTGCTGCTGGGCGAGGGCCTGGTCGACGAACTGCGGCTGATCGTGATGCCCGTGATCCTGGGCGGCGGCAAGACGATCTTCCCGCGCGACGGTGCGCTGCGGGGCTTCGAGCTGGTCTCCGCGACCGCCGCGCCCACCGGCGCCCAGGTCTGCGTCTACCGCGCGCCCACCGGGGCCTGACCGCGCCGCCGCCGGACGCGGGCGTACGCGACGTCGCGCCCGCTCGCGACACCGGAGTGAGGCGCGTCCCAGCGGGTAGGGTCCAAGGTCATGAAACTGGCGTTCTCCACCCTCGGCGTCCCCGGAATGCCCGTGACCGACGTGCTGCGGCTCGCGACCGAGCACGGCTGGCACGGGGTCGAACTGCGCGCCCACCCCGAGGAACCGGTGCACCCCGGCCTGTCCCCCGCCGAACGGGCCGCGGTCGCGGCCGAGTTCGAGGCGGCCGGCGTCGCGATCCTCTGTGCCGCGGGCTACGTGCGGGTCGCGGCCCCCGGCGACGACGCCCCCGTCCTCGCGGAGATCCGCGCCCTCCTCGACCTCGCCCGCGACCTGGGCGCCCCGTACGTGCGGATCTTCCCCGGCGGCGGCACCGAGCAGAGCCCCGAGGAGGCGGACGCGACGGCCGCCCGGCGGCTGGGCACGGCCGCCGAGTACGCCACCGAGGCGGGGGTGCGGATCCTCCTGGAGACCCACGACTCGCACCGCACGGGCGCCGACGCGATCCGCGTCCTCGGCCTGGTCGGGCACCGTCAGGCCGGTGCGCTGTGGGACGTGATGCACACCTGGCTGGGCGGCGAGCAGCCGGCGGATTCCTACGCCGCGCTCTCCCCGCACCTCGGCTATGTGCAGGTCAAGGACATCGCCTCGGCGGACGACACCACGCCGCTGCCGCTCGGCCAGGGCGTGCTGCCGCTCGCCGAGTGCGTGGACCTGCTGTCCCGGCACGGCTGGGACGGCTGGCTGTGCTGGGAGTACGAGAAGCGGTGGTACGAGAACGCCGCCCCGCTGCCCGGAATCCTGGGCGCGGGACGGCGGCATCTGGGCCGGCTGCTCAACGAGTCGGCCTGAACCGGGCGGGCCCGGCGGTCAGCCGGTCCGCGGGGCCGGGAAGGACCGGGGCTGACCGGTCTGCCGGGCCCGCAGCGGGCGGCCGTTGCTGATCACGTACGTGGTGACGGGGGGCTCCGGCGTCCGGGGCGGCGGCGTGGGCGCGGGCGCGGGACGGCGGGGCTCCCGACGGGCGTCGTACCGGGCACCGGCGGGGGCGGGAGCCTGGGCAGGGGCAGGGGCAGGAGCCGGGGGCGTCGCGGCCGGGGCGGGGGCGGGGGCGGGGGTGTCCGTCGTCGCGTCGGGCGTCCCGCCGGTCCCGGTCTTCCGGTCCGGCTCGGCCTGCTGCCGGGACTCGGGTCGTACGCGGTGGCGCGGCGCGCGGCGCCTGGGCGGCCGGGTCAGGGTGATCTGCCGCACCAGCTGCTGGAAGCAGGCCAGGGACGCCAGGCCGGGCAGGGCGGCGGCGGCCACGTCGACGACGGTGCCGGGCGCCTGGAGCACGCACAGGAAGACCGCGATGAGCGAGAAGCCCAGGACGACGCACCAGGCGTGCAGGGCCCGGCGCTGGTGCAGCGCCGCCCGCAGGACGGAGAGCGACGCCACCAGCCAGGGGCCGAAGACCAGCAGGGGCCACCAGGCGACCACACCGGACTCCAGCCGGGTCACGGCGACGACACGCAGCGGGTCGTAGGCCACGATGCCGCTCAGCAGGCTCACCGCGGAGGCGATGACCGTGGCGAGCGCGGCGGTGACGTAACTGACGGCCTCGACCCCGCGGGGGCCGCGGGGCGGGCGGGGCGGCCGGGCCCGGCGGTGGCTGCGACCGGCCCGGGTCTCCTTCAGCGCGGGCAGTTCCTCCGTGATGTCCCGCAGGTTCCCCAGGGGGCTGCCCGGGACAGGGGCGGCGGCCGGTGTCTCGTCGAGGCCGTCGACACCGTCCCCGCGCCGGTCCGGGTGCGGTGGACCGCCGGGAAGCTGCTCCTCCAGGGCGTCCTGGAGCATGACGGCCAGTTCCTCGTCCCAGGCCATGTCCGGTACGAGGGGTTCCGTGTCGTCGGCGGGAGCGCGGTGCCGTCCGTGGCCCGCCTCGTCGTACACGCCGGTGGTCCGGTTCGGGTAGGAATTCGGATAAGAAGCCGCGTAAGGTCCCGGGAATCCGCGGCCGTAAACGAGTTCGTCGTCATACACGATAAATAGGGCCCGATCATTCAGCTCGCGACAGTACTGGCCATTCTTTGATCGCGCCCAAGCGGCGGGTGAAATCGTCCTGCAACTCACCCAGCACGTCCAGGAAATCCCGCAGAATCGGCTCCGTCTCCCTGAGGGGCACAGGGAGTCCGCCTTTCGACAGAGTTCCGTTCATCGCGGCAGCCGAGTGCACCGGCGCCTGGACGTAAGGATCGGAACCCAGCGAGAGCACGTTCGGCGCGGCCGTGCACCCAGTCACCTTGCTCATGTTCCGACTAACGCCGGGTCACTCCGCTGGATGCGCGGCACACGAGTGAACAATTAGCCGGACAAGTCATTTATTCGCAGTGTGCCGACGGGACGAAAAGCGGCTTTGTTTCATAGTCGTACCGCCGCGCTGTCCGCGACCTTCCGGGCCAGCCGCTCGCGGCGCTCGGGCCACTCCGCCGCCGTGATCGAGTAGACGGCGGAGTCCCGCAGCCGGTCCTCCTCGCCGGGGACCCGGGAGCGGGACCAGTTGCGCAGGACGCCCTCGAAGCGGGCGCCCACCGACTCGATGGCGGCGCGGGAGCGGCGGTTGCGGGCGTCCGTCTTCAAGTCGACGCGGGCCACGCCCCAGACCTCGAAGGCGTGCCGGAAGAGGAGCAGTTTGGCCTCGGCGTTCAGACCGGTGCCCTGGGCCGAGCGGGCGAGCCAGGTGAAGCCGACCTCCACGGCGTCCAGGGCGTCCTCCGTCCGCCAGGACCGGGGCTCCCAGTAGGCCGTGGCGCCGACGGCCCGGCCGGTGGCGAGGGAGATCTGGGCGTAGGGGGCGAGCCGCCCGGACGCGGCGCGGGCGAGCTGTGTGTCGAGGTAGGCGTCGACCTCGCCGGCCCTCGGCACCCAGGTGTACCCGTAGCCGGAGCGGTCCTCCTCGGCCGCCTCGGCGAGGTCAGCCGCGTGCCGCCGGGCCAGCGGCTCCAGCCGTACCAGCGTGCCGTCGAGGACCGGGGCTCTCATCGTGAACGTCACCGGCCGCATTGTTCCCGCCGGTCACGGGACCGTCGAACGGTTTTCCGGTCCGCCGGCGCCGGGACGGCAGCGAGGTCAGCGCCACCCCGCCCACCAGCAGCGCCGCCGCGCACCAGCGGGCCGGGGAGACCGGCTCGCCCAGGAACAGCGCCGCCGACGACATCCCGAAGACCGGCACCAGCAGCGAGAACGGCGCGACCGCCGAGGCCGGGTGGCGGCGCAGCAGCCGGCCCCAGGCGCCGAAGCCGAAGACGGTGGTGACCCAGGCGACGTAGACCACGGTGCCCGCGCCCTGCCAGTCCAGGGCGCGCAGGGCGGCCCAGTCGGCGGAGGGGCCCTCGGTGAGCAGGGACAGGGCGAGCAGGGGCAGTACCGGGACGGTGCTCACCCACACCATGAAGTTCAGCGAGTCGGGCGGGGACGCCTTGCGGGTCAGGACGTTGGACACGCCCCAGCAGGCCGCCGCCGCGATCACCAGGGCGAAGGCGCCCAGCGGACCGGAGGTGCCCTCGTCCCAGGCCGCGACGCCGATGCCGGCCAGGGCCACCGCCATGCCCGCCACCCGCACCCGCGTGGGCCGCTCCCCCAGGACCGCCCCGGCGATCACGGCCGTGAACACCGCCTGGATCTGGAGCACCAGCGAGGACAGTCCGGCCGGCATGCCCGCGTCCATGCCCACGAACAGCAGGCCGAACTTGGCCACGCCCAGCACCAGCCCCACCGCCACGATCCACTTCCACGCCACCTTGGGGCGGCCCACGAGGAACACCGCGGGGAGGGCGGCGACCAGGAAGCGCAGGGCGGAGAAGAGCAGCGGCGGGAAGTGGTCGAGGCCGATCTCTATGACGGTGAAGTTGACGCCCCATACGGCGGCGACGAGGACGGCGAGGAAGAGGTGGGACGGTCGCATACGCCGAGGATGACCGGCGGGGACCGTGAAGCACCAGCGATGAATACTGCATGGTTGGATGAAGCAACACTGATGAAAGGGGCGGGCCCGTGCTCGATCTCCAGCGGCTGCGTGCCCTGCACGCGGTCTCGGTGCACGGCACGGTCGGCGCCGCCGCCACCGCGCTGGGCTACACGCCGTCCGCCGTCTCCCAGCAGATCGCCAAGCTGGAGCGGGAGACCCGGACGGTGCTCCTCGAACGGGAGGGGCGGGGCGTACGGCTCACCGCAGAGGCGCGTCAACTGGCGGATACGGCGCGAGAGTTGATGACGATCGTGGAGCGGGCCGAGACGGAGCTGGAGGAGCGGCGGGGGCGGCCGGCCGGGCCGCTGGCCATCGCCGCGTTCGCGTCGGCGGCGCGCGGGCTGCTGCCCGGCGTCCTGGCGGAACTGGCCCGGGAGCACCCCGCCCTGGACGCGCGCCTGACCGAGGTCGACCCGCATCTGTCGGTGGGTCTGGTGGCCAAGGGGGCGGTCGACCTGGTGGTGGCGCACGACTGGGACATCGCGCCGCTGCCCGCGCCGGCCGGGGTGGAGCAGGCGGTCATCGGGGACGACCTGTGCGATCTGCTCGTCCCCGAGGGGCACCCCTTCGCCGGGCGGGACGCGGTACGGCGGGAGGAGCTGGGCGGCGAGCGGTGGATCTGTCAGCCGCCGGGCCGGGTCTGCCACGACTGGCTGGTGCGGACGCTGCGCGCCGCCGGGCACGAGCCCGACCTCGTGCACCAGGCCGACGAGAACCCGACGCTGGTCGCGCTGGTCGCCGCCGGGCTCGGCGTCGCGCTCATCCCCCGCCTCGGGCGCGGGCCGCTGCCCGCCGGGGTGGTGGAGGTGCCGCTCGACCCGATGCCGGTACGGCGGCTGTACGCGCTGTGGCGGACGGGGGCGGCCCGGCGTCCGGCGATCGCGGAGACGGTACGGGCGCTGCGCGCGCACTGGCCGGCGGTCTCGGCCCACGCCCGGGACTGACCCCGGCGCGTCGGCCGCGGGCCCGCCCCGGAGGGGTCCGCGCGCCGGACCCGGCCCCATCGGCCCCCTCGGGCACACCGGCACCGACCCGGCCGGTCCGGGAACCCGGGCCCGGGTCCGTCCGTCCAATGCGCGCGGTGCCGGACGAGTCTCCGTGGTGCGGTGTCGGCCCTCGCTGCTGGCTGCGATCGCTGACCAACCCTCTCCGCCGCACCCCGGCCGGCACCGCGCCGCCGCCGGCGCCCTCCCTCCCAGCGCCGGCGGCGGCCCCGCCCCGCCGCGCCTGTGCGCTCCCTTGACCGGCGGAAACTTCCCGGATATTGCTGACTTCCCGGAAGTTTCCGTCAGCCGTCCCCGGTCCGCAAAGGAGCGCACGTGCCCGACAGCAGCACGGAAAGCGCCGCACAGTCCGCCGCACAGCCCTCCAGACGCGCCCTCCTCGCCGCCGGGGCCGGCGTCACCGCGGCCCTCGCCGCCGCCGGCCCCGCGTCCGCGCGGACCGCCGTACCGGACGGCGACGGGCTCCGTGCCCTCGTCGCCCGGATGTCCCTGGAGGAGAAGGTCGGCCAGCTCTTCGTCTCCCGGGTCTACGGCCACTCCGCCACCGCCCCCGACCAGGCCGACATCGACGCCAACCTGAAGGAACTGGGCGTGCGCACCGCCGCCGAACTGGTCGCCAGGTACCGGGTCGGCGGCGTCCTCTACTTCACCTGGGCGCACAACACCCGCGACCCGCACCAGATCGCCGAGCTGTCCGACGGCATCCAGCGGGCCTCCCTGGAACTGGAGCGCGGGCTGCCCGTGCTGGTCTCCACCGACCAGGAGCACGGCGCGGTGGCCCGGGTGGGCGCGCCGGCCACGCTGTTCCCGGGGGCGATGGCGATCGGGGCCGGCGGGTCGCGGTCCGACGCCCGCGCCCTGGGCCGGATCGCCGGCGCCGAGCTGCGCGCGCTGGGCATCCGGCAGGACTACGCGCCCGTCGCCGACGTCAACGTCGACCCGGCCAACCCGGTGATCGGCGTCCGCTCCTTCGGTTCCGGACCGGCGGCGGTGGCCCGGCTGGTCGCCGCCGAGGTCGCCGGGTACCAGGGGTCGGGCGTCGCCGCCTGCGCCAAGCACTTCCCCGGGCACGGGGACACCTCCGTCGACAGCCACACCGGCTTCCCGGTCATCACGCACAGCCGCGAGGAGTGGGAGGAGCTGGACGCGCCGCCGTTCCGGGCCGCGATCGCGGCCGGCATCGACGCGATCATGACCGCTCACCTCATGGTCCCGGCGCTCGACGACTCCGGTGACCCGGCGACCCTCTCCCGCCCGATCCTCACCGGCCTGCTCCGTGACGAGCTGGGCTACGACGGGGTCGTCGTCACCGACTCCCTCGCCATGGAGGGCGTACGGACCAAGTACGGCGACGCGCGGGTGCCGGTGCTGGCGCTGAAGGCGGGCGCCGACCAGCTCCTCAACCCGCCCGACCTGGACCTGGCCTGGAACGCGGTGCTGACCGCCGTACGGGAGGGGGAACTCACCGAGGCGCGGCTCGAAGAATCGGTCCTGCGCGTGCTGCGGCTGAAGCGGAAGCTGGGGCTGTTCCGGGACCCGTACACCTCGCGGCGGGAGGTGGACCGCACGGTCGGCGTCCGCGCGCACCTCGCGGCGGCCGACCGGATCGCCGAGCGGACGACCACCCTGCTGGTCAACGAGGGGCAGCTGCTGCCGCTGGAGCGGCGCCGCACCCCGCGGCTCCTGGTCGTCGGCGCGGACCCCGCCTCCCCCACGGGCACGACCGGCCCGCCGACCGGCGTGCTCGCGGACGCGCTCACCGGACTGGGCTTCACGGCCACCGCCCTGTCCACCGGCACCTCCCCGTCCGCCTCCGTCGTCGAGCGGGCGGTCGCGGCGGCCGGGGACGCCGACGTGGTCGTCGCCGTCACCTACAACGTCACCGCGGGCAGCCGGCAGGCGGTGCTGGTGCGGGAGTTGGCGGCGGCCGGGAAGCCGGTGGCGGTGGTCGCCGTCCGCAACCCGTACGACGTCGCCCATCTCCCCGGCGCGGCGGCCGTGCTGGCCGCCTACGGCTGGACCGACGTCGAGGTGCGCGCGGCGGCCCGGGTCCTCGCCGGGCGGGTACGGCCCCGGGGCAGGCTGCCGGTGCCGGTACCGCGGGCGGACGATCCGGCGGCGGTGCTCCTGCCGGCCGGGCACGGGCTGTCGTACCGGGCGTAGCGCGCGCTGTCGTACCGGGCGTAGCGCGCGTACGACACGCGCCGGGCGCGGGCCCCGCACGCGGCGCAATACACCCCCGCGCGTCTGGCGTGCGCCCGCCGCGGCGGGTCACGCTGGACGGTGGTCCCGGAGAACGCGGGGCCGTACGGGGGGAATGCGGGGGCGGCGATGCGTCGGAGTGGGTCCGCGGGGGCGCCGGTGGCGCTCTCCGCGCTGTGCGCCGTGCTGCTGAGCACCGTGCTGCTGAGCGCCTGTCAGAGCACGCCCGGCGCGACGACCGCGGCGGACGGACGGCTGGGCGGCGGGACGGCGGGGGCCGCGACGACGGTCCGGCCGTCCGGGTACGGGGCGGTGTTCCTCGCGGTCGACGAGTGCAGCTCGTTCGGCACGACCAGCTTCACCGAGGTGGCGTGCGCCAGTGAGCGGGCGGCGGCGCGGGTCGTGGCCCGGCACGACGGCCGGGAGGAGGGCGGTCCACCGTGCCCGGCGACCACCGACTTCGTGCTGCACATCAGCGAGCAGCGGCCCTCCTCCGACGAGGACGGCGACGGGGCGGTGCCCCGGGGCTACGCCTGCATGCGCAACCTCCAGCCGCCGCACCCCGGCGATCCCGGCGGCGGGGGCGGCCCGCGCACCATCGTCGGGGACTGCGTGTACGAGGCGGGCGGCGACGAGGTCCGGGAGACGGCCTGCGCCGGCACGGGCGAGCGGGCCCCGCAGTACAAGGTGGTCGACGCGGTGACCGACCGGGCCCGCTGCCCCGCCGCGACGGCGCTGTACGTCCGTCTCGGCGGGGAGCGTCCGGTGGGCTGCGCCCGGCCGGTGTGAGCCGCGCCGCCCTACCGCGTCACGGGCGCAGTGCGGGCTCGCGTTCGACGTCCCGGCGGTCGAGGCGGGCGTCGAACGTCGCCAGCGGCTTCGCCGCCGACGGGTCGGCCCGCACGGACGCCGGGGCGACACCGGCCCAGTCGAGGATGCGGGCCGTGGCCGCCGCCTTCTCGTCGGCGACGAGTCCGGCGACGTTGGCGCCGTGGTTCATGCCGGGAGCCGTGTAGACGTACGAGTCACGCGCGCCGCGGCCCAGCCGGAACGGCTCGGCGCCCCACGGGTCGTTCTCGCCGTACACGAACAGCATCTGGTCGGCGTTGCGCTCGACCCACGCGTCCACGTCGTCCATCACGAACGGCTGAAACCGCATCGGGATGTCCCGGGGCACGAAGTTGCGCGGCGGCTGGTAGCCGTAGCGGATGTACTTCTTCTCGATGTGCGGGAAGTGGATGGTGGGCGCGCCGAGCTGGGTGCCCGCCTGGTAGTAGTACGGCGTGTACGGGGCCAGGCCCTGGTCGGTGTAGAAGGAGAAGCCGGAGATCGTGTCGACGGAGGTCCAGATCTCGTCGTCGGTGGCGTTCTTGGCGTCCGCCGGGATGTCGGCGCAGTCGGCGAGGGTGCTGTACTGCCAGAACCCCCAGACGTAGTCCAGGACGACCGCCTCATAGGCCCGGTCCAGGCTGCCGATGGTGTCGAAGGTGTAGCCGTTCTCGGCGGCGTAGGCCTCGTACTTCTCCTCCAGCGGGGCCCGGCGCACCAGTGCCTCGCGCTGCACGCCGTTCAGCCGGGCGCGGCACTCCGCCGTGCCGACCGTCTCGAAGAACCGGTCGTACGCCGAGTCCTCGCCGTTCACCACGTCGTTGGGGGCGACGTAGGCGACGACGCCGTCCATGTCGCGCGGGTAGAAGCGCTCGTAGTAGGTGGCGGTCATGCCGCCCTTGGAGCCGCCCGTGGAGATCCAGTTCTGGGAGTAGATCTTCTTCAGGGCCTTGAAGATGCGGTGCTGGTCGCCGGCGGCCTGCCAGATGTCCAGCTTGGACCAGTCGGCCGGCTCGGGCCGGGACGGGGTGAAGTAGCGGTACTCCATGGAGACCTGGTTGCCGTCCACGATCTGGGTCGGCTCGCGGCGGCTGGGCGTGGTGGAGACGCTGTAGCCGCCCGTGTAGAAGACCGTCGGGCGGGCGGTGTCCTTGTGCAGCACGGTGATCCGCTGCTGGAAGGTGCCCTTGGACGGGTGCCGGTGGTCGACCGGCTGGGTGTAGTTCAGGACGAAGAAGCGGTAGCCGGGGTACGGCTTCTCCTCGATCAGGCTCATCCCCGGTACGGACAGGAGTCTGTCCTTGATGTCGGCGGAGGCCGTGGCTTCCGGCTGGGCGGCGGTGGCCGCCTGGGCCGTACTGACGGTGCCTATGAGCACCGCCAGCGCCAGCAGCCATCTGAGCGCCTTGCGCATGCACCCTCCCCTGGGTAACTGACGTCCGCCGGAAGCTAGCAGAAGCCTGTGTCTCAGCACAGGATCCAGCCCGAGCTGACCGACTTGGACCCCACCTTGCCCTTCACCCACACGCAGCGCTGCCCGGCGTACACCGTCACGGGCCCGGCCCGGTAGGCGTACCGCCCCTCGTCGACGACCGGCCGGCCGCCGCGCGCCCGCAGACTCACCGACATCGCGCGCTTGGTGCCGGGTTTCTTCGGGAGGGTGACGGCGCAGACGTATCCGCTGCGCTTGTAGACGACGGCGGAGCCGGTGGCGAACGGGAGCGTGCGGACCTTGCGGCCCGGGCAGGGGGCCGCCGCCCGGGCCTCCTGCGGTGCGGCGACGGTGAGGAGTCCGGCCGCGGTCAGTACCGCCGTGCCGAGCGCCAGCCGTCTGCGTATACCAGGGCCCTTGCCCATGGCCGTCCCCTCTGTACGACTCCGTATGACCCTCACTGACGTACGGGTGTACGACGTTCAGGCGACCCCGACCGGTTCCTCCGGCTCGGTGGCGCCGACGAAGGCCCGCCACAGCCGGGCGTACCGTCCGCCGCGGGCGAGGAGTTCCTCGTGGGTGCCGTCCTCGGCGACCCGGCCGCCGTGCATCACCACGACCCGGTCGGCGCGGGCGGCCGTGGTCAGCCGGTGCGCGACGACGAGGGTCGTGCGCCGTCCGGCGATCCGGTCGGCGGCCTGGTCGACCTGGGCCTCGGTGGCCAGGTCGAGGGCGGCGGTCGCCTCGTCGAGGAGCAGGATGTCGGGGTCGACGAGTTCGGCGCGGGCCAGCGCGATCAGCTGGCGCTGCCCGGCGGAGAGGTTGCGGCCGCGTTCGGCGACCTCGTGGAGGTAGCCGCCGTCGAGGGTGGCGATCATCTCGTGGGCGCCGACCGCGCGGGCCGCCGCCTCCACCTCGGCGTCGGTGGCGTCGGGGCGGCCGTAGGCGATGGCGTCCCGGACGGTGCCCGGGAAGAGGTACGCCTCCTGCGGGACGACGCCGAGGCGGTGCCGGTAGGCGGCCAGGTCGAGGTCACGCAGGTCGTGCCCGTCGACGGTGACCCGTCCGCCGGTCGGGTCGTAGAACCGGGCCACCAGCTTGACCAGCGTCGACTTGCCGGCGCCGGTCTCGCCGACGAAGGCGACGGTCTGCCCGGCCGGGATGCGCAGGTCCACGCCGCCGATGGCCTCTTCCTCCGCGCCGTAGGCGAAGCGCACGCCCTCGAAGGCGATCTCGCCCCGCAGCGACGGCACGTCGAGGGGCTGCTCGGCGGCCTTCGTCGAGGTCGGGACGCGCAGCAGTTCCTGGATGCGGCCCAGCGAGACGGAGGCCTGCTGGTAGCCGTCGAAGACCTGGGAGAGCTGCTGCACGGGGGCGAAGAACAGGTCGATGTAGAGCAGGTACGCCACCAGCGCGCCGGTGGTCAGGGTCGCGTCGTCGATCCGCCCGCCGCCGACGACGAGCACGGCCGCCGCGGCGGCCGACGCCAGCAGCTGGACGAACGGGAAGTAGACGGAGATCAGCAGCTGCCCCCGCACCCGTGCCTGCCGGTAGCCGCGGCTGCGCTCGGCGAACCGCCGCCCGCCGTCCCGCTCCCGCCCGAACGCCTGCACGATCCGCAGTCCCGCCACCGTCTCCTGGAGATCGGCGTTGACCACGGAGACCCGCTCACGGGCCAGCTCGTACGCCTTCACGCTCGCCCGGCGGAAGAAGAACGTGCCGACGACCAGCAGCGGCAGGGTCGCGAAGACGACCAGGGCGAGCTGGAGGTCGAGGGCCAGCAGGACGACCATGATGCCGAAGAAGGTGACGACGGACACGAACGCGGTGACCAGCCCGGTCTGGAGGAACGTCGACAGCGCGTCCACGTCCGTCGTCATCCGGGTCATGATCCGGCCGGTCAGCTCACGCTCGTAGTAGTCGAGGCCGAGGCGCTGGAGCTGGGCGAAGATCTTCAGGCGCAGCGCGTACAGGACCCGCTCACCCGTCCGTCCGGTCATCCGGATCTCGGCGCTCTGCGCGCACCACTGCGCCAGTACGGCGAGCAGGCCGAGCAGCGAGGCGGCCCAGACCGCGCCGAGGGCGAGCCGGGTGACGCCGTCGTCGATGCCGTGCCGGATGAGGACCGGCAGCAGCAGGCCCATGCCGGCGTCGACGGCGACCAGCGCGAGGCTGATCAGCAGGGGGCGGCCGAAGCCGCGCAGCAGGCGGCGCAGCCCGTAGGACTCCTCGGGCCGGACCGCCTGCTCCTCGTCGATGTCCGGAGTGCCGGTGGCGGGCGGGAGCGCCTCGACCTGGGCGAGCAGTCCGGGGGTGGCCGGGGTGCCGGCGAGGGCGGCGTCGCGCGGTTCGCGCTCCCCCGTCCACAGGCGGGGGGTGATGCCGCGTTCGGCGTCGAACTCGGCGTCCAGTTCGTCGCGTACCGAGGTGTCCTCGACCGGTCCGGCGGAGCGGACGGTGTGGCCGGGCGAGACGGCGCCCAGCTCGTCGGGGTCGGTCAGCAGCCGCCGGTAGAGGGCGCAGCGCTGCTGGAGTTCCTCGTGGGTGCCGATGTCGGCGAGGCGGCCGGCGTCGAGGACGGCGATGCGGTCGGCGAGGTTCAGGGTGGAGCGGCGGTGCGCGATCAGCAGCGTGGTCCGGCCGTGCATGGCCTCCCGCAGCGCCTCGTGGATCTCGTGCTCCACGCGGGCGTCGACGGCGGAGGTGGCGTCGTCCAGGACCAGCAGCCGGGGGTCGGTGAGCAGCGCGCGGGCGAGCGCGACGCGCTGGCGCTGGCCGCCGGAGAGGGTGAGGCCGTGCTCGCCGACGGTGGTGTCGTACCCGTCGGGCAGCTCGCGGATGAACCCGTCGGCCTGCGCGGCGCGGGCCGCGGCCTCGATCTCCTCGTCGGTCGCGTCGGGGCGGCCGTAGGCGATGTTGGCGCGGACGGTGTCGGAGAAGAGGAACGAGTCCTCCGGGACCGGCGCGATCGCGGCCCGCAGCGACCGCAGGGTCAGCTCGCGGACGTCGTGCCCGCCGACGAGGACGGCGCCGCGGGTCACGTCGTAGAAGCGCGGCAGGAGGAGGGAGACGGTGGACTTGCCGGAGCCGGAGGCGCCGACGACGGCGAGGGTCTCGCCGGCCCGGATCTCGAAGGAGAGCCCGTCGAGCACGGGACTGTGTGTGCCGGAGGCGGTGTCATACCCGAACGAGACACCATCGAACTCGACGGTCGCCGGCGCGTCGGCCGGCAGCTCCAGGGTGCCGTCCTCGATCACCGGCTCGGTGTCGATCAGCTCCAGGACGCGTTCGGTGCCGGCGCGGGCCTGCTGGGCGACGGTGAGGACCATGGCGAGCATCCGGACCGGGCCGACGAGCTGGGCGAGGTAGGTGGAGAAGGCGACGAAGGTGCCCAGCGTGATGTGCCCGTGCACGGCGAGCCAGCCGCCGAGGGCCAGCATGGCGACCTGGCCGAGGGCGGGGACCGCCTGGAGGGCCGGGGTGTAGGCGGCGTTCAGCCGGACGGTCCGCAGCCGCGCCGCGAACAGCTTCCGCCCGATCCGCCGCAGCTTCCCGGTCTCCTGCTCCTCCTGCCCGAAACCTTTCACCACGCGTACGCCGCTGACGGCGCCGTCGACCACGCCCGCGACGGCCGCCGCCTGGGCCTGCGCGTACCAGGTGGCCGGGTGCAGGCGGGAGCGGCTGCGGCGGGCGATGAACCACAGCGCCGGCGCGACCGCGAGCGCGACCAGGGTGAGCGGCGGCGACAGCCACGCCATGATCACCAGGGAGATCAGGAACAGCAGCACGTTCCCGATGGTCATCGGCAGCATGAACAGCAGGCTCTGGATCAGCTGGAGGTCACTGGTCGCCCGCCCGACCACCTGCCCGGTGGACAGCTCGTCCTGCCGCCGTCCGTCCAGCCGGGTGATGGCGTCGTACATGTCCGTCCGCAGGTCGTGCTGGACGTCCAGGGCGAGCCGCCCGCCGTAGTAGCGGCGCAGGAAGGTCAGCCCGTAGACGACGACCGCCGCGCCGACCAGCAGTCCGGCCCAGGTGGCCATGGACCTGCTCTTGTCCCCGATGACGTCGTCGATGATCACCTTGGTGATCAGCGGGACCAGCGCCATGACGGCCATGCCGCCCAGCGAGGCGCCGAGGGCCAGCACGACGTCCTTGGGGTAGCGCCAGGCATAGCCCGCCAGTCGTCGTGCCCATCCCCGTCGCGCGTCCACGCCGTGCCTTCCGGTTGTCCTGATCTGCCGGAAGGCACCAACGCGGACCGGGCGGGATTTCATCCCGCCGTAACAATTCCGTGCCCGGTTGTCCCGTGCCGGTCAGACCCGGACGCGGAAGCGGTAGAAGCGGGTGGTCTGGGTGGCGTTCTGGTTGTCGTCGCTGACCAGGAGCACGTCGAGACGGCCCTTGGCGCGGCCGGTGACCGCCATGCCCTCGATGTTGTCGAGGAGCGGGTTGGGCTGGGGCTGCTTGGCGGTGGCGCCGAGGGAGGGGCAGGCAGCGATGTCGGCCAGCAGGGTCTTCTTCACCGTCCGCAGGCCGCGCTGCCCGGCGGTCAGCGTCTCGGTCCCGCTGACGTCCGTGGCGCGGCGCGCGTCCGCCAGGTACAGGCGGACGGTGTTGCCGACCCCGGAGGTGAAGCCGCGCTCCAGCACCAGCAGCCGCCCGTCCGGCGTCGCGGTGACCTCGGGCACCCCGAGACCGGCGTCGACCTGGTAGGCGTACTGCGCGCCCAGCCGGAACCCGCCGCCCTTCTTCCGCTGCCAGGTCTGGACCCGGACCAGGTTCGTGTCGTCGCCGGAGAGGGCGTACTCCATCGACGCGACCAGGGTCCGGCCGTCCGGCAGCAGGGTGAGCGCCTCGAACGTCCCGTTGGACTGCCCCCGCCCCGTCGGCGTCGTGCGCAGCGCGTCCGGCACGGGGAGGGTGCCGAGGATCTCGCCGGTACGGGAGTAGCGGCGGACCGACGGCTCCGTCTCGGAGGAGACGAGGTACGTGCCGTCCTTGTCGACGACGAGTCCCTCGCTGTCCAGCGCGGCACCGCTCTCGTCGGCGAGCGCGACGACGGACGTCGGCCGGAGGGTGTCCTCGTCCAGCCGGAAGAGGGAGGACCGGTCGGACAGCGCGGCGATCGTGCCGTGGCGGTCGGTGGCCAGCGCGGAGAAGTTGCCGACGTAGGTGCCCTCGTAGGTCGTCTTGTCGAGGGCGTCGGAGAAGCCGTCGATGGCCACGGAGGACGAGCAGGCGTTCCGCGCCGCGATGCCGGACGCCGCGGGTGCTGCGGCGGCGGGTCCGGCGGCCGTGAGGCAGGTGGCGGCGGCCAGGCCGGCGGTGACGGTGGCGAGCGCGGTGCGCAGAGTCTTCGAGTGCATGGCGGCACGGTACGGCGGTCGGGTGACGTCGGGTGGGCGCGAAAAGAAACTTGTGGGCCGTTGTCGATCCGGTGCGCCGCCGTTCGACGTACGGGTGGTGGCACCAGGGGCGCGCACGGGCGCGCGGAACCGGAGGAGAACGGATGAGCCAGCTGCTCAGAGTCATGAACTTCAACGTCTCGGCCGACGGGATCGCCGCCGGGGAACGGCAGAGCCTGGAGAACCCGTTCGGGCTGCCCGGGGCCGAGCGGCTGTTCTCCTGGGCCGGTGCCACGGCGAGCTGGCCGATGCGTACCGATCCCGGGGGCAGCCGCGGCCTGGACGACTGCTTCACCCGGGACTTCGCACGGAACATCGGCGCCGAGATCATGGGCCGCAACAAGTTCGGCCCCCAGCGCGGGCCGTGGACCGACCTGGACTGGCAGGGCTGGTGGGGCGACGAGCCGCCGTTCCACACTCCGGTGTTCGTCCTGACCCACCACGAACGCCCCTCCATCACCCTCTCCGACACCACGTTCCACTTCGTGGCCGGCGACCCGGCCGCCGTCCTGGAACGGGCCCGGCAGGCCGCGCGGGGCCAGGACGTCCGGCTCGGCGGCGGGGTCACCACCGTGCGGGAGTTCCTGGCGGCCGGTCTCGTCGACACGCTGCACGTGGCCGTCTCACCGGTGGAACTCGGCTCCGGCCTGCGCCTGTGGGACTCCCCCGAGGACCTGCTCGACCGGTACCACCTGGAGGTGGTGCCGAGTCCGAGCGGCGTGACGCACCACCTGTTCTGGCGGAGATGAGGTCAGCGGTCCGCTCCGCGCCGGTGCTCCGCGATGCGGCGTACGTCGGTCAGCGCGTCGTACATGCACGTCAGCAGGTAGCGGAGCTGGTCGCTGGTCGCGCTGTGGTCGTCCAGGATGTCGGCGGCGTGGTCGAGCAACCGCCCCGCCATCTCCAGTTGCTGCGCGTCGACGGCGTCGACGAGCCGGGACAGGGGTCCGGTCCCGTCGGTCAGCAGGTAGGCGGGCTTGCCGTCGGGGCCGGTCCAGGGCAGGCGGCGGGGCGTACCGGGGCTGTCGGTCATCGGACCGCCTCCAGGGCCTTCAGGTAGGGGCGGACCAGGGCGTTGTCCTCGCCGCGCAGGAGCGGTTCCGCGGGGCGGGGCCGGGGTGGGACGGGGGCGGGGGCGTACGTCGCGGGTGCGGGGCGCCGTCGGCGGCGGCGCCGTCCGGTGGCGGGGAGGAGGAGGTCGAGCAGCAGAAGCAGGGGCAGCCAGGCCCGGCGGGCGGTACGGTGACGCACGTTCATCGGCTCCGTGAGGTCGGTCGGTGGCCATGCCCCCGGGCCGGTGCGACGGTCACGGGGGTTCGCTTTGTGTAGCGAAGCCCTCACAGAGTGGAGTGGTCGCGGCTAGGCTCGCCAGAGGGACGGATGTGCCGGTTCCTTCGTCACGCGGGGGTCGCACGGATGAGCAACACCTACGGCAACTGGCTCAGGCAGCAGCGGGAGGCGGCCGGGCTGACGCAGCAGCAACTGGCCGACCTGGCCCTGATGACGCGGTCGCACATCGCGCATATCGAGGCGGGTCGTCGCATGCCTTCACTGCAGGACGCGCAGCGCCTTGACGCGGTCCTCAACACGGGAAATGTGCTGAGCACCTTTCTGCCGGGCGAGGAACCGGCGGTCGCCGACTACTTCGAGGCGGTGCGGCTGCTCGAACAACAGGCGGTGATGATCCGGGAGTTCGCCCTGTCGTTCGTCCCGGGCATTCTCCAGACCGAGCGGTACGCGCGTGCGGTTCTGGACAGGTCCTTCCCCCGAGTGAGCACGGAAGAGTGTGACAAGCGCGTTGTCACTCGCCTTCAGCGCGCGAAGATCCTTGACGACCCCCTCACGCCCGCAGTGTGGGCGCTGCTCGACGAGTCGGTCCTCCACCGTCGCATCGGTGGGCCGGACGTCATGGCGGAACAGATCGGCCATCTGGTTCAACTCGCGGAGGCCGGACGAATTCAGCTGCATGTCGTGCCGTTCACCACAGGCGGACATCCCCTTCTCAACAACATGCTCACGCTGATGTGGTTCAAAGACCAGCCACCGGTGGCCTACGGGGAGGGCCTGTACATGGGCAAGCTGCACGATGCCCCGTCGGTGGTGCAGGAACTACAGCACCGCTTCGACTTCACACTGGGCAACGCGCTGCCGCTCAGGGAGACGCTCGCTTTACTTAGGGCGACCGCAAGGGATTATGGACGCCATGACTGACGTAACCGTACGCGCGGCCGGGAGGCTGGAGGGCTGGCGCAAGTCCTCCTACAGCAATGATCAGGCCGGGAGTTGCCTCGAAGTACTGGACGGCTGGGACGGCGGCGTCCCCGTGCGGGACTCCAAGGTGCCTGACGGGCCCGCCCTGGTCTTCCGGCCGTCGCAGTGGACGGCGTTCGTCGGGGCCGTGAGGGACGGGGGGCTGCCCGCTCAGCAGTAAAGGCGGGTCAGCAGTTGATGCCCGCCCAGGCACAGGCAGGCACGGTCGACCGCAAAGGAGCATGCACGCCATGACTGACAAGACGACGCGGAACGCAACGGCACTGAAGGGGTGGCGGAAGTCCTCCTACAGCGACGACAGCGCCGGGAGCTGCCTGGAGGTCGTCGACGGCTGGGACGGCGGCGTCCCCGTGCGGGACTCCAAGGTGCCTGACGGGCCCGCCCTGGTCTTCCGGCCGTCGCAGTGGACGGCGTTCGTCGGGGCCGTGAGGGACGGGGGGCTGCCCGCTCAGCACCCGCCCAGGCGCAGGTAGGCACAGTCGACCGCAAAGGAGCATGCACGCCATGACTGACAAGACGACGCGGAACGCAACGGCGCTGAAGGGGTGGCGGAAGTCCTCCTACAGCGATTCCACCGCCGGGAGTTGCCTCGAAGTACTGGACGGCTGGGACGGCGGCGTCCCCGTGCGGGACTCCAAGGTGGCCGACGGCCCCGCCCTGGTCTTCCGGCCCTCGGAATGGACGGCGTTCGTCGGGGCCGTGACAGGCGGGCGGTTGCCCAAGCCCCAGTAGCGCCGCAGGCACCGGCATCAAGCGGATCGGAACCGGCGGGCAGGGACCTCGAAGACGAGTTCGCGGCCGTCCTCCTCGTCCCACTGTTCTCCGGTTTCGACGAAGCCGAAGCCCGCGATCGTGGCCAGGGAGGCCGTGTTGTCGGGGCTGATCGCCGCCCGTACGGTCGTCACCGTCGTCTCGGCCGCCGCCCTGCGCAGCAGCTCGACCAGCGTGGAACGGGCGTATCCCTGGCGGCGGAAGCGGGGGGCGACGGAGTAGCCGATCTCGACCATGCCGGCCTCGTCGGGCGGTCCGTGGAACCCGGCGTGTCCGACGACGAGGCCCCCGTCGCCGATGACCGCCTGCCGCACCATCCACCGCGCACGGCGCGGATCGGCGGCCATCTGGCCGAGCCGGTACCGCCACAGCCACCGCGCCCTGTCGGTCAGGAAGTAGTCCGTCAGCGGGACCCCGGCCAGCCTGCCCGCCTCGGACAGGTCGCCGTCGAGCAGGGCGGACATCGCCTCGCCGGACAACTCCGCGAAGCGGACCCGCTTCGGGCTCCGCACGGACAGGCCACGGTCGTCAGCATCATCTGTCACCCGCGCATGCTCGCCGACCGACCCGGAGAACGTCCACCGACGCCGTGGTCCCGGACGTAGACGGTGACTCGACCGCCGTTGACCCGGGTCGTCCCGTGCTCGCGGAAGTGGCGCCGCAGGGTGCTCGTCTTCGCTTCCTCCCGCGGGCCGGCCGGCGGGTGCGCGCCCGCCGGGTCGCGGACCACGACGATCCGGTCGAAGTCCAGCATGCGTGCCGCTATGTCCCGGGCCGGAAGCTCGACGCCCTCCAGGGTGTGCGACGACACGGGGTCCTGCGCCAGGGCCAGATCCGTCAGGGACCGGGTGTCCTCGGGATGTGCCCCGGTCCACATCCGGTGCCGGCCGGGAAGATAGAGCAGCCCGTCACCGGGACGGCCGGCCTCGCGCACGGCGGCGGCGACGGCGGTGACGTCGTTGCTCCGGCTCTGGGGTGTCCTCAGCGAAGGGCTCGCCGGGAGGAACGCGGCCAGTACGGCGACCGTCGCGATCCACGTGACGCGGGAAGACCGCCGCAGCCGGTGGAAGTGATCCACCCAGGCGCCCAGCAGCAAGGCCGTCCCGACGTTGCCGAAGAGCACGTACCGGTCGACGAACAGGGGCTTGACCAGTGAGGCGACCAGCAGCAGGAGGCCCGGCAGCACGAGAATCGGCACAGCCAGCACGGGCAGCCGCACGGGCCCCCGCAGGCCCAGGTGCCCCCGGGCACACGCCAGGCCCACGACCACCACGGCCAGGAACTCGGGGAGCCGCACCGGTCCGCCGATCCAGGACACCTGTCCCGACTGCCCCGCGCTGCGGACCGCCAGCGGCAACAGCCCGGCCACCACAGCCGCGGCGGTCACGCTCCACGCCCTCAGCACCGGGCGCGGCACACGGGAGACGACCAGGGTGACGCCGTGCGCGACCAGGGCGAGGGCCGCGAACTCGTGGAGCAGGCAGGCCAGCAGCATGGTGGCGCCGTAGACCGCCCAGCGCCACCGGGCGCGGTGCGGGACGCTGACGACGAGCGCGTAGGTGGCCCAGGTCACCAGGGCGCAGACCATGGCGTACGAGCGGCCTTCCTGCGCGTACTTCTGCACCTGGGGAAGGAGCGGGAACACCAGCCCGGCCAGCAGCCCGGCGCGGGGGCCCGCCAGGCGCAGGCCCAGCAGCCCGACTCCGCTCGCGGCCACTGCCATGGCCAGCACGGACGGCAGCCGCAACGTCAGCAGCCCCGGGCCGAAGAGACCGAAGACCTCGTGCATCACGGCGTAGTAGAGGGCGTGGACCAGGTCGATGTGCTGGGCGGTGCGCCATATCTGCGAGAGATCGCGGTGCGCGAGCTGGTAGGTGACGGACTCGTCCCCCCACATGGTGTTCTGCCTGCGGATGCCCCAGAGCCCCAGAGCGACGGTGAGGACCAGGGGCGCGACGACGACAGCGGCCGCGGCCCGGCCCGGTGACGGCCTGCGGACGGGTACGGGTACGGGTACGGGTACGGGTACGGGTACGGGAGGGGGAACCGTCCTGGCCAGGGTGGGGGCACGTTCGTCGAGGGACATCGGCAACGGGGCCTTTCCGCGGGGGCGATGACACCGCGCCAGCGTGCCCGGACCCCGTTGACCGGACGCTGACCGAACCTGACCGGACGATCAGGAAGGCGGTCCGGCGCTGTGCGATGCTGCACCGCATGCGCATCCTGGTCGTCGAGGACGAGGTGGACCTCGCCCACACCCTGCACACCGGCCTGACCGCCGAGGGGTACAGCGTCGACCTCGCCCATGACGGCCGGCAGGGACTGTGGATGGCCCGGACCGGCGAGTACGCCGTCGTCGTCCTGGACTTGATGCTGCCCGGGCTCAACGGCTACAAGGTCTGCGCCCAGTTGCGCAGGGAGGGCAACGCGACCCCCGTCCTGGTCCTCACCGCCAAGGACGGGGAGTGGGACCAGGCGGAGGCGCTGGACACGGGGGCCGACGACTACCTGGCCAAGCCGTTCTCCTACCTGGTGCTCGTCGCACGGCTGCGGGCCCTGGTCAGGCGGGCCGCCACGGTCGCCCCGCCCGTCCTGGCCGTGGGCGACCTCTCGCTGGACGTCGCCGGCCGGGTCTGCCGCCGGGCCGGGACCCGGGTGGACCTCACCCCCCGGGAGTTCGCCGTGCTGGAACTGCTGGCCCGCCGGGCGGGCCAAGCGGTCTCCAAAACGGATCTGCTCTACCACGCGTGGCCCGACGAGGCCCAGGACCCCAACCTGGTGGAGGCGCGCGTCAGCACCCTCCGCAAGAAGGTGGACGCCGCGTTCCGCCGGCAGTCCCTGCAGACCGTACGGGGCACCGGCTACCGGCTGGTGGACGACCGTGAACGCGACTGAGCCCCGACGCCGCTGGTGGCCGCGTTCGGTACGGGCCCGCGCGGCCCTGGCCGCCGCCTTTGCCGCCGCCGTCGTCCTGGCCGGCATCGGCTGGTGGGCGCACCACGAGGCCTACCGCCAGAGCACGCGGATCGCCGAGGAACAGGCCCGCAAGAGCCTCCTCGCCCTCGTCGACCAGCTGAAGGAGGGCTCGGTGCCCAGCCGGCGGAGTGCCGTGCCGTACGAGGTCGTCGCGACCGGCCGGCGCACCGCTGTCGCCTCCGGCGGCGGCCTGGACGACGTCGCTCCCGGCACCCGCCACGTGCTGCCCGACCCCGCCGCGCTCTCCGCCCCACCGCCCCAGGCCGGTGCCGCGTGGGGCTACGCGGTCCGCCCCCTGCGCATACCGGCGCGCCGCGACCACGGCCACGCCCCCGGGAACGGTGCCGGCCTGGCCGGCGGGACCTACCCGGTCCTGTACGACGACCTGTGGGCCGGTGAACTGGGCAGGGACAGGGCCGCCGCTCTGGGCGTCGGCGCCGACGCCACGCTGCGGGTCTACGTCGTGCAGCTTCCGGACACGGCCGAGGCGATCACCGGCACCATCGACGGCCTGCTGCTGCGGGCCGGGCTCGCCGGCCTCGTACTGATCGCCGGCGCCGCCTACCTCACCGTCCGCGTCGCGCTGCGGCCGGTCGAGGCCATCCGCGTCCTCACCGCCTCGGTCACCGCGAGCGACCCCCGCGAACGCGTCACCGTCCCCGCCGCGGGACACGAGATCACCGCCCTCGCCACCACCATCAACGCCACCCTCCAACGCCTCGACGACGCCGCCGCCCAGCAGCGCCGCTTCGTCGCGGACGCCGCGCACGAACTGCGCAGCCCCCTCACCACACTGCTGGCCAGCCTGGAAGTCGCGCTCGCCTACCCGGACCGCACCGACTGGCCCGTCGCGGCCACCACCGCCGCACGGCAGACCCGCCGCCTCCAGGCCCTCGCCGAGGACCTGCTGCTCCTCGCCCGCCTCGACACCCGCGCCCCCGCGGCCGACCCCGAGACCGTCGACCTGGCGGCCCTCGCCTCCCGGCTGACCGAGCAGTACCCCCGCGCCGCACGGCCGTTGACCCTCGCCTGCGACAGCCCCGCCCCCGCGTGCGCGCTCGGCAACCCCGACGAGTACGAACGGCTGCTGCGCAACCTCCTCGACAACGCCGCCCGCCACGCCGCACACCGCGTCCAGGTCACCGTCCGCGACCAGGACGCCTGGGTCGTCCTCACCGTGCACGACGACGGGCCGGGCGTGCCCCCCGAGGACGCCGAGCGCGTCTTCGAACGCTTCGTCCGGCTCGACGACGCCCGCTCCCGCGACCACGGCGGCACCGGCCTGGGCCTCGCCATCGCCCGCGACCTGGCCCACCGCCACCGGGGCACCCTCACCCTCACTCCCCGGACCCTGGGAGCCTGCTTCGAGCTACGCGTCCCCCGCGCCCCCGCCCCGGCCGGGACGTGACGCGCGATTCACAGACCGCTCCCAGGCAGCGGACAGTCCGCCCCCATCGCGCACGGGGATGGTGTTCTGGTGACATCTGCCACCGATCCACTCCACCCGGCCCCCGCGCCCGCCCCCGCGCCCGCCGCGGCACCCGCCGCGCCGACCGGCGACGGGCCCGCCGCGCCGCCCCGCTGGTCGCTGCCCGCCCTCCTGGCGATCCTCGTCCTGGCGGCGGCGCTGTACTCCTGGAACCTGTCCTCCTCCGGCCTGAACAGCTTCTACAGCGCGGCCGTGCTCAGCGGCACGGAGAGCTGGAAGGCGTGGTTCTTCGGCTCGCTGGACGCGGGGAACTTCCTCACCGTCGACAAGCCGCCCCTGGCGCTGATGGTCATGGGCCTGTCGTGCCGCGTCTTCGGATACGGCACCTGGCAGATGATGGCGCCGATGATCGTGGCCGCGCTGGCGACGATCTGGATCCTGCACGCGTCCGTGAAGCGGGTGTGGGGCCACGGCGCGGCGACGGTCGCCGCGCTGGTGCTCGCCCTCACCCCGATCACCGTCGCCATCAACCGGGACAACAACCCCGACACGCTGCTGGTGTTCCTGATGGTGAGCGGCGCGGCCCTCGGGCTGCGGGCGACGCGTACCGATCGGCTGCTGCCCCTGCTGGGCTCCGCGGTCTGCTTCGGGCTCGCCTTCAACACCAAGATGCTCCAGGGCTACATCGCCCTGCCCGCCGTGTTCCTGGTGTACGTGTACGCCTCCCGGCTCGGCTGGGTGAAGCGGGTGCGGAACCTGGTGCTGGCCGCGGTCGCGCTCGCCGTCGCCAGTTTCTGGTGGGCGGCGGCCGTCTCCCTGGTGCCCGCCGACGACCGGCCGTACATCGGCGGTTCGACGGACGGCACGGCCTGGGACCTGATCATGGGCTACAACGGCCTCGGCCGGGTCTTCGGCGGCGAGGGCAACGGCGGAGGCGGCGGAGGCGGCGGCAGTTTCGCCGGGACCGCCGGGATCGGCCGGATGTTCAACGACGTGCTCGGCGGCCAGATCTCCTGGCTGCTGCCGTTCGCGGGCATCGCGCTGGTCGCCGGTCTGGTGCTGTGCGGGCGGGCCCCGCGCACCGACCTCACGCGGGCCGCGCTGGTGCTGTGGGGCGGCTGGACGGCCCTGCACTTCCTGACCTTCAGCATGGCCGAGGGCACCATGCACCCGTACTACACGACCGCGCTCGCCCCCGGCATCGCGGCGCTGTGCGGGGGCGGCGGCGTGATGCTGCTGCGCGCCTTCCGCGCCGACCGGCGGTGGGTGTGGGTGCTGCCGCTGGCCCTCGGGGTCACCGGGGTCTGGGCGGTCGTGCTGCTGCGCCGGGCCTCGGGCTGGAACACCTGGCTGTGGCCGGCGATCGCGGTGGTGATGGCGCTGGCCATCGCCGGTCTGCTGGTCTTCCGCTCCGGCCGGCGCATCCGGCTGCTGGCGGTCTCCGTCGCCGCGGCCGTGGTCGCCTCGGTGGCGGGTCCGGCGGCGTACGCCTGGTCGGTGCCGTCGGGTTCGGGCGGCGGCATGGGCGGCACCAACCCGACCGCCGGTCCGACGACGGGCAGCGGCATGGGCGGTCCGGGCGGTGGCGGCGGCCAGGGCGGCGGCCCCGGCGGTCAGCTGCCGGGCGGCTCCGAGCAGGGCGGCCAGGCGGCCGGCGGTTTCCCCGGCGGCGGCGAGATGCCGGGCGGTGGGGAGATGCCGCAGGGCGGCGGTACGGCTCCCAGTGGTACGGCTCCCGGTGATACCGCTGAGGCGGGCGGCACGCCCCCGAGCGGCGCCGACGGCCAGACGGGCGGCCAGACGGGCGGTCAGACAGGCGGCCAGACGGGCGGCGGAGGCATGGGCGGCGGCATGGGCGGCAGTGCCAGTACCGAGCTGATCTCCTACCTCAAGAAGCACCAGGACGGCGCCACATGGCTGCTCGCCGTCTCCAGCTCGCAGAGCGCCGCGCAGCTCATCCTCAGCAGCGGTGAGCCGGTCATCTCCATGTGGGGCTGGTCAGGCAGCGACAAGGCCATGACCCTCGCCAAGCTCAAGGAGCTGGTGAAGAGCGGGCAGTTGCACTACATCCAGATCTCCAGCGGCGGCATGGGCGGGGGCATGGGCGGCGACTCGTCGCTCAGCACCGAGGTCACGGAGTGGGTGCAGAAGAACGGCACCGAGGTCACGGCCGTCGACGACGCCTCGGGCGTCTACCGGCTGGACGCGTCCGACGTGAACTGACCGCCGCCGCCGAGCGGATGACCGTACGGCCCCCGACCCTCAGGTCGGGGGCCGTCGTCACGCGATCGACACGTCATGTACACCGCACGTCCTACATGTCCATGCCACTCTCGGGGTATCCATCCATGCAACACGCGTAGATCGGACACCCCACATGCTCGCGATACGCCTTCCCGGACGCCGCCGCAAGGCCGTCGCCCTCGCCACGGCCGCCGTCCTCACCGCCCTCGCCGCCCCCGCCCTGACGGCGACCGAGGCCACGGCCACGACGACGGACTACGACACGACGTACTACAAGAACGCGATCGGCAAGACGGGGACCAGCCTGAAGTCCTCGCTGCACACGATCATCAGCTCCCAGACGAAGATCTCGTACTCCGCCGTCTGGAACGCCCTCAAGGCCACCGACCAGGACCCGAACAACAGCAACAACGTGATCCTGCTGTACAGCGGCGTCTCCCGCAGCAAGTCCCTCAACGGCGGTGACGTCGGCGACTGGAACCGCGAACACACCTGGGCCAAGTCCCACGGCGACTTCGGCGAGGCGACCGGTCCGGGCACCGACCTGCACCATCTGCGCCCGGCCGACGTCCAGGTCAACAGCATCCGGGGCAACCTGGACTTCGACAACGGCGGCTCCACCGTGAGCAACGGCGGCGGCAGCCTCGTCGACTCCGACTCCTTCGAGCCGCGCGACGCCGACAAGGGTGACGTGGCGCGCATGATCCTCTACATGGCCGTGCGCTACGAGGGCGACGACGGCTGGGCCGACCTGGAGCCCAACGAGAAGGTCGGCAACGGCAGCAACCCCTACATCGGCAAGCTCTCCGTCCTCAAGGCATGGAACGACGAGGACCCGCCGAGCGCCTTCGAGGAGAACCGCAACCAGGTCATCTACGACTCCTACCAGCACAACCGCAACCCGTTCATCGACCACCCGGAGTGGGTCGAGGCGATCTGGTAGGAGCCTGACCGGTCCGTTCAGGCCAGGTGGTCCGGCGCGAACGTCCGCAGGGCCGCCGGGAGGACGACCACCGACGGTCCGGGCGTCGCCAGGGCTCCGGCGAGGTCGGCCTCCAGCGTCCCGGGCGAGCTCCGTACGCCCGGGACGCCGAACGACTCGGCCAGGGCCGCGTAGTCGGGGCCGGGCAGCTCCGTCGCCGTCGGCCGCCCGTCCGCGTCGGTCAGGTGCGCGCGCGGGACGCCGTGGCCGCCGCCGTCGACGATCAGCCAGGTGACGTCCAGGCCGTACTGCCGGGCCGTGGCCAGTTCGGCGAGGGAGCGGAGCGCGCCGTCGTCGCCCGACACCGCCAGCACCGGGCGGGTCGGGTCGGCCGCCGCCGCGCCGAGGGCGGCGGGGAAGGCGTAGCCGGGGCCGCCGGCGCCCTGGGCGGAGTGCATGGCGCCCGCCTTGGCGTCGAAGGCCGACCAGGCCCAGTGGGTGAGGGCCGTCATGTCCCAGAAGGAGGGCGCGGCGGCGGGCAGGGCGCGGCGCACGGCGGCCAGGACGTCCTGTTCCAGGGTGAGTTGCTGGGCGGCGAGCCGGCCGTGGACGCGGTCGAGCAGGGCCCGTACCCGTTCGGGGGCGGTCGGGTCGGTGCGTTCGCCGGTCGTCTCCAGGAGGGCCTGGAGGGCGAGGCGGGCGTCGGCGTGGATGCCGAGGGCGGGGTGGCCGGACTCCAGTGTGCCGAGGTCGGCCTCGATCTGGACGATCCGGCCGCGGGGGCGGAAGGCACGGTGGCCGGAGGAGAGTCCGCCCAGGCCCGAGCCGACGACGAGCAGGACGTCGGCGTCCTCCAGGAAGTCGGTGGTGTGCGGGTCCTCCAGCCAGGACTGAAGGGACAGCGGGTGGGTCCAGGGGAAGGCGCCCTTGCCGCCGGAGGTGGTGACGACGGGGGCGTCGAGGCGTTCCGCGAGCTGGCGGAGCTTGCGCGCGGCGTCGGCGCGGACCACTCCCCCGCCCGCGACGACCACCGGGCGCTCGGCGCGGGTCAGCAGGTCGGCGGCGACGGCCGTCAGCTCCACCCGGGGGACCAGTTCCTCGGGGGTGGCGTCGACGCCCGTCACCACCGGCAGCGGTGTCCCGGCGCCCAGCACGTCGGCCGGGATCTCCACCCAGACGGGACCGTGCGGGGCGGTCAGCGCCGACTTCCAGGCCTCCGCGATCGCGGACGGGATCTGGGACTGGGTGCGCGCGGTGTGGACGGACTTCACCACGCCCCGGAAGGAGGCGGCCTGGCCGGCGAGTCCGTGCGGGTGGCCGGGGCGTCCGCCGCCCGGACCGGCCGCCGCCGCCTGGCTGCCGATCGCCAGGACGGGTGCGGAGGCCGCCCGTGCCTCCTGGAGCGCGGCCAGCGACATCAGCGCGCCCGGTCCGGCGGGCAGCAGCAGCGGGGCGGCCTCGCCGGTGATCCGGCCGTAGGCGTCGGCGGCGTAACCGGCGTTGTCCTCCGCCCGCAGGCCGAAGCAGCGCAGGCCGGAGCGGCGCAGCGCGTCGAGGACGCCGGGCGCGTGCCGGCCGGGCAGGCCGAAGACGGTGGTCGCGCCGAGCCCGGCGAGCGTCTCCAGGACCAGGTCACAGCCGGTGCGGCCGGCGGGCGGGTGCAGCGCGGCCCGGGTCTGGGCGGGGGTCGGGCTGAGTACCACGTCGTGGTCGTGCGTCACTGGGAGCGGTCCTCCGCGATCCGGCGGGACATGAGCGTGGTCAGTTCGTACGCGGTGTGGGAGGCCGCCACCGACGTGATCTCCGCGTGGTCGTAGGCGGGGGCCACCTCGACGACGTCCGCCGACACCAGGTTGCAGGGCGCCAGGCCGCGCAGGATCTCCAGCAGTTCGCGGGAGGTCATGCCGCCGGCCTCGGGGGTGCCGGTGCCGGGCGCGTGGGCCGGGTCGAGGCAGTCGATGTCGACGGAGACGTAGAGCGGGCGGTCGCCGACGCGCCCGCGCAGCTGGTCGGCGACCTCGTCGACGCCGCGCCGCATGACGTCCGCCGACGTGACGATGCCGAAGCCCATCTTCTCGTCGTCGGTGAGGTCCCGCTTGCCGTAGAGCGGGCCGCGGGTGCCGACGTGGGAGAGGGCGGAGGTGTCGAGGATGCCCTCCTCGACGGCGCGGCGGAAGGGGGTGCCGTGGGTGTACTCGGCGCCGAAGTAGGTGTCCCAGGTGTCGAGGTGGGCGTCGAAGTGGAGCAGGGCGACGGGGCCGTGCTTCCGGGCGACCGCGCGCAGCAGGGGCAGCGCGATGGTGTGGTCGCCGCCGAGGGTCATCAGGCGGGCGCCGCCGGCGAGCAGGTCGTCGGCCGCCGCCTCGACGGTCTCCACGGCCTCGTGGATGTCGAACGGGTTGACGGCGATGTCACCGGCGTCCGCGACCTGGGCGAGCGCGAAGGGCGAGGCGTCCTGCGCCGGGTTGTAGGGGCGCAGCAGCCGGGACGCCTCGCGGATGGCGTTGCCGCCGAACCGGGCGCCGGGCCGGTAGGAGACGCCGGAGTCGAACGGCACGCCCACCACGGCGACGTCCGCGCGGCCGACCTCGTCCAGACGGGGCAGCCGGGCGAAGGTCGCGGGGCCCGCGTAGCGCGGGACGCGGGAGGAGTCGACGGGACCGCGAGGGGTGTCGTTGTTGCTCATACCCAGACTGTAAGTGGCCGGAAAGCGACAGCGAAGTGCGCGTTGCGTGGGCCCGGGTGCTCCGTCCCAGCGGGTGACATGGCGCAGACGCCCACAGACGGCTGCCTCACAATGGGAGTCATGCCGATACCCGGGACACCCAGCCGTGCCGAACTCGTCGATCACCTCGTCCGTACCCGTATCGCGGGCGACGTCGCCACCCCCCGCGAGAACAACCTCGCGCACTACCGGAAGCTCGCGAACGGCGACCGCCACTACTGGCTCGGCCTGGAGCTGGGCGACCGCTGGAGCGACGAGCAGGACGTGCTCGCGGTGATGGCGGAGCGGGTGGGCGTCGTCGACGACGCCGAGTTCCGCCACGGCCAGGACACCATCGACCCCGAGCTGACCGTGGCCGCGCTGGAGCGGCTGGCCGGGCGGCTGCGCAAGGCCGCCGACAGCGCGCAGCGGGTGCTGTTCGCCACCGGCCACCCCGGCGGCCTGCTGGACGTGCACCGGGCGACGGCCGCCGCGCTGCGCGCCGCCGGCTGCGAGATCGTCGTCATCCCGGAGGGGCTGCAGACGGACGAGGGGTACGTCATGCAGTTCGCGGACGTGGCGGTGCTGGAGCACGGCGCCACGCTGTGGCACACCCACTCGGGCGAACCGATGAGGGCGATCCTCACCGGCCTGGAGCGCGCGGGCCGCCCGCTGCCCGACCTGGTCGTCGCCGACCACGGCTGGGCGGGCTACGCCGGGCAGCACGGCGTCGACTCCTGCGGGTACGCCGACTGCAACGACCCGGCGCTGTTCCTCGCCGAGGCGGAGGGGACCGTACAGGTCACCGTCCCGCTCGACGACCACGTCCTCAGCCCGCGCTACTACGACCCGATGACGGCGTATCTGCTGGCGGAGGCGGGGCTGGCCTGAGGCTGCCCCAGGGCTTTCCTAGGGCTCGCGTGCGCCGGGCGTCGGGTCCAGATAGACCCGGCGCACCATCGGCAGCTCGGCCCGCAGCCGCCGCTCGGCCCGTTCGCAGGTCCACTCGATCCGGTCGGCGGTCGCCCCGTCCCGGAAGTCGACCTTGGCGGCGACCAGGGCCTCCCGGGGGCCCTGGACGAGGGTGGTCAGTTCCAGGACGGCGTCGATGTCGTCCTCGGCCAGCAGCTCGGCCCGGATGCGTTCCCGCACGGCCGGGGGGAGCGGGCGGCCGATGAGGAACTCCGCGTTGGAGCGGCCGAGCACCCAGGCGACGTAAAGCAGCAGGGCGCCGATGCACAGGGACGCGACGCCGTCCCACACGCCGGAGCCGGTGAGCTGTCCGCCGAGCAGTCCGCCGGCGGCGAGGACGAGGCCGATCAGGGCGGCGGAGTCCTCCATGACGACGGCCTTCACGGCGGTGTCGGGGGTGCGGCGCAGATAGCGCCCGAACGGCACCCGGGCGCGGGCGGCCGCGCCGCGGGCCTGCTGGAGACCGGTGCGCAGGGAGTAGCCCTCCAGCAGGAAGGCGAGCGCCAGGACGATGTACGCGATGAGCGGGTCGCCGGGTTCCTCGCCGTGGGTGAGGGTGTGCAGGCCGTCGTAGAAGGAGAAGACGGCGCCGCCGACGAAGGTGGCGACGGCGGCGAGCAGGGCCCAGATCCAGCGTTCGGGGCCGTGGCCGAGGGGGTGGTCCTCGTCGGCGGGGCGGACGCTGCGTTTCAGGGAGGTCAGCAGCAGCACCTCGGTGACGGTGTCGGCGAGCGAGTGCGCGGCCTCCGACAGCATCGCGCTGGAGCCGCTGATCACGCCGGCCACCGCCTTGGCGAGGGCGATGCCCAGATTGGCGAGGGCGGCGACGATCACCGTGAAGGTGCTCTCGCCGCCGCCCGTGGTCTCGTCCCGTTCCGGTCGCGCCATGCCTCTCAGTGTTCCCGAGGGACGCGGATCACGCCTTCCTGGATGACCGTCACCGCGAGGTGCCCGTCCTGGGTGTGGATCCGGGCCTGGCCCAGGCCCCGGCCGCCGGAGGCCGACGGCGACTGCTGGTCGTAGAGCAGCCATTCGTCGGCGCGGAACGGGCGGTGGAACCACATGGCGTGGTCCAGGGAGGCGCCGACGACGTCACCGACGGCCCAGCCGCCCCGGCCGTGCGCGAGGAGCACGGAGTCGAGCAGGGTCATGTCGGAGACGTAGGTGGCGAGGACGACGTGCAGGAGGGGGTCGTCGGCCAGTTTGCCGTCGGTGCGGAACCAGACCTGGGAGTGCGGCTCGCGCGGGGTGCCGTAGTCGCCGTAGGGCGGGTCGTCGACGTACCGCAGGTCGACGGCGGCGCGGGCCTCCAGGAACCGTTCGACGGTCTCGGCCGGCAGGTGGGGGTAGGAGCGCAGCCGGTCGGCGTGGGTGGGCAGCGTCGCCGGGTCCGGGGCGGGCGGCATCGGCGCCTGGTGGTCGAGGCCGTCCTCGTACGTCTGGAAGGACGCCGACAGGGTGAAGATCGGCTTGCCGTGCTGGACGGCGACGACGCGGCGGGTGGTGAAGGAGCGGCCGTCGCGGAGCCGGTCGACCTCGTAGACGATGGGGGCGTCCGGGTCGCCGGGGCGCAGGAAGTACGCGTGCAGGGAGTGCGCGGGCCGGTCGGCGGGGACCGTGCGTCCGGCGGCGACCATCGCCTGGGCGGCCACCTGCCCGCCGAAGACCCGGGGGACGACGGCGGACCGGGACCGGCCGCGGAAGATGTCCTGCTCGATCCGCTCCAGGTCGAGCAGATCGAGCAGGTTGTCCAGTGCCTCGCTCATACCGTGCGGGTCACAGGCCCATGTTCTTCGCGATGATCATCTTCATGACCTCGCTGGTGCCGCCGTAGATGCGGTTGACGCGGTTGTCGGCGTACAGGCGGGCGATCGGGTACTCGTTCATGTAGCCGTAGCCGCCGTGCAGCTGGAGGCAGCGGTCGATGACGCGGTGGGCGACCTCGGTGCAGAACAGCTTGGCGCCGGCGGCCTCGGCGGCGGTCAGCTCACCGGCGTCCAGGGCCTCCAGGGCGCGGTCGGCGACCGCCTCGGCGGCGTCCACCTCGGCCTGGCAGGCGGCCAGTTCGAACTTGGTGTTCTGGAAGGACGCGACGGTCTTGCCGAAGACGGTCCGGTCCTGGACGTACTCCTTGGCGAACCGCACCGCCGCCTTGGCCTGCGCGTACGCGCCGTAGGCGATGCCCCAGCGCTCGGAGGGCAGGTTGGCGCCGAGGTAGTAGAAGCCCTTGTTCTCCTCGCCGAGGAGGTCCTCCACCGGCACCTTGACGTCGACGAAGGCCAGCTCCGCGGTGTCGGAGGTCTTCAGGCCGAGCTTGTCGAGCTTGCGGCCGACCGAGTAGCCCTCGGACTTGGTGTCGACGGCGAACAGGGAGATGCCGAACCGGCGGTCCTCCGCCGTGGGCGCGGCGGTGCGGGCGCAGACGATGACGCGGTCGGCGTGGACGCCGCCGGTGATGAAGGTCTTGGCGCCGTTGAGGACGTAGTGCGTGCCGTCCTCGCTCAGCTTGGCGGTGGACTTCATGCCCGCGAGGTCGGAGCCGGTGCCCGGCTCGGTCATCGCTATCGCCCACATCTCCTCGGCGGAGACGAACTTGGGCAGGAACCGCTTCTTCTGCTCCTCGGTGGCGAGCATCTTGATGTACGGCAGGGCGAGCAGCACGTGCACGCCGGAGCCGCCGAAGGTGACGCCGGCGCGGGCGGTCTCCTCGTACTGGACGGCCTCGAACTTGTGGCTCTCCAGCCCGGCGCCGCCGAACTCCTCCGGCACGTTGATGCCGAACAGGCCCAGCTCGGCGAGCTTGTAGTAGAACTCGCGGGGCACGATGCCCTCGGTGAACCACTTGTCGTACTCCGGCACGACCTCGGCCTCGATGAAGGCGCGCAGGGTCTCCCGGAACGCCTCGTGATCCTCGTTGAACACCGTACGGCGCACGGGCGCCCACCTCCAGGGGTACGTATATCTAAGCGCTTGCTCAGACCCAACGGTACCGGCGGGTAGGGACGGGAGTCCAGAGCGGGCACCCAGTAACGCGCGTCACGCGCGGGCGCCCCCCGCCGCGGCGAACGCCCCCCGCGCCATCCGGTGCAGCAGCCCCGCCGTCGCCGCCCGCGAGGGCCTGCCCAGGTGGGGCGTCGAGTTCAGCAGGCCGAACACCGCGTGCACCGCCGCCCGTGCGGCGGGCTCCGCGAGGGACGGGTACGCCTCCCGCACCACCCCCACCCACAGCTCCACGTACTGCCGTTGCAGCTGCCGCACCAGCTTGCGGTCGCTGTCCCGGAGGCGGTCCAGCTCGCGGTCGTGCAGGGTGATGAGCGGGCGGTCGTCGAGCGCGAAGTCGATGTGCCCCTCGACGAGCGAGTCGAGGACCGCCTCCGGGGCGCCGTCACCGGCCTCGGCCAGCCGCCGCTTCGCACCCGTCAGGAGCTGACCGCTGATGCCCACCAGCAGCTCGGCGAGCATCGCGTCCTTGCCGGCGAAGTGCCGGTACAGACCCGGCCCGCTGATGCCGACCGCCGCTCCTATCTCGTCCACGCCCACCCCGTGGAACCCGCGCTCGGCGAAGAGCCGCGCGGCCTCCTTGAGGATCTGCTCGCGGCGGGTGGGGGCGTCGGTTCTCGTGGCCATGAGCCAATTCTAGACAGCGAGGTTAGCGCTCGTTAACCTGTGGAACATACGTGTTAACGGCCATTAACCAAGGGGGCGTGAGATGCACGACGAGGCGCCGGAGCTGTCCACCGCGGCCGACCCCGCGTCGGAGGCGTTCCAGGCCAACGACGCGGCACAGCGCGCCCTCGTCGAGGAGCTGCGGAGCAGACTGGCGGCGGCCCGTCTCGGCGGCGGCGAGCGGGCCCGCGCCCGGCACACCGCCCGCGGCAAGCTGCTCCCGCGCGAGCGCGTGGACCGCCTGCTCGACGCCGGCTCCCCGTTCCTGGAGCTGGCGCCGCTGGCGGCGGAGGGGATGTACGACGGGCAGGCCCCGGCGGCCGGGGTGATCGCCGGGATCGGCCGGGTCAGCGGCCGGGAGTGCGTGATCGTCGCCAACGACGCCACGGTCAAGGGCGGCACGTACTACCCGATGACCGTGAAGAAGCACCTGCGCGCCCAGGAGGTGGCCCTGGAGAACCGGCTGCCGTGTCTGTACCTGGTGGACTCCGGCGGCGCCTTCCTGCCGATGCAGGACGAGGTCTTCCCGGACCGGGAGCACTTCGGGCGGATCTTCTACAACCAGGCCCGGATGTCCGGCGCGGGCATCCCGCAGATCGCCGCCGTCCTCGGGTCCTGCACGGCGGGCGGGGCGTACGTCCCGGCGATGAGCGACGAGGCGGTCATCGTGCGCGGCCAGGGCACGATCTTCCTGGGCGGTCCGCCGCTGGTGAAGGCGGCCACCGGCGAGGTGGTGACGGCGGAGGAACTGGGCGGCGGCGAGGTGCACGCGCGGGTGTCGGGCGTCGCCGACCACCTCGCCGAGGACGACGCGCACGCCCTGCGCATCGTGCGGACCATCGTGGACACGCTGCCCGCGCGCGGGGCGCCGCCCTGGGAGGTGCGCCCGGTGGCGGAGCCGAAGGTGGACCCGTACGGGCTGTACGGCGTCGTCCCGGCCGACTCGCGCACGCCCTACGACGTGCGGGAGGTCATCGCGCGGGTGGTGGACGGCTCGCGGTTCGCGGAGTTCAAGGCCGAGTTCGGGCAGACCCTGGTGACCGGGTTCGCCCACGTCCACGGCCATCCGGTCGGCATCGTCGCCAACAACGGCATCCTGTTCTCCGAGTCCGCCCAGAAGGGCGCCCACTTCATCGAGCTGTGCGACCAGCGCGGCATCCCGCTGGTGTTCCTCCAGAACATCTCGGGGTTCATGGTCGGCAAGGACTACGAGGCGGGCGGCATCGCCAAGCACGGCGCCAAGATGGTCACCGCCGTCGCCTGCACCCGCGTACCGAAGCTGACGGTCGTGATCGGCGGCTCGTACGGCGCCGGGAACTACTCGATGTGCGGCCGGGCCTACTCGCCGCGCTTCCTGTGGATGTGGCCCGGCGCCAAGATCTCCGTGATGGGCGGCGAGCAGGCCGCCTCCGTGCTGGCGACCGTCAAGCGGGACCAGCTCCAGGCGCGCGGCGAGGAGTGGCCGGCCGAGGAGGAAGAGGCGTTCAAGGCGCCGGTGCGCGAGCAGTACGAGCGGCAGGGCAACGCCTACTACGCCACCGCCCGGCTGTGGGACGACGGGGTCATCGACCCGCTGGAGACCCGGCAGGTGCTGGGACTGGCCCTGACCGCGTGTGCCCAGGCGCCGCTGGGTGAACCCCGGTTCGGCGTCTTCCGGATGTGAGGGGGAGAACGAGGATGTTCGACACCGTACTCGTGGCCAACCGGGGCGAGATCGCCGTCCGCGTGATCCGCACGCTGCGCGCGCTGGGCGTGCGCTCGGTGGCCGTCTTCTCCGACGCGGACGCGGGCGCCCGGCACGTCCGGGAGGCCGACGAGGCCGTACGGATCGGCCCGGCGCCGGCGGCGGAGAGCTATCTGTCCGTCGAGCGGCTGCTGGAGGCCGCCGAGCGGACGGGCGCGCAGGCCGTCCACCCGGGGTACGGCTTCCTGGCGGAGAACGCCGGTTTCGCGCGGGCCTGCGCGGCGGCGGGGCTGGTCTTCATCGGGCCGCCCGCCGACGCGATCGCCCTGATGGGCGACAAGATCCGGGCCAAGGAGACGGTGGCGGCGGCCGGCGTCCCGGTGGTCCCGGGCGGACGGGACCCTTCCGTCACCGAGGCGGCCCGCGCGCTCGGCGCGCCCGTGCTGCTCAAGCCGTCGGCGGGCGGCGGCGGCAAGGGCATGCGGCTGGTGCGGGACCTCGCGCTGCTGGAGGAGGAGATCGCCGCGGCCCGCCGGGAGGCCCGCGCCTCCTTCGGGGACGACACGCTGCTGGTGGAGCGGTGGATCGACCGGCCCCGGCACATCGAGATCCAGGTGCTGGCCGACGGCCACGGCAACGTCGTCCACCTCGGCGAGCGGGAGTGCTCCCTCCAGCGCCGGCACCAGAAGATCGTCGAGGAGGCGCCCAGCGTGCTGCTCGACGAGGCGACGCGCGCCGCGATGGGCGAGGCGGCCGTGCGGGCGGCCCGTTCCTGCGGCTACCGGGGCGCGGGCACGGTGGAGTTCATCGTCCCCGGCGCCGATCCGTCCGCGTACTGCTTCATGGAGATGAACACCCGCCTCCAGGTGGAGCACCCGGTCACCGAGTACGTCACCGGCCTGGACCTGGTGGAGTGGCAGCTCAGGGTCGCGGCCGGGGAGAAGCTCGGCTTCGGCCAGGCCGACGTCCGGCTCACCGGGCACGCGGTGGAGGCCCGGCTGAGCGCCGAGGACCCCGCGCGGGGCTTCCTGCCGACCGGCGGCACCGTGCTGCGGCTGCGCGAGCCGCGCGGCGACGGCGTGCGCACCGACTCCGGGCTGAGCGAGGGCACCGAGGTCGGCAGCCGCTACGACCCGATGCTGGCCAAGGTGATCGCCCACGGCCCGGACCGGGAGACGGCCCTGCGCAAGCTGCGCGCCGCCCTCGCCCGGACGGTGACGCTGGGGGTGCCGACCAACGCCGGGTTCCTGCGGCGGCTGCTCGCCCACCCGGCGGTGGTGGCGGGCGAGTTGGACACCGGGCTGGTGGAGCGCGAGGCGGACGGCCTGACCCCCGACGGCGTACCGGAGGAGGTGTACGAGGCGGCGGCGGCCGTACGGCTGGACGCGCTGGCGCCGAAGGGCGACGGCTGGACGGACCCGTTCGCGGGGCCCAGCGGGTGGCGGCTGGGCGGGGAGCCGAAGCCGCCCTCCTTCCACCTGCGGGTGACCGACCCGGTCGAGTACACCCCGCGCGGCACCCACACCGTCACCGACGACACCGTCACCGTCACCCTGGACGGCGTCCGGCACACCTTCCACCGGGCCGGCGACTGGCTCGGCCGGGACGGCGACGCCTGGCAGGTACGGGACCACGACCCGGTCGCCGCCTCCCTCACCCGGGCGGCGCACGCGGGCACCGACTCGCTCACCGCGCCCATGCCGGGGACGGTGACGGTGGTGAAGGCCGCCGTCGGCGACGAGGTGGCCGCCGGGCAGAGCCTGCTGGTGGTCGAGGCGATGAAGATGGAGCACGTCGTCTCCGCCCCGCACGCCGGCACGGTCACCGAACTCGACGTCTCCCCCGGCACCACGGTCGCCATGGACCAGGTACTGGCGGTCATCGCCCCCGCGGAGGTGGCCCCATGACGCTCCCCATGACCGTCCCGGCGCCCGGTCTGCCCACCCGGGTCCGCATCCACGAGGTCGGCCCCCGCGACGGCCTCCAGAACGAGAAGGCGACCGTCCCGACGGAGGTCAAGGCCGAGTTCGTGCGCCGCCTGGCCGAGTCGGGCCTGACGACCGTCGAGGCGACGAGCTTCGTGCACCCGAAGTGGGTGCCCCAACTGGCCGACGCGGAGGCCCTGTTCCCGCAGGTCTCCGCCCTCCCGGTCGCCCTCCCCGTCCTGGTCCCCAACGAACGCGGCCTGGACCGGGCCCTCGCCCTCGGCGCCCGCCGGGTCGCCGTCTTCGCCAGCGCCACCGAGTCCTTCGCCCAGGCCAACCTCAACCGCTCGGTGGACGAGTCGCTGGCCATGTTCGCCCCGGTGGTGGCCCGCGCCAAGGCCGCCGGCGTGCACGTACGCGGCTATCTGTCGATGTGTTTCGGCGACCCCTGGGAGGGCGCGGTCCCCGTCCCGCGGGTGGTCCGGGTCTGCCGGGCCCTGCTGGACCTCGGCTGCGACGAGCTGAGCCTCGGCGACACCATCGGCGTCGCGACGCCCGGACACGTCACCGCCCTGCTGGACGCGCTGACCGGCCAGGGCGTCCCCGTGGACGCGATCGGCGTCCACTTCCACGACACCTACGGCCAGGCCCTGGCCAACACCCTCGCCGCGCTCCAACGGGGCGTCACCACCGTCGACGCCTCCGCCGGCGGCCTCGGCGGCTGCCCGTTCGCCAGGTCCGCCACGGGCAACCTGGCCACCGAGGACCTGGTGTGGATGCTGCGCGGCCTCGGCATCGACACCGGCGTCGACCTCGACCGCCTGGCCGCCACCAGCGTGTGGATGGCCGCCCACCTCGACCGCCCCAGCCCGTCCCGCACCGTCCGTGCCCTCTCCCACAAGGACCAGTGATCAGGATGGACCACCGGCTCTCCCCCGAACTGGAAGAACTGCGCCGCACCGTCGAGGAGTTCGCCCACGACGTGGTGGCCCCCAAGATCGGCGACTTCTACGAGCGGCACGAGTTCCCGTACGAGATCGTCCGCGAGATGGCCCGGATGGGCCTGTTCGGCCTGCCCTTCCCCGAGGAGTACGGCGGGATGGGCGGCGACTACCTCGCCCTCGGCATCGCCCTGGAGGAACTGGCCCGGGTGGACTCCTCGGTGGCCATCACGCTGGAGGCCGGCGTCTCGCTGGGCGCGATGCCGGTCCACCTGTTCGGCACCGAGGAGCAGAAGCGGACCTGGCTGCCGAAGCTGTGCTCCGGCGAGATCCTCGGCGCCTTCGGGCTGACCGAGCCGGACGGCGGCTCGGACGCGGGGGCGACCCGGACGACGGCCCGGCTGGACGAGGCGTCCGGCGAGTGGGTGATCAACGGCACCAAGTGCTTCATCACCAACTCCGGCACCGACATCACCGGCCTGGTCACGGTCACGGCGGTCACCGGCCGCAAGCCGGACGGTTCCCCGCGCATCTCCGCGATCATCGTGCCGTCGGGCACCCCCGGCTTCACCGTCGCCCCGCCGTACTCCAAGGTCGGCTGGAACGCCTCGGACACCCGGGAGCTGTCCTTCGAGGACGTCCGGGTACCGGCCCGCAACTTGCTGGGCGAACAGGGCCGGGGCTACGCCCAGTTCCTGCGCATCCTCGACGAGGGCCGGATCGCGATCGCCGCGCTGGCCACCGGCCTGGCCCAGGGCTGTGTGGACGAGTCGGTGAAGTACGCCAAGGAGCGGCACGCCTTCGGGCGGCCCATCGGGGCCAACCAGGCGATCCAGTTCAAGATCGCGGACATGGAGATGAAGGCGCACACCGCCCGGCTGGCCTGGCGGGACGCGGCGTCGCGGCTGGTGGCGGGCGAGCCGTTCAAGAAGGAGGCGGCGCTGGCGAAGCTGTACTCGTCGACGGTCGCGGTGGACAACGCCCGGGACGCCACGCAGATCCACGGCGGGTACGGGTTCATGAACGAGTACCCGGTCGCCCGGATGTGGCGGGACTCCAAGATCCTGGAGATCGGCGAGGGGACCAGCGAGGTGCAGCGGATGCTGATCGCGCGGGAGCTGGGCCTGGTGAGCTGAGGCCGGGGACGCGGAACCCCGGAACGGAACTCTGGAGCGAAACCCTGGAGCGGAACTCTGGACAAAATGATCTGAGGTTAGGCTAACCTACCTTCGAATTGTCCGGCGGACGCTCCGCCCCGTTCGAAACGAGCCACGCATGTCCAACGCCAGAGCCACCCACTTCACCCGTCGCGGCATCCTCGCGGCCGGCGGCGCCCTCGGCCTCGGTGCCGCGCTCACGGCCTGCGGCAGCGACGACGAGAACGGTGGCTCGGCGGACGGAAAAGCCGCCGCGTCCGGCCCCTGGTCGTTCAAGGACGACCGCGGCACCACCGTGAAGCTGGACCAGGTCCCCACGAGCATCGTCGCCTTCACCGGCGTCGCCGCCGCGCTCTGGGACTACGGCGTCCAGGTCAAGGGCGTCTTCGGGCCGACGACGACGAAGGACGGCAAGGCCGACGTCCAGGCCGGCGACATGGACGTCAGCAAGGTGACCGTCCTCGGCAACGCCTGGGGCAAGTTCAACGTCGAGAAGTACGCCGCCCTCGCCCCCGAGCTGCTGATCACCACGACGTTCGACGACGCGGGCACCCTGTGGGCGGTCCCGGAGGAGTCCAAGGACAAGATCGCCAAGCTGGCCCCGAGCGTCGCGGTCTCCGTCTTCGACCGGCAGCTCACCGAGCCGCTCCAGCGGATGTGGGAGCTGGCCGAGTCGCTGGGCGCCGACATGAAGGCGGCCAAGACCGTCCAGGCGAAGAAGGACTTCGAGGCCGCCGCCGAGCGGCTGCGCGCGGCGGCCAAGGCCCGCCCCGAGATCAAGGTGCTGGCGGGCTCCGCGAGCCCCGACCTGTTCTACGTCTCCGGCACCAACCTCTCGGTCGACCTGGAGTACTTCAAGGCCCTCGGCGTGAACTTCGTCGAGCCCTCGGAGGCCGCCAAGAAGGCGACCGGCGGCTGGTACGAGTCGCTGAGCTGGGAGAACGTCGACAAGTACGCGGCGGACGTCATCATCATGGACGACCGTTCCTCGACCACCCAGCCGGCCGACATCACCGAGGGCACCTGGAAGAAGCTGCCCGCGGTCAAGGCCGGCCAGGTCATCTCCCGCTCCCCCGAGCCGATCCTGTCCTACGACAAGTGCACGCCGCTGCTGACGAACCTCGCGGAAGCCATCGAGAAGGCCAAGAAGGTCAGCTGACCCGCCCCTCTCCCGTTCGAGCCGCCCGTAGCCGCCCGTAGCCGCCCGTCCCGCCGGACGAGGCGGCTCGGTGCGTTCCGGTCACCTGTTGCCACTCCCCCGAAGGTTAGTTAGGTTAGGCTTACCTAAGTAACCGAGTAAGCCGACCGGAGGAGACTCCCGTGACCTTCACCTTCCGTCCCCTGGATCCGCTGAAGGACGCCGCGCTGGTGCACCGGTGGGTCACGCACCCGCAGGCCGCCTTCTGGCTGGCGCGGGACGCGAAACTGGTGGACGTCGAGCGCGCCTGCATGCGGATCGCCGCCGACGAGCGCCACCACGCCCTGCTGGGCCTGCGCTGCGGCGTGCCCGTCTTCCTCATGGAGACCTACGACCCGGCCGTGCTGCACGAGTCCGAGCCCGGCGACATCGGCCTGCACCTCCTCGCCTCCCCGGCCTACAACCCCGTGCCCGGCCTGCTGCTCAGGGCCGCCCTGACCCACCTCTTCGCGGACCCGGCCGTCCGCCGCGTCGTCCTCGCCCCGGACGCGGCCGGCGCGGCGACGGAGCACAAAGCCCCCCTCGCCTTCCGCACCCGGGAGGAGTTCTACGCGACGACCGCGACGACCGCGACGAGCACCAAGACACTCCCGACGACCGCGACGACCCCGACGACCGCGATGGCCGCGTGAGCGAGCACCCTCCCCCGCGGGGCCCGCGCCGGGGGACAATCCCCGCATGGCGGAAATCATCCAGAAGGACGGCACCTGGGCCTTCGACGGGGACGCCCTGCGCCTGACGCCCGGCCGGGACCGGAGCGTCGGCCTGCTCCGCAGGGAACTGGGCGAACTCGTCGTACCCCTGGGCGCGTTGGCGGGCATCTCCTTCGAGCAGGGCAGGAAGGCCGGACGGCTGCGCCTCAGGCTGCGCGACGGCGCCGACCCCCTGCTGCACGCCACCGGCGGCCGGCTCACCGAGCCGCACGACCCGTACCAGCTGATCGTCGAGGCCGACCGCTACGGCGTGGCCGAGTACTTCACCGACGAGATCCGCAACGCGCTGCTCCTGGACGAGGTGCCGGCCGACCCGGTCCGCGAGTACCTGCTGCCGGGCCCGCCCGTCCCCCTCTCCGTCTCCGCCGGGGACGGCACCGCCGCCTTCGACGGCGAGCGGGTCCGCCTGGAGTGGAACTGGAAGACGGAGGACGCCAAGGCCGCCGCCGGCTCCCGCGTCCTGCCCCTGGCCGACATCACCGCCGTCGAGTGGCTGCCGTCGGTCGGCCTGGACAACGGCCACCTGCGGTTCACCGTCCGCGGGGCGCCGACCAAGACCCCGCCCAAGTACGACCCGAACGCCGTCGAGTTGTGGGGGTTCAAGAAGGACCCGCTGATGGCCCTGGTCGCCGCGGCCGTGCAGGCCCGCCTCCCGCACCCCTCCGGCCGCCCGGCCGGGGACGCGCCCGGCACCCCCGCCCGCACCGCCGCGGCGGCCGCCGCCCCCGCCGAGGACGACCACGACGCGCTGCTGCGGCGGCTGCGGGAGCTGGGCGAGCTGCACCGCGACGGGGTCCTGACCGACGACGAGTTCGCCCTGGCCAAGGCGGCCGTGCTCAAACGGATGTGACGCTCACCGGGACCGGCGGGCCACCGTGAAGTGGTCGACCTGCTCGCCGGTCTCGGCGATGCCCCGCACCTTCAGCGTGGCCGTGCGGCCCTTGGCGGCCGGGGTGACGTCGACGCGCAGGAAGGAGTAGTCGAGGTAGCGCACCCGCGACCAGGCGACGGTCTCGCTCTGCTTGCCGCCGTCGACGCAGACGAACGACGAGACCGACTCGTCGTCCTTGACGTCGCCCTCGTAGGACTCGTCGGCGCTGAAGGCGTACAGGCTCTTGCCGGCCGCGCCCGCGGTGACGTAGACGACGCCCTCGGTCTCGGGGTAGGCGGTGCCGCCGATGGGCAGTTCCTTGGCGACCTCGCCGCCCTTGATGACGTCGGTGCGCTCGTAGACGTGGTTGTGGCCGTTGATGACCAGGTCGACGGTGTACTTCTCGAAGAGCGGCACCCACTCGTCGCGCACCCCGCCCTCGGAGGCGTGGGCGGTGGCGGTGCAGTAGGCGCAGTGGTGGAAGAAGACGACGATGAAGTCGATGTCCCGGTCGGCCCGGTAGGCCTTCAGCTTCCGCTCCAGCCAGGTCGTCTGGGTGCCGCCGGAGATGCCGAGGTTGGCCGGGATCTCGAAGGAGATGTCGTTGGCGTCCAGTGCGATGACCGCCGTGTTGCCGTGCGTGAAGGAGTAGACGCCGGGGAGGTTGGTCTTGTCCGGGCCGTTGTCCGGCAGCTCCCAGCGGGCCTCCTCGCCGCCGTAGCCGTTGGGCGAGTACCAGGCCTCCATGTCGTGGTTGCCGTACGCGACCATCCACGGCACCGACTTGGCGACCGACTCGGTCTGGTGCAGGAACTGGTCCCACACCCGGGAGTCGAAGCCGGTGTCGGAGGTCTTGCCCTGCCCGGCCGGGTCGCCGTAGGCGATGTCGCCGGCGTGCAGGTGGAAGGCGGGGTTCTGGGCGAGGATCAGGGCGTCGTTGGCGAGGCCGTGGTAGCTGACGCCCTGGTCGCCGAAGGCGGTGAAGGTGAACGGCTCCGCCTTGGCGGGGGCCGTGGTGAAGGTGCCGAGGGTGCCGGCGAGGTGGGCCTCGGCCGGGTCGAAACCGGCGTGGCCGACACCGTAGTAGTAGGTCCGGCCCGGCTTGAGCCGGCTGAGCCTGGCGTGCACGTAGTACTGGGTGTGGTCGCCGCTCGCGCCGACCCCGGCGGGGGTGTGCAGGGTGCGGATCTCGGCGTCGATCTTGCGGGAGAGGTCCCAGGGGTGGGCGCCGATCCGGATGAACGGCTTCTTGACGGCGACCGGGACCTGCCAGGAGACGGTCATCTCGGTGCGCGGGTCGTTGCCGTAGGCGAGGTGGCGGCCGAAGGGGGCGACCAGGGCGCCGTCGACGGTCTCGGTGGCCGGAGCCGTGCGCTGGGTCGGTACGGCGGCCCGGGCGGTGCCGCCCGCCACGAACGCGCCGCCGGCCACGGCACCGAGCGTGACCGCCCCGCCCCGCACCAGCGTGCGGCGCGAGAACCTGGCCCGCAGGTACTCGTGCTGCTCGGCCATGCTCATCCGCGCGGCCAGCCGCTCGGGAACGCCCATACGAGGAATATCCATGGTGACTGAAACTCGTCTCCCTAGGCAACGATTTTTCGGCCACAGGATGGACAGCCGGCAAACAGCCTCTCATGAGAGTTTCAACAGGTGCGTGCCCGAAATCGGGCAGGATTCTTGCGCGGGCGCCGACTGTCCCCCAGGATCTACCGGGTGCACGACGAACTCGTTGATCATCTGACGCGGTCCACGCCCCTCAACCGGGGCGAGGCACTGCGCGTGGTCCAGGACGTGCTCGCCTACTTCGACGAGACGACCGAGGAATTCGTCCGTCGCCGCCACCGCGAACTCCAGGCCCAGGGCCTGGTGAACGCGACGATCTTCGAGCGGATCAAGGCGGAACTCACATACCGGGCGGTCGCACCGCCGGAGCTGACGCTCCGCCAGCTGCGCCGCATCGTCTACGGCTGAGGGACAGCGTTTCTATGTGCGGAATCGTCGGATACATCGGGAAGCGCGACGTGGCGCCCCTGCTCCTGGAGGGCCTCCAGCGCCTGGAGTACCGGGGCTACGACTCGGCGGGCATCGTCGTCACCTCGCCGAAGGCGGCCGGCCTGAAGATGGTCAAGGCCAAGGGCCGGGTCCGCGACCTGGAGGCCAAGGTCCCGGCGCGCTTCAAGGGCACCACCGGCATCGCCCACACCCGCTGGGCCACCCACGGCGCCCCCTCCGACGTCAACGCCCACCCGCACATGTCGGCCGACGACCGGGTCGCCGTCGTCCACAACGGCATCATCGACAACGCCGCCGAGCTGCGCCGCAAGCTGGAGGCGGAGGGCGTCGAGTTCCTCTCCGAGACCGACACCGAGGTCCTCGTCCACCTCATCGCCCGTTCGGGCGCCGAGAAGCTGGAGGACCGCGTCCGCGAGACCCTCCGCCTGATCGAGGGCACCTACGGCATCGCGGTGATGCACGCCGACTTCCCCGACCGCATCGTGGTCGCCCGCAACGGCTCCCCGGTCGTCCTCGGCATCGGCGAGAAGGAGATGTTCGTCGCCTCCGACATCGCCGCGCTGGTCACCCACACCCGGCAGATAGTCACCCTCGACGACGGCGAGATGGCCACCCTCAAGGCCGACGACTTCCGCACGTACACCACCGAGGGCACCCGCACCACCGCCGAGCCGACCACCGTGGAGTGGGAGGCGGCCTCCTACGACATGGGCGGCCACGACACCTACATGCACAAGGAGATCCACGAGCAGGCCGAGGCGGTCGACCGCGTCCTGCGCGGCCGGATCGACGACCGCTTCTCCACGGTGCACCTGGGCGGCCTCAACCTGGACGCCCGCGAGGCCCGCCGCATCCGGCGCGTGAAGATCCTCGGCTGCGGCACCTCGTACCACGCGGGCATGATCGGCGCCCAGATGATCGAGGAGCTGGCCCGCATCCCCGCCGACGCCGAGCCCGCCTCCGAGTTCCGCTACCGCAACGCCGTCGTCGACCCCGACACCCTCTACGTCGCCGTGTCCCAGTCCGGTGAGACGTACGACGTACTGGCCGCCGTACAGGAGCTGAAGCGCAAGGGCGCGCGGGTGCTGGGCATCGTCAACGTGGTCGGCTCGGCCATCGCCCGCGAGGCGGACGGCGGCATGTACGTGCACGCGGGCCCCGAGGTCTGCGTCGTCTCCACCAAGTGCTTCACCAACACCACGGTCGCCTTCGCGCTGCTCGCCCTGCACCTGGGCCGCACCCGCGACCTGTCCGTGCGGGACGGCAAGCGGATCATCGAGGGGCTGCGCAAGCTGCCCGCGCAGATCTCCGAGATGCTGGAGCAGGAGGAGGACATCAAGAAGCTGGCCGCGCAGTACGCCGACGCCCGCTCGATGCTCTTCATCGGCCGGGTGCGGGGCTACCCGGTGGCCCGCGAGGCGTCGTTGAAGCTCAAGGAGGTCTCGTACATCCACGCCGAGGCCTACCCGGCCTCCGAGCTGAAGCACGGCCCGCTCGCGCTGATCGAGCCGGCCCTGCCCACGGTGGCGATCGTCCCCGACGACGACCTGCTGGAGAAGAACCGCGCCGCGATGGAGGAGATCAAGGCCCGCAGCGGCCAGATCCTCGCGGTCGCCCACCAGGAGCAGGAGAAGGCCGACCACACGATCGTCGTCCCGAAGAACGAGGACGAACTCGACCCCATCCTGATGGGCATTCCCCTGCAACTCCTGGCCTACCACACGGCGTTGGCCCTGGGCCGGGACATCGACAAGCCGCGCAACCTGGCCAAGTCGGTGACGGTGGAGTAGGACTCCCCGCCCCGCAGCAGACGGCCCCTCACGTGTGCCAACAGCACGCGGGGGGCCGTTCCGGGTCGCCGGGAAGCCGCCCGACTCCCCGGCCGACGCTGCCGACCGGCGGCCGTCACTCCCCGGTCGGTGCCCCCTTTATGCCCTTCGCAAGAGCACGAACACCTCTACGCGGCGGTAGGTTCCGGCGGGCTGCCGGACCGTCAGGGAATGACCACCACGGGCCGCTGGGCCCGCTTGGCGAGCCGTCCGGCGACCGAGCCGAAGAGACGCCCCACCAGACCGTGGGTGGACCCCACGACGATGGCGTCGGCCTCGTACTCCCGCCCCACCTCTTCGAGTTCGTGGCAGATGTCGCCGCCGCGCTCGACCAGGATCCAGGGGACCTCGGTGAGGTAGTCCGCGCAGGCCAGTTCCAGCCCGAGGACCTCGGTGCGGTGGTCGGGAACGTCCACGAAGACGGGTGGCTCGCAGCCCGCCCACACGGTCGTGGGCAGCCGGTTGGCCACATGGACGATGATCAGGCCCTGCGCCTGCCGGCGCGCCATGCCGATGGCGTAGGCGAGGGCGCGTTCACTGGACGTGGAGCCGTCGAAGCCCACGACGACCCCGTGCTTGAAGGCGGGGTCGCACGCGTGACGCGGCTCGGGCTCCGCCAGGGGATCGGCCGCCGTCGGATCGGCGACCGGCCGCTTGCGGTCCGCGGGTTCGAAGAATTCGTGACCGGCCATGGCTGTCTCGGCGTTTTGATCCTTTATGGGTGGACCGACAGGGTGCGGCGGAGCTGTGTCCGAATCAGTGTCCGGGAATCATCTTCCCAACCCCATACCCCCAAGGGTACGGCGGCACGCCTCCTTCGCCCAGTTCCCGGCGGGCTCCCCGCCGGGGTTCCCCGGAGCATGCACGAGGGGGCGCCCGTTACGCAATGGTTGCTGCGCTGTACAGGCGGTTCGCACAGGATTCACGCGCGCGTACGCCTCTCGTGCGCAAGTCCGGTCCGCCGGCCCGACCTGGGGCACCGGTCCGCCCGGGCCGGCGTCGAGCCCCTGCGAGCCCTCTCAGGGAGCACGCGCGCCGGGATCGGACCACCCCCCTCCCCGCGCCGGACACCGGGCCTCCCCCCGGTTTCCCTGGGGTCTCCGGCTCCTGGGGCGCCGAGGTTCCCTCGCGGGCGCCGGCGACGGGACAGGGGCGCGCGGGAGCGGACGGGACACCGGAAGACGCACACCGGTCGCCTGACCGGTTTCCGTACACGCGCCCGTTCCTTTTCGGCCAACTTCGACGCATGGCGCATCCCTGTCGGGTACCACCCCCCAATCCCCGTTCCACCTGCACGGAAAGGGTCTCGAGGGCCCTGCGCACCCTACGGGGATTGGCCACTGCCACAAGGCGTACTTCCCTGCGGCGCCCCGGAGTGCAACGCTTCGTGATCGAATGCTTCACGCCAAGTTGCCATGTCGACAATGTCCCAAGTGCCGAACCGGCCACCCCGGCACGACGGGACGCAGTAGATTCGATCTTGATTGTCTACGGCGGGGGACAAGTGCAGGACCGAGGGGAAACGTGCTGGAGCGACAGGCCCGACAAGTTAGGGGCGCCGCGACCACCGAGGGGGGCTTAGCAGTATGAGCCACGACTCCGCTGCCGCGCCGGAAGCCGCGACCCGGAAGCTCTCCGGGCGACGCCGCAAGGAGATCGTCGCGGTGCTGCTGTTCAGCGGCGGCCCCATCTTCGAGAGTTCCATACCGCTGTCGGTGTTCGGTATCGACCGGCAGGACGCCGGCGTGCCGCGCTACCGGCTGCTGGTCTGCGCCGGGGAGGACGGCCCGCTCAGGACCACGGGAGGTCTGGAGCTGACCGCGCCGCAAGGACTGGAGGCGATCTCCCGGGCCGGCACCGTGGTGGTGCCCGCCTGGCGGTCGATCACCTCACCGCCCCCGGAGGAGGCGCTGGACGCGCTGCGCCGGGCGCACGAGGAGGGCGCGCGCATCGTCGGTCTGTGCACCGGCGCGTTCGTGCTGGCCGCGGCGGGGCTGCTGGACGGCCGCCCGGCCACCACCCACTGGATGTACGCGCCGACGCTCGCCAAGCGCTACCCGTCGGTCCACGTCGACCCGCGGGAGCTGTTCGTCGACGACGGCGACGTGCTGACCTCGGCGGGCACCGCGGCCGGGATCGATCTCTGCCTGCACATCGTGCGCACGGACCACGGCAACGAGGCGGCCGGCGCGCTCGCCCGGCGCCTGGTGGTACCGCCGCGCCGCAGCGGCGGCCAGGAGCGCTACCTGGACCGCTCTTTACCGGAGGAGATCGGCGCCGACCCGCTCGCCGAGGTCGTCGCCTGGGCGCTGGAGCACCTCCACGAGCAGTTCGACGTGGAGACGCTCGCCGCGCGCGCGTACATGTCGCGCCGGACCTTCGACCGGCGCTTCCGCTCGCTGACGGGCTCGGCGCCGCTCCAGTGGCTGATCACCCAGCGGGTGCTCCAGGCGCAGCGTCTGCTGGAGACGTCGGACTACTCGGTGGACGAGGTCGCCGGCCGCTGCGGCTTCCGGTCGCCGGTGGCGCTGCGCGGCCACTTCCGCCGCCAGCTCGGCTCCTCCCCGGCCGCGTACCGCGCCGCCTACCGCGCCCGTCGGCCGCAGGGCGACCGCCCGGCGGAGAGCGGTGAGCGGGCCCCGGCACCGGCCGAGGCGGCCGGTCAGCACCCGGTCCCGCCGCACCCGGAGGGCGGCGTCCCGTTCCAGACCCGCCGCCCCGCCCCGCACCTGGCCCCCGCGGAACCCGACCGCGAGGCCTACGCGGGCCCCCGCCCCAGCCTCCCGGGCCAGCGCAGCGCGCCCTGACGTCCACGGGATGCCGGGGCCGCCTGCCGCGCCCGGCATCCGGTCAGCGGGCGGGCGCCCGGACGGCCGGCGCCGGCTTCCCGGCCCGTCCGGCGTCCGAGGGCGAGGCCGTCCGGGCCGGCCCCCGGCGGCCCCGGCGACCCCGGACAGGGCCCCGCGCCGACGCCGGGGGCCTGAACGGGCGACGTCAGCCGTAGGGTGTTCGCATGAACGATCGCATGGTGTGGATCGACTGCGAGATGACCGGCCTCTCGCTGTCCGACGACGCGCTCATCGAGGTGGCCGCCCTCGTCACCGATTCCGAGCTGAACATCCTCGGCGACGGTGTGGACATCGTCGTCCGTCCGCCGGAGCGGGCCCTGGAGACCATGCCGGACGTGGTGCGCCAGATGCACACCGCCTCCGGCCTCCTCGCCGAGCTGGAGCACGGCACGACGCTGGCCGACGCCGAGGAGCGGGTCCTGGCGTACGTGAGGGAGCACGTCAAGGAGCCCGGCAAGGCTCCGCTGTGCGGCAACTCCGTCGGCACCGACCGCGGCTTCCTGCTCCGCGACATGCCGACCCTGGAGGACTACCTCCACTACCGGATCGTCGACGTGTCCTCGATCAAGGAGCTGGCCCGCCGCTGGTACCCGAGGGCCTACTTCAACAGTCCCGAGAAGAACGGCAACCACCGCGCGCTCGCCGACATCCGCGAGTCCATCGCCGAGCTGCGCTACTACCGCGAAGCCGTCTTCGTACCGCAGCCCGGCCCCGACTCGGAGACCGCCAAGGCCATCGCGGCGAAGCACATCGTGCGCGCCGAACAGGGCCGCCACTGAAGCGTGGCGCGAGCACCCCTTCGGACCCTGTACACTTTTTCTCGGCCGGTCGGGGAAACCACACGGAATCCCAGCACCGGTCATGGTGGGTGTAGCTCAGCTGGTAGAGCACCTGGTTGTGGTCCAGGAAGTCGCGGGTTCAAGTCCCGTCACTCACCCTGACAGGAAGCCCCTGGTACGCGGATGACGCGGACCAGGGGCTTCGTCGTCGTTCCCGCCCCGGCCGCCCGGCCGCCCTCCCGGTCCTTTCCCGCCAACCCCGGGGACGAGAAGAGCAGTTCACCGGTTCGCTGCTCGTACGCAACGAGTAGTGTCCAGAGTTGATCGAGTGCAATGACCATCCTGGTGGGACTGGAGTGGGGTTCGGGTGCGTCGGACGGATCTGATGGGTGAGGCCTCGTGAGCCTCTGGAACGGCCGCCGGGCCCGGCGGCGGTCCGCCGGGCCGGTGCCGGACCGGCGGACCGGGGACCCCCTCGGCCCCGGGAACGGGGAGCCCGCCGGACCGCGCGTGCTCGTCGAGGACCACGACGGCCTGCTCCTGCTCCGCCCGCCCACGGACGACACCCTGCTCGCCGCCGACATCGCCGACCTCGCCCGTGCCCTGCGCGCCGCCGACCAGGACACCGTCACGATCGTCGCCGTCGCCGGGGAGGACGCGGCGGCGTCGCTCTGGCCCCGGCTGAGCGAGACGCTCGACTCGCTGCGGGAGTCCGGCACCCGGTCCGTGCGGCTGGTGATGTCCGGCGCCGGACTCGACCGCCCGGACCGTCCCGCCCCGGCCCGCCGGATCGCCGACGCCTGGAAACTGTCCGTCGAGGCCCCCGACGGCCCGGTGCTCGTGGTGCCGGGCGGCTCGGTCTTCGTACCGCCCGGCGACGGCGGCTGGTGGCGCTTCGCCCCCGGTGAGCGGCCCGAGGCGCGCGGGCCGCTCACCCCCGCCCCGCGCTGGCAGGCGGCGATGCGCCGGGTGCCGGAGCGGACGTCGGACGGCTGCGTCGTGGACCGGATACCGGCGGGCCTGCTGATCCGCCCCGCCGAGGCGACCGCGCCCAGGCCCGGTGACCTGTTCCACGCCGTGCCCGTGGACCCCCGGCGGCCCGTCGTGGTCGTCGGCGTGCCGTGGGGCGAGGACGTCCTGGCGAGCGAGGTCGCCGACGTGCTCGCCGCGCTGCCGGCCGGCGTCCGCTCCGGCATCCGGCTCTCCCCGGGCGGGCGGCGCGACCTGCTGCCGCTGGGCCGCGCGGTGGCCGCGCGGCTGAACACGGAGGTGGAGGTCACCACCGGGCTCCCGCTCTTCGCCGCCGACAGCCCGCTGGGCACGTACGGCGTACGGTCCGTGCTGTCCGGTCCGGACGGGGCGCCGCGCTGGCTGCCCTTCGTGGACGCCGTGATGTGCGTGCCCCCGGAAGGGACCCGGCCCGAACGGGAGCCCGACGGCCCGGCCGCCGCCGCGGCGGAACCCGCCGCCCCGGCCCCCCGGCTGCTCCGCTGGACCTCGCCGCTGCCGGACCCCCGGGGCCCCGAGGACGGCGTCCTCCTCCTCTCCGACACCTGGCGGGCCACGGTCACCCGGGCCGGGCTGTGGGTGGACCGCCGGGACGGTCCCCCGCCGCCCTGGAGCGCCCGCCCGGTGAGCATCGACGGCCCGACCATCGAGATCGGTCTCTCCGGCGACCGGCTCGACGCCTCGCTCTGGCCGGTGCTGTCCCGCCTCCTCGACCGCCTCCCGGCCGACCTGCGCACCCGCACCGCCCTCCACGTCCACGCCACCCCGCCCGACGGCGGCCTCGCCCTGCGCACCCTGGCGGCGGACCACGCCCTGCGCGTCGTCCGCTTCAGCACGGCGCCCCTGACGCGACCGGGGGGCCGGAGCGGCACCGCCGGCGCGGCGAACGCCACACGGGTCACGGGAAACGCGGGAGGCACGGGGAGCACGGGTGTCAGGCGCGGCTCCGGTGGAGTGCCTGCGGAGCCGAAGCCCCGGCCGTCGACCGCGACCGGGCCGGCGGCCCCGTCCGCCGTGTCGCGGCCGGCGCCGGTGAACAGCGTCTCCGGGGCCACCCCTGCGGCCACCCCGGCGACCGGTCCCGCCGCACCCGAGCCGGCGGCCGCCGCCGCGCCCGTCACCGCCGCGCCCGCCACGGCCGCGTCGGCCACCGCCGCCGCCACGGGGCCGGCCGTACCGAGGGCGCCACGCGGGCGGGACGTACCGAAGGGCGGGTCAGCTTCCGCCTCCCCGGTCTCCGCCCCTCGGACACCGCTCCCGGACGTACCGGTCTCCCCCCGGCACCGGAGCACCGTGCCGGAACGCACCGCCTTCCGGGCGCTGGCCGCACCCGTGTGGGAGCGGCAGAGCGCGGCGGTGGACCGGGGGCTGGCGGGCCTGCCCGCGCCGCGCGGGGAGGAGCAGGACGCGGCGCGGGCCGACCTGATCGCGTTGCGGCTGTACCTCCAGGACGACAACGGCCCGCTGGGCCACGAGGAGCTGGCGAAGTCCCTGCGGTCGGGCGAGGAGCGGCTCGTCCCGTACGCCCGCTGTCTGGCGTCCGGGCTCGCGCGGCTGCCGTCGTACCGCGGTGCCGTACTGCGCGGACGAGGCGGCGCGGCCGGGCTCGACGGGCTGCGGCCGGGGCAGGTGCTGCGGGACCCGGCGCCGTTGAGCGGGCTGTCGTTCGATCCGGGCGGGAAGGAGCGGGTCGCGGGCGTGGGCTTCGCGATCTGGTCCATCACCGGCCGCCGGGTCCGGCAGGTGCCGGACGCGGACGGCGACGAGGTCGTCTTCGCCCCGGGCACCGCCTTCAAAGTCCTCGGCGTACGGGCGGCCGGCGACTCGGCTCCCCTGGTCCTGCTGCGCCAGCTGCCCGACGTCCCCACCGCGTCCACCGTGCTGGAGGACGCGGACGAGACCGCCCTCACCCGCCTGGACCACGCCCTGGCGGACCGCACGTCGCCCGGTGCCGGCGACTGGCCGGACCGCTGCGCCGGGCCCGTCGGCGACCACTGAACCGCACCTTCCACACCTCGACAAGGAGCAGCGTTCATGCCACGTCAGAACGAACCGCCCTCCTCCGATCCGGCGTCCCCCGTCACCGTACGGCGGGCGGTGTCCGTCCCGGGACCGGCCCAGGACCCCGGCGCCGCCCTCGGCCCGCGCGTCCCCGCCCCGGAACCCGCTCCTGCCCCCACTCCCGTGGCGCCCGCGCCGACCGCCGCCGCCCCGGACCCCGGGCCGGAACTCGAACCGGCGCCCGCCGCCACGTCCGCCCCCGCTGGGAAACGTTCCGGCAAGCCCCGCTGGGCGGAACAGGAACGGCGGCCCGAGACGAACTCCCCGGCGGAACCCGAGACGGAGCCGGAGGTGAAGTCCGGGACGAAACCCGGGACGACGTCCGGGCCGAAATCCGGGACGACATCCAGGACGCAGCCGGGGACGCGGCCGGGGACGGCGTCCGAGGCAGGATCGAGGGCGGCGTCGGACGCGCAGCCCGAGGCAACGCCCGAAGCGGAGGCCAAGGCGGAGCCCGGAGCCGTCCCGAGCCCGCTCGCCGCAGCCGCAGCCACGACCGCCGCCGAAGCCATAGCCGAAGCCGAAGCCACCGCCACCGCCGCCGACGCGTCCGAGCCCGCCGACCAGCACCCCTCCCGCCCCCGGCGCCCCCTGCTCGCCGCCGCCGGCATCGCGGGCGCGTTGCTGATCTCCGTACCGTTCCTGGTGCTGGCCGCGATCGGGGACGACGACGACCGGTCGATCGCCACGGCGCCCGTCGGCGGTACGACGCTGGGCCCCGGCACGTCGGACGACGAGCTGCCCGCCGACTACGCGGCCGAGTCCCCGTCTCCCTCGCCGAGCGCGTCGAAGGCCTCCCCCTCGGCGGAGTCCCCCTCTCCCGCCGAGGTGAAGGCCGCGCCGCAGGGCACGGAGGAGAAGACGGCGGAGGAGGAGAAGAAGACGAAGGAGCCGGCCGCCGAGAAGACCACCAAGGCCGCGCGGACCGAGAAGAAGGCCACGACGAAGAAGGCGTCCGAGCCCACCGCCCGTGAGCTGGCCAACGCCGCCTCCAGCCAGTCGGCCGTCCTGCTGAAGAACACCGCGACGGGCAAGTGCGCCGATGTGCCCGGCTACGGGAAGGGGTCCGTCGACGGTCCGGTGCGGCAGTACATCTGCCGGGACGGCGGCTCCGACAACCAGCAGTGGGACCTGAACGTCGTATCGGCGTCGGGCGGCCCCGGCGGGGCGAGCCTGTTCGTCATCAAGAACGTCAAGGACGGGCTCTGCTTCGACCTGCCCGCGTACGGCAGTGTCGGGAAGGGGACCCAGGTGACCGAGTACCCCTGCAACACCACCCGGGCGGACAACCACCTCTGGTACCTGGAGCCCCGCGCGGGCGGCACGTACGCGCTGCGCAATCTCGTCGCCAACCTGTGCCTGGGCGTGAACGGCGGCAAGACCGCCGGCGACGACGCCGAGCTCCAGGTGATGACCTGCGGGGAGAACCAGTACACCGCGCAGCGCTGGGTCTTCTCCTGACCCGGCGGGGCGGCCGGGTCAGGAGGACTTCCGCTCCACCAGCTGCGTCGCCAGTACCGCCTGCTGCCGCGCCGGCCCCCGGGACGCGGCCGGGCGGCGGTCGGCGATCTCGGTGAGCAGCAGGTCGATCATCGCCCGGCCCATCTCCACGATGGGCTGGCGGACGCTGGTCAGCGGCGGGTCCATGTGGCGGGCGATGGCCGAGTCGTCGTAGCCGACCAGGGCCACGTCCTCCGGGATGCGCAGGCCGGCCTCGCGCAGGACCTGGCGGGCGCCGGCCGCCATCACGTCGGAGCCGCAGAAGACCGCGTCCAGGCCGGGGTGACGGCGCAGCAGTTCCGTCATGGCGCGGCGGCCGCCCTCCTCGGTGAAGTCGCCCGGTTCGACGAGCCGTTCGTCCTCCTCCAGGCCGGCCTCGCGCAGGGCGTCGCGGTAGCCGTCGACGCGGCGCTGGGCGCCGTAGACGTCCAGGCGGCCGGTGATGTGGGCGATCCGGCGCCGGCCCCGGGAGAGCAGGTGTTCGACGGCCGAGCGGGCGCCGCCGTAGTTGTCGGAGTCGACGGAGGCGAGGGACTCGGTGGCGGAGCGCGGGCCGCTGATCACCGCGGGGATCTCCAGCTGGGCGAGCAGGTCGGGCAGCGGGTCGTCGGCGTGCACGGAGACCAGCAGGACGCCGTCCACCCGGTGGGCGGCGAGGTACTGGGCGAGGCGCTGCCGCTCCCGGTCGCTGCCCGCGAAGATCAGCAGCAGCTGCATCTCGGTGTCGGCCAGCTCGGCGCCGACACCGCGCAGGATGGCGGAGAAGTACGGTTCGGAGAAGAACCGGGTCTCCGGCTCGGGGACGACCAGGGCGATGGCGTCGGTGCGGTTGGCGGCCAGGGCGCGGGCCGCCGTGTTCGGGACGTAGCCGAGTTCGGCGACCGCCGCCTCGACGGCCGCGCGGGTCGCGTCGCTCACCCGGGGCGAGCCGTTGATCACCCGGGAGACGGTGCCGCGGCCGACTCCGGCGCGGGCGGCGACCTCCTCCAGGGTCGGGCGCCGGACGCCCCGGCTCCGCCCACCGCTGACCACCATGGTCGCCGCCTTCCCTTGCACCGCTGTCAGGCCAGGAATGTAACAGCCGCGGCCATGGTGGAAGCCCGAGGTGTTATCCCTGCTCGCCGGTGGCCGGCAGGGCGTTGCGCCGGATCACGTCGGCGTACCAGTGGGCGCTCGCCTTGGGGATGCGGCGCTGGGTGGCGTAGTCGACGTACACGGCGCCGAAGCGCTTCGAGTAGCCGTAGGCCCATTCGAAGTTGTCCAGCAGGGACCACAGGAAGTAGCCCCGGACGTCCGCGCCGTCGGCGACGGCCCGCCGGACCGCCTCCAGGTGGGCGTGCAGGTAGGTGATCCGCTCCGGGTCGTTCACCACGCCCTCGGGGGAGACGTAGTCGTCGAAGGCGGCGCCGTTCTCGGTGACCATCAGCGGCAGGCCGGGGTGTGCCTTGGCCAGGTCGGTCAGCAGGGTGTGCAGCCCGTCCGGGTCGATGGCCCAGTTCATCGCCGTGAGGTTGTCGTTGGCGAGGTGGAAGGAGACGTGGCCGGAGCCCGTCCACGGCGAGTGGTCGCTGGCGCCGTGGCCGTCGTTGCCGGTGCTGCCGGTGCCGTCGGCGGGCAGCGAGACCACGGTCGGCGCGTAGTAGTTGACGCCGAGCACGTCGATGGGGCGGGAGATCTCGGCCAGGTCGCCGTCGCGCACCAGCTGCCCCCAGTCGACGATGTGCGCGGTGTCGGCGAGCAGGTCCTCGGGGTAGGCGCCGTCGAGGAGGGGGCCGGTGAAGACGCGGTTGCCGACCGCGTCGATGCGGCGGGCCGCCTCGGCGTCCGCGGGGCTGTCGGTGAGGGGGCGCACCTGGTGAAGGTTGAGGGTGATGGAGGTCTGCGCGGTCGTCGGCAGGGACGCGCGCAGGGCGCCGATCGCCTTGCCGTGCGCCAGGTTGAGGTGGTGGGCGGCGCGCAGGGTGGCGGCCGGGTCGGTGCGGCCGGGGGCGTGCACGCCGGAGCCGTAGCCGAGGAAGGCGCTGCACCAGGGCTCGTTGAGGGTGGTCCACACGCCGACGCGGTCGCCCAGGGCACGGGCCATGATGTCGGCGTACTCGGCGAAGCGGTCGGCGGTGTCGCGCTGCGGCCAGCCGCCGGCGTCCTCCAGTTCCTGAGGCAGGTCCCAGTGGTAGAGGGTGGCGACGGGGGTGATGCCCGCCTCCAGCAGTTCGTCGGTGAGCCGGCGGTAGAAGTCCAGGCCGCGTTCGACGGCAGGCCCGCGGCCGGTGGGCTGGACCCGGGACCAGGAGACCGAGAAGCGGTACGCCTTGAGCCCGAGGTCCTTCATCAGGGCCACGTCGTCGCGGTACCGGTGGTAGTGGTCGGCGGCGATGTCACCGGTGTCCCCGTTGCGGACCTTGCCGGGGGTGTGGCTGAAGGTGTCCCAGATGGAGGGCGTGCGGCCGTCCTCGGCGGCGGCACCCTCCACCTGGTACGCGGCGGTGGCGGTGCCCCAGACGAAGCCCGCCGGGAAGGAGGTGTCGGAGGCCGTCCGGGCAGTGGTCTCGGGTCGTACGGCGGTCATGTGAGAGCGCTCCCAAGGGCGTGAGGAGGAATGGAGACGGTAGGTCCGGCAGGGGGCGGCGTCCGGCGGCGGTGCGGGCGGACGCCGGGCCGGACAGCGAGCACGGCGGGCGCGGGCCGGGCCGGGCCGGGCCGGGCCTGAGCGGACGTGAGGGCCGGGTGCCGGGGGGGCCGGGTGCCGGGTGCCGGGTGCCGGGGGGCCGGGTGCCGGGGGGTGGGTGCCGAGGGGTGGGTGCCGGGGGGGGTGGCCGGTGCGGGGCCGAGGTGTCAGGGCCAGCAGGGCCCGCGTACGGGGCAGGCCCTGCCGACAGGTGGCCGGTGAACCGGTGCTGCGGGCGGCGGCGGTGGGTCAGCCCTTGACCGCGCCCGCCATGATGCCTCCGACGATCTGCTTGCCGAAGACCACGAAGACCACCAGCAGCGGCAGCGTGCTGATCAGCGCTCCGGCCATGACGATGCTCTGGTCGGGGGTGTAGGAGGCGCTGAGCTGGCCGAGCGCCACCTGGAGCGTCGGGTTCTCCGCGGACAGCGAGAGGAAGGGCCAGAAGAAGTCGTTCCAGGCCTGGACGAAGGTGAGCATGCCGAGCACCATCATCGCGGGCCGGGCCGCGGGCAGGACGATGCTCCACACGATGCGGAGGTTGTTCGCCCCGTCCACCTTGGCCGCCTCGATGAGTTCGTAGGGCAGGGCCTCCAGCAGGTACTGGCGCATGAAGAAGACGCCGAAGGCGCCGACCAGGGTCGGGAAGATCACCGACTCCAGCTTTCCGCCCCAGCCGATGTCCGCCATCATCATGAACAGCGGCACGACGCTGAGCTGCGGCGGGATCGTCAGCGTGGCGACGACCGCGGTCATCAGCACGCCCCGGCCGCGGAACCGCATCTTGGCGAAGGCGTAGCCGGCCAGGGTGCAGAAGAACAGCGTGGCGACGGTGATGCTGCCGGACACGATGACGCTGTTGACGATGGCCTTGCCGAGGTTGGCCTGTTCCCAGGCCGCCTCCAGGTTGTTCCACAGCCGCCCGCCGGGGATGAACGGCGGTGGGCTGTCGAGGACCCGCTGCTGGTCGTGCGAGGCGGCGACCAGCGTCCAGTACAAGGGGAAGACGGACCCCAGGCCGACGATGATCAGCGCGAGATAGGTGTACGGGCCGCCCTTGAGCTGCTCGCCGGCGCCGAGCCTGAGGCGGCGGCCCTTGCCGGCGGGGGCGGGGAGCGGAGCCGGGGGCACGCCCGGCGCGGTCTTGGTGGGACTACTGGTCGTGGTCATCGAAGTCGCTCCCGTCAGGCCGCGCTCTTGCGCACGAACCGGCTGACGATCCAGTTGATCAGGGCGATGAGCAGCAGCAGGACGAGCATGGCCCAGGCCACCGCCGCGGCCGGGCCGAGGTGTTGCAGCTTCCAGCCGTAGTTGTAGAGGTAGATGCTGAGCGTCTCGTACTGGTGCTCGCTGCCGCCGACGGCGCCGAGCGTGCCGCCCTGGAGCAGCAGCGGCTCACCGAACAGCTGCATGGAGCCGATCGTCGAGATGACGATGGTGAACAGGATCGTCGGCCGCAGCGAGGGGATGGTCACCTTGCGGAACTGCTGCCAGCGCGAGGCCCCGTCGATCGACGCCGCCTCGTACAGGTCGGACGGCACGGCCTGCATGGCCGCCAGGTAGATCAGGGCGTTGTAGCCGGTCCAGCGCCAGATCACGATGACCGAGATCGCGATCTTGGACGACCACTCGCCGTTGCCCCAGTTGATGTTGTCGACGCCGACGAAGCTCAGCACCCAGTTGAGGAGGCCGCCGTCGGCCCGGAACACCAGGGCGAAGACGAGGGCGGCGGTCGCCACCGAGGTGGCGTACGGGGTGAGGATCACCGTGCGCCAGAAGGTGCTGGCGCGCAGCTTGTAGTTGAGCAGGTGGGCCAGGCCCAGCGCGACCAGCAACTGCGGGACGGTCGACAGGACGCCGATGATGAAGGTGTTGGAGACGGCCGTCCAGAACTCGGAGTCCTGGAGGATCGTGGAGAAGTTCTCGAAGCCCACCCACTCGGACTGGTCGAGACTCGTCATCTCCACCCGGTGCAGGGCGATCCAGCCGGTGTAGAGGAGCGGGTAGAGCCCGAAGGCACCGAAGATCAGGAAGAAGGGAGCGATGTACGCGTACGGCGACGCCTTGTCGTCGAAGCGCCACAGCCGCGTGCGCCACGCGCTGGGTGCCTTCGACGCGGCGCCGGGGCCGCCGGCGGACGGCTTGTCGGCACCCCGTGTGGGGGTTGTGGTTGCCACGGAGGGAGTCCTTCCCTGGGAGGTCTGGCCGGGTGGGGCGGGAGGCGGGTCGCCGGGCCGGGCCACCGTCCCGTCGTTCCCTCCCCGTGCGGACCGGCCCGGCGTCGGGTGGCCCGCGCGGCGGTCCTGAGGAGCGTGTGCCGGTCCCGCTGTGCGGCGGGTGCCGGTCCGAGGAGCGGGTGGCGGTCCGTGAGGGGTCGGTTCGAGCTACGTCTGCCGGTCCGTCAGGAGCCGGTTCGTGGAACGGTCCGAGAGGTCCGGTCGGTGGAACGGGTACCGGTCCGTCAGGAGCCGGCCGGTGGAACGTGTGCCGGACGCCACGGAGCAGACCCGCCGCGCACGGCCGGATCTGCTGCGGACGCCCCCACGCCGACGGGCCCTGACCGCCGTACGGCTGCGGTGCGGTCCCGGCGTGGAAGGGGCGCGGGCGGCCGGTGGGGCCGCCCGCACCGCCCGGTCAGCCGATGGCCTTGTCGATCGTCTCGGTGGCCGCGTCCCACGCCTCGTCGGGCTTGGTGCCGCGCTGTTCCATGTTGTTGATCTGCGTGGAGATCGTGTCCTTGATCACGCCGTCCTTCGGGCCGAGCACGGCGACGGGGATGCTCTTGGCCTCCTCGGCGTAGAGCTGGCCGATGGGGGCGTTGTTGAAGTACGGGAGCTTCGCGTTCTTCACCTCGGGCAGGTCATAGGCACCCTGGTTGGACGGGAAGATGCCGACCGCCTTGAACACGGCCGCCTGCTGCTCGGGCGCGGTCAGCCACTTGACCAGCTCCTGGGCCTCCTTGACGTGCTTGCCGGTCTTGGGCACGGTCAGGAAGGAGCCGCCCCAGTTCGCCGCGGTCTCACCGGGCGCGCTGGTGATGTCCCACTTGCCCTTGTAGTCGTCACCGGAGTAGAGCGAGATCTGGTTGGCCATCCAGGCGGGGCACACCACCGTGGCCACGGTGCCCTTGCGCAGCGCCGCCTTCCAGGGGTCCTGGAACTGGGGCAGGCCCTGGGTCAGCTTCTTGGACGCGGCCTCGGCGGCCAGGTTCCAGGCCTTCTGCACCGCCGGGTTGTCCTTGTAGATGGCCTTGCCGTCGGCGTCGTAGTACTGGTTCTCGGAGGAGCTGACGACACCGTTGAACATCGCGCTCGCGGAGTCCATGAAGAAGGTGCCGTCGGGCGCCTTCTTCTGGTACTGCTCGGCGAGCTTGAGGTAGTCCTCCCAGCCGCCCGAGACCGCCTCGGCGACGGCCTCGCGGTCGGTCGGCAGGCCCGCCTTCTCGAAGAGGTCGCGGCGGTAGCACAGCGACATCGGGCCGATGTCGGTGCCGGCGCCGATGACCTTGCCGTCGGCGGCGGTGGCCTGCTTGGCCTTCCAGTCGACCCACTGGCTGACGTCGATCGTGTCCTTCAGGTCGACGAACTTGTCCGCCTGGGTGTCGACGACCTCCTTGATGCGGGCGATCTCGACACCGACGACGTCACCCAGCCCGCTGCCCGTGTTCAGCTGCTGAAGGAGCTTGGGGTAGTAGTCCTGCTCGTTGGAGGTGGTCTCTTCCTCCACGTTGATGTTCGGGTGCAGCTTCTCGTACTTCGCGAACAGGTCGGCCTCCTTGTAGCCGAACTGTCCGTAGTCGGCCACCTTGAGGGTGATCTTCCCGTCGGAGTCCGCGGCGTCCGAGTCGCTGTCGCTGCTGCATCCGGTCAACAGCAGGGCCGAGGCCGTCAGGACCGACGTGGTCAGGGCCGCTGCTCCGCGGCCGCGGCCGCCGGCGGTACGGGTGATGCGCATTCCACTACTCCTTGTTCCAGTGGGGAACGGGGACCTCAGGAATCAGACCGCCGGGATCGACGGTCCCGACCTGCCCTCTCGGTTCGAGCAGCGGCCAGCCCTGGCAACGCGGTGTGCGGTGCGAAGATGCTGGTCAGAGGTGTGCCATGCCAAGCGGAGGGAAGGGCCGATGGTGCGTTGGTCCGCACGGGAGGCGTCCCGGCTTTCCCGTGGGACCGCTCCCACGCGGCTTGCCCCGAAGACTCCTCGGTGCCGGGCCCAAGTGTCAAGAGTTGAAAACGGCGTTGTTGCTCAAGCGTGTTCCGGACGTCACGTGAATGTGTCGCGCCGCGGTCGCCGACCGGCCACGGCCGTGTCGGCTTTGCCGGGGTTTCCACCCTGTTTCCAACCGGTTTCATGCCAGTTCTTCCCCCATCTCCCCCGCGGTGACGGCCACTTGGGCCGTCCGCGGGCCCTCGCGGAACGACGGTCCGGCTTTCTGAGCCAGAATGAAGCAGTCCCCCACCGAACGCCGGAAGGTGAACGATGAGCCCTGCCGAGCCGCCCAGGACCGCGGACGTCCGGCGTCCGACCCTGAACGCCGTTGCCGCCCGCGCCGGCGTCGGCCGCGGCACGGTCTCCCGGGTCATCAACGGTTCACCCAAGGTGAGTCCCCATTCCCGCGCGGCGGTCGAGCAGGCGATCGCCGAGCTCGGCTACGTACCCAACCGGGCCGCCCGCTCCTTGGTCACCCGGCGCACCGACTCCGTGGCGCTGGTCGTCCCCGAGGCCGAGACCCGGCTGTTCAGCGAGCCGTACTTCTCGGAGATCATCCGGGGCGTGTCCGCCGGACTGGCCAGCGCGGGAATGCAGTTGCTGCTGGTCCTGGTCCGCGACGAGAAGGAGTACGCGCGGCTCGCCCCGTACCTGGCGGCGCACCGCGTGGACGGGGTGCTGATGATCGCGGTGCACAGCGAGGACACCCTCCCCGACCAACTGGACGCCCTCGCCATCCCGACCGTGCTGGCCGGCCGGCGCGGCGACAAGGAGACGCTCGGGCACGTCCGCGCGGACAACAGCGGCGGCGCCGAGAGCGCGGTGCGGCACCTGCTGGCGCGGGGCCGCCGGACCATCGGCACCATCACCGGACCGCTGGACATGGAGGCCGCGCAGGACCGGCTCGACGGTTACCGGGCGGCGCTCCGGGAGGCGGGCGTTCCCTTCGACGAGGAACTGGTCGCGCACGGCGACTTCACGGAGGAGGGGGGCCGCGCGGCCATGCGGGAGCTGCTGCGCCGGCGTCCCGCCCTGGACGCCGTCTTCGTCGCGTCGGACGTGATGGCCGCCGGCGCACTGCTGGAACTGCGTGCCGCGCGGAGGCGGACACCCGACGACGTGGCCGTCATCGGCTTCGACGACTCGATCGTGGCCCGGCACACCGATCCGCCGCTGACCAGCGTCCGGCAGCCGCTGGAGGAGATGGGCCGCACCATGGCACGCCTCCTGCTCGACGAGATCGCCGACCGCGGCACCGGTCACCGCGAGGTGGTCCTGCCCACGGAACTGGTGATCCGGGCGTCGGCCTGAACGACGGTTTTCCTTCGGGCGGGTGCGGCCCGAACGACGGGACGGCGTCCGGCCTCGGTCCAGCCGCTTTCGGACTCCCGTTATGGGAGCGCTCCCATGCATAATGAGGTCCCCGACCCGTGGGAGCGTTTTCATGCCGGAACCGACATCCGCCGCCTTCCCCCCTGCCTTCCTCTGGGGCGCCGCCACCTCCGCCTACCAGATCGAAGGCGCGGTACGGGAGGACGGCCGTACCCCTTCGATCTGGGACACCTTCAGCCATACGCCGGGCAAGACCGCCGGCGGCGACACCGGTGACATCGCGGTCGACCACTACCACCGCTACCGCGACGACGTGGCGCTCATGGCGGACCTGGGCCTGAACGCCTACCGCTTCTCCGTCTCCTGGTCCCGGGTGCAGCCCACCGGCCGCGGCCCGGCCGTCCAGCGCGGTCTGGACTTCTACCGGCGCCTGGTCGACGAGCTGCTGGACAAGGGCATCAAGCCGGCCCTCACCCTCTACCACTGGGATCTGCCGCAGGAGCTGGAGGACGCGGGCGGCTGGCCCGAGCGGGAGACGGCCTACCGGTTCGCCGAGTACGCGCAGATCGTCGGCGAGGCGCTCGGCGACCGCGTGGAGCAGTGGATGACGCTCAACGAGCCCTGGTGCAGCGCCTTCCTGGGCTACGGCTCCGGCGTGCACGCCCCGGGCCGCACCGACCACGTGGCCGTCCTGCGCGCGGCCCACCACCTCAACCTGGCGCACGGCCTGGCCACGACCGCCCTGCGTGCGGCGATGCCGGCCCGCAACTCGATCGCGCTGAGCCTGAACTCCTCCGTCGTCCGGCCGCTGTCCCGGCGCCCGGAGGATCTGCTGGCGGCCCGGAAGATCGACGACCTGTCCGGCGGGATCTTCCACGGCCCGGTGCTGCACGGCGCCTACCCCGAGCACCTCTTCGAGGCGACGGCGCCGGTCACCGACTGGTCCTACGTCCAGGACGGCGACCTCGCCCTGATCCACCAGCCGCTGGACGCGCTGGGCCTCAACTACTACACGCCGACCCTGGTGTCGGCCGCCGACCCGGACGCCCCCGGTCCGCGCGCCGACGGGCACGGGGGCGGCGACGTCTCGCCGTGGCCGGCCGCCGACGACGTGGCCTTCCACCAGTCGCCGGGCGAGCAGACGGAGATGGGCTGGACCGTCGACCCGACCGGTCTGTACGACCTGATCATGCGCTACTCCCGCGAGGCGCCCGGTCTCCAGCTGTTCATCACCGAGAACGGCGCCGCCTACGACGACAAGCCCGGCGCCGACGGCACGGTCCACGACCCCGAGCGCGTCGCCTACCTGCACGGGCACCTGTCGGCGGTCCGCCGGGCCATCGCCGACGGCGCGGACGTGCGCGGCTACTACCTGTGGTCGCTGCTGGACAACTTCGAGTGGGCGTACGGCTACGAGAAGCGGTTCGGCGGGGTCTACGTCGACTACGTGACCCTGGAGCGCACGCCGAAGTCGAGCGCCCTGTGGTACGGCGAGGCGGCACGCACGGGCACGCTCCCGCCGGTGGGGACGGCCGAGTAGACCACCTGTCCGGGGGAGCGGGGAAGCGGGGCGCGGCATCCGACGGGGGTGCCGCGCCCCACCGGTCCGCTACTGCTGGAACCGGGCGAACGCCTCGGCGAAGGCGCCGTCCGTCTGCTCGATGGAGCTGCACGTGGCGTCGGCCTGCTGCTTGGGGCCGCCGGGGCACGCCTTGTCACGGGTCGCGGACCACATGGACAGGCTCCCGAGCCCCTTGGCCTCGGCGAACTCGACCAGCTGACCGGCGTCGGCCACGGTGAACACCTCGGTGACGACGTCGTTGACGCCGATCATCGGCGTGACCCCGACCGCCTTCCACGCCGCGCTGTCGTCGAGGCCGAGGACGCCCTTGATCTGGGCCTGGGTGGCGGTGGCGGCCTGTTCGGCGTAGCTGCCCATGTCGCCGCTGTAGGAGGCGCCGTAGTCCATCGCCATGATGTTGACGGTGTCGACCGTGACGCCGTTCTCCTTGGCGTCGGCCAGCAGGTCGACGCCGGGCTGGGTCAGGCCCTCGGGCATCACCGGGAGGGTGAAGGAGACATCCAGGTCGGGGTGGTCGGCCTGGAGCCGGGCGATGGCCTGGGCGCGGCGCGTGTTGGCGGCCGTGTCGGGCAGCGCGCCGCCCTCCACGTCGAAGTCGACCTTGGTGAGGTCGTAGGCGGCCACGACCTTCTCGTACGCCGCCGCCAGCGCGTCGGCCGAGGAGCAGGTGGTGGCCAGCTCGGAGCCGGCCGCGCCGCCGAAGGAGACCCGCACGTCACCGCCGGCCGCGCGCAGGTCGCCTATCTGCGCGGCCACGGCGTCGCTCGCCAGGTCGGTGACGCCGCCCCACTTGGGGGTGCAGCTCCCGCCGTCGGTGACGAAGGCGAGGTTGTACTCCTTGACGCCCGTCGCCTCGGCGTTGGCCAGCAGGTCGTAGGCCGGGTAGAGCGAGGTGTCGACGTACGGGGCGAACCCGGCGCTGCCGGTGGTCCCGCTGCCGGTGTCCTCGGTCGCGGTGACCGTGGGGGTGGGCGTGGGCGTGGCCGTCGGGGCGGTGGTCGGGGTGTCGGTGGGCCGGCCGCTGGGCTCGGGGGTGGCGCCCGCGTCCGTGGAACAGGCGGCACCGTCCACGCGGCAGCCGTCCGGGTCGCCGGTGCCCTGGACGACGAAGCCGACGGTGACCGACTCGCCGGCCGCCAGCCCGTCGGTGTCCCACTTCGGCGCGGTCACGGTCACGTGCTGCCCGCTCACCCGGGACTCGCCGTTCCACAGGGAGCCGAGCTTCGTCCCCGAGGGCAGGTCGAACTCCAGCGTCCAGTCCGCCCGCTTCTCCGCGCTGTCGTTGGTGACGACGTACTGCGCGGTGTATCCCGTCTCCCAGGTACTGGTCCTGGTGTACGCGGCGCCGACTCCCGCCGCGTGGGCCGAGGCGGTGAACAGCAGCGCGCCGCCGCCCGCGACGGCCGCTGCCACGACCGCGCCGATCGCCTTGTTCCTGCCGCTGATCCTGCGCCGGTGGGTGCTCATGGCGTGCCTGCTTTCCCTGCTTGCCGGAGGTGGGGTGCGGCAGCACGCTAGCGACGCCGAAACGGGCAAAGGACTTGATCCGGACGGCGGTTGGCGACCTTAGGATGCGCTTAAGGAAGGGATCGGGACCGGTTAAAGGTGCGGACGGTCCGGACGGCACCGCGCAGCCGGCGCCTGCGTACGGCCCCCCGGTGCCCGCGCCGCACGGGCGCCGCCCGGCCGTCCAGCTGGAGCCAGATCCGCACCTCGGTCCCGCCGAGCACGGAGGAGCCGATCCGCACGTCCCCGCCCGTGGACTCCGCGAGCCGGCGCACGATGTCCAGCCCCAGGCCGGTCGACCCGTCGCTGCCCGACCCCCGGCCGCGTGCCATCGCCGCGCCGGGGTCGGGTATGCCGGGGCCCGCGTCCGAGACCAGCACGATCACCGCGTCCTCGGCGTTGTGCACGTCGACCGCGAAGGCGGTGCCCTCCGGGGTGTGCCGGAAGACGTTGCCGAGCAGCGCGTCGAGGGCGGCGGCCAGGTCGGCGCGGGCCACGGGTATCCGCACCGGCCGGTCGGCGCCGGCCACCCGCCACGTGCGGCCCTCGTCCTCGGCCAGCGCCGACCAGAACCCCATCCGCTCGCGCACCACCTCGGCGGCGTCGCACCCCGCGCCGGGACCGGCCGCCGCCGTCTGCGGTCTGGCGTCGCGGGCGGTACGGATGATGGTGTCGACCTCGCGCTCCAACTGCTCGACGGCGGCCCGGGTCTGCTCGGCGGCCGGTCCCTCGCCGAGCGAGGCCGCGTTGAGGCGGAGCACGGTCAGCGGGGTGCGCAGCCGGTGGGAGAGGTCGGCGGCCAGTTCCCGTTCGTTGGCGAGGAGCTGGACGACCTGGTCGGCCATGGAGTTGAACGCGACGGCGGCGGAGCGCAGTTCCGGCGGGCCCTCCTCCGGCACCCGGACACCGAGCTTGCCCTCGCCCAGGTCCTGGGCCCCTTCTGCCAGGCGCTGCGCGGGCTGCACCATGCGTACGCCGAGCCGGTCGGCGACGGCGACCGAGCCGACGATCAGCGCGGCGCCGACGGCCGCGAGCACCGCCCAGGCCGTGCCCACGCCGTTGCTGACCTCGGACTCGGGGACGTAGACCTCGACGACGGCGATCGCGCCGGAGCTGAGCGCGACCGGCTGGAGCAGCACGGAACCGTCGGGCACCTGGGTGGTGGAGGCGCGCCCCAGTCTCCGTACGGCGGCGATGTCCTCGGCGGCGGCCCGCTCGGGCCCGATGTCGAAGCCGCCGGCCGCTCCGTCGGCCGCGCCACCGGCCCCACCGACCGTCGCGTCACCGGACCGGTCACCCTCCGTACCGCCCCCGCCGCCCCCGCCGTCACTGCCGTCACTGCCGTCACTGCCGTCCGTACGGTCCGTACCGTCCGCCGCGTCCGTACCGTCCCCGCCGTCCGTACCGTCACCGGTCGCCGGTATGTGCACGGCGATCGCCGCGTCGTCCGAGCCGGCAGCGGCGACCACGCGCTCCAGTTGCTCGCGGTCGGTGGTGATGGACAGCGCGGGGGCGACCGCCGCGGCCTCCCGTTCGGCGTTGGAGAACGCCCGGTCGCGGGCCATCTCCCGGACGACCAGTCCGAGCGGGACGGCGAAGGCGACCACGACCATCGCGGTCACCGCCAGCGACACCTTGACCAGCGCCCACCTCATCGCGGCGGCTCCGGGTCGGCGGGCGGTTCCAGCTTCACACCGACCCCGCGCAGGGTGTGCAGATAGCGGGGCCGGGCGGCGGTCTCCCCCAACTTCCGCCGCAGCCAGGACAAATGGACGTCGATGGTCTGGTCGTCGCCGTAGGACTGCTGCCAGACCTCGGCGAGGAGTTCCTTGCGGGGGACGACCACGCCGGGCCGGGCGGCGAGGAAAGCGAGCAGGTCGAACTCGCGCCGGGTCAGGTCGAGCCGTACGCCGTCCAGTTCGGCCTGGCGGCGCAGCGGGTCGACGGTGAGGCCGCCGACCCGGAGCACTGCGGACGGCGGTGCCTCCCCGGCGCCCGTGCGGGCGCGGCGCAGTACGGCGGCCATCCGGGCCGACAGGTGCTCCACGGAGAACGGCTTGGTGAGGTAGTCGTCCGCCCCCGCGTTGAGCAGCCGGACGATCTCCGTCTCGTCGTCCCGGGCGGTGGCGACGATCACCGGGACGTCCGTGATGCCGCGCAGCATCTTCAGGGCCTCGGACCCGTCGAGGTCGGGGAGCCCGAGGTCCAGTATCACCACGTCGAACGGGAGGTGGGCGACCTCGCGCAGCGCCTCCAGCGCGGTGCCCACGCTGCGCACCGTGTGGGCGGCGTCGGTCAGATGCCGGATGAGCGCCGAGCGTACGAACTGGTCGTCCTCGACCACGAGCACACTTGCCATGGGCGGCACCGTACGCCATACGGACGAGGCCGGTTCGGGCCTGTGGACAACTTTCCGTGCGCGACACCCGTGGGGCGGGTGGTGCAGTATGGCCGCGATGCGCAGAGGACTCGTACACGTACTGGCCTGGCTGCTCGCCACGGGCGCGGCGGTCACCCTGTCGTGGTGGGGCGTGCACACGGTCATGGCGGGCACGGCCTACGACCCGCCCCGCGCCCTGCCCATCACGGCGGTCGAGGAGACGGCACAGGCCTCGCAGTCGCTGGCGTCCTCCACCAGCCGGCCCGCGCCGTCGGACAGCCCGTCACCGTCCCCCGAGCCCACCGAGACGGCCCGGACCTCCCGGGAACCGAGCACGGAACCCTCCGGAACACCGGCCTCCACCGCCCCGAAGTCCCCCGCCGCGTCCCCCACTTCGGCTGGTGCCTCCTCCGGGCAGGTCAAGAGCTACGACACCAAGGGGGGCCGGGCGGTGTTCGACCTGGGGCCGGCCTCGGCGTCGCTGGTGTCGGCGACTCCGGGCGCGGGCTGGTCGATGCAGGTGTGGAAGACGGAGTCGTGGATCCGGGTGGAGTTCACCTCGGGCGCGGACCGGGTGTCGGTGTTCTGCACCTGGCACGACGGACCGCCACGGGTGGAGGTCGGGACCTACTGAGCAGCGAACCCACTGAGCAGCGGGCCTACTGAGCAGCGAACCCACTGACCCGCCGAGCGGCGGCCGGGCTGGCCGGACAGGCCGGACAAGCAGGACAGGCCGGTCAGCCGAAGACCGAGGGCGGCGGCGCCGGGGAGGCCACCGCCGCGGCGTCCGTGACGGGGGCGGCGCCGCCGGTGAAGTCGGTGAGCGCCTTGCCGTGTTCGACCCGGGCCGGCTGGGGGTCGGAGGCGGCCCGGCGGGTCAGCTCGGCGAGCGGCAGCGGCCGGTCGGCGGCGACCAGGACGGCGTTGCCGAACCGTCTGCCGCGCAGTACGGCCGGGTCGGCGATGACGGCGAGGTGCGCGAACCGGGTGGCGGCGGTGGCGATCTGGCCGCGCAGGTGGGCCAGGGGCGGGCCGTCGGCGAGGTTGGCGGTGTAGATCCCGTCGGGCGCGAGGGCGAGGCGGACCTCGTCCAGGAACTCGGCCGAGGTCAGGTGGGCGGGGGTGCGGGCGCCGCTGAAGACGTCGGCGACGACCAGGTCGGCCTTGCCGTGCGGCATCTTGGCGAGTCCGGCGCGGGCGTCGGTGGACCGGACGCGGATGCGGGCGCCGGGGTCCAGTGGCAGTTCCCGGCGGACCAGTTGGACCAGGGCCGCGTCCCGCTCGACGACCTGCTGGGTGGAACGGGGCCGGGTGGCGGCGACGTAACGGGCGAGGGTGAGGGCTCCGCCCCCGAGGTGCACGGCGTTCAGGGGCCGTCCCGGCGGTGCGGCGAGGTCGACGACGTGTCCGAAGCGGCGCTGGTACTCGAAGGAGAGGTGGGCCGGGTCGTCCAGGTCGACGTGTGACTGCGGGGCGCCGTCGATCAGCAGGGTCCAGGCGCGGGGCCGCTCGCGGTCGGGGACCAGTTCGGCGCGTCCGCCGTCGACGTCCTCGACGACCGCTTCCGTGCCGGCCCGTCCGCGGCGGGGGTTCCTGGACTTTCCCATGGAGCCATTATCGCCGCAGGGACCGCCTGACCTGCGCCACTGCGCTACGGTCCCCCTGCGCTACGGCGCCACCGGGCGCCGGAGCCGCGCGTGCGGACGCCGAGGCTCAGCAGCAGTTGTCCGCCGCCTCGATCAGCCGGGCCGCCTCGCCGAGCGCGGCGCGCAGGTCGCCCGGGTCGGTCGCGGAGTCCGTCTCCTCGGGCGGCAGCAGCCAGCCGGGGCCGCGCACCGGGGTCCGCGGGACCGCCGGCGCGCCCCGCTCCCCCGTCCCCGTGCAGGTGCTCCCCGGTACGTCCCAGGCGGCGGCGGTGCCCGGCGGCACCAGGAAGCCGAGGGTGTCGCGACCGTCGTCGTGCAGAACCGGACCCACCGCCTCCGCGGCTCCCCGTCTGAGGATGTCGACGGCTTCCAGTCCTTGCCGGGTCGGCACGGTCACGACGTCACAGGCGTCGCCCGCATCCTGGGGATCGCTGATCCGACTGGTCTCCATCCCGGCCTCCATCCCGGTCTCCACCACGGAACACTCCACACACACCACGGAACACTCCACGGAACACTCCTCGGACGAGCAGACGGACCGGGAGGCAGGCCCCGGTCCACGGGGTTCAACGCGCCGAACCGGTATGGGCTACGGCGTGATTGCGCCACAAAGAATGGCACTTCATGGCAGATCGTGGAGGGCTTATCCGCTTTTGTACTCAAACGGTGCGTGGCGGCGCCGTCACAGACGGTACGTTCATCTTGTCGGACACGGGGTGAACAAAGGGAACTTTCCCGGCAAGTCACCCCGCGCTCGGCAGGGTTTGACGGTTCGTACGGGAGGACCGGCCATGGCGTCGTCGACGGTGACCCCACCCCAGCCCGACCGGCCAGTGCGGCCGAACCTGGTCTTCCGCCAGTTGCGCGGCCGGCGCTCGCCGGCCGAGTTCGCGGCGGCGGTGCGGCGGGCCGCGCGCGAGATCGGCGAGCGGGTCAGCTGTGACGCGCGGTACGTCGGCCGGGTGGAGACGGGCGAGATCCGCTGCCCCAACTACGCGTACGAGCGGGTGTTCCTGCACATGTTCCCCGGCCGCACGCTCACCGACCTGGGGTTCGCGCCCCGCTCGTCGGTCCGCGGCCGGCACGCGCGGACCGGTGCGGCCACGGCTCCGGCGGACCCGGCTCCCGCGGACCCGGCTCAGACAGCCGCGGCCCAGGCCGGCCGGGCGGACACGGGCCGTGCGACGGCGGTGCCCGTCCGGCCGTACGACCCGGGGAACCCGTACACCCACGACGACCACGAGGAGAGCGACGTGCTGCGTCGCGCATTCATGAGGGGCGGGACCGCCACGGTGACCGCCGCCTCGCTGGGCCCGCTGGGGCTCGCCCTGGACGCCGCGGCGGCCGGACGCCCGGTGCGCCGCTGCGGGGCGAGCGACGCCGGCGCCCTGGAGGAAGCCGTCCGCCAGATCCGGCTGCTCGACGACCGGCACGGCGCCGACGGGCTCTACCGGCGCGCGGCGGCCCCGCTGCGTGCCGCGTACGCGCTGCTGGACGCCGGTGCGATGCGGCAGGCGACGGCGGACCGGCTCTACGCGGGCGCCGGTGAACTGGCGCTCTCCGTGGGCTGGCTGGCCCATGACTCGGGGCGCTTCGACGACGCGCGCTCCCACTACGCGGAGGCGCTGGCGACCGCCCGGACGACCGGGGACGCGGCCCTGGAAGCGCACGCCTTCTGCAACACGGCGTTCCTCGCGCGCGACGCGGGCCGGCCCCGGGAGGCGGTCCGGGCCGCCCAGGCCGCGCAGCGCGCCGCCCGGGGGCTGGGCTCCGCCCGGCTGATGTCACTGCTGGCCCTGCGGGAGGCGGGCGGCTGGGCGGGACTGGCCGACCGGGTCGGCTGCGAGCAGGCGCTGGCCCGGGCGCAGGCCCTGTTCGACCGGGGGCCGTCCGACGCCGACCCCGACTGGATGAGCTTCTACGGCGAGGCCGAGGCGGAAGGGCTGGAGGCGCAGTGCTGGTCCGCGCTGGGCGAGTGGCCGCGGGCCGCCCGGCACGCGCGCCGGGCGGTCGAGCTTCAGGACCCGCACTTCACCCGGAACATCGCCCTGTACGCGGCGGAACTCGCCGACGACCACGCCCGCGGCGGCCGGCCGGACGCGGCGGCCGCGGCCGGTCTGCGGGTACTGGGCCTGCTCGGGGAGGTCCAGTCCACCCGGGTCCAGAGGATGCTGGCGGGCACGGCCCGGGTCCTGCTGCCGCACCGCCGGACGAGAGGAGTCGCCGCGTTCCTGGAACGCCACGCGGCGCTGCCCCGCACCGCGTGATCCGGCATGGTCCCGGGACTCGGCGGTCCCGTCACCTGGCCGGGCGGCCGATGCCGTTCCCGTTCCCGGGCCCGGCGGGTCCTCCGTCACCCCGCCGGGCGACCGATGCCGTTCCGCTTCCCGGACTCGGCGGTTCCCGTCACCCGGCGAGGTGGCCGACGTCGTTCCAGTTCTCGACGGCCGGTTCGCCGTAGGCCCAGCCGAGCACCGACAGGGACGTCGGGTTCAGGCGTATCCGGGCACCGAAGTCCAGCGGCAGGCCGAGCCAGCGGGCGCCGATCGACCGCAGGATGTGGCCGTGGGCGAAGACCAGGACGTCGCGGTCGGCCTCCCGGGCCCAGGCGACGACCTCGTCCGCGCGCGCGGTGACGTCCGCCGTGCTCTCGCCCTCCGGGACGCCGTCCCGCCAGATCAGCCAGCCCGGCCGGACCGCCTGGATCTCGGCCGGCGTCATCCCCTCGTAGGCCCCGTAGTCCCACTCCATGAGCGCGTCCCAGGGCTGCGCCCGGTCGCCGAAGCCGGCCAGTTCGCACGTCTCACGCGCGCGTACCAGCGGGCTGGTGCGCACCTCGGCCGCGGGCAGGCCGTCGAGGGGCGCCCGGTGCAGCCGCTCGCCGAGCAGCTTGGCGCCGCGCCGGCCCTCCTCCAGGAGGGGCACATCGGTCCGGCCCGTGTGTCTGCCGGACAGCGACCACTCCGTCTGTCCGTGCCGGGCGAGCAGGATGCGCGGTGCCATGAGACGGCCTTTCGGGGTGAATGGCGGGTAAATGCGAGGTGCAGCCCTTCCATCATCGCGTACGTTCCGCACGGGCAACCCGGGGGGCGACCGTGACGTCTTCCAGGGCCGGGGGCGCCCCGTGCCGCGGGTCCCCACCGCCGTAGAGTGACACGCCCGGAACGGGCGGGTGTCCGGGGCGGGACGCGAGGAAGAAGAGGACGAAGGGGAGGGCGATCGGATGCCGCGCGCCGACGCACCAGGCACCGAGGCGGCCCCCCGGGTCCGTCCGCGCTGGTGGACGGAGCTGCCGCTGATCCTCCTCGTCTACGCCTGCTACTCGGCCGGCCGGCTGCTGGTGCGGGGCGACGTCTCCGACGCCGTCGACCACGGCCTGGCCGTCCTGCGCGTCGAGAAGGTGCTCCACCTCAACGCGGAGCACCCGCTGAACCGTCTCTTCACCAGCGAACCGTGGCTCGGCGTGCCCGCCGACTTCTGGTACGCGTCCCTGCACTACCTGGTGACGCCCCTGGTGCTGGTGTGGGTCTTCCGCTCCCGCGCGGTGCGCTACCGCGCCGCCCGGACCTGGCTGCTGACGTCCACGTTCATCGGCCTGATCGGCTTCACGGTGCTGCCGACCTGCCCGCCCCGGCTGCTCGCCCCGGCCCACGGTTTCGTCGACACGATGGCCCACTACAGCGCGTACGGCTGGTGGGGCGGTGAGGCGAGCGCGCCGCGCGGCCTGGGCGGGATGACCAACCAGTACGCCGCGATGCCGAGCCTGCACGTCGGCTGGGCGCTGTGGTGCGGGGTGCTGCTGTGGCGGTTCGGCGGTACGCGCGCGACGCGGGTGGCCGGCGTGGTCTACCCGCTGGTGACCACGGTCGTGGTGATGGGCACCGCCAACCACTACCTGCTCGACGCGGTCGCGGGCGCGGTGGTGATGGGCGCGGGGCTGGTGCTGACGCCGTACGTCCTGCGCGGCGCGGAGCGGGCGCGCGGCGCGCTCACCGCCGGGCTCGCCCCGCTGGCCCCGGTGTTCGCACGGCGCTCCGCGGGCTCGCACTCCCCTGTTGTCAGTGGGGGGTGCGAGACTTCCGCGGGTGAGCGATTTCCACGCCAGCGCGACGAGCGGCTCCGGTCCGGAGCCGGGCCGGACGCCTCCCCCGCGGACACGGGAGACGGCGCTCCGGCACCGGCTCGCTGAGCTGCGCGGCCCCGACGTACCGCCCAAGGCCCTGGACGCCCGCGCCCTGGCCGCCCTCGCGGCCAACCCCGGGTGCAGACGGCGCGCGATCCTGGACGGTGCCGGGGTGGACAAGACGAGCCTGGCGAGCGCGCTGGGCGCGCCGTCGGTCTTCGGCCAGTCCCAGTTCGCTTTCGTGCGGGGCAACGCGTTCGAGGCCCGGGTCAAGGCGGACGGCGGCGCGGAGCTGCTGCGGCTGGTGCACGAGAAGCTGGACCGGGGCGCCGAGCCGCCGCGTGACACGCGGGCGCCCGATCTGTCCGCCGACGGGCCCCGGGGGCGTACGGCGCGCACGGAGCTGGCGCTGCGCGAGGCGACCGGGGCCGCCGCGTGGACCCTCCTCGACCATCCGATGCTCGCCCTCGACGTGGCCGGTTCCCCCGCCTTCCTGGAGCCGGACGCGGTGGTGGTGCACCCGGACGGCAGCTGGACGGTCGTGGAGATCAAGTCGTTCCCGGTGCTGGACGGCTCGGCGGACCCGGCGAAGGTCGGCGCCGCCGCCCGGCAGGCCGCGGTGTACGTGCTGGCGCTGGAGGAGCTGGCGGCGCGGCTGCGGCCCGCCCCGCGCGTGCGCCACCGGGTCCTGCTCGTCTGCCCGGAGGACTTCTCCAACCTGCCCACCGCCGCCGCCGTCGACGTACGCAAGCAGCGCGCGGTGACCGCCCGGCAGCTGGCCCGGCTCACCCGGATCGAGGAGATCGCCGACGCCCTGCCGGAGGGCACGTGCTTCGCCCCGGACCGGCCGGCCGAGGAGCTGACCGCGGCGGTCGAGGCGGTCCCGGCGGCGTACGCGCCCGAGTGCCTGTCCGCCTGCGAGCTGGCCTTCCACTGCCGTGCCCGGTCCCGGGCGGCCGGCGCGGTGACCACCCTCGGCCGGCAGGCGCGGGCCGAGCTGGGCGGGCTGGCGACGGTGGACGACGTACTGGCGGCGGCCGACGGCGCGGCCGGGGACCCGGACGACCCGGCGGTGGCGGCGCTGCGCCGGGCGGCGGAGCTGCGGGCCGAGGCGCTGGGGGCGCGGGCCGGGACCCGGGAGGCGGCATGTCGCTGATCGGCACGCTCGCCCGGCTGGAGGCGGTGCGCACCGGCCGCGCGCAGCCGGCCGCCACCGTCCGGCACCGGCACCTGTCCGACCGGCCCCTGGTCCTCGTCCCGCTGGTCACGGCCGGCGAGGTCGGCGCCCCGCTCGGCGCCCTGGTCGGCACCGACCGCGACGCCCCGCGCCTGCTGGCCGTCCCGCAGCCCCGCGACCGCGACCTGCGGTTCGGGTTCCTGGCCGAGCTGGCCGACGTCGTCCTGCCGCACATCGACGCGTACGCCGGCGCCGTCGAGGCCGCCGAGCGCACCGAGACCGACCCGGCGACCGGCAAGCGGGTCAAGGTGGAGGTCGAGCTGTGCGCGGACGCCGCGCAACTGGTGGTGCCGAGCCGCGCGGGCATCGACCTGGTCCGGCTGCTCGGCCGCTCCATGCGCTTTCGGCGTACGGCCGACCAGGACCCGGAGTCCCCGCACCCCGCGCCGCCCCGGGTGCCGCTGCTCGGCCGCTGGCTGACCCACTACGGCGAACGCGCCCGCGTCCCCGGCTCCTCCCTCCTCCTGGCCATGACCGACCTGCTGGGCCGCCACTGGGCGACCGGGCAGTCCACGCTGGAGGACCAGCACCTGGGCGCCCTGCTGGCCTGGATCGACCCCCCGGAGGGCACATCCGGGGCCGAGGCCGCGCTGCGGGCGGAGCTGGCCCGGGACGCGGACGGCCAGCTGCTGTGCCCGCCCGCGGGTCCGGCCACCGACCCGGCGTTCGACAACAAGCTGCTCGCTCCCGCCATCGAGCGCTACGACCGGGCCCGCACCGCGCTCGCCGCCGCCGAGGACGGCCTGGCGGCCGACGAGCGGTACGGCGCGGTGAGCGCGGCCGAGCGGGAGATCCGCGACCTGGTGCTCAGCCGTACGCGGCCCACCTGGGACGCGGTGTGGCGCGGCCTGGACCTGCTGCGGGGACTGCCCGCCGGGGCGCACGTCGAGGAGCGGTGGACCCGCGACCGCTGGTCGTTCACCGGGCACCGGGACCGGATCGTCTCCGGCGAGCCCCCGCAGCCGCGCCGCGACGACGCGGTGACGGCGGCGAACAAGCTGGCCACCCGGGAGCGCGAGCAGGCCCGCCTGGACGCCCAGGAGGCGCTGGACGATCCGCTGGTGATGGCGGGGCGGCGGCTGGCCGGGGAGGCGTTCACCGGGGAGGTCACGGACGTGGTCATGACGTACAGCGAGGGCAGGCGGCCGAGCCCGCGCCCGCTGGTCACCGTCCGCACCGACGACCGGCCGCAGCTCACCGAGCGGGTCAAGGTGTACCGGTCGCTGGGCGGGAAGCCGCAGGCCGCCGAGTACGTCGAGCAGGCCGCGGACGGTGTTCTCGTGCTGCGGATCGTCGACAAGATGGGCCGCGGCAAGGAACCGGAGGCCGGGTCCGTACCCGAGAAGGGCGACCTGGTCTGCTTCACCCTCTTCGAGCACGAGCAGCGCGGCGGCGCGAAGCTGCCCGACGCGGAGGCGACGCCGTGGACCCACGGCGGACCGCCGGGCGAGACCGCCGCCGTACCGGAAATCCCCGACCCGCTGACCGAGGAGGACCTCCTGTGACCACCGAGGCGCTCCCGGCCACGGGCGGCCCGACCACGGGCGGTCCCGCCGCCGGAAGTCCGGCCGTCCCCTTCGATCCGGCCGTCCCCTTCGATCCGGGCGCCGCGGCCACCCGTGCCACCGACGCGATCCTCGCCGACACCCTGCACGGCACGCACCGCGGCGTGGTCGTCGACTCCCCGCCGGGCGCCGGCAAGTCGACGCTGGTCGTGCGGGCGGCGCTGGAGCTGGCCGAGGCGGGCCGCCCGCTGATGGTGGTCGCGCAGACCAACGCCCAGGTCGACGACCTCGTCCTGCGCCTCGCCGAGAAGAACCCCGAGCTGCCGGTGGGCCGGCTGCACAGCAGCGACGCCGACCCGTACGACAAGGCGCTGGACGCACTGGACAACGTACGGAAGTCGGCGAAGGCCGCCGACCTGGCCGGGCTGGCGGTGGTGCTGTCGACGGCCGCGAAGTGGGCGCACGTGAAGGTGGACGAGCCGTGGCGGCACGCGATCGTCGACGAGGCGTACCAGATGCGTTCGGACTCGCTGCTCGCCGTCGCCGGCCTGTTCGAGCGGGCGCTGTTCGTGGGTGATCCCGGGCAGCTGGACCCGTTCTCGATCGTGGGCGGCGAGCAGTGGGCGGGCCTGTCCTACGACCCGTCGGCCTCCGCCGTCACCACGCTCCTCGCCCACAACCCGGACCTCCCCCAGCACCGCCTCCCCGTCTCCTGGCGCCTCCCGGCGTCGGCGGCGCCCCTGGTCTCCGACGCGTTCTACCCCTACACGCCGTTCCGCAGCGGCACGGACCACGGCGACCGCGCCCTCTCCTTCGCCGTCCCCTCGGACGGCTCCGGCCCCGACCGGGTGATCGACGAGGCCGCCGCCTCTGGCTGGGGCCTGCTGGAGCTGCCCGCCCGGCACACCCCGCGCACGGACCCGGAGGCGGTGGGGGCGGTGGCGGCGGTCGTCCGACGGCTCCTGGAGCGGCAGGGCGCGGCGGTCTCCGAGCGCTCACCGGACCCGGCGCCGCTCACCCCCGGCCGGATCGCGGTCGGCACCGCCCACCGCGACCAGGCGGCGGCGGTGCGCGCCGCGCTGGCCGGCCTCGGTGTCACCGGCGTCACCGTCGACACGGCCAACCGGCTCCAGGGCCGGGAGTACGACGTGACGGTCGTCCTGCACCCCCTCTCCGGCCGCCCCGACGCCACGGCGTTCCACCTGGAGACCGGCCGCCTGTGCGTCCTGGCCTCCCGGCACCGGCACGCGTGCGTGGTCGTCTGCCGCGCGGGCGTCGACGAACTCCTGGACGCCTACCCGTCCACGGAGCCGGTCCAACTGGGCACGACCGTGAAGTTCCCGGATGGGTGGGAGGCGGTGATGTCCACCTGGGAACACTGGTCCGCGCACCGCGTGGCCTGGCGGCCCTGACCGCCCCTGCGGCGCCTGCCCCGGCGGACACCGAGGACGACGCAGCCCAACCGCCGGACGGAGTCCGGCACGCCGCCGGAGGCGGCCGACGAACACAGCCCGGACGGGTGGGAGGCGGTGATGTCCACCTGGGAACACTGGTCCGCGCACCGCGTGGCCTGGCGGCCCTGACCCCGCCCGAGTCCGCCGCGAGGCCCTCTTGCGTGGGCGCGGGACAATGGACGGTGGCCCGTTCGACCGGGTCATGTGCGACGTACGAGGAGGAGAGACATGGCGGAGCCCACGCCGCGTCACCACAAACCGCGGCTACGCCCCGCGCCCCTGCTCTTCGAGCCCGCGGCGGCCGCCGCCGACCCGGAGCACTTCTTCGATCTGGAGTCGATCGACGATCCACGGCACCTGCTGGAGCGGGCCACGGAGCTGACCCACGCGTTCCGCGCGGCGGCGGACCGGGCGGTGGAGTTCCAGGCGATGGCGGCGGCGCAGCTCGCGGACCCGCGACGGTTCGACCGGCTGACCACCGCGGACATCGCGGAGCGGGCCGAGTGGACCGAGGACTACGCCAAGAAGATGGTGGAGTTCGGCCGGGACCTGATGCGGGGAGGCGAGAGCGGCCTCGGCCCCGCCGAATCGGTCTGAGACGACGAACGACCAACGACGGCGACCAACGACGGCGACCAACGATGACGGCCAACGGCCGGCGACCAACGGCCAACGGCCAACGACGGCGGAACCGGGCGAAGCGCGAAGGCATATGCCAAGGGAGTGGGCAAGATACCTCCCCGGCCCGGCCCCTGTCCCGCGTTCCGGCAACTCAGGGAGACCGAACCCTCACAGCCGGTAGACATGTCCCCCATGAGCAGCCCTCCGCACGTCTCCCACGTCTCCCACGTCACCCCGTCCGGCGCCGCCTGGCTGGCCTCCGCCGCCGCGTGTCCGCACGACACGCTCGCCTTCTGGGAGGAGCGGCCCCAGGCCCCGGTGGTCCTGCCGTGCGGCTCGGCGTTCGACGTCGTGAGCGCCCCGGCGATGTTCGGACGCCGGATGCTGGACCGGATGTGGGCCGAGGGCCCGGGCTCGGGTCCGGTGGCGGAGTGCCGCGCGCGCATACTGCTCTTCGCCGCGCCGGGCACCGCACAGCGGCTGCCCTCGCTGCTGGCGTGGGAGGAGTGGGGGACGCGCGGCCGGCCCGACGGCGGCGGCCGTACCGGCGCCGTACCGCCGCTGCTCTGCCACGGCACCGGGGACACCGTGACCGTCCCCGCACCGGCCGGCTCCGCCCGGTCCGCCGCCCGCTGGCTGGTCGCCCCGGACACCCGCCGGCCCTGGCTGCCCGGCCCGGAGGTCCTGCTGTGGGCGGCGGTGCGGGCGGCCCGCGCGGCCGTGCGGATATCGATTTTTCCTCCCGCCGAGGTGGGTGCTAATGTCTACGACGTCAGCAGGCGCCGCTAGCTCAGTTGGTTAGAGCAGCTGACTCTTAATCAGCGGGTCCGGGGTTCGAGTCCCTGGCGGCGCACAGACAGCAAAGGCCCTCCGCGCGAGCGGGGGGCCTTTCGCGTACGAGCCTCTTCGCACGCATGCCCGGGGACGCTCTCAGCCAGGCGTGATCTTCACCGTCCAGGCCCCCGACACCGTCCGCCCCTCCACCTCCACCCGTACGCCCTCCCCCGGCACCGTGAAACTCTCGCCGAGGGCGACCGGCGCGTCGGCGAGCGGCGGGTAGACCGAGTCCTCCCAGCAGGCCCCGGTGCGCGGATGGGCGTCGATCACCTCGACCGGCCCGCCGCCGGACTCCGCCCCGCTGCGCACCCGGTACACCAGCACCCCCGCCCGGCAGGCGGCGACGTCGTTGCCGACCGGACCGCGCGCCTCGAAGGCGAGGACCTCGCCGGCCCCGGTGCGGACGACCGCGAGCTTGGTGCCCCGGCCCAGACCGAAGGCCGGCGCGCCCGCCGCCCCGGTCACCGGCACCCCGGGGCCCGCGCCCAGCGGCTCCAGGGTGAGCCGGACCGGACCGGCGCCCCGCACACACGCCACCTGCCTCGGCTGAAGCCACCCCAGCTTCCACTTGTGCCAGCCGAACAGATCGGGCGCAAGCGCGAACTGGCTGCCCATCAGGTCCCAGTCGCCGACATGCGTGTCCCAGTCGCCCTTGCCGTCGGCGGGCCGGTGGTACAGGTCCGGCAGGTCGAAGACGTGTCCGGTCTCATGGGCGAGGACCAGCCGGTCCGGCGGATGGTTCTCGAACACCGTGACGACCCGCCGGATGTCGGTGCCGTCCGCGCGCAGCGGGGTCTCCAGGTTGACGACCTTCGTGGCGTCGGAGTCCACGCCGGGCGCGTCCGGGTCGGCGACGAAGTACACGACGTCGTAGCGGGAGAAGTCGACCCGGTCGTCGGCCGCGGCCAGCGCGTCGCGCAGATAGGCGGCGCGGTGCCCGGCGCTCCAGTCCCGCTGTATGGCGTACGCCGTCGACGGGCGCGGCATCCGGATCCAGTTCCGCAGCGGGTGCGGGCGCAGCGTGAACTTGCCGTAGGAGGCGCGCTGGAAGAACCGGGTGGTGGCCGGGAAGTGGTCGGCGGCCAGCTCCCGGGGCGCGGCCAGGGGGCGGGAGTCCGGGAAGGACAGGAAGACCATCACCGCGTCCAGCGCGCGGGTCGGCCGCGGATAGGCGGCGTTCCAGGTGTCCACGCCCTCGGAGTGGTGCGCCTCGGTGCGTTCCAGGGCGCACGGCTCGGGCGAGAAGGGTTCGGCCACCGAGGGGGCGGTGATCAGGGAGGTCGCGGCCAGCGCCGAGAGGGTGGTGGCCACGGCCGCGGTACTGCGCAGTCTCGGCCAGGCTCCGCCGCCCGGCCGGCCGCCCGCGCCGAGGCCCCTGAGGGCCTCACGGGGAAGTCGCCTCGGGCGGAGCAGGCGCGGCACATGGACCTCCGGGTGCGGTTCGCGGAACACCGCACCCAGCTTGTGCATATTTGTCGTACTGCGCCCTGTTCGCTTGGGCCGGACGGGTGAGCCGTCCGGGGATTGCCGAAAGTGGCCCCTTCCCCCCACTCACGGAACGTCACAACTGGTCGGGGGTGTTTAGAACCCGGCCAGGTGCGAGCAGAAACGATCTGTCAGGAGGGTCCGGGGGAACCGGTGACCGCTGTGCGGCTGGAAGGGCCGGGAGCCACCCTCTATGATCGGCACACTTTCCTGCACGGACAGAGATCGAGGCACTGCGGGAGCTAGCGGTGAGCGGAACGTCCGAAGGGCCGGCGCCCGCGGCAGACCTCGACGGGTCGGCCGTCACAGAGCGTGACATCGAAGTGGCGCCCAGTGCTGCGCACGCGGGTCGTGCGGAGTCCCCGGCCCGTGCCGAACCCCCGGCCTACCGCTCGGCGTTCACGGCGGCGCCGCTCGCCATGGCCGTCGTCGATCCCGACGGGATCGTCGTCAGCGCCAACGACACCCTCGGCGCCCTGTTCGGCGCCTCGCCCCAGGCGCTGGCCGGGCGGTCGGCGGCGGACCTGGTGGACCTCGCCGGCGACACCCGGGCCTGGCACGCCTACCGCGAGGTGCTGTGCGGGCACCGGCCCCGGCTGCGCTGCACGCGCCGGCTGAAGCGCCCCGACGGCGAGTTCCTGTGGGCGCAGATCACCGTGGAGCCGCTGACCGGGGGCACCCCCGGGCTGCTGCTGTCGGTCGCCGACATCAGCGCCCGGCACGAACTCCAGGCCCGGCTGCGGCACTTGCAGATGCACGACCCGGTGACCCGGCTGCCCAACCGGACCCTGTTCTTCGAGCGGCTCACCGCCGCCCTGGAGCCGGAGTCCTACGAGGGCGGCACCGGCCGGATCGGGCTGTGCTACCTCGACCTGGACGGCTTCAAGGCCGTCAACGACACCCTCGGCCACCGCGCCGGCGACCGGCTGCTGGCGACCGTCGCCGAGCGTCTGACGCACTGCGCCGAGGAGGCCGCGCAGCCCCGGACCGGTGCCGGTGCGCCGCTGGTGGCCCGGCTCGGCGGCGACGAGTTCGCGCTGCTGGTGGAGGGCTCCACGGGCACCGACCAGCTCGCCGACCTCGCCGAGTCGGCGCTGACCGCGCTGCGCGAGCCCGTCGACCTCTCCGGCCGTCTCGTCTCGGTCACGGCGTCGGTGGGCGTCGTGGAACGCCACGCGGCCGGTACCAACCCCACCGCCCTGATGCAGGCCGCCGACACCACGCTGTACTGGGCCAAGGCCGACGGCAAGGCCCGCTGGACCCTCTTCGACCCCGAGCGCAACGCCCACCGCATGACCCGTCAGGCCCTGGCCGCCACGCTGCGCCCGGCGATCGAGCGCGGTGAGTTCGCGCTGGAGTACCAGCCGCTGGTCGGCATGGAGGACGGGCGGCTGCGGGGTGTCGAGGCGCTCATCCGCTGGAAACATCCTCAGTTCGGCGTACTGGCGCCGAATCGGTTCATCGCACTGGCGGAGGAGGACGGTTCGATCGTCCCGCTGGGCCGCTGGGTGCTGCGCACGGCGTGCGAGCAGGCGCGGCGCTGGCAGCTCGACCACCCGGGCGAGCCGCCGATCTTCGTCAGCGTCAACGTGGCCGTCCGTCAGGTCTGGGACTCCGACCTGGTGGCGGACGTGGCCCGCACCCTGGCGGACACGGGCCTCGCCCCCGAACTGCTGCAACTGGAGCTGACCGAGTCCGCGGTGATGGGCTCGGCCGGCCGGCCGCTGCAAGCGCTGAAGGCGCTCAGCGACATGGGCGTGCGGATCGCCATCGACGACTTCGGCACGGGCTACTCGAACCTGGCGTACCTGAGCCGCCTGCCGGTCTCCGTCCTGAAGCTGGACGGTTCCTTCGTCCGCGGCTTCCAGTACGACGCCCGCGGCGCCGAGCGGGACGGGGACCCGGAGCGGGACGGTACGAGTCCGGCCGACGAGGTCATCGTCGAGGCCATGGTCCAGCTCGCCCACCGGCTCGGCCTGTCGGTCACCGCGGAGTGCGTCGAGACCTCCGACCAGGCCACCCGGCTGCGCCGGATCGGCTGCGACACGGGACAGGGCTGGCTGTACTCCCGTCCCGTGTCCCCCGACCGCATCTCCGAGCTGCTGGTTCAGGCGGTCGCGGGCAAGCCGTAGGCGTCGGCGATCAGCTCGTAGCTGCGCAGGCGTACGTCGCCGCCGTGCGCGTTGGCGGTGATCATCAGCTCGTCGGCGCCGGTCCGCTTCTGGAGGTCGTCCAGGCCCGCGCGGACGGCGTCCGGGGTGCCGTGGACGACGTTGCTGTTCCAGGACGCGACGAACTCCTCCTCCATCGGGCTGAAGTCGTACGCCTCGGCCTCGTCCGGCGTCGGCACGAGGCCCGGCCGGCCGGTGCGCAGCCGCACCATGTTCAGCGCGGCGGCGAGCACCTGGCGCCGGGCCTCCTTCTCGTCGTCGGTGGCGAGGGCGGAGACGCCGATGAGGGCGTAGGGCTCGTCGAGGACCTCGGAGGGGCGGAAGTTCTCCCGGTAGAGGTCCAGGGCGGGGATGGTGTTCTGCGCGGAGAAGTGGTGGGCGAAGGCGAACGGCAGGCCGAGGGTGGCGGCCAGGCGGGCGCTGAAGCCGGAGGAGCCGAGGAGCCAGACCGGGGGGCGGTGCGGGGACTGCACCCCGCCGGGCGAGGTCGCCTGCACGGGGCCGGGGACGGCGTGGATACGGCCGTACGGGTGCCCGTCGGGGAAGTCGTCGTCGAGGAACCGGGTCAGCTCGACGAGCTGCTGGGGGAAGTCGTCGGCGCCCTCGTGGAGGCGGTCGCTGCGGCGCAGGGCGGCGGCGGTGGCGCCGTCGGTGCCGGGGGCGCGGCCGAGGCCGAGGTCGACCCGGCCCGGAGCCATGGCTTCCAGGGTGCCGAACTGCTCCGCGATGACGAGCGGGGCGTGGTTGGGCAGCATGACGCCGCCCGAGCCGAGCCGTATGCGGTCGGTGTGTGCGGCGAGGTGGGCGAGGATCACGGCGGGCGAGGAGGAGGCGACGCCGGGCATGGAGTGGTGCTCGGCCACCCAGTACCGGTGGTAGCCGCGGGTCTCCGCGAGGCGGGCGATGTCCACGCTGGTGCGCAGGGCGTCGGAGGCGGTGCGGCCGGCGCCGACGGTGACCAGGTCCAGGACGGAGAGGGGGACGGGGGCGGTGCCGCGCGTGGTGCCCCGGATTTCCCCCGCGGCGTCTGTGGACATGGACATGGTGGGGTGCCTCCTGCTGTTCGGGTCGTTCACTCGCCCGGGGTTCAACGGGAGGGGGTGGCCGGCTATTCCCGACGGCGTCGGAGGCGTGGCCGCGGGGGGCCGCCACTCGATGTGCGGATCGGCCGAGGGTTCGGTACGATCATCATGCGCTGGTCGACGGAGCGACTCCGAACAACCGGCACTGCGTTGGTGGTCCAAGGAAAGACGCCCCGCTTCCTGCGGGGAGATGCAGGTGCAAGGCCTGCCCGGCGCTCCAGAGCAGGAAAGAAGAACCCCGGTACCGCTTCTGCGGACCGGGGTTCTTCCGTGTCAGCCGAGCTTCGCGGCCTGCGCCTCGATGACCGCCGTCGGCTGGTCGAAGGCGTCGCCCCGGGTGACGGCCGCGATGTTGAAGGACGAGAAGCCCGCCAGGGTGGAACCCTGACGGAAGACGGCGACCTTGGTCTCGACCTGCTCGCCGTCCACCTTCTCCTGGACCGTCCAGGCGACGGCGTCCTCACCGGCGGAGATCTTGTCGGTGACGATCCCGGTGACCTGCCCCTTCTCGCCGTCGTCCGTCAGGGCGAAGCCCCCGGCGCACTGCTCGCCGGCCTCGCGGATCGCGGCGAGGGCCTGCTCGGCGCCGTCGGCGTCGTAGGACCACAGGGAGGTCATCGTCTTGGTGATGTCGAGGGAGTCGATCGTCGCCTCCTCGGCCTCCTTCTCGGACATCTGCGCCAGTTCCTCCATCGACGGCATGCCCTTCTTGGCCGCCGCGGACTCCAGGGTGACCAGTCGCTGCGTGCTCGCCGCGGGCTCCGCGACGGGCAGCGCCCTGAGCGCCTTGGCGACGGGCTCGCACTCGGCCTTGTCGACGGAGACCGTGTCGGGGTCGGCCACGTCGTCCTTGCCCGGCTTCGCGGCCGTCTCGCCCTTCAGGTCGGCCGTGGTGACCACCAGCTTGTCGAGTTCGGCGGCGGACAGCGCCTTCGCGGCGGGCTTCTCGGACGCCGCGGCGGTCCCCTTCGCCTTCTCGTCCCCGCCCTCGCCGCCACCGCCGCCGCAGGCGGTGACGAGCAGGGTCAGCGTGACCGCGGACGCGGACAGGACGGTACTGCGGACGGCGGTGGCTCGCATGGTGCACTCCCTGATCAATGCCCCCGTGCACAGGTTCGGCACAGGGTTCACGCGGGCAAGACCGCCATGAACCGTTCAAGGTTGTACGGCGTGCGCATCCGGCGTTCGTACGATACGATCATCATGCGCTGGTCGACGGAGCAACTCCGAACAACCGGCACTGCGTTGGTGGTCCAAGGAAAGACGCCCCGCTTCCTGCGGGGAGATGCAGGTGCAAGGCCTGCCCGGCGCTCCAGAGCAGGACGACAGAACCCCGGTACCGCTTCCGCGGACCGGGGTTCTTCCGTGTCAGACGGGTCCGGCGTGGCCTCACGCCTGGACCAGCGGCTCCCGCGTGAACAGCGCGCCCAGTTCCGGCGCGTTGACCCGGCGGTCCGCCAGGCGCAGGGCCTCCCAGACGGTGACCTGGTTGGCGGTGAGGACCGGCTTGCCCACCTCCTTCTCCAGCGCCGGGATGCAGGCGGCCGTGTGCAGGGCCGTGCCCGGCAGGAGCAGTACCTCCGCGTCCGGGTGGTCGGCCGAGCGGGCCAGCGCCAGCACCTCGGCCTCGCCCCACGTGGCGGCCTCGGCCGCCGTGCCGACGCCCGCGCCGCGGACGGCGACGACCTCCAGGCCGGCCGCGCGCAGGAAGTCCGCGAAGAGCGCGGCCACGTCCTGCGGGTACGTCGCGCCGATCGCGACCCGGCGTGCCCGCAGTTCCCGTACCGCGTGGGCGAAGGCGAAGGACGTGGAGGAGGCCGGCATGCCGGCCGTCGCCGCGAGGGCCCGGACCTGTTCGTGGGCGCCGTCCCAGCCGTGCGCGAAGCTGCCGCTGGTGCAGGCCCACACCACGGCCTCGGCGCCGGCGTGCCGCAGCTCCTCCACGTCCGCCGCGAGCCGCGCCGACGAGCCCATCTCCAGCAGCGCGTCCGCGCGGTGCGTGTCCTCTCCGGTGTCGGTGTGCACCAGGTCGACCCGGATGTCGCTGCCCAGGAGCTGCTCGATGCGTGGGTAGTCGTCCTCGCCGGAGTGGCCCGGGTACAAGAATCCCAGCGCTGTCATGTCCGCCCTTCCTGCTGTCGCTCCGCCTCGGGGCCGGGCCGCGCCGCCGGATCGGCCGGCGCCCGATACGGCCCCACGGCACGGGTACCCAGTCGGCGCGGAACCGCCCACATCGTCACTTGGCCGGCCGAGATCACCGGGGGCCCGGCGGGCGTCGCGGTGACGTCCCGGCAGGGGATCACCGTGATCGCGGCCGTGTTGACGAAGGGAGGTTCCGGTGCGAGCGTGGTCAATCCGCCGCCCGCGTCACCGCCAGGTCGACAGCTGGTCGGTCCCCCGATTCCGGAGGCACGCTGCCGATGGCCCGCCCCGCCGTGCTCGTCCTCGACGCCTCGCCCCGGCCCCGGCTCGGCCGGCTGACCGGGCGGGCGAGCGTCGAGTACGTCGACGGGGCCGGGCTCGCCGCGCGGCTGCCGTCCGCCGACGTGCTGCTGGTGTGGGACTTCCGGTCGGACGCCGTGCGGCGGGCCTGGCCGGACGGGGGTCCGCGCCCGCGCTGGGTGCACACCGCGAGCGCCGGCGTGGACCACCTGATGTGTCCGGCGCTGGCCGCCTCCGACACGGTGGTGACCAACGCGCGCGGGATCTTCGACGAGCCGATCGCGGAGTACGTCGCCGCGCTGGTGCTGGCGATGGCCAAGGACCTGCCGCGGACGCTGGAACTCCAGCGGGAGCGGGTCTGGCGCCACCGGGAGTCGCAGCGGGTGGCGGGGGGCCGGGCGGTCGTCGTCGGCACCGGGCCGATCGGGCGGGCGGTCGGGCGCACCCTGGGGGCGCTCGGTGTCAGGACGGCGCTGGTCGGCCGGGCCGCGCGCCCCGGGGTGCACGGCCCGGAGGACCTGGACCGGCTGCTCTCCCGCGCCGACTGGGTGGTGGCGGCGGCGCCGCTGACCGAGGAGACCCGGGGCATGTTCGACGCCCGCCGGTTCGGGGTGATGCAGCCCTCGGCGCGGTTCGTGAACGTCGGGCGCGGGCCGCTGGTGGTCGAGGAGGCGTTGGCGCAGGCGCTCGTCAGGCGCGGTATCGCGGGGGCCGCGCTGGATGTCTTCGCCCACGAGCCGCTGTCCGCCGGCAGCCCGCTGTGGGACGTCCCCGGTCTGATCGTCTCCCCGCACATGAGCGGGGACACGGTGGGCTGGCGGGACGAACTCGGCGCTCAGTTCGTGGAGTTGTTCGGCCTGTGGGCGGCGGGGCGGCCGCTGCCGAACGTGGTCGACAAGAACCGCGGGTACGTACCCGGACACTGACTTCCCGGGAGGGTGCATGACCGAGCACGCGCACGACCTCACCGCCGTGCGGCTCCTCGACGGCTACCGCACGGGTGCGCTCAGTCCCGTGGAGGTGACCCGGGCGGCCCTCGCGCGGGCCGAGCGGGCGGGGGCGGAGGTGAACGCGTTCGTGCGGATCACCGCCGAGGAGGCGCTGGCGCGGGCCCGGGAGTCGGAGGAGCGGTGGCGGCGCGGGGAGCCGCGCGGGCGGCTGGACGGGGTGCCGGTGACGGTCAAGGACCTCCTGCTGACGCGCGGCCACCCGACGCTCAGGGGGTCCCGGACCGTCTCCGGGAAGGGGCCCTGGGACGAGGACGCGCCGTCGGTGGCCCGGCTGCGCGAGCACGGCGCCGTCTTCCTCGGCAAGACGACGACACCCGAGTACGGCTGGAAGGCCGTGACCGACTCGCCGCTGACCGGCGTGACCCGCAACCCGCACGACCCCGCGCGTACCGCGGGCGGCTCCAGCGGGGGCGCGGCGGCGGCCGTGGCGCTCGGCGCGGGGCCGCTGGCGCTGGGCACGGACGGCGGCGGCAGCATCCGCATCCCGGCGTCGTTCTGCGGGATCTTCGGGCTGAAACCGACGTACGGCAGGGTCCCGCTGTATCCGGCGAGCGCCTTCGGGACCCTCGCCCACGTGGGCCCGATGACCCGGGACGCGGCCGACGCGGCGCTGATGCTGGACGTGATCGGGGCGCCGGACGCCCGGGACTGGTCGGCGCTGGCGCCGCCCGGGCGGTCGTACACGGAGGCGCTGCGCGAAGGGGTGCGCGGGCTGCGGGTGGCGTACTCCCCCACGCTCGGCGGGCAGGTGGCGGTGCGGCCGGCGGTGACGGCGGCGGTCCGGCGGGCGGTGGAGCGGCTGGCGGAGCTGGGCGCGTACGTGACGGAGGCGGATCCGGACGTCACCGACCCGGTGGACGCCTTCCACACGCTGTGGTTCAGCGGGGCGGCGCGGGTGGCGCAGCGGCTGGGGCCGCGGCGCCGGGAGCTGCTCGATCCGGGGCTGCGGGAGATCTGCGGGCAGGGCGCCCGGTACTCGGCGCTGGAGTACCTCGCCGCGGTGGACGTGCGCACGGAGCTGGGCCGGCGGATGGGCCGCTTCCACGAGGTGTACGACCTGCTGCTCACCCCGACCCTGCCGATCACGGCGTTCGAGGCGGGCGCGGAGGTGCCGAAGGGGTCGGGGCACCGGCGGTGGACGGGGTGGACGCCGTTCACCTACCCGTTCAACCTGACCCAGCAGCCGGCCGCCACGGTCCCGGTGGGCCGGGACGGCGACGGGCTGCCGGTCGGCCTCCAGATCGTCGCCGCCCGCCACCGCGACGACCTGGTCCTGCGGGCGGCCCACGCCCTCTACGAGGCGGGCGCCGCCTCGTGACGGTACGGAGAGCCGGGTGAGCGCGGAGACGGTCGTCGCCGTCGCCGCCACCGTCATCGCGCTCGGGTCGCTCTGGGTCAGCTGGGCGCAGACCAGGGCGACCCGGCTGCACAACCGGCAGTCGGTGAGGCCGCTGCTGCGGATCCGGCGGATACGGCAGGACGACCTGGTCGGGCTGAAGCTGGTCAACGCCGGGCTGGGGCCGGCCGTCGTGACGCGCAGCGCGGTGCTGCTGGACGGCGTGGTCGCCGGGGAGTGGAACCGGGAGGTCAAGGAGGTCCTCTTCACCCCCGGCCTGTGGCCGAAGACGTACTCCCTGCGGGCGGGTTCCGTCGTGCTCGCCGGGCAGGAGACGTTCCTGGTGAGCCTGGACGGGAACGACGCCGGCCGGCTCCAGGAGTTCTGGAGCCTGATCGACCGGCGGCTCGTCATCGAGGTCGAGTACGAGTCGCTGTACGGCGGCGAGGGCTTCTTCGTGACGTCGGCCAGGCCCGCCGCCGGCAACTGAGCGGACGGACCGGCGGGGGAAGAGGACCGGAAAAGACCGGCATAACTTCCCCGGAGTCGGGAAGGCGCGCGCCCATGGCTCCACCACACAGAACCCCGTCACGGGGACGAACGGACCGTAAGTCCGGGATATCCGGGCCCAGTCGCCGAACGCTGCTCGCGGGGGTCGCGGCGCTCGGCGCGCTGGGTGCCGCCGGATGCTCGCGGGTGGCCACCGCCTCGGACACCGAGGGCGGTGACCTCCTCGACCGGCTCCGGGCGCAGGGCGTGGCGCGGCTCGGTATCGCCGGTGAGATCCCCTTCGGGTACATCGACAAGGACGGTGAGCTGACCGGCGAGGCGCCGGAGTTGGCGAAGGTCATCTTCAAGCGGCTCGGCGTGGACCGGGTGCAGCCGGTGCCGACGGAGTTCGGCTCGCTCATCCCGGGGCTGGCGTCGCAGCAGTTCGACGTCGTGGCGGCCGGGATGTACATCAACCCCGAGCGCTGCGAGCAGGTCATCTTCTCCGACCCGGACTACCAGATGCTCGACTCCTTCATCGTGCGCAAGGGCAATCCGCTCGGCCTCCACGACTACCGGGACGTCGTCGAGAAGAAGGCCAGGTTCGCCACCGGCACCGGGTACGCGGAGATCGCCTACGCGGTGGAGGCCGGGTACGAGGAGAGCGAGATCCTCATCGTCCCCGACCAGGTGGCCGGACTGAACGCCGTCGAGGCCGGGCGCGTGGACGTGTTCGCGGGGACCGCGCTGACCACCCGCGAGGTGGTGAAGAAGTCCGGCAAGGCGGAGGTGACCGAGGCGTTCAAGCCGATCGTGGACGGCGAACCGCACGTCGACGGCGGCGGGTTCTGCTTCCGGCCCACCGAGACCAACCTCCGGGACGCCTTCAACGAGGAACTCCACCAGCTCAAGGACAGCGGCGAACTGCTGCGCATCCTCAAGCCGTTCGGGTTCACCGAGGACGAGATGACGGATCTGACCGCGAAGGAGCTGTGCGGCGGATGACCTCGGGACTGTGGGAACTGGTACTCCAGGGCGTCTGGGTCACGATCCAGCTGCTCGTCTGTTCGGCGCTGCTGGCGACGGCCGTGTCGTTCGTGGTCGGCGTCGCGCGCACCCACCGGCTGTGGATCGTCCGCTTCCTGGGGGGCTTCTACACCGAGGTCTTCCGCGGGACGTCGGCCCTGGTGATGATCTTCTGGGTGTTCTTCGTGCTGCCCCCGGCCTTCGGCTGGCAGCTGGTGCCGCTGTGGGCGGGCACGCTGGCGCTCGGCCTGACCTACGGGGCGTACGGTGCGGAGATCGTGCGCGGCGGGCTCGGCGCCGTCGACCCGGCGCAGCAGGAGGGCGGCATCGCGCTCAGCTTCTCGCCCTGGCAGCGGATGCGGCTGATCCTGCTGCCGCAGGCGGTGCCGGAGATGATCCCGCCCTTCTCCAACCTGCTGGTCGAACTGCTCAAGGGCACCGCTCTGGTGTCGGTCATGGGCATGGGTGACCTGGCGTTCAGCGGGAATCTGGTGCGTCTCGCGCTCCAGGAGAGCGCGGAGATCTACACGTACATCCTGCTCATCTACTTCGTGATCGCGTTCCTGCTGACGCGGGTGATGCGCGGGCTGGAGAAGAAGCTGAAGGCGGGTGTCGGCAAGGCGCCGCGGACGAGGAAGACGGCCGTGCCCGAGCCGGCCGGGATCGAGGCGGGACTCCGATGAACTGGGACTGGAGCGCCGTCTCCGACTTCATGCCGCACTTCTGGGACGGTCTGCTGGTCACCTTGCAGATCCTGGTCCTGGGCTCGGTGATCTCGTTCGTGCTCGGCCTGGTGTGGGCGCTGCTGATGCGGGTGCCGTCCCGCTGGGTGACCTGGCCGGTGGGGGTGGTGACGGAGTTCGTCCGCAACACCCCGCTGCTGGTGCAGCTGTTCTTCCTCTTCTACGTGCTGCCCGAATGGGGCGTCACCGCCTCCGCGATGACCACCGGTGTCATCGGCATCGGCCTGCACTACTCGACGTACACGATGCAGGTCTACCGGGCCGGCATCGAGGCGGTGCCCGTCGGCCAGTGGGAGGCCGCGACGGCGCTGAACCTGCCGCTGCGCCGCACCTGGACCGCGGTGATCCTGCCGCAGGCCGTGCGCCGGGTGGTGCCCGCCCTCGGCAACTACGTGATCTCCATGCTGAAGGACACCCCGATGCTGATGGCGATCACCGTGCTGGAGATGCTCGGCGAGGCACGGCTGTTCTCGCAGGAGACCTTCCGCTTCACCGAACCCCTGACGGTGATCGGCATCGCCTTCATCGTCATCTCCTACCTGGCCTCCCTTGTCCTGCGAGCCCTGGAGCGACGCCTTGCCCACTGACACCCTCCCCCAGCCCGAGAAGAGCCCCGAGAAGAAGCCGGCCGGGGCCGGCGAACTCATCCGCCTGGAGAAGGTCACCAAGCGGTTCGGGACCAACACCGTCCTGGACGACCTCGACTTCTCCGTCGACGCCGGCAAGCACGTCACCCTGATCGGGCCGTCCGGGTCGGGCAAGACCACGATCCTGCGGCTGCTGATGACGCTGCTCAAGCCCGACGAGGGCACCATCACCGTGGACGGGCAGCGGCTCTTCCCGGCGCCGGAGAAGCAGGTCCGCGAGGTCCGCAAGAAGATCGGGATGGTGTTCCAGCAGTTCAACCTGTTCCCGAACATGTCGGTGCTGCGCAACATCACCGAGGCGCCGGTCACCGTCCTCGGCATGTCCAAGGACGAGGCGGAGGTACGGGCGCGGGAGCTGCTGGACCTGGTGGGCCTGGCCGACAAGTGCGACGCCCGCCCGACCCGGCTCTCCGGCGGCCAGCAGCAGCGCGTCGCGATCGCCCGCGCGCTGGCGATGCGCCCGCAGGTGCTGCTGCTCGACGAGGTGACCTCCGCGCTCGACCCGGAGCTGGTCGCGGGCGTCCTGGACGTGCTGCGGGACATCGCGCGCTCCACGGACATCACGATGCTCTGTGTGACCCACGAGATGAACTTCGCCCGGGACATCTCCGACCAGGTACTGATGTTCGACTCGGGGCGGGTCATCGAGGCCGGTCCCCCGGAGAAGATCTTCAGCGAACCGGAGCACGACCGCACCCGGGAATTCCTCAGCGCGGTCCTGTGACCACCCACCGCCACCTGCCCCGACGCCCGCGACCACAGACGTCGGGGCTTTCCCTTGGCATATGCCGCAGGTCAGCCGCCCAGTTGGGAGCGGCGCATCTCACCGACAACCGCCCCCTCCCGGACGCCCGGCCGCTATCGTGAAGGGGTATTCGCCGTCCGGGCCACGGCCACAGGAGCGAGCGCATGGGGAGACCACCGTGGCGCTGCAACACGAGCCGACCGCGCCGCACCACTCCGTCCAGGACGCCCTGCGCGTACTGGAGACGATGGCGCGGCGGACCACCCCGGTCACCGACACCGAACTCGCCCGGCGCACGGGCCTCGGGCAGGAGCGCCTGACCCCGCTCCTGCGGATGCTGCGCCGCGAGGGGTACGTCGAGCAGACCGCCGAGGGGACGTACGCCGCCGGGGAGGCGCTCGCCCGGCTGAGTTCGGCGCACGGCCACGAGGAGGCTCTGCGCGAGCAGCTCCAGCACACGCTGGACCGGCTGCGCGACTCGGTCGGCGCGGCCGTCTACCTCAGCCGGTACGTCGACGGCGAGGTCAGCGTCACCCAGTACGCGGACGGTCCCGGCACGCCCAAGGTCAACGAGTGGGTGGACTTCCGTCGCTCGGCGCACGCCACCGCGATCGGCAAGAGCCTGCTGACCCAGCTGGACCACGCCGGGCGCCGCGACCATCTCGCCCGGCACCGGATGGCCCGCCTCACCTCCCGCACCATCACCAGCGACCGGCTGCTGCTGTCCCGGCTGGAGGCGCAGCCGCCGACCGTGCCGGTGCTCGACCTCCAGGAGTACGCGGTGGGGACGGTGTGCGCGGCGGTGCCGATCACGGCCGGGGCGACGGCGGGGTGCCTGGCGCTGTCACTGCCGGTGGAACACGCGTACCGGCTGCGCCGGGCCGCGGACGCGCTGAACCGGGAGGCGGCGCCGGTCCTGTTGTCCTTGGCCATCTAGCCCTCCAGCGGCCGGCGGTCCGCCGAGGCCGGGCGTGGGCAGGAGCACCCCCTCGGACCAGGTACTATTGAGTCATGCGCCGCTAGCTCAGTTGGTTAGAGCAGCTGACTCTTAATCAGCGGGTCCGGGGTTCGAGTCCCTGGCGGCGCACCGGACGGAAGGGCCTCTCACCTCGGTGAGGGGCCCTTCCTCGTTGCCGCTCAGAACGTGACGTCCGAGCACGCGTAGAACGCGTTGGCCGTGTCCGAGATCGTCCACACCGCGACGATGACGTGGTGCCCGCTCAGCCCGGTCGGCAGCGCCCCGCTGTGCGAGAGCGTGGCCGGCGGCTGGGCGTTGTTGTACGGCACCGTCAGGAACGGGGTGAGATTGAGGTCGGAGCGGGTCAGGTTGTGGTTCTGGTTCCAGCCCTGTTTGGTGACGTAGTACCGGAAGTCGGTGGTGCGGTGTCCGACCGTGAACTGCCAGCGGAAGCTGTAGTTCTGGCCGCCCGTCACCTTCGTGGTGGGCCACGCGCCGCCGCCGGGCGTCTTCGGGGCGTCGAGCTGGGCGAACCGCGTGTTGTTCGCGGAACATATCTGCCCGTCCGCCGGCCCGGAGGAGGGGAAGCCCTTGGGGCCCTCGACGCTCTGCGGCTCGTACTGGATCGAGCCGCAGTTGCTGACGGAGCCGTTCTGGCACAACTTCTGCCGGCTGACCGGCAGGTCGGTGTAGCCGTGGCCGCTGGCGGTGCCGCCAGAGGTGAGCACGAGGGCGCCGGTGGTCGCCAGCCCCACCGCCCCGGCACAGGCCGTCATCCTGCTCCGCGTGACCCTGCTCCCGATGCTTCTCCGCGTGCTGCTTCTCCGTGTGGTCTTCTCGCGCATGCTGCCGCTCCCTGGAGGATGTGGGGGGAAGTGCAGTGAGCCGTGAAGGTCTAGACCAAGTCCCAGATTATGGTCGCGGCTTGAACATGTCCATACCAAAAACGGAGGGTGTCAGGGTCCCGTCTCGCCACGCCCCGCGCAGAACGCCACCGTGAGATCCTTCACCAGGGCCTTGCGCTCGTAGTCGTCGAGGTCCACCAGCCCGCGCGTGGTGAGCCGGGTCACCGTGTCCTCCACCGAGTCCACGACCGAGGTGAGCAGACTCGCCCGCTGCACCGCGTCGAGCGCGGCGATCCGGCGCCGGTGCATCGCGGCGGCCACCTCCGGCGCGTACTCCACCCGCACCGGCCGTACCGCGAACACCTCGACGCCGATCGCCGCCGCGTCCGCCGCCACCAGCCGGGTCAGCGCCTCGCCCGCCGTGTCCGCCGACGCCCGCGAGGTGCCCGGCGGCTCCACCGGCACCCGGGCCAGCGCCGCCTCCACGCACGCGCGCAGATACGTCTCGTGGTCCTCGACACCGAGCACGGCCCGCGCGGTGTCCCGCACCCGCCACACCACCAGCGTCACCGCCCGCAGCGCGACCCCGTTGCCGTCGGCCGCGGGCATCGGCTCGCTGCGCCAGTGCCGCAGCCGCACGTCGACCCGGCGGCGCAGCAGCAGCGGGTTGACCCACATCAGGCCGGTGCGCCGCACCGTCCCCCGGTAGCGGCCGAACAGGCCCAGCACCCAGGCCCGTCCGGTCCGGCCCCGGGCCAGCCCGCCGAAGCCGAACAGGCCCAGCGCCCCGGCGCCCGCGTACGCCGCCCACTGCGCGGGCCCGAGCCCGGCCCCGCCGTACGCCGGCAGCCGCAGCACCTCCAGCGCCGGCACCGGCAGGACGCCCGCCCACCAGGAGGTGACCGCGCAGCCGGCCGCGCCGCACACCCCGGCCAGCACGCCCGCGGCGCCGGGCAGCACCCTGGCCGGGCGTTCCGCGAGGGCGGGGTCGACCTGCGGCGCGGGCCGGGGTTTGGCGACCGGGCGGCGTACCCGCGGCTGTTCCCCGGTGCCCTGCCGGCGGCCCACGACCGCGGGCCGCAGCGGCACCGGCGCCGGTTCCGGGTCGTCCCGGAAGAGCAGGTGGACGGGGATCTCGGTGGTGGCCTCGTTCTGGATGAGCCGGACCGGCCGGGCCGCGCCCTCCGGCGGGCCGGCCGGATCGGGAGGGGGTGGGGTGGTGGTCGAAGAGGTCGTACTCATGCGTGCTCCAGCCTCCGCGCCAGACGCGTCATGAAAGCGATGACTTGACGTTCTCAGGCGAACAGCCGCCGCCAGGTCTCCGGCCCCGGGAAGCCGTCCGCCGCGCCGCCGCGCCAGCCCTGGGCGCGCTGGAACGCCTCGACGGCCCTGCGGTCCGCGGCGCCCCAGCGCGGACCGGGACCGGACCGGTAGAACCTGCCGTACCCCTTCCTCACCAGCTGCTCCCCGAGGCGGGTGACGTGGTCGCCGTGCGCGCCCGGGCGGAACGCGGCCCGGCCCGGGTAGCCGGGCACCCCGTGCGGGGCGGGGGTCCGTGCGGTGGCCGGTGCCCCGGCGGCCGGGCCGGCCACCACGCCCTGGTAGCGGTAGGGCAGGTAGCGGGCGGAGTTGCTCCAGTAGGCGTACGGCGTGGTCTGCCGGCGGGTGTGCGGGGGCGTCTGCTCGTAGGCGACGTACCGGGTGTGCGCGGAGTCCGTCCAGCCGCCGAAGATCACCACGTGGGACCCCTTCTCGGGGTCGGCCTCGTTGTGGAACAGCAGGATGTCGCCGGGCTGGAGCTCGGCCTTGGTGATGCGGTCGGCGAACTTCCCCAGGCTGCCGGTCCATTCGTTGGCGGGCAGCCCCCAGGCCATCGAGACGTAGCCCGAGCAGTCCTGCCGGTAGCCGTCGGACCAGTAGGCGCTCATGCTGTACGGCACTTTCGCGTCGACCCACTTCTGGGCCCGGGCGATGATCTGCGCCCGCGTGACCTCGGGGAGCGGGGCGGCGGCCACCGGGCCGGTCGGCTCGCTGCCGGGGCCGTAGAGCGGGGCGCGCCTGCCCTGGGGGGTGTCCCGGACATCTTGGGCATCCGGCGTCTCCGGGGTGACGGACGGGTCCGGGGTGGCCGACGGGTCCGGGGTGGCCGACGGGTCGTCCGCCGGAGCGCCGGGGCGCTGCGGCGCGTGGGCGGCCGCCGGGAAGACCGCCGCGGCGAGCGCGGCGGAGGCGGTGGCCGCCACGACGAGGGCACGCCGGCCGACCGGACGGGCGGGGGCGGCGGTGGAGAGCGGCAGGGCCCCGAGCCCGCGACGACAGCCGGGGCAGTCGCAGTCGCCCGCCGGGGCGATCTCCTCGAATACCGGCGTCTCCATGCGATCTCCCTCACACTCCGGCCGGACATGTCCGCTGCGGTACACGTGCGTCAGTTTCGCAACGGTCAGCGGGGCGCGCATGTTGACGGTCCGAATGATGTACGGACACCCCCGCGCGCCCCCTGAGCGGCGACCGTCGGCCGGGAGGAGGCCGGGAGGTGGCCGGGAGGTGGTCGGGAGCACCCTCCGGGGTCGGGTAAAGTTGATGACGTCAGCAGGCGCCGCTAGCTCAGTTGGTTAGAGCAGCTGACTCTTAATCAGCGGGTCCGGGGTTCGAGTCCCTGGCGGCGCACCGACAGCCGAAGGCCTCTCGTGTGAACGAGGGGCCTTCGGTGTTTCCGGACCCTCCACGCGATCTCCACAGACGCCACAATCGACGCGTATGGCCGGTAAACACCTCGTTTCCCGTCTTGCGATCATGCCGAACGGCGTAGAACCCTGGTCGGTCTAGGGGGTACGGAGCCGGTTGGCGGTACTGCGGGGTGAGGGGCCCGCAGGAGGCCCGGATGCCGAGGGGGCATCATGCAACCGGAAGGACGCCGTTCCATGTCTATAAGGTGTGGACGATGTGGTGACGGCGATCCACCACTGTTACGCCTGTGACGGTCCAGGGGAACCGGCACCGGGCGCTGTACGCGACGAAACACGCGTGACCTGCGTGTGGGGGGATGACTCATGACGTCGACGCCGCCGGGCGCCGGACCGGACTTCGATCCGTCCGAGACCACCCAGCTGAGAGTGGACTCACTCCGGATGTCCACCACGGGCACGTTCCGTCGGATAAAGAAGACGCTGCCGCGCTACGACTACGAGCACTACAGCCGGCTGGCCGGCCCCCTCACCCAGCCCGAGGATCCGGACCGGCCCTACAAGGTCCGCTACCGCTCGCTGCTGTCGCAGGAACCGCACCGCATCCGCGTCGCGCTGATGCTGGCCGCGGCGCCGCTGCTGTCGGTGGTGCTGCTGGTCTGGCTGCTCCAGCCCGAACACTGGACCGAGCGGGACTACCCGGCGTTCGACTGGCTGCCCGCGCTCGACGTCGTGATGCTCGTCTCGATCGGCCTGATCGAGCTGTTCCGCTGCCTGAACGTGCTGTCCAACGCGCACGCCACCCTGGTCGCCCGCGACCCGGTCCCGGTGGTGCCGGAGTCCGGCACCCGGGTCGCGTTCCTCACCTCCTTCGTGCCCGGCAAGGAGCCGCTGGAGATGGTGACCAAGACCCTGGAGGCGGCCGTCAAGATCCGCCACCGGGGCGTGATGCACGTCTGGCTGCTCGACGAGGGCGACGACCCGGAGGTGAAGGAGGTCTGCGCGCGCCTGGGCGTGCACCACTTCTCCCGCAAGGGCGTCGCCAAGTGGAACCAGGCCAAGGGCCCGCACCGCGCCAAGACCAAGCACGGCAACTACAACGCCTGGCTGGACGCGCACGGCGACGACTACGACTACTTCGCCTCCGTCGACACCGACCACGTACCGCTGCCGAACTACCTGGAACGGATGCTCGGTTACTTCCGCGACCCGGACGTCGGCTTCGTCATCGGCCCGCAGGTCTACGGCAACTACGACAACCCGGTCACCAAGGCCGCCGAGTCGCAGCAGTTCCTCTTCCACGCCCTGATCCAGCGGGCCGGCAACCGCTACGGCTCCCCCATGTTCGTGGGCACCTCCAACGCGGTGCGGATCAAAGCGCTCAAGCAGATCGGCGGCCTGTACGACTCGATCACCGAGGACATGGCGACCGGCTTCGAGATCCACCGGCACCGCAACCCCGCGACGGGCCGGAAGTGGCGCTCGGTCTACACCCCGGACGTGCTCGCGGTCGGCGAGGGCCCGAACGCCTGGACGGACTTCTTCACCCAGCAGATGCGCTGGTCGCGCGGGACGTACGAGACGATCCTCAAGCAGTACTGGAAGGGCTGGTACTCGCTGCCGCCGAGCAAGCTCTTCAACTACACGATGATGATCATCTTCTATCCGATGTCGGCCATGAACTGGATACTCGCGGCGCTGAGCTGCGCCCTGTTCCTGGGCCTGGGCGCGTCGGGCGTCAACATCGACCCGGCGGTCTGGCTGATGCTCTACGGCAACGCCTCCGCGCTCCAGATCGGCCTGTACGTCTGGAACCGCCGCCACAACATCTCCCCGCACGAGCCCGAGGGCTCCGGCGGTGTCGCGGGCATGGTCATGTCGGCGCTGTCGGCACCGCTGTACGCCAAGGCGCTGATCGACTCGGTGCTGCGCCGCAAGAGCAAGTTCGTGGTGACCCCGAAGGGCGACTCGGCCAGCCCGGACACCTGGTTCGGCACCTTCCGCTACCACTGGTACTTCATCCTGATCTTCGCCGCCTCGATGGCCGCCGGGTTCGTGTACGGCCACGCGCACCCCGCGATGATCACCTGGGCGACGTTCGCGCTGCTGATCACCGCGTCGCCGATGTTCGCGTGGCGGTACCAGATGCGGAAGGCGAAGCGCTCCGCCGTGCCGGAGGAGCCCGCCCCGGCGCCCGTCGCGGCCGAGCCCCGGCCATCGGCACCGGCACCGGTGCCGGCTCCCGCGCCCGAGCCGCAGGCGCCGGCGCAGCACCCGGGGCCGCACGCCCCGCAGCAGCGCCCCACGTGGGCCGCCTCCGGCGGGGTCGACGACCAGACCATGCAGATCGCCCTGGGCGGACTTGGGGGACGTAAGGAATGAAGCACCAGGCCGGCCGCCGTCGGGCCCGTCGTCTCGCGATAGGCACGGTGGTGGTACTCGCGCTGGCCGGGATGAACGGGCCGTGGCTGTACCGCTTCGGCACCGAGAAATACCACCAGTACAAGATCAATCAGCCGGAGTACAAGGCCGCCAACGGCCGCTGGGAGATCATCGACTTCCCGGACGAGTACAAGCAGAACACCATCCACGCGGCGCTGCTGCGCACCGGCAAGGTGCTGCTGGTCGCCGGGTCGGGCAACAACGCGGACAACTTCGACGCGAAGAAGTTCGACACCCGGATCTGGGACCCCGTCAAGGGCACGATCAAGAAGGTGCCGACCCCGACCGACCTGTTCTGCACCGGCCACACCCAGCTCGCCAACGGCAACCTGCTGATCGCGGGCGGCACCAAGCGGTACGAGAAGCTGAAGGGTGACGTCACCAAGGCCGGCGGCCTGATGGTGGTGCACAACGAGAACCCGGACAAGCCGATCACCCTGCCGGCCGGCACGAAGTTCACCGGCAAGGAGAACGGCAAGACCTTCGTCTCCAAGGACCCGGTGCTGGTGCCGCGCGCCGAGAAGGTCTTCGACGAGGAGACCGGCGCGTTCCTGCGCAACGACCCGGGGCTCGGCCGGATCTACGTCGAGGCGCAGCAGAGCGGCTCGAAGTACGAGACGGGGACGCAGGACAACTACACGGTGCGGGGCCTGTCCGGGGCGGACGCGCGCAACACGTACGGCATCGCGGAGAAGCTCGCCCTCGACAAGAAGGACTTCCAGGGCATCCGGGACGCCTACGAGTTCGACCCGGTCGCCGAGAAGTACATCAAGGTCGACCCGATGCACGAGGCCCGCTGGTACCCGACGCTCACCACGCTGAGCGACGGCACGATCCTCAGCGTCTCCGGCCTCGACGACATCGGCCAGCTCGTCCCGGGCAAGAACGAGATCTACGACCCGGACACCAAGAAGTGGACCTACACCGACAAGACCCGTCAGTTCCCGACGTACCCGGCGCTGTTCCTGATGCAGAACGGCAAGGTCTTCTACTCGGGTTCCAACGCCGGGTACGGGCCCGACGACGTCGGGCGTGAGCCGGGCGTCTGGGACGTGGAGACCAACGAGTTCGACGAGATCCCCGGGCTGAGCGACGCGAACATGATGGAGACGTCCGGCACGGTGCTGCTGCCGCCCGCGCAGGACGAGAAGTACATGGTGATCGGCGGGGGCGGGGTCGGCGAGTCCAGGCTGTCGAGCGAGAAGACGCGGATCGTCGACCTGAAGGCCGGCAGTCCGAAGTTCGTGGACGGGCCCTCGCTGGAGAAGGGGACGCGGTACCCGCAGGCGTCGGTGCTGCCCGACGACAGCGTGCTGGTGTCCGGCGGTTCCGAGGACTACCGGGGACGCAGCGACTCCAACATCCTCCAGGCACGGCTCTACGACACCGAGAGCAACACCTTCGAGCGGGTCGCCGATCCGCTGGTGGGGCGCAACTACCACTCCGGTTCGATCCTGCTGCCCGACGGGCGGGTCATGTTCTTCGGGTCGGACTCGCTCTACGGCGACAAGGCCAACACCAAGCCGGGCACGTTCGAACAGCGCATCGAGATCTACACGCCGCCGTACCTGTACGGCGGGGAGCGGCCCGACCTCGCGGGCGGGCCGCAGACCATCGAGCGGGGCGAGTCGGGGACGTTCACCTCGAAGGCGGCGGCCTCCGTCAAGAAGGTGCGGCTGATCCGGCCGAGCGCGTCGACGCACGTCACGGACGTGGACCAGCGGTCCATCGCGCTGGACTACGAGGTCTCCGGGGACAAGGTGACGGTGACCGTGCCGGAGAACAAGAACCTCGTGCAGTCCGGCTGGTACATGCTGTTCGTGACCGACGGGGACGGGGTGCCGAGCAAGGCGCAGTGGGTCCAGGTGCCGTGAGCCTTCTCTGACGCCGGGGGCGCCGAGCGCCCCCGGCTCCCCTAGGTGTGCCGGAAGTACCGTTCCATGGCCCAGGACGCCACCTGCTTGCCGGTGACGGCGCCGACGGTGTCCGCGGTCCTGGTGTGGATGCCGGCCCACACCCGGGCGTCGACGACGTCGCGGACGTAGTCCTCGGCGTACTCGTAGTGCCGGATGGCGCCCGTGTCGGCCGCGCGCATGTCGAGGTCGACACGGGAGGTGCCCAGCAGCCTCTCCAGCGTGCGCATCCACGCTGCCCCCCAGGTGGCGTGGCCGCTGAGGTAGTCGGGGTGCGCGGGCGTGATGAGCAGGGGCTCCCACGTCGGGTCGGCCCGGGTCGCGGGGTTGCCGTCGGTGTCCGCCTCGCGGATGGCGGTGACCGGCCGCCAGGTGCCGTAGTGCAGCTTGGCGTCCCAGGCGGTGATCGTGGCGTCCATGATGACGGTGTTCACGGCGGCGTACAGACGGGCCGTCTCGACGATGTCGAAGCCGTGCCGCGCGGCGTGGTCGCCCAGGGGGTACTGGACCTCCACCCGGGCCACGAACCGCGCCGTCTCCGTCTGCCAGGCGCTGCGGCGCGAGCCGGTCTTCGCGCCGTACGCCTTCACCTCCGCCAGGTCCCGCGCGTACCGGGCCGAGGTCAGCCGAGGAGGCGGTCCGGGGCGGAACTGGCCGGGCTCGTCCAGGAGGAACGGGCGCAGCCGGCCGATCCACGCCGACGTGAAGCCCTGGTGGGCGGGCGGCGTCGGCCGCCACACCCCGGGCGCGGGCGCGGGGGTGAAGGGCACGGAGGCGCCTCGTCCGTCGTTCGCGCGCAGCGCCATGAGGTGCCGCGCCGACCGCTGTCCGAACGCCACGCCCGCCTTCTCACCGGGGCCGTCCGGGACCTTCGCCAAGGAGGCCTGCCACGCCTGCTCCAGGGTGGCCCCGGCCTGCGGGAATCCGGTCCGCAGCACCTGGTAGGCCGCCGTCGCGGCGGCCGCTTCGGCCGACGCCCCGCGCGCGGCCCGCGCCCCGCGCCAGCGGTAGGGGACGTACCGCCCCTCGATGCCCACCACCGCGTTGTACATGGCCAGTGAGACGTACGCGTGCCACACCGCTTCCTCGGGGTTGATCAGTTCTCCCGTGGGGTCCACGGTCTCCGACACCCGCTGCGCCCACTGGGCGATCACCGACGGCGGCGGGGCCGCGGTGTCCGCCTCGGCGGGCCGTCCGGCCGCCACCCCGATCAGCAGCAGCGCCGCCGTCGCCACCGCCCCGCGTCTGCCCGCCTTCTTTCCGATACGCACCGCAGCTCTCTTCCGTCCGCCGTCCGCCGTCCGTCGACGTGGTCATCGACAGGTATGACGGCCGGGGGAAGAGGACAAACGTCGCGGCGGGCGGAACCGGCCATCCGGGCGGCACCACCACCCGCCCGACCGGTGGGGGCGTCCGGGGTCAGCCGCCCGCGCCCCGGGTCAGGTCCAGGGCGTACTCCTCCCACCACTGCCCGGCCTTCGGTCCGCCCTTGCACTCGCCGTCGGACTCCCCCGGCCGCTTGACCCACAGGTAGGCGTCGACCAGCGGGTCGTCGGTGCGGGTCGTCGGGGTCTCGCCGAGGGCGCGGCCCGGCGGATTGCACCAGCGTTCGGCCTCGTCGCCGCCGGTGTAGGGGCCGTTGCCGTTGCGGCTGGTGTCGATGACGAAGTGCTTGCCGCCGACCTTGGCGGAGAGCTGCTTGCCGTAGGCGATGGAGTCCTCGGTGGAGTAGAAGTTGGAGACGTTGACCGCGAAGCCGTCCGCCCGGTCGACGCCCGCCCACTTCAGCGGCTCGTGGATCTGGTCGGGGTTGCCCCAGCCCGCGTTGCCCGCGTCCAGGTACACCTTGGTGTTCTTCAGCGCCTTGAGCTGGTCGACGGCGCCGCCCAGCAGGTCGTAGCGCTCCTCGTGGAACTCCTCGGGGGTGCAGCCGTCGACCAGGTGGAGGACCGCGTCGGGTTCGAGTATCACGGTGGCCGAGCGGTCGCCGATGCCCTGGGCCACGGCGTCGACGAAGGCGCGGTAGGAGTCGCCGTCGGCGGCGCCGCCCTGGGAGTACTGGCCGCAGTCGCGGTGCGGGATGTTGTAGAGGACGAGCAGCGCGGTGCGGCCGGCCTCGTCGGCGGCCTCGGTGAAACCGCGGGCCTGTTCCTCGGGGTTCTCCGGGCTGATCCACTCGCCGACGGGCTGCTCGGCGATCTTCCGGACCAGCGCGGCCTCCTCGTCCTGGCCGGCCTTCTCCAGGGCGGCGAGCTGCCGGGCCGCGGTGCTGTCCGGGTTGACCCAGAACGGGTCGGTCTCCTTGGGCTGTTGCGTGATGCCGGCGCCGGCGTCCTTGCTCTTGCCCTGGTCGGCGTCCTTCCCGTCGTCGCCCGACGAACATCCCGCGATCAGCAGTGCCGCCCCCAGCACCGCCGCGGACACGCGCGTCGCCGCGGAAGTCCCGGCGAAACCGCCGGCCCCCCTGCTGCCGTACATCCAACCCCCCTGGGTGCACTGTTCCGAGGGTCAATCCTGACATACGGGAGTGACGCCCACGAGGTGTCCGTCAGGTGCCGGTGCCTGTGTCTGTGCCGGTGTCTGTGCCGGTGTCTGTGCCGGTGCCGGTGCCGGTGTCTGTGCCGGTGCCGGTGCCGGTGCCGGTGCCGGTGCCGGTGAGGTAGGCCGAGACGACCACGTTCGCCGTGTAGGTGTTGCTGACCCGGTCGAAGGTGCCGCCGCAGGTGATCAGCCGCAGTTCGGCCCGTCCGGAGCGGCGGGGGCCGTAGGCCTGCCGGGCGTCGAAGCCGTCGCGGGGGAGGACCTGTACGTCGTCCACGGTGAACTCGGCGGTCCGGCCGTCCTGGTCGCGCAGGACCCTGATCGTGTCCCCGGGTTCGAGGGTGCTGAGCCGGTAGAAGACGGCGGGGCGGGTCTCGGTGTCGACGTGGCCCACCATCAGGGCGGTGCCGGCCGCGCCCGGGGTGGTGCCGGCCGCCCACCAGCCGACCGCGCCGGGGCTGGCGAACGGCGGCGGTTCCAGGGCGCCCTGGGCATCGAGGCCGCGGCCGGTCACCGGGGCCCGGATACCGAGGCGGGGTATGTCGAGGCGCCGCGGCTCGGCGTCGCCGGCCAGCGGGTGGTGGGCGGGCGGGAGGGAGAGGTACGGGGGTCGGCCGGCCGCCGCCATGTCGCCGGTGGCCGGCCCGGTTATGCCGTCGGTGGCGTCGCGCCCCCACAGCCACAGGCCGAGGAGCAGCACCGTCCAGGCGATGCCGGTCACGAGGCGGGTGGGGGTGGTGGGAGTGGCGGGGGTGATGGGAGTGGCGGGGGTGGCGGGGCGGTCGTGGTCCCGGCTGTGTTGTCGGCCGCGTCGACGGCTGTGTGGTCGGTCGTGGTTCCGGTCGGACATGTCGGTCAGTCCGTTCCACGGCTCCGGCGGGCGCTGCGCAGCGCGACGGCCACGGCGGCGACGCCGGCCAGCACCAGGCCGGTGACGGCGTGGGCCGTGCCGGGTCCGGCCGGGCGGCTCTCGCCCTGGGGGGCGCGGGCGTTGCCGGCGCCGGTGGTGGTCAGGCGGTGCGCGCCGCCGCCGCCCGCGTCGACGGGGGCGACGGGCGAGGCGTGGGCGGGGGCCGCCGGGGCCTCGGAGCGTCCGCTCTCCGGCTGCCGGGAAGGCTGCCGGGGGCGTTCGGTGACGGTGAGGCGGCCCTCGCGCCGCTGGGAACCGCAGCGGACCTCGACGTCGTGGGCACCGGCCGGGGCCGAGGCGCGGATCCGGGCGGCGCCGACCAGCGCGCCGTCGCTGCTGGTCAGGGAGAGCCGTGCGGGGGACTCGAAGGCCGCCGAGGCGGCCACCGCGGACTTCTCGGCACAGCCCGGCACGCGGAGGGTGACGTCGGTGCCGGGGGCGGGGTTCGCCGGGGTCACCGTCACTCGGCCGGTGTCCTGCGCGTACGCCGTCGCCGGGGCGAGCGCGGCGAGCAGCGCGGTCCCGGCACAGAGGGTGGCTTTCAGTGAGCCCATCGTGCACCTCCAGTCACCTTGGAGACTCCCCCGGGCGCCGGGCAGCCGCATCCGGTGCGGGCGCGGGACTGCTCCGAACGGGGGACGGCGGGCCACGACGGGTTTGGTGCTTAGCATGGTCGTCCACAGGCCCGTCCCCAGGTCCGTCCCCGGTCCACGCACGGCAGGAGTCCGCCCGCATGACAGAGCGCAAGCCCATCGAATCGTGGCTCACCGACATGGACGGGGTGCTGATGCACGAGGGCGTGCCGGTGCCCGGCGCCGACGCCTTCATCAAGAAGCTGCGGGACTCCGGGCGGCCGTTCCTGGTCCTCACCAACAACTCGATCTACACCGCCCGCGACCTGCACGCCCGGCTGAACCGGATCGGCCTGGAGGTGCCGGTCGAGAACATCTGGACCTCCGCGCTGGCCACGGCGAAGTTCCTGGACACCCAGCACCCCGGCGGCACCGCCTATGTCATCGGCGAGGCCGGTCTGACCACCGCCCTGCACGAGGCGGGGTACGTCATGACGGACACCGACCCCGACTTCGTGGTGCTGGGCGAGACGCGGACGTACTCCTTCGAGGCGCTGACCAAGGCGATCCGGCTGATCAACGCCGGCGCCCGGTTCATCGCGACCAACCCCGACAACACCGGGCCGTCCCCGGAGGGCGCGCTGCCCGCGACGGGTTCGGTGGCGGCGCTGATCACCAAGGCCACGGGGAAGGACCCGTACTTCATCGGCAAGCCGAACCCGCTGATGATGCGCACGGGGCTGAACGTCATCGGCGCGCACTCCGAGTCCAGCGCGATGATCGGTGACCGGATGGACACCGACGTGCTGGCCGGTCTGGAGGCCGGGATGGAGACCTTCCTCGTCCTGACGGGGCTGACGACCACGGCCGACATCCACCAGTACCCGTACCGGCCGACGAAGATCGTGGACTCGATCGCGGACCTGGTGGATCTCGTCTGACGTCCTCGTCCCCGTCCGGGGCTCAGCGGCGTCGGCGGGCCAGCGCGACGGCGGTGGTGCCGGCGGCGGCCAGCAGCGCGGCGGCCGCCAGTACGGCGTAGGTCCGGCCCAGTCCCGTACCGGCGAGTTCGTCGGCGAACGGCAGGCGGCCGGAGGGGGCCGGGCTCTCGGTGCCGGTTCCGCCGGTGTCGCTCCGGGCAGGGGGCGTGACGCGGAAGCGGTAGTCGTTCGACTGGCCGATCCAGTCGCCGTCGCCCTCGCGGCGCTGCACGACGGCGGCGTTGGCGGTGACCTGGCCGGGCGCGGTGTCCGGGGTGAGCGCGAGCCTGAGCCGCACGGTGAGCGTGCGCCCGGCCTCGACGGTGAAGCCGGGGAAGCCGTCGGCGTCGGCGGCGAGGACGCCGACCAGTTCGTCCGCGTCGGTCGCCTCGAACCGGACGGCGTGCGGGCGGCCGTCGCCGTCGTGGAACTCCATGCGGGGCTGGGCGGGCTTCAGCGCGCGCTGTTCGTCGACGAGGACGACCACGGGGTGGAGGCCCGCGCAGGTGCGGTCGGTGGTGTTGGTCAGGTCCAGGTACCAGGTGCCGGGGCCGCCGCCGGCCTCGTAGGCGTCGGGGCCGCCGTGGACGCGGGTGGTCAGCGGGAAGGTGTGGTCGTCGGGGGCGGCGCAGGCGGGGAGGGGGGCGGGCCCCTGGGCCGGGGCGGCGGACGCCAGGGCCGGCGCGGAGGCCGGGCCGGCGAGGAGGGCGGCTGCCGCCACCAGGCAGGGTGACACGGGTGCACACAGTCGCATGAACACATGAGCGTTCCGGACGCGTACGGATGGGGGGTGCCACTCCGTCGCCCCCTCCGAACGGGCGTACCGCGCGCCGCCGACCGGCGCAGCGGGGGCCGTCCGGCGGTGGGGTGCCGGGCGCTCCGCGTCGCGCCCGGCACCCGGCGCCCGGCGTCACGCGGCCCGTGCCCAGCACCCGGCGTCACGCGGCCCCCGTCCGGCACCCGGCACCCGGCGTCCGGCACCCGCCACCCGGCACCCGGCGTCACGTGGCCCGTGCCCAGCACCCGGCGTCCGCCACCCGCCACCCGGCGTCCGGCACCCGCCACCCGCCACCCGCCACCCGCCACCCGCCACCCGGCACCCGGCACCCACCACCCGGCACCAGCAGTGCGGCGTCGGCCGTCCTGGATCACGCGACCGGCGTCACGCGTCCCCCCGGCCGAACAGCGGCGACAGTACGAGGTGGGCCGCGCCCTCCGCGGTCGCTCGCGCCCCGCCGGGCGCGACCCGTACCGGCACGGCGGTCTCCCGCCCGCCCTCGCGCCGGGCACGGGCGTCCAGCACCGCGCCGACCCCGCCGGTGAACGCGTCCGGCGCACCCGCCACCGTACGGCCGCCGAGCAGCACCAGGTCGATGTCGAGCAGCCCGGCCAGGTTGGCGGCGCCCGCGCCCAGGACACGGGCCGCCTCGGCCAGGTCGCCGCGTGCCACGGCGGCCAGGCAGAGCGCCTCGACGCAGCCGCGGGCGCCGCACGGGCAGGGCGGCCCGTCGAGCTGGATCACCTGGTGCCCGAACTCCCCCGCCCCCGTCCGCGCCCCCCGGTACACGCTCCCGTCGAACACCAGCCCCGCGCCGAGCCCGGTCCCCAGGTGCAGGTAGGCGAAGGAGCCGCGCTCGCCGCCGACCGCGAGGCCGAGCGCCGCCGCGTTGGTGTCCTTGTCGACGACGACCGGCACGCCGAGCCGCCCGGTCAGCGCGTCCCGCAGCGGGAAGCCGTCCCACTCGGGGAATCCGGTGACCCGGTGCAGCACCCCCCGGGCGTGGTCCAGGGGGCCGGGGAGGGCGACGCCGACGCCGAGGAGGGTGGGGGGAGCGGGCACCCGGAGGACGCCCGCGACCAGGCCGGTCACCTCGCGGGCCACCTCCGTCAGCACGGCCTCCGAGCCCGCGCCCAGGTCGAGCGGGGCCCGCCGCTCCCCCGTCACCGTGCCCGCCAGGTCGACCAGGACGGCCCGCAGTTCGTCGCGGTCCAGGTGGACGCCGACCGCGTGCCCGGCCTCCGGCAGCAGCCGCAGGACCGTGCGCGGCTTGCCGCCCGTGGACGCCCGGTGCCCGGCCTCGGCGGCGAGGCCGTCCGCCCGCAGCCGGGCGGTGATCTTGCTGATCGCCTGCGGGGTGAGCCCGGTCCGCTCGGCCAGCTCCAGCCTGCTGATGCCCTCCGCCCCGGCCGTGCGCAGCAGGTCCAGCACCAGGGCGGTGCCGCGGCTGCGCGGGGCCGGTGGGCCGGGTTCGGGTCCGGGGCCGTTCGTCCTGTTCACCCGGCCATTGTCGCCGCTGCTTGCACTTTGGCAACACGGTTGCCAAAGTGGACGTCATGACTGGCACTCCTCCCCTCCGCGTCGGCCTCGTCGGCTACGGCCTCGCGGGCTCCGTCTTCCACGCCCCGCTGATCGCCGCCACCGAGGGACTCGCCCTGGACACGGTGGTCACGTCCAGCCCGGAGCGGCAGCGGCAGGCCCGCGCCGAGTTCCCCGGCGTGCGGCTCGCCGGCACCCCGGACGAACTGTTCGCCCGCGCCGGCGAACTCGACCTGATCGTCCTCGCCTCCCCCAACAAGACGCATGTCCCGCTCGCCACCCAAGCCTTGGAGGCCGGTCTGCCGGTCGTGGTGGACAAGCCCCTCGCGGGCACCGCCGCCGAGGCCCGCGCGCTGGCCTCGCTGGCCGAGGAGCGGGGCCTGCTGCTCTCCGTCTTCCAGAACCGCCGCTGGGACAACGACTTCCTCACCCTCCGGGGCCTCCTCGCCGACGGCGCCCTGGGCGACGTATGGCGGTTCGAGTCCCGTTTCGAACGCTGGCGCCCCCAGCCCAAGGGCGGCTGGCGGGAGTCCGGCGACCCGGCAGAGATCGGAGGTCTGCTGTACGACCTCGGCAGCCATGTCGTCGACCAGGCGCTGGTGCTGTTCGGCCCGGTCACCCAGGTGTACGCCGAGTCGCTGGTCCGGCGCGCGGGCGCGGAGGCCGACGACGACACGTTCCTCGCGCTCACGCACGCCAACGGGGTCCGCTCCCACCTCTACGTCTCCTCCACCACCGCCCAGCTCGGCCCCCGCTTCCGGGTGCTGGGCTCGAAGGCCGGGTACGTCAAGTACGGCCTGGACCCGCAGGAGGCGGCGCTGCGCGCGGGCGAGCGGCCCGGGCCCGGCTGGGGCGAGGAGGACGAGTCGCTGTGGGGCCGGCTGGGCTCCGGCGAGTCCCCGGCGACCGGCGGCGGGCAGGCCGTGCCGTCCCTGCCCGGTGACTACCCCGCCTACTACGCGGCGGTGGCCGAGGCCCTGCTGAAGGGCGGGCCCGACCCGGTGGGCGCCCTGGAGGCGGCGGCCGCCCTGGACGTGCTGGAGGCGGCCCGGCGTTCGGCCCTCGACGGATCGGTGGTGGCGCTGTGACGACGAAGCCCGAGCTGACGCCGAGCCTGGAGGAGCTGGAGGCGCAGGAACGCCGCCTGGTCTTCCGTTCCTTCACCCACGACGACGCGTGGGCGCTGGGTTCGCTCCTGGTGGAGCTGGCCCGTGAGCGCCAGGCGCCGGTCGCCGTCGACATCCACCGGTCAGGACAGCAGCTCTTCCACGCCGCGCTGCCCGGCTCCACGCCCGACAACGACGCCTGGATCGCCCGCAAGCGCCGGGTGGTGGAGCGGTACGGCCACGCGTCATACCTGGTCGGCGCCCGGTTCCGGGCCAAGGGCACGACGTTCGAGGAGTCCTCGCGGCTGGACCCCGACACCTACGCGGCGCACGGCGGCTCCTTCCCGGTCACCGTGGAGGGCGTCGGTGTGGTCGGCGCGGTGACGGTCTCCGGGCTGCCGCAGCTCCAGGACCACCGGCTGGTGGTGGAGGCGCTGGAGCGGTTCCTGGAGCGGTGACCGGTCACCCGTCCGGCCGTCCGCCGGGAATCACCTCCGGTACGCCGCGGTTGCCACGCGGTAGATGAGTGATCGTCACCGCACCCCACCGGAGGGACCGGAACCGATGAGCGACACCGCGGCTGCCCTGAGGACATCCGTCGGACGGTACGGCGTCTGGAGCGCCGCCCTGCGCGCCGAGGACGCCGAGGGGCGCGGTGCCCGCGCCGAGGCCGCGGCCGAACTGGAGGAGCTGGGCTTCGGCGCCCTGTGGCTGGGCGGCAACAGCTTCGCCGAGCACGCCGTCCCGCTGATCGAGGCGACCTCGCGGATCGTGGTCGGCACCAGCATCCAGAGCATCTGGGAGCACGAGGCGTCCGAGGCCGCCGCCCGCTTCGCCGAGCTGGAGGTGGCCCGCCCCGGCCGCTTCGTGCTCGGCCTGGGCGTCAGCCACGGTCCGATGGTGAAGGGCTACCAGCGTCCGTACTCGGCGATGGTCGCCTACCTCGACGCGCTGGACCGGGCCGGGGTGCCGGACCACCACCGGCTGCTGGCCGCGCTCGGCCCGAGGATGCTGGAGCTGTCCCGGGACCGGGCGGCGGGCGCGATCCCGTACCTGGTCACGCCCGAGCACACCGCGAAGGCCCGGGAGCTCCTCGGCGACGGCCCGCTGCTGGCCCCGGAGTTCAAGGTGGTCCTGGAGTCCGACCCGGCGCGGGCCCGCGCCACGGCCCGCGGCTACCTCGCCCGCTACCTCCGGCTCCCCAACTACACCGACAACTTCCTCCGTCTCGGTTTCACCGACGCGGATGTCGCGGACGGCGGCAGCGACCGTCTGATCGACGCGGTGTTCGCCTGGGGCAGCGACGACACGGTCCGCCGCCGGATCGCGGAGTTCCACGAGGCGGGCGCCGACCACGTCGCCCTCCAGCTGGTGGAGGACGGCCCGGGCACGTCCCTGCCGAGGGAGGGCTGGCGCCGCCTGGCCGCTCTGCTGGGGTGACGAGGGGCGCCCTGGCCGGGTGACGAGGGCGCCCTGGCCGGGTGACGAGGGCGCCGGGCTCAGGCGCCCTTCAGCTCCTGCCGCTGCCGCCCGAGCCCCTCGATCTCCAGCTCCACGACGTCCCCGGCCCGCAGGTACGGCTTGGGTTCGGGCCGTCCCATGGCCACGCCCGCCGGTGTCCCGGTGTTGATGACGTCACCGGGATACAGGGTCATGAACTGGCTGACGTACCGCACGACCTCCGCCACCGGGAAGATCTGCTCCGCGGTCGTCCCGTCCTGCTTCAGCTCCCCGTTGACCCACAGCCGCAGCCGCAGGTCCTGCGGGTCCGGCACCTCGTCCGCCGTCACCAGCCACGGCCCCAGCGGGTTGAACGTCTCGCAGTTCTTGCCCTTGTCCCAGGTCCCGCCGCGCTCGATCTGGAACTCCCGCTCGGAGACGTCGTGCGCGACCGCGTACCCCGCGACGCAGGCGAGCCCTTCCTCCGCCGACTCCAGGTAGCGGGCCGTACGCCCGATCACGACCGCCAGCTCCACCTCCCAGTCGGTCTTCACGGACCCGCGCGGTACGAGCACGGTGTCGTACGGCCCGACCACGGTGTCCGCCGCCTTGAAGAAGACGACGGGTTCGGCGGGCGGTTCGGCCCCGGTCTCCCGGGCGTGGTCGTGGTAGTTGAGCCCGATGCACACGACCTTGCCGATGCGGCCCAGCGGCGGCCCGATCCGCAGCCCCGTCCCGTCGAGCACGGGCAGGTCGCCGGCGTCGGCGGCGGCCCGGACCCGGGCGAGCGCCGCCTCGTCGGCGAGCAGCGTCCCGTCGACGTCCGGCACCACGCCCGACAGGTCGCGCAGGGTGCCGTCGGCGTCGAGCAGCGCGGGCCGCTCCGCCCCGGCCGTACCGACTCGCAGCAGCTTCATGTTCTCTCTCCCTCGCTAGCGGACCGCCCGTCCGACGGGGCGGGGCGGCGCCCGGGTGCGGCGGGCGGCCCATCCATCGGAGGACTGGTCGATCCTCCAAGGTCACGTTCGGCTCCGCAAGCCCCCGCCGGGGCTCACCGGTACAGCACGGCCCGTTCGACGACGCTCCAGGTGGTGCTGGTGACGACGTAGAGCGCGGCGGCGAGCGGGACGACGGCCACGGTGACGAGGGTGAGGAAGGACATGAACGGCATGGCCTTGGTGAGCGCGGTGACGGCCCCGGCACCCGGCAGCTGCTCCTGCCCGGCGGCGGGGAGCACCGGCCGGTCGGCCATCGTGCGCCGGGTGAGCCGGTAGCCGGCCACGGCCACGGCGGTGACGAGCGCGAACAGTCCCGCGTAGACGAGCCCGGCGCCGCCGAAGGGCCCGCCGCCCGCGAGCGCGTCGCCCCAGTTCCCGCCCAGCGGGGCGGCGAACAGCTGGTGGCCGAGCAGGTGGTTGGCCTGTCCGCCGAGCGAGGTGCTGGAGAAGAGGTGGTAGAGGAGGAAGAAGGCGGGCAGCTGCACGAGGCCGGGCAGGCAGCCGGCCAGCGGTGACACCTTGGCCTCGGCGTGCAGGTCGAGTACGGCCCGCTGGAACCTCTCCGGACGCTTGGCGTACGTCCGGCGCAGTTCGGCGATCTTCGGCTGAAGTGCGGTGCGGGCCTTCTGCCCGCGAGCGGCGGCCCGGGACAGCGGATGGAGCAGGAGCCGTACGAGCGCGGTGAACAGGACGATGGCGGCGGCAGCGGCGCCGGCGCCGAACAGCGGCTGGAGCAGGTCGGCGAGGCCGCCGACCAGATCGGCGAACACGGACATGGTGCGGAACCCTCCGGGGGTCTCGTCGTGCCGGGTGAGGGGAACGGCGGGACCGGCGGACCGGGGAGGGGCACGGAGAACGGTGAGCAGCAGCGCACCGGGTGCTCAGGGGGCGCTCGGATGAGCGGTCCGTGGGCGGGGAGGTGGAAGTGTGCCCTACGCGGCGGTCGCCGGGAGGGCGCGGCCGGGCGCTCGGGGCCTGCGGCGGCCGGCGGCGTCGGGATCGCGTTGCGGCAGGAAGGCCGTACGCCGGTCGCGGTCGCGGATGGCCGTACGGACCCGGGTGGGCGGCACGACGGGCGCGCAGCGCGCGGCGGCGAGGGCGCAGAGGCTGAGCGCGGAACCGGCCGCGGCGGTGGCGGCCAGCGCGACGGTGACGGAGAGCCCCCCGGCGTCGGCCAGGGCGAACTGCACCAACACCGCGACGAGCAGCACGGCGAGGGCCCGGAAACGTACGCCGGTACGACTACGGCCCATCGACGTCCCTCCCCGCTCCCCGGTCACCTGTACGGCTCTTCTTCCGCTCATCCGGTTATACCGCATCCGCCGCAGAAGACGCGGCCCCGAGGTGATCGGTTCCGTGGCCCACGGTCCGGAGGCCGCCGGCCGAAACGCGGACCCCGAGCGCCGTCTCGGCGGACACCCGATACGTAACTCCTGACCCTCTCGGCCTCGCGCCGGCGCCCAATCCCAACACCTACGTCCACAACCCCCACACCTGGACTGACGCACTCGGGCTTGCGCCCCAATGCCAGGAGGGGCAGATCCTGGGTGACACATCCAGGCTTCGAGGCTGGATCCCCACAACCGTGCCCGCAGAGTCGAAGGCGCTACTACAGGACATTCGTCAATTCGGTGTCGAGGCGCAGGGCGCTGGACCACAGCTCATGGGACCATCGATGCCTCGCCCGTTCGAGAACAGCGGCAAGGGCGGCGGTTACAAGCTTCCAGAATTTGACAGCACCGGGAACCCCATTCGCTACACAGAATGGGGAACCGTACAGTCGACTTCGAATCCGAACCCCGGCGGAGAGCGAATTGTTACCGGATCCGATGGTTCCGCATACTATACTCCAACTCATTATCAGACGTCATCGTCATGGAGGTTGGACGATGAATGAAAGTCCTTGGTGGGACGACAATGCACCCTGGATGCATGCCGTCCAGAACGATTCACCCATTCCGGCATGGTACGCATTTCCGCCGAGCGGGTCCATCTTTGTCGCCAGAATGCACGGTCGGGAGATGGGTGACGTCGACGGTGTTTTCTCCCAGTTTTGCAAGACCCTCAGGCTTCCGGGCTATTTCGGCTGGAACTGGAACGCCCTGCATGACTGCCTGTCTGACCTGAACTGGATCAGCGCTACGCGCTACCTCTTGATCATGGAAGAATCAGAAAAGATCCTGAACGAGGCTCCCGAAGAACGCAGCACCTTCTTCCGAACCCTTCTCAGGTCGGCCGAGGACTGGGCTCGTAGACCGAACTCTGCCGAGCATGCAAAGAGTACGTTCCACGTGATTTTCCTCTACAGCGCAGGCGCACGTGATGCGTTGCAGAGGGAAATCGATCGATCCTCGGCGCCGGAGTGACGGATGGAACTACTGGCTTCACCGTTGTACTGGCGCGATATCGCGTGGATAGTGTACGACCGACCCTTTCACTCCAAGAGTCTCGACAGGATACTCATGCGGCCGATCTGGCGGCCTGCTCGATCTTCGCGCAGTGGGCTGCACGGGCTTCCTCGTCGATCCGATTCTCGTGTTCGGGGCGCATCCCGGTTCGGCCGTCGACGCCTTCGCGCAGGATGTCGGCGTGCCCGGCATGCCGGTTGGTCTCGCCAAGGACGTGGACCAGGACGGCGAACAGGTTCGTGTGGGAATGCGGCTCCGGCCACCACGGCACGTGGCCGGGGACATCGAGGGGAAGCTCGTTGATCGTCGCGTCCGAGTGTTCCCACGTACGCCGGTAGAACCCGATCACCTGATCGCGTGTCTCGTCCTCGGCTGCCCACAGATCGCTGCCGTCATGGTCCTGCCACCGAGGCAGCGGTTCCGGGAAAGGGCGGTCGAAGACCTCGCCGAAGTACCTGGCCTCGACACTGGCCACGTGTTTGACCAGGCCGAGAAGGTTGGTCCCAGTAACGGTCAAGGGCCGGCGGGCGTCGTATTCGGATAGTCCGTCGAGTTTCCAGAGCAGCGCCTTGCGGTCCCGCCGCAGTCTCCCGTGCAGGTTGCCCCTTGCGAATGTATCGATCACGCGGCATGAGCCTGCCATGGGCTACTCGTGGCCTCAAGATCCCGTACGTGGAACGCAGCGACCGGCAGAGCCGAAACCTGACCACGACTACGGCCCTGAGCAAGCGCGCGGAACTCGCCACGTGAGACAACCTCTTGCTCCCGGCCAGACAGCCCAGTCCGTCAAGGAGGCTCACCAGCGCGCCTGAGAAGGTCACACTGAACATCCTGTCCGTCGAATCAGTGACGTCCGCTGACCGGACACGGGTCCGGCGAGGCCGTGTGCGTGGTGCGATGCTTCGAGGGAGTGCACGGACGGGCGAGACGTTCGTGACGGAGACGAACTCAAACCGTTCCGGCCGACCTCGATCGCCGTCGTCCAGGGTCTTTGCGGGTAGTCGCTCTGCATCGCTCAGCACATAGCAGACGCGAGGCGGGGCGAACGTCGCGTGACCCGCTCCTCCCCCGCCACTCCCGCCGACACCCTGGTCCTGGACAGCGATGCGGCGGGTGACGGCCCCGCCCGGTTCCCGCGTCTCGACCGGGTGCCGTCCTCGTCGTACGTGAGGACGGCGGTGGTGTTGTCGGGGCGCCCGACGCTCAGGGGGGGGCGGCCCAGGTCGTCGTAGGTGTAGCGGGTCGTGGCGCCGAGGGGGTCGGTGACGGTCAGGGGCGGTGCTGGTCGTCGTAAGTCGTTCGGGTGGTATGCCCCGCGCGGTCGGTCTCGACGACGATCCTCAGCCGGGAGTCGTCGGTGAACTAGGAGACGTGGCCGAAAAAGTCGGTGACGCGCGGGACGTGAAAACCGGCGAGGCGCGTACCAGCGAGGGCCCCGGTGGTTTCGGTGAGCGACTGACCATTCCCAGCCCTTCCGGCGCCACCCGGGCCCACGGGCGGTGGGGACCACCGCGGTCCGGTGTTGCTGCTGACGCTGTCGTTCCGCGTCAGCCGACGAGTTCCCTGGGCGACTGGGCCCGCGGTTCCGGTGCCGGGGCCTTCGGCTTCGGCCGGAAGAGGAAACGGTCGATCGGGGGACGGGTGAGGGGACGGGCCAGGCGACGCATCAGGGGGCTGCCGAGGAAGACCGCCAGGGCGACCGCGCCGAGGAACACGGCGGCTTGTTCGAAGCGGGTATCGACGCGGTCGGCGTAGCCGAGGACCAGGAAGGGGCGGATGAACAAGGGGTGGAGCAGATAGATGGTGAAACCTGCGGCACCCATCGACGTGATGTACGGGATGCGCCGGTTGGGGGTGACACGGAGCAGGCAGAGCACCAGGGCCGCCGACGCCACCAGGATGAAGAAGCGGGGGAGCCAGGCGAGCTCGATGGGCAGGGGAACGTCGTCGTACAGCACCGCGGAATGAGGCCACGGCCGCCAGACGAGGAAGGCACCGCCGAGACCGGCGATCAGCCCGGCCCAGGCAAGGGGCAGGGTACGGCGCGAGGTGAACCACGAGGCGAACAGGGTGCCTTGGCCGAGGCGCCAGCCCAGGTAGAACAGGGGTAGGTACAACAGGGTCCGGGCCCCGGCGTAGTTCATGCCGATCTCACCGAAGTAACCGGATACGAGGGCGAGCGCCGTCGTGCAGAGCAGCGGAAAGCGCAGCTGGGTGATGAGGGGCAGCAGCAGCCGCCACCACAGCAGGGCCATCAGGAACCACAGAGTCCAGGGCCATCGGCTCAGGTGGAAGGTGAACTCCATGCCGAGCAGGACCTTCTCCGTGGAGAGCAGGATCCAGCACAGTGTGGCGGGGACGAGGATCCTTCCGACGAGGCCACGCGCGTAGCGCGAGTCCAGTGGGCCCCCCTGACTGAACACCCCTGCGAGGATGACGAACGCGGGGACGCGCAGCGGCCACATGGTGACGTTGAAGGTTTGAAGCATGCCACCGTCCGGCACGGCCGGCCCTGTGGTGTGCAGCACCACGATCAACGTCGCCGACAGCGCTCGCACGTTGTCCCAGCGCGGGACTCTGTCCGTCGCCGAGGCAGCCTGAAGCCGCTCATTCGATGGCAGTGCCATAACTGCTCGAAGCCTCCGACACGAATCCGATGTGTGCCCAGCACAGGAGCGCCACCGATTGACCGGGGGCGGAAACGTCGCGCCGTGGGGCCAGGCGAGCATAGGCGATCAGTGCGATGAACGTAAGTCCTGATCGCTCTTGTCTCCTAGGTGGGCCATGCCTCCGCTGCCGCACCGTCCTGGCGATCCTGCGCCGCTCCGACGTCCACCCTTCGACCCCGCGAGACCGCGGACCACCGGTACTCCGACCGGCTTCACACCCCTCTGTCACCAGGCCGCAGTACGGTGTCCCCCATGCGCCCCGACACGCCCGCCGAGAACGTCGACCACACCGCCGAAGCGGCACGCCTGGAGCGGACCGCCGGCCTGTACCCGGAGGACGCCGAGGCCCTGCTGCTGCGGGCCGCAGCCCACCTGGAGCTGGCCGGCGAGCGCCCCGCCGCGACGGCCTTCTACGACCGTCTGCTCTCCGCCCCCGGCACCCTGGAGAACCCGGCCCTGGTCCGCGCCCTCAAGGCGTCCAACCTCTGGGAGTACGGCCACGAGGCCGAGGCCAGGGCCATCATCGAGGGCGTCCGCGCGGCGTCCCCGAGGGACCCGGCCCCCTGGGTCATCGTCGCGGAGTCCCTGGAGTCCCACGACGAGCTGGAGTCGGCCCACGAGACCTTCACCGAGGCCGCCCGCCTCCTCCTGGCCGACGCCCCCGAGCCCCCGCGCCCGACCCACCCCCTCCTCTACGGCCGCCACCGCGTCCGCCGCATGCTGGGCCTGCCCCACGACGACTGGGACACCCTCGCCGACACCCTGCACTCCATGCCGGTCACCCTGGACGAGCTGCACGACCCCAAGCGCGTCTGGTCCCTCGGCTCGGACAACCCCGCCGAACTGGAGGCCGAGATCTCCCGCCTCCGCGCCGAACTCGGCGCCTACCGCGAGGCCCTCTCCCGCCCCTTCCCGGTCGCCATGCTCCACTGGCCCACCGAAGAACTGACGGAACTCCTGTCGGCGTACCCGTCCCTCTCCGCGGAGTACCCGTCCTACGAGGAGCACCTGGCGGCGATAGAGGACGCGCTGAGGGAACTGGAGTCGTCGGGGACGCGGAACCTGGGGGTCGTACGGGGCACGGTCCCGTCCTACGAGGCGTTCGCGGCGTCGGAGGGGGCGTCTCCGGCCGACGCGTCGCTGTTGCCGCAGTACGCGACGACTTTGGGGGCGCGGGGGCGGGCGGTTGCCTGGCCGCCGCAGCGGGGGGCCGAATGTTGGTGCGGGTCGGGACGGACGTACGGCGACTGTCATGGAGCGAGCACCGCTGCGGAGCGGTGACCTCCTGGCAGGACGCTGCCACCTCAGCGGGTACGCAGCCCTCGTCGCGCCGCGTTGATGACGTTCTGCGCGTCGACGCCGTACGCCGCGGACTCGCGCAGCGTTCTCCAGGTCCGCCGGTACGTGTCGACGCTCGCCTCGTCGTCGATCCACAACTCCGCGTGCCAGTTCTCGACAATCACCTGACGGTCGTCGTAGATCCAGAAAGCGGTGGCCGGAGGGATCTTGAGCGGGGCGGACAACGGGATGACTCCCAGTTCGACCGTGTCCAGGCCAATGGTCCCCAGCAGGCGGTCGAGCTGGGCCGCGAGCACCGACGGCGGACAGACCAGGGAGTGAAGGGCGGCTTCCCACAGAATGAGGTGAAAGCGCTTCGCGGAGTCGTACAGCGCTTCTTGCCTCTTCATTCGGGACCGGACCGCTTCCTCTGTGTCGCGCGGCGACCGCTGTAGCTCCGCGTACTGCGTGAAGACCGCCCGGGCGTAGTCCGGAGTCTGGAGTAACCCGAAGATCATCGACGACTCCCAGCCGTGGAAGACCGAGGCGTCGGCATGGGCCCTCAGGTGGATGTCCTGGACCGCCTTGTGCCCCGAGGCGAGCTGACGCCGCCATGACCGGATGTGGGACTCGAAGCCGCGAAGGCGCGCGACCAGCTCGTCGTATGCCTCCGCCTGGCCGGTTGCCTCCGCCCACTTGCGCAAGTCATCGGGCGTCGGGGTCTGTCTGCCGTTCTCCAGCCTGCTGACCTTGGACTTGTTCCACCCGTACCGGCCGGCGAGCTCAGCGCCGGTGAGCCTGCCCCCAGGGGCGGAGAGCCGGAGTTCGCGCAGCCGTACCCCGAGTGCTTCCCGTGCCTGCTGGTAGTCCGTGCTCACCGCTCCACACCTGCCTCAGTCCTCCTTCGCGGTCAGCCGTGCCGCGAACTCCTCGTACGGCACGGCATGGTGCAGCGCCGCGTCGCGCGCCCTGACGTACCGCACCACCGCAGCGGGCTCCGTGACCAGCTCCACGCTGAACAGGTGATCAGTGTCATCGAAGTTCAGCAGCGCGACCAGCCGGGAATCGAAGATCCAGAAATCTTCGGCGGGCAGACCGAGGCGGTCGGCATCCCCTCGCCGCAGATTGTGGATCACCTCGCCGACAGCGCTGTTACGGCGTGCGTTGTCGAGCAAGTAGAGCTGGCCGCTCGTGGGCGGCTCGTCGACCACGCGGACCCGCTCGAACCGCTTGCCGAGAGCCACCTGCTCGCGGCGCTCGGCGCACCAGTCCGCGTCAGCGCCCTCCCAGTCGACGGGCTCGCCACGCATGAACTGGGCATAGGTGTCGGTGAGCTCGTCCGACGCGTAGCGGCGACGCGTCTCCAGACGCCAGGCCGTGTGCTCGAACCGTGTGAAGAGCCGGTCGAACTCCTCCAGTCCGATGATGTCGGGCTCGCGCACCACCTCTTTCGGACCGAAATCGACCAACAGCTCGCGCGGTACCACGATGGGCACCTCGCCCTCGTTCAGGTGACGGAGCTGTGCGAGGTCGCCCGGGTCGGTGAGTGCGGGACCGTGAATGATGATCTCGCCCGTGTCGAGGTCCTCATGAAGGGACGGGCATCCGTTGACGCCGCTGCCTGTGCCGTTGAAACGCAGTCGTCGGGTCATGATCGCGTCCTTCCCTCGGGGTCCGGCTCCCGGAGCTTTCCCAGGACTCACGTCCGACGTGCGTGCCCCGGTCACCCTGAATCAGCAACCTCGCGCAACCTCACCGGCGTGCCGAGCAACTTCGCGCAACTCTCGTGCGCCCTGCTCATGACCGTCCCTACCGTCGCATTGCCGGCCGGACCGCAGCCAGGACCCCTGCACGACGCCGCACGCCGGGGCGGGGCGAGTCCGAACGGGAACGACACCACCTGCCATCGAAGGAGCGGCTGATGACCGTCACGCTCGACCGACCTACAACCCTCCGCACGCGGGACCCGAAGGAACTTCTCAATCTCGTCCAGCCCGAGATTCAACACCTGACGATCAACGTGCTGGACAGCGGCATGACCCTCTGGGACCGCGAGGTCGCCCTGCTGCTGCGCGACCACACCATGGTCCGCGACATGGCGGAACGCGTTCTCGGCAACGCCGTCATGTACACCGTCGGTTGCATGGAGCACCCCGAGATCCACCTGGGCGTCGGCAAACTCGTCGACATCGGCGTTCACCAGCTGATCCTCGACACCCCGGTGTGGTGGGCCCTGTGCGACGTGTACAACGAGGGCCGTTACAAGCACCACGCCCCGTTCATCGAGCGCCGCCGGGACGGCCTGTGCGTGCGTACGGCAGACTTCCTGAAGTCCATCGGCTTCGACGTCGACGAGGAGTTGTGGGCGATCGACGGAACGGACTGCTCGCCCTGCGACAACAAGGTCCCCGACAGCCACTGAACGGTCAGGCCCGCCCGCCCCTGTCTTCGCCCTCCGCGGGACAGGGGCCGGCGGCTCCTGCGAGGAGGAATCGCCTTGCCCGCACCACACGACATCGCCGCCGAGACGGAACTGTGGGACACCTTCGCCGCCTCCGCCTTCAAGGACGACATGGAACCCGGCTTCTGCTGGACCCAGTACGCCGGTCACGGACCAGGCCCGGAACTGCTCGGGAACCCGCGTTCCGTCCTGGAGATCGGCTGCGGCACCGGCCGCGCCCTCGCCCACCTCGCTCAGCACGGCATCACCGCCCGGGGCATCGACCTGTCGCCCGTCATGGTCGAGAAGGCCACCGCGAAGTGGGCAAGCACCGGCGCGGACATCCTGTGCTCCGAAGTCCTGGAGTACCTGAGCAAGCACGAGGACGAGTACGACGCCGTCTACTCGATCTTCGGAGCGGCCTGGTTCACCGACCCCAGCCGCCTCTTCCCTCTCGTCCGCCGACGGCTCCGGCCCGGCGGCGTTCTCGTCTTCTCGCAGCCGCCCGCCATCCCCGGCGCGTACGGACCGCAGGGCATGTACAAGGGAGGCTTCGCCGGCAGGGCGACGTTCACCTACCGCTACAGCTACCGCCCGGCCGTGTGGGAGCGCCTCCTCACCCGGGCCGGTTTCGCCACGGCCGACGCGCGGGTCATCGAGGCACCTCACGCCGGCCACATCGGGACGCTGCTGGTACGGGCGGTGGCTTCGTGACAGTTTTCTGGCCACGTCAGCAGGCAGCCGCCTGGTCCCAGCGGACCTACCGCTCCCCCGGACTCCCTGCTCGCCCCCTTTTACAGCCGCGACCGAGACCGCCGAACGCGGGGCCTGGTCCACCGCGACCGGGGCACTCTCGCCGACACTCTCCGCTCAGCACCGGTCGCTCTGGATGAACCGCAGACGCCGAACGCGTATGGTCCCCCGAAGTACTGGGAGGTGTGGGTCCCGTCCCACGCCTCAGCTCACAGGTGAGGCGTCAGTGACTCAATAAAAGTGCGAGACTCTTGAAGTCGAGAGGCTCACACATGATCATCGCCTCTCCCGGAACGACCACCTTCAGGAGGAGCCGGCATGCCCCGCAGCGGCCAGAGGCGACCGCGGTTCGCCTCGCCCTTGACCTCGATCGAGATCTGCGCGGGTGCCGGGGGGCAAGCCGTCGGACTTCACAACGCAGGTTTCGATCACCGCGCTCTCGTTGAGTGGGACCCGCACGCCGCAGCCACCTTGCGGGCCAACGTAAGCGGCTGGCCCGGCTGGAATCAGCATAAAGCTGACGAGATCCGCCCTATGGACGTCAAGGACTTCTTGGACTCTGAGGTGCGGAAAAATCTCGGCCTTGAGCCAGGAGAACTCGACCTGCTCGCCGGCGGAGTACCATGCCCTCCGTTCTCCTTGGCCGGGCACCGGCTCGGCCCGGACGATGAGCGCGATCTTTTCCCAGCAGCGCTTGACATCATCGAGGCCCTCAGGCCGAAAGCGGTGATGATTGAGAACGTCCGAGGGATTCTGGAGCCTCCGGAAGTCTTCATTGAGTACCGGCGATCTATTATCAACACCTTGCGTGACCTTGGTTATCTAGTTCCCGATATAGATCCGGACCAGTCGCCCATCGCACAAGATGTGACCATGCGGAGGGTCTGGCGCCGGATGGATGCGAGGAACTTTGGAGTACCTCAGCTCCGGCCTCGTGCGATTCTGGTTGCTATTCATCAGAGCGCAGTGAAGCCGGAAAGTCCCGGCTTCCGATGGCCGACGGGCATAAAGGGCGCCGAGACAAGCGTATTCGAAAAGCTTGAGAAGAGCATGCTCGCGCGCTGCAAGGCGTTCTGGGACAAGAACGAGAAGGGCGAACCCGCCCGGCCCGGCGAGCGGACCGGGAAGATGGTCTTCGAGGACTGGAAGAGGCGGATCGCCCAGGCTTCGGCGGCAGGCAAGACCGTTGCCCCGACTCTCGTAGGCGGTTCCAGGAAGCACGGCGGTGCTGATCTGGGCCCCACCCGCGCCAAGCGCGCATGGGCGGAGCTCGGTGTCGACGGCATGGGAATCGCTAACGATCCCGAAGACTGTGACCCGGAACGCGATCTGTTCCGCCCTGCCGGCCCGATGCTCACTGTCGCCCAGGCAGCGGTCATCCAGGGTTTCCCGGAAGAGTGGAAGTTCCAAGGGCGGAAGACGGCTCGTTACCGCCAGGTCGGGAACGCCTTCCCGCCGCCGGTTGCCGAGGCAGTAGGACGTGCCATCGCCGCCGTTCTCCTCCCTGAATACAGCGAAGTTCTCACCAGGGACTACGAGATGGAGCCAGCGGGAACCATTCTCGTCGAGGACGTTCCGCAGCAGCTGGAGATCTCAGTCACCCCGCGTCGAGCCGCCCTCACGCCGAGCCAAGACCGTAGCGGCGATTTTGTCGGCACAGGTGTCTGACGGCTCGTGCTCCCAGAAGCGGAGCACGAGCCAGCCAGCTTCCCGGAGCCTCTTGTCGGTATCCCGGTCTCGCTCGACATTGCGGACGACTTTTTCCGACCAGTAACCGGAATTAGTCTTCGGCGGCACGTAGTGCTCAGGACACCCATGCCAGTAGCAGCCGTCGATGAACACCGCGACCTTCGCCGAACGGAAGACCATGTCCGCCGTCCGGCGAAGATCGGGGAGAGGCCGGGCAGCTACCCGGTATCGCAGGCCTGTGGCATGCACGAGCCGCCGGATGAGGATCTCTGGCTTGGTGTCGCGGCTGCGGATCGCCTGCATGTTGCGGCGGCGTGCTGCGGACGAGGCCCAGGATCCTTCCGGAGCCACCCATTCGGCTTCATGTGACACACCGCAGAGGGTAGTGCCGTCGGCCTCGCAGCACGCGGCCAGTCCTAGCGGCCTCCCATGTGACTCAGCAGCGCCTCGATGTCACTCGGTGCGAGGCCGGCCGCGACCGACGGCTCCTCCTCAAGGTCAGCGAGCTGCTGCACGGTGGGATCGTCCAGGATGCGTCCCATGAACTCCAGCTTCCGCTCCAGGCGAACGGCCACGACCTCGTCGATGGAGTTCCGGACAGCCAGGACCGTCACCCGGGTCTCCGTGTCGGGAGCGAGCCCGAGACGGTGGATCCGGTCCAGGCTCTGCAGGAACCGGCCCGCCATGAAGTCGCGGTCCACGTAGATCGCGTCGTGACAGACGTGGTGCAGGCTGATTCCCTCTCCCAGAGTCGCCGGGTTCGAGATGAGCACCATGCAGCCCGGGTCCTCCCTGAATCGGCGGAGCTGTTCCTCCCGGTCAGGAGTGCCGCCGTAGACGACAGCCGGGCTGTACTTCTCCAGCAGGCGCTCCAGCGTGGTCAGGCTCCTGACGAACGTCGTCCACACCAGCGTCTTCCGGCCCTGGGCGGCGTTCTCCGCGATGATCGCCACGGCTTCCTTGTACTTGGGCGAAAGCTCGTAGTCAGGGAGGTTCTGCATGAGCGAGTACAGCGAACTGCCCTCGGGGATCTCCATTGGCGGCAGCTGGTAAGCGAGTGGTTCGTACCGGCTGCCCCCTTCCAGGAGCAGGGCTGGGCTCGTGGCAGCCATAAGGAGGCGGAGGGCTGTTTTCCCGAGGGAACTCAGATCCTCGCGCGCGGCGCCGCTCTTCTCGCCGCCCACGATCGCCGTGTAGATCTCGTCATGCAACGGTGGCATGTCAACGTAGCGGAGGCCCAGCTGAACCGGGGGCAAGCCGAGTTCATGCTTGGTCGTACGGGTGAACAGCGGCCGGAGGACAGAGCTGGCATGCGCGAGATCCCCTCCGGCAACCGCCTGGACCACCGTGCGCTGACCGTGCCCCGGCCACACGAAGCCCAGGAGGTTCTCCAGGTCCCGTGAACCGTTAGGGGCCGGCGTACCGGTGAGAATCAGCCGCCTGGCAGCCAGCGGCCCCAACGCCATGCAGGCCGCCCCGTACGTACCTCGCGCACCCAGCTTCATCCGGTGCGCCTCGTCCAGGATGATCATGGACGGGCCCGACTTGAGCCAGCCGGCCAGCATGGACAGGGACCGGTCGAGACGCTCGTAGTTCACCACGAGCACCTCGGCCCACTGATCGAGCGACCCGTCCAGCACGTTGATCCGCAGCGGGTGGATCAGACACTCAGCAGTTTCGTAGCGCCAGGACTCGTAGGCCGACTTGGGACACACGACCAGCAGCCGACGTACCCGGCCAGCCGCCTTCTGCGCCGCGTACACGGCGAGCGCGACCCGGGTCTTACCCGCGCCGGGCACACTGAAGTTGGCGCCGTGCTGAAGCGACAGGAGCTTCGCGATGTCCCGGCGCTGGAACTCGCTGAGTTCACCCTTCCAGGTATCACCAAGAAGCGCGAGCACGTCGTCTGGCGCGACCTCGCCGGCCGTCTCCCGCCCCGCGAGCCGCTGCTGCACGGTGTGGGCGTCCTGGACCACCCCGGCCACCAGGTCCCGCAGGTCATCCGCCCACTCCACACCGGTGGGATCGGACCAAGTACCCAGCAGCCCGAGGTCCGCGAGCAGCTCGTCCAGAGAGACCGAGGCGCTCAGCGGGCCAAGCTGGCCGCCGGTACGAAACCGGGCGGCCAGCTGGACCAATTCCTGCTGGAACGATTCGGTAGTGCGCAGGACCACGCGCGTACGGGTCTCATCGAACCCGAGGCGCAGCGACTTCTCACCGTTGGTGCTGGTCACCGGGAGCCCTCCGCCGAGACCGCTTCCAGCAGCCAGGACACGCCGTCCCCGGGCTGCGGCAGCCCACGGCCGGCCTGCTGCGCGAGCTTGAGGAGACTGCCCCGCAGCTTCACCACCGCGTCATCGAACGCCTCCTCGTCCAGACTGCGGGAGGTCCGGGCCTGCACCAGGTCGCTCACACACTGGTCGATGCTCGCGCAGGCTTCCGCCAGCCGGGCCGGGGCGAGCTGCTTGCGCTTGCGCAGCCGGGCGTTGCGGCCCGCCGCCTCGATGGCCTCGTCAAACGCCCTCTTGGTGTTGTCCAAGGTGTCCTGCGCGGCGGCCTTCTGCTCGTCTCCGAGGTCCGAGGCTCCGTTCCTCACCACGGCGGCGGTACGGAGAATCTCGTCGTTCATCGCCCGGGCCTCCGCGACGACGGAGGAGGCGGCGGGCACCTCCAGGCCCAGACCGGGGATGGACACCGACTGCGGCTGGGCGGCCGTCGCACCGCCCATGGGCAGCTGCTGCTCAAGCCCCGCCTTCAGGAAGTCCTCGTTGATGTGCCGGACGTCCGTCTTGGAGAAGTTGAGCAGGATCGCGGCCAGGCGCAGTTCCTTCAGGACTTCGGCCTGGTCACGGTCGACCGTTTCCAGTTTCACGTAGAGCCGGTGGAGCTCCTTGAGACGCTCCTGCGCGCCTTCCCAGTCCACCAGGCGCAGTCCGTTGCCGCCGCCGGTGCGGCTGCGCTCGTTCAGCTCTCGGATCGTGCTGAGAATCCACCGCTCCTGGTGGTAGGTGCGGACCTGGATCCGGAAGTCTTTGGCGATCTGCTCCGGCGTCCGGCCCAGAGCCGCCTGTTCCTCCATGGCGATGAGACGGTTGATATAGGAGTAGTCGCGCCGGTGGTCCTTGCGCAGCTGCAAGGACAGCTCGACGGCGTTGATGTCGGCCCAGGTGAACGACGCCGGCAGCACGCCCACCCGCATGGACTGCGCGCCGAGTTCGCGCAGCGCGGCGGCCCGGGTGTTGCCGTTGACCAGCACCCCGTGCCGGGTCACCAGTCCGGGGTCATTCTGTCCGAACTGGTTGAGGCTGTCCTTCAGGACATCGAAGTCCTTGTCCCGCATGCTGGTGTTCTCGGGGTCCGCCTTGAGCAGGAAGCCGAGGTAGTCCTGGCTTTCCGCGCTCCAGGGGTCCTTGTCCAGCGCCGCGTCCCGCTCGGAGTCGTGGCTGCGCTGTGCCCGGATCCGGTGGGTGCCGGGGTTGTAGTAAAGGCTGCTCAGCGGCAGGTCGACCACTTCTACATGGAGCGGCTGCCCGTTCAGGTCGACGGTCACGGTTTCCCGCGTACTGCCGGCGGTCCGGGCCTCCTCCACCTTCTTGCTGACCCGCTCGCTGAATTCGTCCGCCCTCGGCGGGGCCGGAAACTCGCGCATCATCGTCATCCCGTCCTGTCTCAGTCGTCCGTACCGTCGAGCTTCTCGGCCACGGCCTTGCGTGCGTCCTCGGGCAGCGTCCGGTACCGCCCCCACAGCTTCTCCAGCGCGCTGTGGTTACGGCGGTCCGCGGCGATCCATCCGCGAATCACCCGACGCTCTACCGGCGCCAGTGACTCGATCTCCGCCAGGATGTCCGCCATGTTCACGGTGCGGTCCACGTTGCCCCGGCCGCACCGCTGGCACTCGGTGACGAGCTGGTGCACGACACTGCCGTCCGGCTGGATGACCGGCCGGCGTGCCACATTCAGCACGGCCTGTTCCAGTCCGCCGTCTCCGTAGGTCTCACCACCTGTCACACCGCACGTCCGGCAGAGGTAGCCGTCGTCCTGGAACACCTTGGCCCGCTGGGCGTTGGTGATGCTCCCCTTGTGTACGGGCGCCTTCGCCTGTCCCGGGATCCAGACGTCAGCGCCCCTGGTCCGGAAGCGGTGCTCCTGCTGGCGCAGCGTCGGGTCCTCGCGGCTCGTGGCGATCTCCCAGCCGTGGTCACGCAGGTCACGCATGCGCCGGTCGATCTGCGCCACGTCCGGGAACGCGGCCCGCAGGTCGGCCTTGGTGAAGGTGCCGTTCTCCTTCACCTCCTGGATCAGCCACAGCGCGACGCGCGCTTTGGTGCCGAGCTTGCTGGTCCCGTAGGCCGTGTCCCGCCAAGACGGCAGCGTGGTCATCCGTTCCCTCCCCATGTGGGAATTACCTGAATCCGGCCGTAGGGAACACACGTCGCATACCGGCACGAAATCTGCCATCTACTGCACAGGTGTTCACCTTCGGCCACCCCCCGCTTCAAGAGCGGCTTGTCTCCAGTGAACACCACGAATGCCGAAACTCAATCCCGTTTGGACACTTGCCTGACACAAAGCAAGCCTTGCTCATCAAAAGCAAGCACAACTCCGCTACCGCTAAGGCAGAATGAGCACAAACGTTGGCAACAGGCCTGCTGGCAGGTCGGCTTGCCAGAAACGGGGAGGTCTCACGAGCGTGCCGTACAGCAGGAACAGTCGCCCCCCATACGCGTGGGCGAAGAAGTCCTTCGGAAGTGACGTTTCACCGGCACGGCGCGAATTGGCCACGGCCCTCCAGGACCTTTGCCCGCTTCTGCTCATCGTGCCGAAGGAGGGCGGCGCGCCTACGCGGAACCCGACCCAGGGCGAGGTCGCTGACCGGCTCAAAATGTGCGAAAGCGCCCTTTCGAGGGCGCTCAGCGGAAAGGTGCTGCCGCAGCGGGGGTCGGTGGAGATCCTGTTCGAGGCGGCGAGCGCTGACGCCGCGCGGCAGGGCATCGAGGTCAGCGTCACCCTGACTGACTTGTACCAGTTGCACGCGAAGGCGGCGGCCGAGCAGAACGGTGTGATCGCCACGCAACTGAGCACGGACCTGGAGTCCGCATCACGCCAGCTCCGCTCGCTGCGGGACGAGAACAAGCAGCTCAGAAGCGCACATGAGGAGCTGCGGGCGGAGCACGAGGAGCTGCGGGCGGAGCACGAGGAGCTGCGCAAGCAAGCCGCGGTGAAGACCGGCAGCCTGCGAGTTCTCCAGCGGAAGTATGCGGTGTTGCAGCGGAGGGCCGCCTCACTGCAGGAACGGGTCAGCCTCCTCGAAGCCGGCTCACCCGCCGTCTCACCTGACGTTCCAGGCGTCGCTCCGCTGCCGGTCCCCCGTCAGGCGGGGGACCGGCAGCGGACTCAACTCGATAAGGCGGCGGCCACCAACGTCGCCAGGCGAGCGGAAGCTCTGCACGATGACGGCCGGCAACCGGACGAGGTGCTGGCGCTCCTGCGGCACACGACGGACGTCTACAGTCCGGCAGAGACTGCCTTGCTTGTTGTCCTGCTGGCACAGCAAGGCCAGCAGGATCTGATCACGGACTTGATCCATCTCTATGGACGCGACAGGCCCGAAGGTGAGGTCATGCGCGCCGCACTGGAACTGCTCATGTCCGGCGTCCCGGCCGATGCCGAGGCGCTGCTACGGACTGCCACGGAGACGCGGCGGCCGAACGGGGCACCTTAAGCCACCGCTCCCATCTCGGCTTCGAAGTGCATCTGAGCCTGGTCGAGGAGATCGTCCGGGTCGTGACCGTTGGCCATCGTCCAGTGCAGCAGATCGGCGATCAGCTCTACCGCCGATTCCCGCAGAGCCACCTCTCCTCTCCTGGCGGGCTCGAAGCGGGCGGCATCGTCGATGCCGCGGTATGAGCGCAGCACGTGTACCGCCCTTTCCAGCCGGTGGCACACGCGCCCCGCCGGCGCTGCGATCTCGCACCACACCGCCTTTCCTGCCGCCGTCAGCAACGTGCCCCACTCCTCCGCCACTGCGGCGAGCAGGTGCAGGCCGCGCCCGCATTCGTCGTCGCAGCCGGCCGCTGACAGAGACGGAACGGAGTGGCTCTTGTCGTGGACTTCTACGCGCAGTCGCTCACCGTCTCGCTCCAGGACGAGCGTGGCGGACGTGCCCTCTCCCACGTGCTTGATGACGTTCGTCGCCAGCTCCGTGACCACCAGTTCCGTTTCCTCCACGGCGTGCGGCATGCCCCACTGCCCCAGCTGGGCCGTCGCGGCCTGTCGCAGCAGCCGCACCTCGGCCGGCACCGCCTTGAAAGGCAGAACAGACCGGTGTCGGTGTTCCCTCATGTCATCACCGGGCATGCGGACTCCTCCCTCCCGTGCCACGCGGATGCTGCGCCCGCCGTGTCCGTCCGGCTGCACTGCGTAGCGGTTCGTAAGGGGAGAATGACACAGAGAAGTCTCGCCGTGTAACTTCTCACGAGAATCCATCGAGTGAATCTGATGGTGGACGGTCCCCTCGCTGCCTAGCCTGATCAGGCCCGGAGCGACCGCCCGGCGCACGCGCAGAAGGAAGTCCGCATGACCGTGAGGGCCACCACTCGCCGCCGCCAACTGGGCGCCATGCTGAGGAAATTGCGTGCCAGCAAGGGACTGACCCTGGAGGAGGCTGGACGGCTCGTAGGGGTCTCCAAAGCGACGGTGAGCCGCTACGAGACACAGGCCGGGCCGGCGAAGTGGATCGTGGTCGATGCCCTGTGCCGGGAGTACGGGGCCAGCGACGCCGAGCGTGAAGCCATCGTGCGGCTGGCCAAGGACGCCAAGCAGCAGGGCTGGTGGAGTTCGTTCGCGGACTCCATCCCGGAGAGCATGAACCTCCTCCTCACCCTTGAGGACGAGGCTCTGCGCGAGAACCACTTCTCCTGTGTGTACGTGCCTGGCCTGTTGCAGACACGGGCCTACAGCACCGCCCTCCAGAGGGCGAACGAGGTGCCTCTGCAGCCGGAGGAGATCGAGCGACTGGTCGATATCCGGATGAAGCGGCAGGAGATCCTCAGCCGCCCACGACCGCTGCAGCTGTGGGCCATCCTTGATGAGTCCGTCATCCGCCGCGTGGTCGGCTCACCGCAGACGATGAAGGAGCAGTTGGACCGGTTGCTTGAGGCCAACGAGACCCCGAACATACGGCTTCAGATGCTCCCCTTCGCGAAGGGCGCTCACGGCGCGGCCCTCGGGAGCTTCGTCGTAATCGGCGGTGCCCAGCCGGCTCTCGATGTCGTCTACGTCGACTTCCACACCGGCTCTCTCTTCCTGGAGAAAGACGAGGAACTGGAGCGTTACCGGCTTGCGTTCGAGTACCTGCAGGCACAAGCGTTGGACATGGAGGCTTCCTCAGAACTGATCCATCGCGTACGCAAGGAGCTGTAGATGCCTGCCCCAACCGCGCATCACCGTGAACTCAACTGGTTCAAATCCACCTACAGCGGAGCGAACGCGACTGAATGCCTTGAGGCTGCCTTCGTGTCACCTGGAGTGGTGATACGGGACTCCAAGCGCCGGGAGGGCGGCTGGGTCCAGTTCTCCACCCGGGCCTGGGATCAGTTCGTGACCGCCCGGAAAGTCCGCTGATCTCTGGCGGAAGATGCCCTGGTGAGTGCCCCTGCCCCCCTGTAAGAGTGGGTGACGCTGGTGGGGAGCGAGCGGGCGAACGGGGCGGCAGTGCTGAGGTGGAGACAAGTCGCGCTTCTCGGGTGTGGCCTGGCGCTCGGCCTTCTCGCAGTCGTCTCTCCACGCGAGCACGACGACGTCGTGGACGCGACCCAGTTCAGCATCGCCTTCTTCGCCACCTTGCTGACCGGCGAGGCGGTCATCTTCGCGCTGACCTTCTCGGCGGCCAGCTCCTGGCCCTCGCTGCGGGCGATAGACAGCCACATCGCCTTCCGGGAGTGGGTGCTCGTCGGCTGGCTGGCCGCTCTGTTCACCGCTTGCGGGCTGCTCGGTGACAGTGCGGTCAGCGCCACCTACGGCGCACTGCTGTTCCTGCTGGCCAATGTCTTCGGCATCTTCTCCTTCGTCCGGCTCTTCGGCCTGGCCAGCATCGGAGGGCGCAACCGGCTGCTGCGCCGCACTCTCGCCGGAGCGCTGGCCCGGCAGGGCGCGGAGGCCGCTCGTTCCCCAGGCGGGCAGGACAGTGACGCCGTCATCAACTCCTACATCGGAACCGTAAGCCAGGCCGTCACCAGCAACGACCCCACCGCGATACGGCACCTCACCAGCCAGTTGGCCGAGGCGGAGGTGCCGGCCGAGTACGCCGAGCAGGCCGTCTCCCTGCATCTGGACGTGCTGCACCGCCTCGCGCGGGCCACCTTGGTCAGCGGCGCCGATCCAACGCAGGCGGTCTCCTGTGCCCGGGTGCTGATCGATTCGTCCATCGCGCACATCCGCCGACTGACGGACCCGGCTCCGGCCCTGGGAGCGCTCAGCCGGTATCTGGCCTGGCTCGCCAACACCGCGCACCTGATGTCAGTACGCGAAGTGGCCTCCAACCGGGCGGCTCGGGAACTGGTCGCCCTGACCACCGACGCTCGCCTGAAAATCCTGCGCCGCGTGGATCCCGACCCGAAGTCCGCGGCCTCACAGGATGAACTCGGTACCCTTCTCACCACTCCTGTCCAGGCACTGCTGTGGTACGCGGATTTCACCGAGTTCCACGGCGCCCACCAGGCAAGCGCCCTGTACGGCGTGCACGAGATCCTCACCGGCACCAAGTTCATGGGGAACTACTGGGACGGCGCCTCCATCCTCAGCGAGATGCGCGACAACCTGTACGGCGCCGTCGTCTCCGTCACACCTGAGGCCAGGGACACACTCAGCGTCTTCGGCTCCGAAGAGGAGTTCGACCACTTCTGGGCGCTGGTCTCGGTGAACGCGATCGCCACACTGCGCGACGCGCGCCTGCCCCACCCACCCGAACTCATCCGCCCGGAGTTCACGCCGGATCCCCAACTGCTGGGTGCCTACTTGCGTACGTTCGCGACTCACCGGTACCTCACCACCGCCGGCGAGGCCCAAGCCGCCCTGCTGTCCCTCGTGAGCCGGGCCGACACCCCTGACTCAACCACGGCGAGGATCCGCGCCGCACGGCAGGCCCATCACTACCGGGTCCCCGTCCCCGTCATCGAACCGCATCAACGGCCGTCCGCGATGGTCCTCGCGATCGCCTGCCGCCTTGCCCCGCTAACTCCGGACGACACGGACGCCGAGCTTCGCGCGTTCCTGACCGGTCTTCCACTGCCCGCACGCAGAACGGCCGCGCGACTCGCCGCCCGTGTCCTGCCCGGTGCGGCCGGGCATCCGGATCCGGTGGACGCCGTAGCTGCTGGTCTGCGTGTCCTGCAGTTGGTCGGTGCGCACACCCGGGAAGGAACATGAGTGACTCCGGCATAGACGAAGCCGTATGGCGTGAGCGCCTGGCGGCGCTGGAATCCCCGAGCGTGTCCGCGGCCGTGGTCGTCCAGTGTGGCCAGGTCTGGCTCCAGCCGGAGTACACAGCCTTCCGCAACGAGGTCGACCGCGCCCTGATGTCGGCCCACCTGCACAGACGCACGGACCTCACGATCACCCGTGTCATCCTGCACAATCTGCCCAACGCCCCCGAGGCCCCCGCCCGCGCCGGCGCCGTCGACCGGGCTTTCGAGGAGTGGCACCACCGGCTGTCCGCCGCGATCGTCCTGCTCTCCCCCGGCCTCGCCACCCACCGGATACACCGCCTGATACTCAGAGGTGACGAGGTGGCCGCCTCCGTCCCGGATATGGTCGAGATACGCGGAGACGGTGATTGGACGGACACCCAACGAGCCCTAGCAGCCCTGCACATGATCGGCTCCGCCGGTGCCACCACAGTCCTCACGGGGTACGACGTGGATATTGACGGCCCCTTCGGCGACGCCGATCCCTCGGTCTACATGTGAGAACGGGGACGGCTCAATCGCATACTCGGATCACTTGGAGGCAAGGTGCCCTACGCCCCGGCGAGCGCAGAGGACCGCGCGTTTCTCGCCCAAGCCATCGAACTGTCCCGACGCGCCCTGGAAGACGAGGGCAAGACCCCCTTCGGAGCGCTCATCGTCATCGGTGACGAGATCGTGGGCAGGGGAACGAGCTCGGTCGTCGAACGCCAGGATCCCACCGCTCACGCTGAGGTCATGGCGTTGCGCGCGGCTGGCACCCACCTCGGGCGCCATCTCATGGAAGACGCCGTGATGTACTCCAGCAGCGAGCCATGCCCCATGTGCCTGACCGCCTGCTACTGGGCCCGGATCCCGCGCTTGGTGTACGCCGCCACCAGTCATGACGTAGCGGTGAACGGATTCGAGGACTTGCAGTACTATCGCCAACTCGCTCTCCCCAACGCGGAACGGACCCTGATCACCGAGACCGCTGTCGGCGGCGAGACCCAGGAGACAGCGGCCAAGGCACTGGCGAGCTGGGCGGACAAGCTTCCGTTCCCGGTAGAACCCAAGCTCTGACGGGCGACCGTTCGGATCTGTCCCTGTCTTAGCCGGCGTTCGCTGGCTGAGCCGCGAAGAGCGGTCAGTCGGCCGCCACCTGCCGCGACACGGCCGCCAGTTGGTCGAACGTCCGGTTCAACACCGCCCGCCGCTCCTCCTTGTAGGCCGGGGAAGGCCCCAGGTCGTCGATGGTGCGTTCCCAGACGGTCAGGAAGGTCTGCTTCCAGTCCGCGATGACCTCGGGGGCCGGCAGGCCGGTGGTGTGGCCCGCTTCGGCGAGGGTGTGGAGGAGTTCGAGGTTGCACGGTACGGCGACGCCCCAGTACTCGTCGGGTTCGATGGCGACCGGGTCGCCGGTCATGGCGTCGGTGACGTCCGAGACGAGCCGGTCGATGACGAGGGACAGGTGGTCCAGCGCCGTGTCGCTCTCGAAGTTCCCGCTGCCCCAGGTGCCCATCGCAATGTCCTCCGCGGAGTGCCGTCGTGCCGTGGGCCACATCCAAGCAGGGGGGACTGACAGCCGGCCCCGTTCGTGCGGGCCGGCCGGGACGGGCACCAGCAGCGTGGGCGCGTGAACCAGCTCCAGTGCGTTCGCCGTCTCCTCTCCCTCGACGGGGCGTGGGCGGGCCGGCCCCGGTCCTAGTACGCGAGTTCCCCCACGCCGCCGTCGACGCGCAGCACCGTGCCCGCGGTGTAGGCGGACTCGTCGGAGGCGAGGTAGACGGCCGCCTTCGCCAGCTCGGTGGTGGTGCCGAGGCGGTGGAGGGGGACGGTGCGGCGGAGTTCCTCGTAGAGGGCGGCCCGGCGTTCGGGGCCGAGGGGCGCGAACGCGTCGGTGATGGTCGGGCCCGGGCTCAGTCCGTTGACGCGGACGCCCCGGTCCTTCAGTTCGTAGGTCAGTCCGCGGGCGTAGGACAGCAGGCCGGCCTTGGCGGCGCCGTAGACCGTCGCGTTCTCGTGGCCGACGAAGGCCGAGACGGAACCGACGAGGATCACCGAGGACCGCGGCGAGAAGAGCGGCAGCAGGGATTTGATGAGGAAGAAGGGGGCTTTGAGGTTGGTGGACAGGAGCCGGTCGAACGCCTCCTCGGTCCATGCCTCGATCGGGAGATGGGTGAGGTCGGCGGCGTTGCTCATCAGGATGTCGAGCTTCGGCCACTCCTCGCGCAGCCGTGCGGCGAGCACCTCTTGGCCCGGTACGTCGCCGGCGTCGCTGACGAAGGTCAGCAGCGGGCCCCGGCCCTTGAGCTGCCGGGCGGCCTCGTCCAGCCGCTCCCGTGAGCGGCCGGTGATCGCGACGGAGGCTCCCTCGGCGAGGAACTCGCGGGCCGTCTCCAGGCCGATGCCGCTCGTCCCTCCGGTGATCAGTGCGTGCTTGCCCGCGAGGCGGCCCACGGGCTTGGTCTCCTCCCTGCTCATATCGCGGTCCGGCCGCCGTCGGCGGCGACGGTCGCGCCGGTCATGTAGCCGGCCCGGTCGCTCGCGAGGAAGGCGATCACCTGGGCCACCTCGGCCGGGTCGGAGGTGCGCTTGAGCGCCGTGGTCAGGCCCATGCCGCCCAGGTCCGGGCCCATCGCCGCGACCACCTTCGAGGTGCGCATCGGGCCCGGGGCGACGGCGTTGACCCGTACGTTCGACGCGGCGAACTCCGCCGCCCAGGTGCGGGTCAGCGACTCGACCGCCGCCTTGGTGGCGCCGTAGACGGCCATGCCCGGCATGCCGAGGCCGGCCGCGGTGGAGCTGACGTTGACGACGCTGCCGCCGCCGGCCGCGGCCATCTTCGGCGCCAGCAGGGCGGTGAGCAGGAACGGCGCGCGCACATTGACCTCGAAGGCGGCGTCGTAGGCGGCGAGGTCCTGCTCGGTGGTCGGGGCGAACGTCATGAGGCTCGCGTTGTTGATCAGGATGTCGACGGTCCCGGCCTCCTCGGCCAGTCGCCGCACGGCCGCCGGGTCGGAGAGGTCGGCCGCGACGAAACGCACGGTTCCGGTGGACCCGTCGGCGGTGGCGCGCAGGTCCGCCACGGCCTGGGCGCCGCGCTGCGGGTCGGTGCCGGTGAGGATCAGGTCGGCGCCCGCCGAGGCCAGGATCACGGCCGTCGCGTGCCCGAGTCCGCCGATCGCGCCGGAGCCGGTGATGAGTGCTGTCTTCCCTGCGAATTCCATGCGTCGCCCTTCGTGCCGGCCGGGGACGGCCGACTTCTGTGCAGCCGTTCAAGAAGTACGGAAGGGAAGCTACGACTTCTTGAACGCACCGTCAAGAAGTCGTAGGGTCGGACCGTGGCACGCACCGGACGACCCCGCGAGTTCGACAAGGACCAGACGCTGACGCGCGCGCTGGAGCTGTTCTGGTCCCGTGGCTACGGGGCGACATCGATCCAGGACCTGGTCGACGCGCTGGGCGTCGAACGCGGCAGCCTCTACGGAGCCTTCGGCGACAAGCGCCGCTTCTACCTGGACGCCGTCCGGCTCTACTGGGACGTGTACGAGCGGCACCTGACCGCCGCGCTCGACACCACCCCGCTGCTGCCGGCGCTGCGCGAGATCCTGACCCACCCGGCCCGCCTGGACGAGCTGGTCTCCGAGGCGGGCGTGCCGCAGGGCTGCCTGGTCGGCAACACCACCGCCGAACTCGTGCCCGCCGACGAGGAAGCCACGGACGTCGTCAGCCGCTCGTACCGCCGGTTCACCGACCTCGTCACCGAGGCGCTGCGCCGCGCGCAGGCCGCCGGGGAGGTCACCGACAGCGCCCGCCCCGAGGCCCAGGCGCAGCTCCTGCTCTACGTCGTCCAGGGCCTGTCGCTCGTATCGCGGGCCGGTCTCGACCGGGCCGCCGCGCTGGCCGCGATCGACACCGCGGTCGACGCGCTGCGGGCCTGACCCGGTCCGGCGGCGCCCCGCCCCGGGCGTCCGGGCTCAGCTCAGTGCCTGGGCCCCGATGACGGACAGCAGGCGGAGCTTCTCGTGGCTCTCGCTGCCGGGGACGGCGGTGTAGACGAGCAGGAAGTGCGACTGGTCCGGGTCGAGGAGGGTCTGGCAGGTCAGTTCCAGGGGGCCGACCTCGGGGTGGACGAAGTGTTTGACCTCCCTGGGGCGGATGCCGACCTCGTGGTCGTCCCAGATGCGACGGAACTCCTCGCTCCGCGCCAGCAGCAGGTCGGCGTAGTGGGCCGCGCGGGAGCCGGGGCCGCGGAGCGTGACCGCCCCGCGCAGGCCCGAGACGAACATGCGGGTGAGGAAGGCGTGCTCCTCGGGGGCGTACAGCTGGCGCGTGGCGGGGTCGGTGAACCAGCGGTAGCCGAGGCTGCGGGCCGGGCCGCTGTGGACGGTCTGGTCCCCGGTGAGCGCGATGCCGAGCGGGGTCTGCCGCAGCGTCTCGCCCAGCTCGGTGACGATCTCGGCGGGCGTGTCGTGCAGGCGGTCGAGGATGCGCAGGAGGCCGGGGGCGATGTGCTCGCCGGCCGCGCCCCTCGGGGGCGGGGTGTGTCCGGCGAGGCGGAAGAGGTGGTCGCGCTCGTCGAGGGAGAGGTGCAGGCCCTGCGCGATGGAGGCGATCATCTGCTCGGAGGGGTGGGGGCCGCGCTCGCGTTCGAGGCGCGCGTAGTAGTCCGTCGACATGTGGCACAGCGCGGCGACCTCCTCCCGGCGCAGCCCGCTCGTCCGGCGGCGCCGGCCGCGGGGCAGGCCGACGTCCTCGGGTTGCAGCGCCTCCCGGCGACGCCGCAGGAACTCCGCCAGTCCGGTCCGGTCGATCGCCGCCACACGTGCCTCCCCTCCATCGCCGTACGTACGTCCTTCGTCGTCCTTACGTACGTCCTTCGTCGTCCTTCGTCCTTCCGGTCCCCTTTCTATCGCCCGCGCGTCCCGGCAGCCACGGATCGTCGATCCCCCTCTCACCGGTTGCCGCGGCCACGGCGCCGGTCCCAGGCTCGATGACGTACCCGAACGCCAGGAGTGGGCCCATGCCACGCACCCCCATCGACATCACCGTCCCCGACCTGTCCGGCAGGCGTGCCGTCGTCACCGGAGCCAGCGACGGCATCGGGCTCGGCATCGCCACGCGGCTCGCGGCGGCCGGGGCCGAGGTGGTCCTGCCCGTCCGCAACCCGCGCAAGGGCGAGGCCGCGCTCGCCGCGATCCGCCGTACGGTCCCGCACGCCCAGGTGTCGCTGCGCGAACTGGACCTGTCCTCGCTCGCCTCCGTGGCCGCCCTCGGCGAGACGCTGCGGGAGGAGGGCCGGCCGGTCCACCTCCTCGTCAACAACGCCGGCATCATGACCCCGCCCGACCGGCAGACGACGGCCGACGGGTTCGAGCTGCAGTTCGGCACCAACCACCTCGGCCACTTCGCCCTGGTCGCCCACCTGCTGCCGCTGCTGCGCGCGGGCCAGGCACGCGTGACCTCGCAGGTCAGCGTCGCGGCCAACCAGGGCACCATCAACTGGGACGACCTGAACTGGGAACGCTCCTACGACGGCATGAAGGCGTACAGCCAGTCGAAGATCGCGTTCGGGCTCTTCGCCCTCGAACTCGACCGGCGCAGCCAGGCCCACGGCTGGGGCATCACCAGCAACCTCTCCCACCCCGGCGTCGCCCCGACCAGCCTGCTGGCCGCCCGCCCCGAGGTCGGACGCGCCAAGGACACGATGGGCGTACGGCTGATCCGGGTGCTGTCCGCCCGCGGCATCGTCGTCGGCACGGTCCGCACCGCCCAGCTTCCCGCCCTCTACGCCGCCACCTCGCCCGACGCCGAGCGGGGCGGGTTCTACGGGCCGCGCGGCCCGGGGCACCTGGGCGGCGCCCCCGGGAAGCAGAAGCTCTACTCGCGGCTGCGCGGCACGGAGGAGGCGCGGCGGGTGTGGCGGGTCTCCGAGGAGCTCACGGGAGTCGCCTGTCCCCGCAGTTGAGGTCGGGTGAGGTCAACTGACCGCCGTGGACGGCGGGTTACGGCAGGCCGGAAGGTGCGGCACGGAAAGTGGCCGCGCCAACACGCCTCGCGGCAGCCGCGAAGAGTTTCCCCACCGCACCGCTTCTGTTAGCCGAACCTGGTTACCTTCGCGGCCACGCCCGGTCCGGCACAGGAGAGGTATGTCCATGAGCACTCCGGTCCATCGTGTCCCGACACGGCAGTCCTCGGCCATCGTGACGGCGGTCCGGCAGCGCCAGGAGCAGGAGCGGAACGGGAGTTCATCCGGGACCCCGGTGCAGCGCGCCCTGCTGCAGATGCAGTCCAGCGCCGGCAACCGGGCCGCGACGGCGGCGGTGCAGCGCAGCCGGAGTGCGACGCTGGAGAGGGCCCCGGCGGAGACCGAGACACCGGCGCCGGAGACACCGGTGGCGGCGGCGGAGACACCGGTGGCGGCGGCGGAGACACCGGCGGCGGCAACCCAGACGGCCGGGACCGGTGGCGCGGCCGACAAGAAGAAGAAGCGGAAGCGCGACTGGGCCAAGCCGCTCGTCGACAGGTACAAGAAGTACGCCGAGCAGCTCGACGCCTGGGTCAAGGGCGTGCAGACCCCCACCAACGCGGGCGTCAGCCAGACGGCCACCGCCGCGGGCGACGCCACCGCCGCGCACGGCTCCGCCGCCTCGGGTGTCTCCGCCGGGTCGGAGAACCTCGCCGCGGAGCTCGGCAACGCCGGCCTCAGCACCTTGGACGCCGTACTGGCCCTTGAGGACGCCAAGAAGGCCGGCAAGGGGGCCAAGTACCACACGGCGATGAAGAAGGCCAAGGTCAAGGGGACCGACGCGGCCGTCGCCACCGTCAACTCGGGCAGCTACGCCGCGGCCATCGCCAGGGAGGCGGACAAGCTCAGGGAGGCGGCGAACGCCGCGATGTCCGCCGAGGCGAGCGGTTCCCTCAGCGCGGTCGTCGGCACGGCGAAGGGCGCCCGCTCGACACGGCGCGTCACGAGGGCCATCCGCAGGTACAAGGATCTGAAAGCGCTCGGAGATCCCCGTACCGTCCACGAGGCGTCACTGGCCGAGCTGCGGGAGGCCGTGCGGGCGTCCAAGGAGAGGGTGGCCGCGGCGAACGCCAAGGTGGTGGCCGAGCGGACCGGTCCCGAACCTCACGAGGAGGACTTCGCCGCGGACTTCGCCGCGTACTTCGCGGACTTCGAAGCGCTCAAACTCGAAATGGAACGCGCCCGTGAGGCCGCCTTGGCACTGGAGAGCGCCGAGGCGGCCAGCGTGGACGTCGAGACGCTGTCCTCGGCGCAGAAGTACGCGCGCAAGAAGACGGGGTACCGGATCGCCAAGGAATCGGTCAGCGGCGTGGGCGAGACCACCAAGGCCGCGGCCGGCGCCGTGGGGGTGGCCGTCGCGGCGGGGGCGCTGGCGAGCACCCCGGTCGGCTGGGGTCTCGCCGCGGGCGGCGGTGGTCTCCTGCTCCTCCTCGCCGGTTACAAGGGGGTCAAGGCGGTCAGGGGGCGTTACAACGAGAAGCGCCACCCCGAACTGCACGGGGAGCGGGACGAGGACGGGCAGTTCCCGGAGGCCGCGTCCGAGAAGGAGGCGTGGAAGCACGCCCTCGCGTTCTGGCGGAAGGTGGAGAACGGCCCACGCCAGGCCAAGGCGCGCGAGATCTACCGTCTGGCGGCGGGTCCCCTCGTCCCCGGGAGCGCCGACACGGCCGCCCAGACGCGGAAGGACGCCCGGGACCTCCTCAAGGTGCTCAAGTGCGGTCCGGGCGACCACAAGCTGACCGAGGAGGCGTGGGAGAACAGCCTGAACGACCCGGCCCAGAAGACCAACTGGATCAAGGAGATCACCGAGCAGCTGGCCTCCGGGTGACCCGGAAGGGTTGTCGCGTGCCGTCCTCGGGGGCGGCTCTCCCGCCGGTCAGGAGAGCCGCCCCCGAGGCGTCGTGGACGACCGGTCGTCTCAGCCGAACATGCCGGGCTCGTAGCCCCCGGCCGGCTGACGGACGATCACGTTGACGCGGTTGTAGGCGTTGATGACCGCGATCAGGGAGATCAGGGCGGCGAGCTGGTCCTCGTCGTAGTGCTTGGCCGCCACGGCCCACGTCTCGTCGCTGACGCCGGTGGGCGAGTCGGCGAGGCGGGTGCCCTCCTCGGTGAGGGCCAGGGCGGCGCGCTCGGCGTCGGTGAAGACCGTGGCCTCGCGCCAGGCGGCGATCAGGTTGAGGCGGGTCGGGGTCTCGCCGGCCGCCGTGGCGTCCTTGGTGTGCATGTCGGTGCAGAAGCCGCAGCCGTTGATCTGGCTGGCGCGGATCTTCACCAGCTCCTGGGTGGTGTGCGGGAGGGACGAGTCCGTCAGGACCTTGCCCGCCCCGTTGAGGTGGCCGAAGAGCTTCCTGGAGACCGGGTTGGCGAACAGGTCGAGTCGGGCGGCGTTCATGGGTTCCTCCGGGTCGGTGTCATCGGTCGGTACACCCACATGACGGAGGGGACGCGGGGAGTGTGACAGGCCGCGTCACTTTTCCCGGGCCGCTCGGGCGAGGAGGCGGTTCAGGGCCGCCGTCGTCTCCCCGGGGCGTTCGTCCAGGAGCCAGTGGCCGGTGCCGTGCAGCATCGTGAGGTCGGCCCGGGGGATGCGGGCGGCGAGTTCGGTGGCGATGGCGGGGCTGAGGTAGGTGTCCTCGCGGCCCCAGACGATCGCGGTCGGGCAGGTGATCTCACCGAGGCGGCGGCGCAGCCCGGGGCGGGTGGCCGTGCGGTAGTCGGCGAAGAAGTGCAGGAGCCGGCGGCGGCCCTCGGCGGTGCGCATCCAGTCGGTGTAGGTGGCGAGCGTCGCCTCGTCCAGGTGACCGGCGCGCAGGAGGGGGGTGAGGGCGAGGCGGTGGAGGGCCGCGAAGGGGAGGTGGCGGGCGACGGAGCGCAGGGCGGGGACGCGGCCGGCCAGCGTGAGGAGGGTGAAGACGGTGTACCAGGGGGTGGTGAAGGAGGAGTGGGCGCGGCTGTTGAGGAGGGCCAGGCGGCGGACCCGGGAGGGGTGGGCCTGGGTGAAGCCGAGGGCGAGGAAGCCGCCGTAGTCGTGGCCGAAGAGGTTGGCGGAGTCGATGCCGAGGGCGTCGAGGAGGCGGCCCACGCGGGCGACCTCCGTGACGTAGTCGAAGGACAGGTGGAAGGGGTGGTCGGAGGCGCCCCAGCCGAGGAGGTCGGGTGCGATGACGCGGTGGGTGCGGGCCAGGAGCGGGATCTGGTGGCGCCAGCAGCGGTGGTTGGCGGGGTAGCCGTGCAGGAGGAGGATCGGTTCGGCATCGGGCGGACCGGCCTGCCAGTAGGCGACGCGGGCGCCGTCGACCACGGCCGTGCGGCGCTCTCCCTCTCCCCGGTCCCACTGTCCTTCCCTGTTCGCGTTCATGTCGGTCTCCTGCGCGGGCATGCCGCCTCCTCGTCGTCGTACACGGCGCCGTCGTACGTCCTCGTACGTCGTCGTACGTCCTGGTACATGGACGCGCCGAAGGTTCAACGATCAAGGGATGCGCTGTGCACCAGTTTGTTCACTCGTACGGGTGATTCGGCGGGGCTGTGGCAGCGCGCGAGGCAAGCGGTGGGGCGAGGGCGCTCCGGCGACGGGCGGCGGCCACCGTCGGCCCCGCGGTGTGCGGAGGAACGGTGGCCGGTCTCCCGGGGAGGCGGGTTCAGGCGGCGGGGGTCAGGTCCGCCCGGCCGAAGAGGAGGGCGTAGCCGGGCGGGAGGCGGTCCAGGATGCGGGTGGTCAGGTCGTCGCCGATCAGGGGCGGCAGGACGCTGAGCACGGAGCTGACGTCCCAGCGGGCGGTGGCCGGGGTCGCGCCCTCGATGCGCGCGGCGACCGAGTCGACGAACTCGGGGGCGGTCAGCGGTCGGGTGGCCGGGATCTGGGAGGCGACCACTCTGGCGGCCTCCTCCGGCAGGGCCCGGGCCAGGTCGACCCGTTCGTCGCCGACGACGTGGCCGCCGAGGGCGGAGAGGACGATGCGGGTGACGCGTTCCGCCTCCGGCCGGGTCGGGTAGCGGCCGGCCTCGCGCACCTCCTCGACCAGGTCGTCCCAGGCGGGGCGGGACGCCGGGGGCGCGGTCACCGCCGGGGCCGGGGCCGCCGGGGCCGGGATCGAGGCCGCCGGGGCCGGGATCGAGGCCGTCGGGGCCGGGATCGAGGCCGTCGGGGCGGGGGCCGGGGCCGAAGCCGGGGTCGTGCTCGGCATCGTCGTCACGGTCATGTGGGGGCTTCTCCTCCGTTTCGGGCGGGTGCGGGGTCGGCGAGGGCGCGTCCCGCGGGGCCGCCATGAGTCGGGTGCCCGCGGGACGCCGCGTGAGTCGTCAGCCGCTGATCTGCTTGCGGTCGCCGCCGCCCGTGATCTGGATGCGGCGCGGCTTGGCCTGCTCGGCGACCGGGATGCGCAGGGTGAGGACGCCCGCGTCGTACGAGGCGTCGATGCGCTCCGTGTCGAGGGTCTCGCCGAGGAACAGCTGGCGGGTGAAGGTGCCGGTGGGCCGCTCGGCGACGACGGTCTCGGCGCCCTCGGGGGCGGGGGACCGGCGCTCGGCGCGGACGTTGAGGACGTTGCGTTCGACGTCCAGCTCGATCGACTCGGGGTCGATGCCGGGGAGGTCGAAGTGGACGATGAAGTCGTCTCCGGACCGGTAGGCGTCCATCGGCATCGCCGACGGGCGGGCGGTGGTGTTGAAGACCTGCTGGGTGAGCCGGTCCAGCTCGCGGAACGGGTCCGTGCGCATGAGCATCACAGTTCTCTCCTCTCCACAGGGTCTGTGCGATGCCCTCGGTACGTCTTCTTATATAGCTCGCGGGAGGAAAGTTGACAAGCCTGGGCTCAGGTATGGGGTTGCCGTCCGTGTTGTCGCAGGTGGGGGTTAGCCTCGGGGCATGACTCCAAGGATTCCCAGTGCCCTGGTCGCCGCCGGCGGACTCGTCGGCGGGTACGGCGTCGCCCGCTGGACCAAGAAGCGTCAGCTCGGGGGTGTCGTGCTCGCCGCCGCCGGGACGGTCGCTGCGGCGCAGTGGCGGCAGCGGGCGGGCGGCAAGGCGGCGGGGGCGCTCGGCGCCGCGTACGTCGCGGCGTTCGCGGGGTCGCACCCGCTGGCCAAGAAGGTGGGCGCCTGGCCGTCGGTGTGCGGCGTCGCGGGCGCGGTCGCGCTGGCGTCCTGGGCGGTGGCCGACCGGCGGGGCTGAGCCTCGCCGGTCGCGGTTCCCGCGTACGCCCTTTCCCTCCTGCGTACGTCGCACACCCGCGTACGCCCTACACCGCCGCCGCTCCGGACGCCCCGGGCGACCCCGGTGTCCCGGGCGACCCCGGCGTCCCGGCCGGCGTCTTGGCCCCCGCCGCCGACAGCGGCTCGGCGATGTCCTCCAGGGAGCGCCGTTCCGCCTTCACCGCGAGGAACGCGGCCACGATGCCCGCCGCGCACATCAGCGCGGCGCCGATCTGGAAGGCGAGCACCGTGTCGCCGACGACGCCGGACTCGGTGAGGTCGGCGAAGAGCAGCGGGCCGCTGATGCCGCCGGCGGCGGTGCCGAGGGCGTAGAAGAAGGCGATGGCCATCGCGCGGGTCTCCATCGGGAAGACCTCGGAGACGGTCAGGTAGGCGCTGGACGCCCCGGCCGAGGCGAAGAACAGGACGACGCACCAGCACGCCGTCATCGTCGTCGCCGTCAGCGAGCCCCGGTCGAAGAGCCAGGCGGTGCCGAAGAGGAGCACGCCCGACAGCAGGTACGTCGACGAGATCATGATCCGCCGGCCGACCGTGTCGAAGAGCTTGCCCAGCAGCAGCGGGCCGAGGAAGTTGCCGGCCGCGATGACGGCGAAGTAGTAGCCGGTCCGGCCGGTCGGCACGTCGAAGAAGGTGATGAGGATGGTGCCGAAGCCGAAGGTGATGGCGTTGTAGAGGAACGCCTGGCCGATGAAGAGGGAGAGGCCGAGGACGGCGCGGCGCGGGTACTTGCCGAAGACCGTCCTGGCGATCAGGCCGAAGCCGATGGACTTGCGCTGGTGGATGGTGATCTCGCCGGCCGGGGGCGGCAGCTTCTCGCCCTTCTCCCGCTCGATCTCCTTCTCGACGGAGGTCACCAGGCCGTCGGCCTGCTCGCCGTACCCGTGGATGAACTGCCAGCGCGGGCTCTCCGGTACGTGCCGCCGTACCAGCAGGATGACCAGGCCGAGGACGACGCCGAGGGCGAAGCTCAGCCGCCAGCCGAGGTCCTTGGGGAAGATCGCGGTGTCCAGCATGACGATGGACAGCAGGGAGCCGCCGATCGCGCCGAGCCAGTAGCTGCCGTTGATGATGAGGTCGACCCGGCCCCGGTACTGGGAGGGGATCAGCTCGTCGATCGCGGAGTTGATGGCCGCGTACTCGCCGCCGATGCCGAACCCGGTGAGGAACCGGAACAGGAAGAACCACCAGGACTCGAAGGACAGCGCGGTCAGCGCGGTCGCCGCCAGGTAGACCACCAGGGTCGCCATGAAGAGCTTCTTGCGGCCGTAGCGGTCGGTCAGCCAGCCGAAGAACAGGGCGCCGGAGCAGGCGCCCGCCACGTACAGGGCGGCGGCCAGGCCGGTGATCTGCGCGGCGCTGATGTCCAGGCCGCTGCCTTCCTCGGCGATCCGGCCGGCCACGTTGCCGACGATCGTGACCTCCAGGCCGTCCAGGATCCAGACGGTGCCGAGGCCGATCACGATCATCCAGTGCCAGCGGGACCAGGGCAGCCGGTCCAGGCGGGCCGGGACGGCCGTGGTGACGGTTCCGGTGGAGGCGGGCACCGGGGCCGGCGACGAATCTGCTGTCATGGGCTCCCTCTCCGTCGAGCGACGCCTCCCTTGTGCCCTGGTCCTGCGAAGTCACGCCGGAGAGTCACGCCGGGAGGTCACGCCCCCAGCATGCGCGAGACCGTGTAGATCAGCAGCCCGGCGAGCGAGCCGACCACCGTGCCGTTGATGCGGATGAACTGGAGGTCGCGGCCGATGTTGGCCTCGATCTTCTTGGTGGTGTGCTCGGCGTCCCAGCTCGCGACCGTGTCGGTGATCAGGGAGGTGATCTCCCGCCGGTAGGTGGTCACGACGTAGACGGCGGCGCCCTCCACCCACTGGTCGACCTTGCCCTGGACCCTGGCGTCGGAGGCCATCCGGGCGCCCAGCGACAGCAGCGAGGCACGGACCCTGAGGCGCAGTTCGCTGCGCTCGTCCTCGGCCGCCGAGACGATCATGGATCGTACGGCCGTCCAGGCGGACGCGATCAGGTCCTGGACCTCGCCGCGGCCCAGTACGTCCGTCTTCAGCCGCTCCACCCGGGCCCGGGTCTCGGTGTCGGACTGGAGGTCGGCGGCGAAGTCGGTGAGGAAGCGGTCCAGGGCGCCGCGCGCCGGGTGGGCGGGCATGTCGCGCATCTCGGTGACGAAACGCAGCAGCTCCTTGTAGACGCGCTCGCCGACCCGCTTGTCGACGAACCGGGGCGTCCAGCCCGGCGCCCCGCCCTGTACGGCGTCCATCACCGAGTCGCCGTGCAGGACCAGCCAGTCGTGGGCGCGGGTGACGATCAGGTCGACGGCCCTGCGGTGGCCGCCGTCGGCGACGACCCGCTCCAGCATCTTGCCGACGCCGGGCGCGATCTCCTGGGCGTCGGCCCGGCGGGTGATGGCCTCGCCGACCACCGCCTGGACGTCGGAGTCGCGCAGCACGGTCAGGGCGCCGCGCAGCGCGGCCGACAGTTCGGCGGTGACCCGGTCGGCGTGCTCGGGGACGGCGAGCCAGGCGCCGAGCCGGGAGCCGATGCCGACGGCGCGCAGCCGCTGCCGTACGACGTCCTCGGAGAGGAAGTTCTCCCCGACGAACTCCCCGAGGGAGACGCCGAGCTGGTCCTTCTTCTTCGGGATGATCGCGGTGTGCGGGATGGGCAGGCCGAGGGGGTGGCGGAAGAGGGCGGTCACCGCGAACCAGTCGGCCAGCGCGCCGACCATGCCGGCCTCGGCGGCGGCGGAGACATAGCCGGCCCAGGCGCCGGCGCCGTGGTGGGAGGCCCATTCGGCGAGGACGTAGACCAGGGCGACGAACAGCAGCAGGCCGGTGGCGGTGAGCTTCATGCGGCGCACGCCACGCCGCTTCTCCTCGTCGGCGGGGCTGAACGTCGTCATGGCGCGGTCGGGTGACGGGGCGCGGTCGGGTTCCCTCGCGCGATCGGGTGTCGGGGCACGGTCGGGTGTCGGGGTGCGGTCGGGTGACGGGGCGCGATCGGATGACGGGGTGCGGTCGGGTTCCGTGGCACGACCGGGCGCCGTCGCGCCGTTCGGCGGCGTGGCGGGGTCGGGCGGCGTGGCGCGGGCGGGTGCCGTGGCGCGGTCAGGTTCCCCCGCGCGATCGGGCTCCGTGGCTGGGTCAGGTTCCCCCGCGCGATCGGGCTCCGTGGCGCGGTCAGGTTCCCCCGCGCGATCGGGTGCCGGCGCGCGACCGGGTGTCGGCGCGCGGTCGGCTCTCGTCGCGCCGTTCGCCGGAGCGTCGGGGCGGGCGGGCCGGCCCTCGGCCGTGCCCTCGCCCTCGCCGTCGTCCGCGCCCTCCGGCCGTCCCGTGTTCGTCCGTTCCATCCGCTCCGCTCCACCCGTTCGGTGATCCCTCACACATTGTCCCTTCCTGACCGACTCCCGGAACGGAACACAAGTTCCCGGCGTCTGTCCGGAGGGGGACGGCGGCGGGGCCCCGTCCGCGCCCCCGACCCCATGCCGCATCATGGGATCGTCGGACCGGAGCCCCGGGCTCCCCTCTCCCGAGGAGAACAGCACCACATGACCCGCGGTCATGACGGGGGACCGGACACGCCCCCGCTGCCCCCGGTACCTCCGGTACCCCCAGCACCCTCCGCCCAGCCCACCCGGCGCCCCGCCCAGCAGCGCGCCCTGCTCGCCGCCGTCCTCGCGTCGATACTCGCCCTGGCCGTCGCCATATACGTCGGGGTCGCGGCCGACGACGCCACCGGGAACCGCGCCTCGCGCGCCGCGGGCCACGCCCCGCCCGGCGCCGCCGCGCCCGCCTCCACCGGCGCCTGGGTCGGCGCCTGGTCCGCCTCCCCCTCCGGCGCCGAACCGGGCACCCGGGCCACCGGCCTGGCCGGCCGCTCGGTGCGCAACGTCGTGCACACGGCCGTCGGCGGCACCAGCGCCCGCGTCACCCTGTCCAACCTCTACGGCGTCACCCCGCTGACCATCACCCACGCCTCCCTCGCCCTGGCCGACGGCGCCGGCACCGCCGCCGCGGCCGACGGCACCATGCGGCGGCTGACCTTCGACGGCGCCACCCGGGTCGTCATCCCGGCCGGCGACCAGGTGATGAGCGACGCCGTACGGCTCACCGTCCCCTACGGCGCCGACGTCCTGGTCACCACCTACTCCCCCACCCCGTCCGGCCCGGTCACCTACCACTCGCAGGCCCGGCAGACCAGCTACCTGGCCCCCGGCGACCGCGCCGAGGACACCACCGGCACCAGCTACACCCCGACCCCGTACTGGCGCTACCTGAGCGCCCTCGACCTGCTCAGCAACGAGGCCGAGGGCACCGTCGTGGCGATCGGTGACTCCATCACCGACGGCGCCACCTCCACCCCCGACGCCAACCGGCGGTGGACCGACGTGCTGGCCGCGCGGCTGCGCACGGCGGCCGAGGAGGGGCGGGACGTGCCGCGCTACAGCGTCGTCAACCAGGGCATCAGCGGCAACCGCGTACTGACCGGCGGCGTGGGCACCCCGCCGGACAACCCGAGCGCGCTGGACCGGTTCGACCGGGACGTGCTGGGCCGGACGGGCGTCCGGGTCGTCGTGATCGACCTCGGCGTCAACGACATCCTGCGCGACCCCGGCGTCACCGACCCGGACCTCATCCTCGACGGCCTGCGCGCCCTGGTCGAGCGGGCCCACGCCCGCGGGCTGAAGGTGATCGGCGCGACCCTGATGCCGTTCGGCGGCCACCGCGGCTACAGCGACGTCCGCGAAGGGGTACGGCAGGACATCAACGCCGCGATCCGCGCCGGCGAGGTGTTCGACGCGGTCGCCGACTTCGACAAGGCGCTGCGCGACCCGTACGACCCGCGCCGGCTGCGCCCCGACTACGACTGCGGCGACAACCTCCACCCCAGCGACCGGGGGTACGAGCGGATGGCCGAGGCCCTGGACCTGGACGCCCTGAAGGGGGCGGCACCGGCCCAGCTGTGAGGACACCGGGCCCCGGCCCGGCTCGGTCCTCCCGGCTCAGCCCTCCCTGCTCAGTCCCCTCTGCTCAGTCCTCCCGGCGCGGGCGGCGCTCCCGGTGCTGGTCGCGGTGGTCCCGGTGGTCCCGGTGGGCGTCCAGCATCCGCCGGTGGGCGTCCATCACGTCGTCGCGCAACGAGGCGTTCAGCTCCCTCCGCGCCTCCTTGCGCTCCAGCCGCTCCCGGCGCCGCTCCTCCTTCAGCCGCTGCCGCTCCGCCCGGGTCGGCTTGCGCTCCACCCCGACCCCGCCCCAGAAGGCGAAGCCGGTGACGATCACGCGCGGGGCGCCCGGGTCGCCCGGCACGCCCTCCTCACGGTGGTCGAAGCCGCCCATGACGCCGATGCCGCGGACGATCACCTCGACGCCGGGCGGCACGACCACGTTCATCCCGCCCATCACCGCCACGCAGTTGATGACGACCTCGCGGTCCGCGAAGTCCGCCTCGCGCAGGTCGATCTCCCCGCCGCCCCAGAACGCGAAGGAGTTGAACCGCTTCGGCACCCGCCAGCGTCCCTTGCGCTGGAAGCCGGACATCACGGCGACGGCCCACGTCGAGGTCGCCTCGCCGCCGGTGATCCGCCCCGCCCAGCTCCCCGCCCCGGCCGGTTCCTTGGTCATCGACACCTTCGGCGCCGGCGCCGCCGTACCGACCGGCAGGTCCTTGGTGATCGGGGCCAGCTCGCCGTAGGTGCGGGCCGCGTACGTGGCGTCCAGCCGCTCCTCGAACTCCGCCATGTCCAGCCGCCCCTCCGCGAGGGCGTCCCGCAGGACCTCGGCGACTCGCTCACGGTCGGCGTCGGATGCCCGGAGGTCCGGGGCGTCGTCGGTCATGTACAGCAGCCTACGAGTTCACCGCGCCCGGCACTATGCCCAACGTGCCGCCCCCGCGCACCCGCTCACGCGCTCGCCCGCTCCGCGTACATCCGGGCGATCACCGCCTCGATGTCGGGCTCCCGCACCGACAGGTCGACCAGCGGATAGGCGGCGGCGACCCGCGCCACCAGCTCGGCCGCCGACGCCGACGCCGGGAAGGCCAGCCACTGGCGGGGCCCCTCCACCCGCACCACCCGCGCGGGCGCGGGCACCTCGATCGGCGGCAGCTCGCGCGCCAGGTCCACCACCAGGGTCCGTTCCGACTCCCCCGCCTCGTGCAGCCCGGCCAGCGCACCGTCGTACATCAGCCGGCCGTGGTCGATCACCATCACCCGGGAGCAGAGCTGCTCGATGTCGGTCAGGTCGTGCGTGGTCAGCAGCACCGTGGTGCCGCGCTCGGCGTTCAGCTCGCGCAGGAAGCCGCGCACCTTGGCCTTGGAGACCACGTCCAGGCCGATGGTCGGCTCGTCGAGGTAGAGGACCTCCGGGTCGTGCAGCAGGGCCGCCGCGATGTCGCCGCGCATCCGCTGGCCCAGCGACAGCTGGCGGACCGGCACGTCCAGCAGGGCGCCCAGTCCGAGGAGTTCGACGCAGCGGTCGAGGTTGGCGCGGTAGCGGGCGTCGGGGATGCGGTACATGCGGTGCGCCAGCCGGTAGGAGTCGATCAGCGGCAGGTCCCACCACAGCGTCGTGCGCTGCCCGAAGACGACGCCGATACGGCGGGCCAGGCGGGTGCGCTCCCGGGACGGGTCGATGCCGGCCACCCGCAGCGTGCCGCCGCTGGGCGTCAGGATGCCGGTGAGCATCTTGATCGTGGTCGACTTCCCGGCGCCGTTCGGCCCGATGTAGCCGACCATCTCGCCGCGCGCCACGGTGAACGACAGCCCGTCCACCGCCCGCACCCGACGCCGCTCCCGGCGCAGGAACCCGGTCCTCCTGCGTACGTCGAAGACCTTCTCCACGCCGTCGAGATGGATGAAGCGGTCGCCCGCCGATGCCGTCACCGTCAACTCCCCGTACTCCGATAGGAACGCAGCCCCGCCCGCCACGCCAGCCCCGCCAGCGCACAGCAGCCCGCCGCCACCAGCGGCGACGCGAACGCCGTCCAGCCCGGCAGACCCAGCGGATACGGCCGCCCCAGCACATACGACGCCGGCACCCAGTTCACGAAGGCCAGCGGCAGCACGAACGTCACCCCGCGCACCAGTTCCTGCGCGAACAACGCCGGCGGGTACTGCAACAGCGTCGTCCCCCCGTAGGTGAACGCGTTCTGCACCTCGGAGGCGTCCTGCGCCAGGAACTGGAACGCCGCCCCCGCCACGAACACCGCGCAGAAGATCGCCCCTCCGGCGGCCACCATCACCGGCATGAGCACCACCTTCGCCGGCGTCCACGCCACGTCCAGCGCGGACACCGCGAAGCCCAGCACCAGCGCCCCCTGGATCACCCGGCCCACCCGGCGCAGGGCGAACCGGTCCGCCGCCACCTGCGCCAGCACCGGCGCCGGACGCACCAGCAGCAGGTCCAGCGTGCCGTCCCGGACCCGCCGGCCCAGCCGCTCCATCGACCCGATCGCCAGGTCCGCCAGCCCGAAGGCGACGGCGGACAGCCCGTACAGGAACGCGACCTCGGGCAGCGACCAGCCGCCCAGCGCGTCCACCCGGGAGAACATCAGCAGCACCGCCACGAAGTCCAGCCCGCTCGTCACGAAACTCGCCGCCGTGGTGATCAGGAACGACACCCGGTAGGCCATCGTCGACCTGATCCACATCGCGGCGATCATCCCGTAGGCGCGCGGCCCGCCGACCCCGCGGCCCTCGTCCGGCAGCGGCCCGCCGACCCCGCGGCCCTCGTCCGGCAGCGGCCCGCCGGCACCGCCCCGGTCGTGCCACCGGCCGTCACCCACCCTGCACCACCACCCTGCGCGTGGCCGCCGCCCACACCAGCCGCCCGGCCGCCGCCAGCACCACCGCCCAGCCCGCCTGGAACGCGAACGTGCCCCACGGATCCGCCTCCCCCAGCAGCACGTCCGCCGGCGCCTGCAACAGCGCCGACCACGGCAGCAGCCGCACCACCTCGCCGAGCGCCCCCGGGAACACGTTCAGCGGCAGCAGCATCCCCGAGCAGAAGAACCCGGCGATCCACGCCATCTGCTGCACCCCCGTACCGTCCAGCAGCCAGAACGCCGACAGCGCCACCAGGAACCGGATGCCGTAGCTCACCAGCGTCCCCAGCACCACCGCCACCAGGAACGCCGCCCACGTCCCCGCGTCCGACGGCAGGTGGGCCGGGAAGAACAGCGCCCCGAACGCGAACGGCACCACCCCGCGCCCCGCCAGCTGGAACAGGCACCGGCCCAGGTCCGCCGCCAGCCACCACAGCTGGAAGTCGACCGGCCGGTACAGATCGATGGCGATGTCACCCGAACGGATGCGCTCCGTCAGCTCGCCCTCCACGCCGCCGCCCCCGAGCGCCAGCGCCGCCAGCAGCGCCTGCCCCACCCACACGAAGGTGACCGCCTGCGCCTGGTCGTACCCGCCCAGCGCCGGCCGCTCCTCCCACAGCGCCAGGTACGTGTAGACCAGGATCAGCCCGAACACCGTGTTGGTGAACACCCCGGCCGCCGTGGCCGCCCGGTACGTCGCGTACCGGCGGAACCCGCCCGCGACGACCGCCGCGTACACCCGCCACCCGCCCACGCCCACCTCCGACCTCCTCCCGGCACCGAAGCGCAGGAGCCTAGTACCGGCCGAAGGAGGCATGCCACGGGTTTTCCGCAGGCCGGTGCGGAGGGAACTGAACGACGGATGCGACAGTCTTGTTCACAGGGGTCACAGGAGTCCCCTCTGCGCGCGCACCACGCCGACGCCGTACGGACCCGACGTACGACGCACCGCACCCGCACCCGCACCCGCACCCGCACGCACTGCACCCCAGGAGCCATACGCACACATGAGCGACGAGCCGCAGCCGAAACAGCCGGCCCCGGGCCGGTCCGCCCGCAGCCAGGACACCACCGCCCCCTCGGGCGGCAAGCCGAAGCGCCCGGAGCGCACCGGCTGGCGCCGGATCGTCCCCACCTGGCGCCTGACGCTCGGCACCGTGCTGATCGCCGCCGTGCTGCTGGTCGGCGGCTTCTTCCTCGGCTACTCGCTGGTCAAGATCCCCTCCGCCAACGCCCTGGCGACCCAGCAGAGCAACGTCTACCTCTACGCCGACGGCACCGTCCTGGCCCGCGACGGCGAGGTCAACCGGGAGAACGTCGGCCTGGACGCCATCTCGAAGGACGCCCAGCACGCCGTCCTCGCCGCCGAGGACCGCGACTTCTACACCGAGTCCGCGATCGACCCCCAGGCCATGATCCGGGCCGGCTGGAACACCGTCACCGGCAAGGGCAAGCAGTCCGGCTCCACCATCACCCAGCAGTACGTCAAGAACTACTACCTCGCCCAGGAACAGACGGTCACCCGCAAGGCCAAGGAGTTCTTCATCTCCATCAAGCTCGACCGGGAGAAGAGCAAGAACGACATCCTGGAGGGCTACCTCAACACCAGCTTCTTCGGCCGCGGCGCCTACGGCATCCAGGCCGCCGCCCAGGCCTACTACGGCACCGACGCCACCGACCTCACCGCCGCCCAGGGCGCCTACCTCGCCTCCCTGCTGAACGCGCCCAGCCAGTACGACGTCGTCGCCCACCCCGAGAACAAGGGCGCCGCGACCGCCCGCTGGAACTACGTCCTGGACGGCATGGTCGACCAGGGCTGGCTCGACGCCGCCGAACGCGCGGAGCTGACGTTCCCGATGCCGAAGGAGACGACCACCTCCACCGGCATGTCCGGACAGCGCGGCTACGTCGTCGGCATCGTCAAGGACTACCTCGTCGAGCACGGCATCGTCGGCGAGGAAGACCTCGACCGGGGCGGCTACCGCATCACCACCACCCTGGAGAAGGACAAGCAGGACGCCTTCGTCGAGGCCGTCGACGACAAGCTGATGTCCCAGCTGGACAAGAAGAACCGCAAGGTCGACACGTACGTCCGGGCCGGCGGCGCCTCCGTCGACCCGAAGACCGGCAAGGTCGTGGCGATGTACAACGGCATCGACTACGTCAAGCAGTACACGCCCAACGCCACCCGCCGCGACTTCCAGGTCGGCTCCACCTTCAAGCCGTTCGTCCTCGCCTCCGCCGTCCAGAACTCCTCCGTGACCCAGGACGGCCGCCGCATCACCCCCAACACCGTCTACGACGGCACCAACAAGCGCGCCGTCCAGGGCTGGGACGGCGGCCACTACGCCCCCGAGAACGAGGACCAGACCTCCTACGGGCAGATCACCGTCCGCGAGGCCACCGACAAGTCGGTCAACGCCGTCTACGCGCAGATGGCCGTCGACGTCGGCTCCGACAAGGTCAAGGAGACCGCCGTCGACCTCGGGCTGCCGGAGGCCACCCCCGACCTGGTCGAGAGCCCCTCCATCGCGCTCGGCGTCGCCCAGGCCAGCGTCCTGGACATGGCCGAGGCCTACGCCACCCTCGCCAACCACGGCAAGCACGGCACGTACACCCTGGTCGAGAAGGTCGTGAAGGACGGCGACCAGGAACTGAAGCTCCCCGAGCGCAAGGAACGGCAGGTCATCAGCCGCGAGGCCGCCGACACCACCACCTCCGTGCTGCGCAGCGTCGTCCAGAAGGGCACCGCCACCGCCGCGCAGGCCGCGGGTCGTCCGGCCGCGGGCAAGACCGGCACCGCCGAGGAGGACACCGCCGCCTGGTTCGCCGGCTACACCCCGGAACTGGCCACCGTCGTCGCCGTCATGGGCCAGGACCCGGAGACCGCCGCCCACAAGCCGCTCTACGGCGCCACCGGCCTCGCCCGCATCAACGGCGGCGGCGCCCCCGCGGAGATCTGGGGCCAGTACACCCGCCAGGCCCTGAAGGGCGAACCGGTCGGCAGCTTCGACCTGCGGCTGCAGCGCGGCGCCTCCGAGAGCGAGGCCCCCTCCACCGGCCCGTCGGCCAGTTCCACCGACACCGGCGGGCCCAGCGGCGACGACGAGGCGAGCCCGGACGCGTCGCGGAGCAGCGGCCGGACCCCCGGCGCCACCCAGCAGGCCACCCCGCCCGGCACCGGCGACACCGGCACCACCCCCGGCGACGACGGCACCGGCGGCGAGACGGCCGGCACCGGCACCGACCCCGGCGGGGACGACGGCACCGGCGGCGACACCGGGACCGGCGACGACGCGCCGCCCGGCAGCGGCGAGGGCACGGACGACGGCACCGGGGGCGACGACGACTCGGACTGGCCGTTCCCCGACAGCTCCGACACCACTGGCCAGTGAGTCAGTGATTCTGTGAGTCAGTGAGGTCAGTGCCCGGAGGTCGCCTTGAGCCCCACGACGGCCACCAGCAGCAGACAGACGAAGAAGATCCGGGCGGCGGTCGCCGGCTCACCCAGCACCACCATGCCGAGCACCGCCGCACCGGCCGCCCCGATCCCGACCCACACGCCGTAGGCCGTACCGATCGGCAGCGACCGGGCCGCGTAGGACAGCAGCAGCATGCTGGCGACGATCCCGGCGCCGGTGAACAGGGACGGGACGAGACGGGTGAAGCCGTCCGTGTACTTCATCCCGATCGACCAGCCGACCTCCAGCAGACCGGCGACGACCAACAGAACCCAGGCCATGACGGCACCTCCGAAAACGTACTGAACGGTGGTGCGTCGTCTTTGCGTGACCCGGTACGGCGCGTCTCGTCGGGTGGCTTCCCAAGGTAGCAAAGCACACGGGAAAGGGCTGGTGACCATGGTCACCAGCCCTTTCCCGTGTGTTCGGCCCCGTGCGTTCGGCGCGCGGTCAGAGATACAGCCCGGTGGAGTCCTCCGACCCCTCGAACCGGTCCGCCGCGACGGCGTGCAGGTCCCGCTCGCGCATCAGCACGTAGCCGACACCCCGCACCTCGACCTCGGCCCGGTCCTCGGGGTCGTAGAGCACCCGGTCCCCGGGCTCCACCGTCCGGACGTTCTGCCCGACGGCGACGACCTCGGCCCAGGCCAGCCGCTTGCCGACCGCCGCCGTGGCGGGAATCAGGATGCCGCCCCCGGAACGCCGCTCGCCCTCGCTGGTGTCCTGCCGCACGAGTACCCGGTCGTGCAGCATGCGGATGGGCAGCTTGTCGTCCTGGGTGCTGGGATCGTTTCTCTTGACGCTCACGGCCCCGAACCTACCTGCTCCGCCTCAGCGCCCGCGCCGCCGGGTCCCGAGGGCCACCAGGCCCACCACCCCGACGGCGACCAGCGCCACGGGCACGATCCGCTCCAGCCGGGGCGAACCGTCCTCGTTCACGAACCGTCCCTTCACCTCGCTCACGGCGCGGTTGACCTGGACGTACGCCCGACCGAGCGTGTGGTCGATGTTCGACGCGACCTTGGCCTTCGCGTCACCCATGATCGTCTTCGGGTGCACCCGCACCCCGATCTCGTCGAGCGTCTCGGCCAGCACCTCGCGGCGGCGCTTGATGTCCGCCTCGATCTGCGCCGGGGTTCTCGTGTCCGACGTGTCCGCCACCGTACGGCCTCCGATGTGATGCTGATGTCGTGCTGTTCCGGACAGTCTGTCAGCTCCGCGGCTCGCCGCACTGTCAGCACCCCCGGTTACTCTGTCCCGATGAGCGAGCGACTCCAGCCCGGGGACGTGGCCCCCGCCTTCACCCTCCAGGACGCCGACGGCAACGAGGTGTCCCTGGCCGACCACAAGGGCCGCAAGGTCATCGTCTACTTCTACCCCGCAGCCCTTACCCCCGGCTGCACGAAGCAGGCGTGCGACTTCACGGACAACCTCGACCTGCTGGCCGGCGCCGGCTACGACGTGCTCGGGATCTCCCCCGACCAGCCGGAGAAGCTGGCCAGGTTCCGCGACACGGAATCCCTGAAGGTCACCCTCCTCGCCGACCCGGACAAGTCCGTCCTGGAGGCGTACGGCGCCTTCGGCGAGAAGAAGAACTACGGCAAGACCTACCTGGGCGTCATCCGCTCCACGATCGTGGTGGACGAGGAGGGCAAGGTGGAGAGGGCCCTGTACAACGTCCGCGCGACGGGCCACGTAGCCAAGATCATCAAGGATCTGGGCATCTGAGACATCCCCGTGGGGGCGGCGCCGGAACAGTCCGGTACCGCCCCTTCCCCACAAGGGGAGGCGGGAAAGGGGACGCACCGATCCCGGTACCATGACAAGCACTCGCGGCGGTGGCGCAATGGCGACGCAGCAGACTTAGGATCTGTGGCCCTTGATCGGGCTTGAGGGTTCGAATCCCTTCCGCCGCACGACAGTGGCCTGCGCACCGAAGGTCGATGCGCAGGCCCCTTGCGTCGGGCGCTCAGCCCAGCAACTCCCGCACCACCGGCACCAACCCCCGGAACGCCTTCCCCCGATGACTGATCGCGTTCTTCTCCGCGGCCGTCAGTTCCGCGCAGGTGCGGGTCTCGCCCTCCGGCTGGAGGATCGGGTCGTAGCCGAAGCCGCCCGTGCCGGACGGGGAGCGGCGCAGGACGCCCATCAGCTTGCCCTCGACGACGCGTTCCGTGCCGTCGGGGAGGGCGAGGGCCGCCGCGCAGGCGAAGTACGCGCCGCGGTGTTCGTCCGCGATGTCGGAGAGCTGGGCGAGGAGGAGGTCCAGGTTGGCCCGGTCGTCGCCGTGGCGGCCGGACCAGCGGGCGGAGAAGATGCCGGGGGCGCCGTTCATGACGTCGACGCAGAGGCCGGAGTCGTCGGCGACGGCGGGCAGGCCGGTGGCCCGGGCCAGGGCGTGGGCCTTGAGCAGGGCGTTCTCCGCGAAGGTCACCCCCGTCTCCTTCACGTCCGGGACCTCGGGGTACGCGTCCGTGCCGACCAGTTCGTGGGGGAGGCCGGCCTCCCCCAGGATGGCGCGGAGTTCGGTGATCTTTCCGGCGTTGCGGGTGGCGAGGATCAGGCGGGTCATGCGCATCAGTATCGCGGTGACCCGCCGCTCCCTTCACATCCGCTCGCCTCGTGCTACGGGGTGCAGACCTTCGTCAGTTCGCCCGCCGCGTCCGTGACCGGGCTGATGTCGGGGGTCGCGTCGCCCTTCTCCACGGAGGTGCGGACGTTCTCGACGGCCTTGCCGAGGTCGTCCACGGCCTTGTTGACGTCGGCGTTGTCGGTCTTGTCGCCGAGCTTGTCGAGGTTCTTGTCGATGCTGTTCAGGGACTCCTCCAGCTGCGTCGGGTCGTTCGACGCGGCCTCGACGGCCTGCTGGAGCTCACTGACGCTGTCGGCGATGGCGTCGGCGGTCTGGACGCAGTCCAGTGCCTTGTCGACGGCGTCGCAGCCGGTGGTCAGCCCGGCCGTCAGGCCGACGGCCACCACGGCGGCGGCGGTGGCGAGGGCGGTGCGACGACTTCGGCGTCGGATCGTGGCCATGAGAGTACGGTCCTTCCCTGCGGACAGGGCCGGGCGGCCCTCCGTGCGGTGCTGGTGCGCCGGATGCGGGGCGGTGGGGCCCGTACATCCGTATATGGGTAGGGACGCGGGGGCGGGCGGTCCAGTTGCGTGCGCGGACCGCCGTTCTTTTCCCCGTCTTTACCTTTCGAGGACCGTGTCGAGGGCCTTGCGCTGGAGGTCGGTGAGTTCGGCGCAGCCGGCGGTGGCGAGGTCGAGGAGGGTGTTCAGCTCGTCGCGGGCGAAGGGCTCGGCCTCGGCGGTGCCCTGGACCTCGACGAAGCGGCCGTCGCCGGTGCAGACGACGTTCATGTCGGTGTCGGCGCGGACGTCCTCCTCGTAGCGGAGGTCGAGCATGGGGGTGCCGTCGATGATGCCGACGGAGACGGCGGAGACCGTGCCGGTGAGCGGCTTGCGGCTGGGGCGGATCAGCTTGTTGGCCTGGCCCCAGGTGATGGCGTCGGCCAGGGCGACGTAGGCGCCGGTGATGGCGGCGGTGCGGGTGCCGCCGTCGGCCTGGAGGACGTCGCAGTCCAGGACGATCGTCGTCTCGCCGAGGGCCTTGAAGTCGATGACGGCGCGCAGGGAGCGGCCGATGAGGCGGCTGATCTCGTGGGTGCGTCCGCCGATGCGGCCCTTGACGGACTCGCGGTCACCGCGGGTGTTGGTGGCGCGGGGCAGCATGGCGTACTCGGCGGTGACCCAGCCCTCGCCGCTGCCCTTGCGCCAGCGCGGGACGCCTTCGGTGACGGAGGCGGTGCAGAGGACTCTGGTGTCGCCGAAGGAGACGAGGACGGAGCCCTCGGCGTGCTTGCTCCAGCCGCGTTCGATGGTGACCGGGCGGAGCTGTTCGGGCGTGCGGCCGTCGATGCGTGACATGCGGACGAGCCTAGCCGTACGGGAAGAGGGTCCCTTCCGGCGCGGGAAGGGACCCTCTTCGCGAGTGCGGTGTCGGCTACATCATGTCTTCGATGTCGGCGGCGATCGGGTCCGCGTCCGTGCCGATGACGACCTGGATGGCGCTGCCCATCTTGACGACGCCGTGGGCGCCGGCGGCCTTGAGGGCGGCTTCGTCGACGAGGGAGGGGTCGTGGACCTCGGTGCGGAGGCGGGTGATGCAGCCTTCGATCTCGTCGATGTTGTCGATGCCGCCGAGTCCGGCGACGATCTTCTCAGCCTTGGTGGCCATGTTCCTTCTCCCCTGGTCCGAACCGCTTTGTCGCAGTAACCCACAGTCGGCCCGTCTGCGCGAGCCCGCCGACTGGTCTACACCACCCTCCCGCGGCGACCGGCGCCGGGGTGCCGCCGTACTGACGGAATCGTGGGTTCCTTATGTCGCCTTCATCGTGTTAGAACAGGTCCGCACCACTGAGTGGTGTAGACCACCACCTGTGTTGGAGGAAGCACGATGAGCACCGCCACCGCCTCGGCGGCTCCCGCGAAGAAGCGGGGATCAGGCCTGTTCCAGGGCCTGCAGAAGGTCGGCCGCAGTTTGCAGCTGCCGATCGCCGTACTGCCGGCCGCGGGCATCATGGTCCGGCTCGGCCAGGACGACATCTTCGGCAAGGACGGCCTGGGCTGGGACAAGGTCGCAGCGGTCTTCAACAACGCGGGCAGTGCGCTGACCGGCTCGCTGCCGATCCTGTTCTGCATCGGCGTGGCGATCGGTTTCGCGAAGAAGGCGGACGGTTCGACAGCGCTGGCCGCGGTGGTCGGCTTCCTCGTCTACAGCAAGGTGCTCCAGGCGTTCCCGGTCACCGAGGCGGTGGTGAAGAAGGGCGAGGACGTCGCCGCGACGTACAACGACCCCGGGGTGCTCGGCGGCATCATCATGGGTCTGCTGGCGGCGGTGCTGTGGCAGCGGTACCACCGCAAGAAGCTGGTGGACTGGCTGGGCTTCTTCAACGGCCGCCGGCTGGTGCCGATCATCATGGCGTTCGTCGGCATCGTGGTCGGTGTCTTCTTCGGTCTGGTCTGGGAGCCCATCGGCGAGGGCATCTCGAACTTCGGTGAGTGGATGACGGGCCTGGGCGCGGGCGGCGCGGCGCTGTTCGGCGCGGTGAACCGCGGGCTGATCCCGATCGGCATGCACCAGTTCGTCAACACGGTGGCCTGGTTCCAGCTGGGCGACTTCGAGAACGCCTCGGGCGAGATCGTGCACGGCGACATCACCCGCTTCCTGGCCGGTGACCCGTCCGCCGGCATCTTCCAGTCCGGCTTCTTCCCGATCATGATGTTCGGTCTGCCGGCCGCCGCGATCGCGATCGCGCACTGTGCCCGTCCCGAGCGCCGCAAGGCCGTGATGGGCATGATGGTCTCGCTGGCGGCGACGTCGTTCGTGACGGGTGTGACCGAGCCGATCGAGTTCTCGTTCATGTTCATCGCGCCGCTGCTGTACGTGCTGCACGCGGTGCTCACGGCGGTGTCGATGGCGGTGACGTGGGGCCTGGGGGTGCACGCCGGCTTCAACTTCTCGGCCGGTGCCATCGACTACGCCCTCAACTGGCACCTGGCGACCAAGCCGTGGCTGATCATCCCGATCGGTCTGGTCTTCGCGGTCGTCTACTACGTGGTGTTCCGCTTCGCCATCGTCAAGTTCGACCTGAAGACCCCGGGCCGGGAGCCCGAGGAGGAGGTCGAGGACCTGACGAAGGCGTAGGCGCCTGCCGCCGTACGAAGGGCCCCCGGAACCGTCCTGGTTCCGGGGGCCCTTCGTGCGTGGCGTCAGATCTCGTACGTCGCCCCCGGCGCCGCCACTTCCGACGGGCCGCCGTAGACGGCGCGGGCGTCGGCCAGGTTGACGCGGGGGTCGGTCCACGGCGGGATGTGGGTGAGGACGAGGCGGCGGGCGCCGGCGCGGGCGGCGCTCTCGCCGGCCTGGCGGCCGTTGAGGTGGAGGTCGGGGATGTCCTCCTTGCCGTGGGTGAAGGCGGCCTCGCACAGGAACAGGTCGGTGTCCCGGGCGAGTTCGTCGAGGACGGGGGTGACGCCCGTGTCGCCGGAGTACGTCAGTGAGCGGCCGCCGTGCTCGACGCGGACGGCGTAGGCCTCCACGGGGTGGGCGACGCGCTCGGTGTGCACGGTGAAGGGTCCGACCTCGAAGGTGGACGGCTTGACCGTGTGGAAGTCGAAGACCTCGCTCATGGAGGAGGCGGAGGGCGTGTCGGCGTAGGCGGTGGTGAGCCGGTGCTCGGTGCCCTCGGGGCCGTAGACCGGCAGGGGGGCGCAGCGGCCGCCGTCGTACCGGTAGTAGCGCGCCACGAAGTAGGCGCACATGTCGATGCAGTGGTCGGCGTGCAGATGGCTGAGGAAGATCGCGTCGAGGTCGTAGAGACCGCAGTGGCGCTGCAGCTCGCCCAGGGCGCCGTTGCCCATGTCGAGGAGCAGCCGGAAGCCGTCGGCCTCGACGAGGTAGCTCGAGCAGGCCGATTCCGCGGACGGGAACGACCCCGAGCAGCCGACGACGGTGAGCTTCATGGAGCAGAAACCTCCGCTGGCGGGTGTGGAGAGACGGGGGTCGTGCGGTTCACCGAGCGTAAGGCGCAAAACCGGGGGTCGCTCCTCCGCCAGGGGCCGTTGTGGGCGAACTCACCTGCGGTGTCACCGGTTCGGCTGGAAGAGGGGGCGGTCGGGACCGTCGAGGGGGCGCGCATATGCCGCGCGCGCCGGTAACGTCGGCGGGTATGAACGCGTCCTGGTGGCTGGTGATCGCGGCGGTGGCCCTGCTGGGGCTGGTCGCGGCGCTCGTGGACGGCTGGGGCCGGGGGCACCGGCCGCCGGGGGTGCGGGTGCGGCCGCGGCCGGCGGAGATCTGGTGGGCGACCGTGCCCTACGAGGAGCGCGGGGGCGGGAAGGACCGGCCGTGCCTGGTGCTGTCGGTGCGGGGGCGGCGGGCGGTCGTCGCGAAGATCACCACGCGGTACCGGGAGGGGCGGGACGGGGTGATCGCGCTGCCGCCGGGGTCGGTGGGGGACGCGCGGGGGCGGGCGAGCTTCCTGGACACCGGTGAGCTGCGGAAGGTCCGGGTGGGGGACTTCCGGCGGCGGGTGGGGGTGGTGGACCCGGCCCTGTGGGACCAGGTCCGTCACCTCTCGTCGTAGCGGGTCAGGCCCAGAGCTGGCCGTGGAGGGTCTCGATGGCCTCCTCGGTGGTGGCCGCGGTGTAGACGCCGGTGGAGAGGTACTTCCAGCCGCCGTCGGCGACGACGAAGACGACGTCGGCGCTCTCGCCGGCGTTGCGGGCCTTGGTGGCGACGCCGATCGCGGCGTGCAGGGCGGCGCCGGTGGAGACGCCCGCGAAGATGCCCTCCTGGGCGAGGAGTTCGCGGGTGCGGGTGACGGCGTCGGCGGAGCCGACGGAGTAGCGGGTGGTGAGGACGGAGGCGTCGTACAGCTCGGGGACGAAGCCCTCGTCGAGGTTGCGCAGGCCGTAGACGAGGTCGTCGTAGCGGGGCTCGGCGGCGACGATCTTGACGTCGGGCTTGTGTTCGCGCAGGTAGCGGCCGACGCCCATCAGCGTGCCCGTGGTTCCCAGGCCGGCGACGAAGTGCGTGATCGACGGGAGGTCGGTGAGGATCTCCGGGCCGGTCGTCGCGTAGTGGGCGCCGGCGTTGTCGGGGTTGCCGTACTGGTAGAGCATGACCCAGTCGGGGTGCTCGGCGGCCAGTTCCTTGGCGACGCGTACGGCGGTGTTGGAGCCGCCGGCGGCCGGGGAGGAGATGATCTCGGCGCCCCACATGCCGAGCAGGTCGCGGCGTTCCTGGGAGGTGTTCTCGGGCATGACGCAGACCATGCGGTAGCCCTTGAGCTTGGCGGCCATGGCGAGCGAGATGCCGGTGTTGCCGCTGGTCGGCTCCAGGATGGTGCAGCCGGGGGTGAGCCGGCCGTCCTTCTCCGCCTGCTCGATCATGTGCAGCGCGGGGCGGTCCTTGACCGAGCCGGTGGGGTTGCGGTCCTCCAGCTTGGCCCAGATCGAGACGTCGGCGGAGGGCGACAGCCGCGGCAGGCGCACCAGGGGGGTGTTGCCCACCGCGGCCAGCGGGGAGTCGTAGCGCATGGATATCAGGCCATACCGCCGGCGACGGCCGGCAGGATCGTGACGTTGTCGCCGTCGGTGAGCTTGGTGTCGATGCCGTCGAGGAAGCGGACGTCCTCGTCGTTGAGGTAGACGTTGACGAAGCGGCGCAGCTTGCCGTCGTCGACGATGCGGGCCTGGATGCCCTGGTGGCGGGTGTCGAGGTCGGCGAACAGGTCGGCGAGGGTTGCTCCGGTGCCCTCCACCGCCTTCTGACCGTCGGTGTAGGTGCGGAGGATGGTGGGGATGCGGACCTCGATGGCCATGGCTCAGGGCTCCTGTCGGAAGTGTCGTGGGTTTCGGAGGGCGCGCGTCAGCACGCCGCGGCTCACGGCCGTACGGCGGCAGGGCGGGGTCAACAGATGGCGCTGGCGAGCCTGCACAGGTCGACGTGCAGCCGCGCCACGAGCAGCGTGCCCGGCGTCTTCGTGCTCACGTCGTGGGAAACCATGCGGTCATCGTATCGATTCCCGGTCCGGGTTCTGGAATGTGATCTCATCCTTCGGACGATGTTCATCCGCAGTGCGAGAAGCCCGGGAATCCACCCAGATCAGTACGCCTCGACGACCTTCACTTCCTCCTCCGTGACCTCGCCCTCCACGATGCGGAAGGAGCGGAACTGGAAGTCGCCGGCGCCGTCGGTGTCGGCGGTGGAGACCAGGACGTAGTGGGCGCCGGGCTCGTTGGCGTAGGAGATGTCGGTGCGCGAGGGGTAGGCCTCGGTGGCCGTGTGGGAGTGGTAGATGACCACCGGTTCCTCGTCGCGGTCGTCCATCTCGCGGTAGAGCTTGAGCAGGTCCTGGGAGTCGAACTCGTAGAAGGTGGGCGAGCGGGCGGCGTTCAGCATGGGGATGAAGCGCTCGGGGCGGCCTGCGCCGACGGGGCCCGCGATCACACCGCACGCCTCGTCGGGGTGGTCCGCGCGGGAGTGGGCCACGATCTGGTCGTACAGCGTCTGGGTGATGGTCAGCATGAGAAGCAGGATAAGCAGAGGGGCCGTCCCGTACCGGTGGGTGGTACGGGACGGCCCATATGCCGGACAGCGGCCGTATCGGCAGGCGGACGGGGTCAGCCGATCTTCTCGAACTCCGGCTCTCCGCCGCGCTCGCCGCCCCGCTGGGTGACCTCGGAGTTGCGGCTCTTGAGCACCGCCCAGCCGATGCCGAGGGCGACGGCCCAGCCGGCCATCACGTACAGGCAGACGCGGGCGTCGGCGTCGTAGGCGATCAGGCCGGTGACGAAGAGCAGGAAGGCGATGGCGATGTAGGAGCAGACCGAGCCGCCGGGCGCCGGGAAGGAGGAGGCGGGCAGGCGGCCCGCGACGACCTGGCGGCGGTAGAGGACGTGGCTGATCAGGATCATCAGCCAGGTCCAGATGCCGGCGGCGGTGGCGACCGAGGTGACGTAGCCGAACGCCTTTTCGGGGACGATGTAGTTCAGGACCACGCCGATGCCCATGAAGACCACCGAGACCCCGATGCCGAGGGCCGGGGTCTTCGTCGCCGAGAGGCGGCTGAAGAAGCCGGGGGCCTCGCCGTTGTCCGCGAGGGTGCGCAGCATCCGGCCGGTGGAGTACATGCCGGAGTTGCAGGAGGACAGGGCGGCGGTGAGGACGACGAAGTTGACGATGCCGGCGCCGGCCGGGATGCCGATGACCGCGAACGCCTTGACGAAGGGGCTCGCTCCCCCGGCGAACTCGGTCCACTTCACCACGCAGAGGATGACGGTGAGGGCGCCGACGTAGAACAGGGCGATGCGCCAGGGCAGGGTGTTGATCGCCTTGGGGAGGGTCTTCTCCGGGTTCTCGGACTCGCCGGCGGTGACGCCGACCAGTTCGACGGCGAGGTAGGCGAACATCACGCCCTGGAGGGTCATCAGGGAGGAGCCGACGCCCTTGGGGAAGAAGCCGTCGAAGGCCCACAGGTTGGAGACGGCGGCGGTGTCGCCGGCCTGGCTGAAGCCGAAGGTGAGCACGCCGAGGCCGATGACGATCATGCCGATGATGGCGGTGACCTTGACCATCGAGAACCAGAACTCGATCTCGCCGAAGAGCTTGACGGAGATCAGGTTGGCGACGAACAGCACGATCAGGAAGACCAGGGCCGTCACCCACTGGGGGATCCCGGGGAACCAGTAGTTGATGTAGATCGCGGCGGCGGTCAGCTCCGCCATGCCGGTGACCACCCACATCAGCCAGTACGTCCAGCCGGTGAAGTAGCCGAAGAAGGGGCCGAGGAACTCACGCGAGTACTCGGCGAAGGAGCCGGAGACCGGGCGGTAGAGCAGCAGCTCGCCCAGGGCCCGCATGATGAAGAAGATGATCAGGCCCGCGAGGGCGTACATGACGATGAGGCTGGGGCCGGCCTTGGCGATGTTGGCCCCGGCGCCCAGGAACAGGCCGACGCCGATGGCGCCGCCGATCGCGATCATCTGGACCTGGCGGCTGCCGAGCCCGCGCTCGTAGCCCTCCTCGGGGGCCTGGTCAGGACCCTTGTCCGTGTCGACCTTCGCTGAGGTCATGTGTGGTGCGCCTTTCTCCACAACCGACCCGGGCCTTCTCGGTGGCCGCGGATCGGATCTCGATCCCCCCGGATACTGGAGCTGAGCGGGCCTGACGTCCCGCTCGTGCCTGGCCGGCGGTCCGCCGGCTCGGTGGCGCACCCGGTCGACATTCGGGTGGTGTCGGCCGGGCGATCGTGAAGATTTACCACGACTGCCTCGTGGGACACAGGGCCGCGCTGTGACACACGCCACGGACAGATGGTGGGAAAAGGGCACCGAAGGGTGCACAGCAGGGCGCCAAGGTGACGGGATCGTTATCCGGAGGCGAGGTCCCGCTGAACGGGTTCAGGGCATGAGCGTGGCGACCAGCGTCTCCTGGAGCCCGCCCAGCCACAGGTACGCCATCACCATCGGCTTGCGCGGGTCCTCGTCCGGGAGGCGGTAGAGCAGGTCGGTGTCGTCCTCGTCGGCGATGTCCAGCCGGGAGCCGATGGCCAGGCGCAGGTCGTTCAGACAGCTCAGCCACTGCCGGGACTCGTCCGGCGACAGCTTCAGCACCGCGCCGCCCTCCCCGGCGGAGGCCGCGGCGAGGGCGTCCAGGGAGCCGACCACCGCCAGCGCGTTCTCCCGCTTGCCGGCCCTGAGGTCGTTCTCGGTGAACCGGCGGAACTCGGCGGAGTGCGCCCGCTGCTCCTCGGCCTCGGCGGCCTGCGGGGTGCCCTCGGGGTCGATGTAGGCGTCCGGGAACAGACGCCTGAGCACCGGGTCGGCGGGCGGCTCGCTGGGGCCCTCGGCGAAGAGCTCGGCGAGCGGGTCCTCGGAGGCCTCCCCGCCGGGTCCGGGGCCGATCAGCTCCAGGAGCTGCACGGCCAGCGACCGGATGATGGAGATCTCGACGTCGTCGAGGGCGACGGCCGCGCCGCCGCCGGGGAGCGGTTCGAATTGTCCTGGCATGAAGGGGTGTCAGCTACTTCCCGGTCCTGGCTGCTCGCGGTCCTGCCGGCTGCTTGCGGCCCTGGCTGCTTGCGGTCCTGCCCACTGTGCGGTCCTGCCCACTGTGCGGTCCGCCCCGCTACTTCCGGTCCTGCTGGAGGGTGGCCCACAGGCCGTAGCCGTGCATGGCCTGCACATCGCGTTCCATCTCCTCGCGGCTGCCGCTGGAGACGACCGCCCGGCCCTTGTGGTGGACGTCGAGCATGAGCTTGGTGGCCTTGTCCTTGGAGTAGCCGAAGTACGTCTGGAAGACGTAGGTCACATAGCTCATGAGGTTGACCGGGTCGTTGTGGACGATGGTGACCCAGGGGACGTCCGGCTCGGGCACGGCGAAGGCTTCTTCGGCCGGGTCGGTGCGTTCGATCTCTACGGGAGCGGGTGACGTCACATCACCATGCTGCCACCGCAGGGGGGCGGTCGCACAAACGGGCCTGTGGCGCGGATCAAAATCGTCAGACTGACGAAATGGGGGTACGATTCCGCCATGAACACAGCGGACCTCGGGCTGCCGGTCGACGTTCCCTCGACGGCGCTCTTCACGGACCAGTACGAGCTGACGATGCTGCGGGCCGCCCTGGCGGCGGGCACGGCCGGGCGCCGCAGCGTGTTCGAGGTCTTCACCCGGCGGCTGCCCGACGGACGGCGGTACGGCGTGGTGGCCGGCACCGGGCGGGTCCTCGACGCCGTCGAGAACTTCCGCTTCGACACCGGCGTCCTCGACTTCCTGCGGGAACGGGAGATCGTCGACGAGCCGACCCTGGCCTGGCTGGCGGACTACCGCTTCAGCGGCGACATCTGGGGCTACCCGGAGGGCGAGGTGTACTTCCCGGGCTCGCCGGTCATGCGGGTGGAGGGCAGCTTCGCCGAGTGCGTGCTGCTGGAGACCGTGATCCTGTCCATCCTCAACCACGACTCGGCGATCGCCGCCGCGGCCTCCCGGATGGCCTCCGCGGCCGGGGAGCGTCCGCTGATCGAGATGGGCGCCCGGCGCACCCACGAGCTGGCCGCCGTGGCCGCCGCCCGCGCCGCCTACGTCGGCGGTTTCGCCACCACCTCCGACCTGGCCGCCGGTTTCCGCTACGGCATCCCGACCGTCGGCACCTCCGCGCACGCCTTCACGCTGCTGCACGACCGCGAGCGGGACGCCTTCCGCGCCCAGGTCGACTCCCTCGGCTCGGGCACGACCCTGCTGGTGGACACGTACGACGTGACCGAGGCGGTCCGTACGGCGGTGGAGGTGGCCGGTCCGGAGCTGGGCGCGGTGCGGATCGACTCCGGCGACCTGCTGCTGGTCGCGCACCGGGTGCGGCAGCAGCTCGACGAGCTGGGCGCCCGGGACACGAAGATCGTGGTCACCTCCGACCTGGACGAGTACGCCATCGCCTCGCTGGCGGCGGCGCCCGTGGACGCCTACGGGGTCGGCACCCAGCTGGTGACCGGCTCCGGGCACCCGACCGCGTCCATGGTCTACAAGCTGGTCGCCCGCGCGGAGTCCGACGACCCGAAGGCGCCGCTGGTGCCGGTGGCGAAGAAGTCCAGCGGCGGCAAGACCTCCATGGGGGGACGCAAGTGGGCCGCGCGACGGCTGGACGCGGACGGGTACGCCGAGGCGGAGGTGGTCGGCACCGGGCCGGTGCCCGCCGCGCTGGCCGGCCGGCAGCTCCTGGTCGAGCTGGTCAAGGGCGGTGCGGTGGTCGCCCGCGAGCCGCTGGACGTGGCCCGGGACCGGCACGCGGCGGCCCGCGCCGCCCTGCCGCTGTCCGCCACCCAGCTCTCCCGAGGGGAACCCGTGATTCCGACGGAGTACGCCGCCGAGGGCTCGGGTAGCTAAAGCGAGTGCGCAGCGACACCTCCGGCGGATCTCCGCCCACCTCAGTCATCGCCGTTCCGACAGCCGAAGGACACCGACCATGCGCCGCGCCTTGATCGTCGTAGACGTGCAGAACGACTTCTGTGAGGGGGGCAGCCTCGCCGTCGCCGGGGGCGCCGACGTGGCCGCCGCCGTCACCGAGCTGATCGGGCAGGCGCCGGCCGGGTACCGCCATGTGGTGGCCACCCGGGACCACCACATCGCGCCCGGCAACCACTTCGCCGACCAGCCCGACTACCGGCACACCTGGCCCCCGCACTGCGTCGCCGGGACGGAGGGCGTCGGCTTCCACCCGAACTTCGCCCCCGCCGTCGCCTCCGGCGCGGTCGACGCCGTCTTCAGCAAGGGAGCGTACGCGGCGGCCTACAGCGGCTTCGAGGGCGCCGACGAGAACGGCGTACGGCTCGGGGACTGGCTGCGGGAGCGGGAGATCGACGAGGTCGACGTGGTCGGCATCGCCACCGACCACTGCGTGCGGGCCACCGCGCTGGACGCCGTACGGGAGGGCTTCCGTACGCAGGTGCTGCTCGACCTGACCGCCGGGGTGGCCGCCGCGACCACCGAGCGGGCGCTGGAGGAGCTGCGGGAGGCGGGCGTGGAGCTGTCCGGGAAGCCCGTCGTGCAGTGAGCCGTCACATCGGGGCGGTCGAGGGTCTGAGCAGCGCCCGGATCGGGTGCCACAGCTCCTGGACCGGCTCGGGGCCGGGGGCGGCGGTCTCGGCCGGGGCCGTGCGCCACACCAGGCCGTCCGGGTGGTGCAGTACGGCGGTGATCTCGTCGGGGGTCGGCGGGGCGGCGTTGCCCCGCAGGTAGACGGCGCGCAGGCCGAGGTTGCGCAGCCTGGTCAGGGCGCGCGCCCGGTTGCCGGCGTGGACGAGGACGCGGACGGCGGGGCTCGGCAGGTCGAGCGCCACCACCACGGTGCCGTTGGGCAGCTTGGAGAAACCTCCTGTGGCCATGCGGTCATACCCCCGTGCCAGCCGGTGTCAATAAGAGAACCACACCACGCACCTAAACACGGATCGGCGGCGACCCGCCAGAGGGTCGCCGCCGATCATGCTCTGACCTGCGCTGATGCGGATTATTTCACCGCGGGGCCGACTTCCAGCTCGATCGTGGAGCCGTCGCGGGCCTCCTTGGTGATCTTGATCTTGGTGTTGGTGTCAGTGACCCGGACGCCGCCGGTCGGGTTCGACTCGTCGTAGTAGTCGCTGGCGTGATCGTCGAAGACCGGCACCCCCTTGGCGGACGGGACGCGGGTGACGACGTCCGCCTTGTGCAGGGTGAGGGCGTCGGTGCGGTAGGTGCTGAAGGGCGAGTCGTACGCCTGGAACCTGTTGCGCATCAGCGTGCCGTCGGACCACTTCAGGGCCGTCGGGTGCGCGTCGACGGGGAGGATGAGGCCGGTGCCCGGGTGGACGCTGGTGTTGTCGTCCGCCTGGGAGGTGTCCCACTTCCAGATCAACAGGCCGTTCTGGTACGGGAAGTGCTCCACCCAGTCCGGACGGGTCGTCGAGAAGCCGAAGTTGTACGGGCCCGTCTTCAACGTCGTGTCGTAGGAGACGTACTGGCGGTTCTCCGCGATGTAGTACTGCGCGTAGTCCTTGGTGAAGGACGCGCCGACGCGGGAGAAGCCGGTGGCCGTCCAGGCCGCGTCCGCGGACTCGGCGTCGTCGCTGAACAGCGCGGTGCCGTCGGCCGTGACCGTGATCTCGTCGGCCGTGAAGCCCTTCTGCGCCACGCCGCCGTCGGTCTGGTAGCGGAAGCGGACGTCGATCTTCTGGCCGGCGTAGGCGTCCAGCGGGTACGCCAGCTCCTGGTGGGCGTCGACCGAGCCGGTGAGGGCCGGCTTGTCGCTGCCGTCGCGCGGGATCGCCTGGCCGTCGGCGGTGCCGTCCAGGGGCGTCCAGGTGGCGCCGGCGTCGGTGGAGACCTCGGTGTAGAGGTAGTCGTAGCCGGACTCGATGTCCCACCAGCCGTCGAGGGTGAGTGCGGCGGAGGACTTGCCGGTGAGGTCGACGGTGCGGGCGAGGGTGTTGCGCAGGTCGTCGCCGCTGCCGCTCCACCACTGGCTCGCGCCCTGGGCGGGCTCGACGACCTCGGTGGTGACGGTCTTGTCGGGGAGGGTGACGATCAGCGCCTGGTCGTTCCTGGTGTTGTACTCGGCGACGCCCAGCTTGTGCCGGGACTTCTTCCCCGCCTCGGCGGTGGTGTAGTCGAGCCAGCCGAGCTGGAGCTTGTCCCAGGCGTTCATGTCGCCGGGCAGGTCACCGATGGCGTCCTCGCCCCGGCCGAGCCAGGAACCGGAGGACATCAGCGTCCAGAACCCGGTGGAGTTCTCGCCGCCGGCCGTGTCGTACTCGTCGGGCAGTCCGAGGTCGTGGCCGTACTCGTGGGCGAAGACGCCGAGGCCGCCGTTCTCCGGCTGGATGGTGTAGTCACCGACCCACAGACCGGTGTCGCCGATCTCGGTGCCGCCGAGCTTGTTGTCGTCGGGGCCGGTGGAGCCGGCGTCGGTGCCGAAGGCGTACCAGCGGTGCGCCCAGATCGCGTCCTCGCCCTGCGCGCCGCCGCCGGCCGACTCGTCCTCGCCGGCGTGCACCAGCTGGAAGTGGTCGATGTAGCCGTCGGGTTCGTTGAAGTCGCCGTCGCCGTCGTAGTCGTAGCGGTCCCAGAGGTCGTACTCGGAGAGGTCCGCCTTGATCTCGGCGAGCGAGCGGCCCGCGGCCTCCTGGTCGGCGACCCAGGCGGTGACGCCGTCCTGGACCGCGTTCCAGGCGCAGGTGTCGCAGTCGTTGGAGCCGTAACGGGCCTCGTTGTAGGGGACCTTGACCCAGTCGGTGACCTCGCCGTCGACCGAGTAGCGGCCCGAGGACTGCTTCTCGTAGTACTTCTTCAGCGAGTCGGTGTCCTCGCCGGTGCCGAAGTAGAGGTCCTCGTAGTGCTGCTGGTCGTAATCCGCCAGCCAGTCGGTGCTGTTGTCGACGGAGCGGTCCGGCTCGGCGATCTGGTTGTGCAGCGGGCCGGGGGTGCCGCCGTAGCGGCTGTCGATCTGATCACCGAACTCGACCAGGATGGTGAAGATCTTGTCGGTCTTCTCCCGGCCCAGTTCCACGTACTTGGTGTCGCCCTTCTTGCCCTTGAGGGCGACGACCTTGGAACCGTCGCGGTCCTTGGCGGTGGCGTCGCCGGATATCAGCCGGTTCAGGGCCTCTTGGCGCTGCGCCTCCTGGGTCTTGCTGAGCGGGCCGTCGAGGTCGTGCTCCCGCTGCTTCGTGGGCTGCGGGTCGTGCCGGTCGACGGCGGCGGGCCGGGCGGACGGCGCCTCCTCGGCCGCCGCGGCGGTGGAGAACGTGGCGGTGGCGGTGGCGGCGGCGAGCGCTACGGCTGTCGCGGCCACCCGGAACGTCCAGGGTCTGCTGGTCACTTGAGATCCTCCCCCGCGTCCGCGTGCGGTGCACGCGTGTTCAACGCGTGTAGTCAAGTGACGACATTTGACTGGAGATTCAGAAGAAAAGACAGACCTTGACTTGGACAGATCAAGAGCGTTATGCGGATGCGTGATCCGGTTAACGGACACGTGGGGGAAATGGCGGGGAAACCTGACAGGCGCGTATGACTGTCCACTTGGTGGACGTCATGACACCGTGCGCCCCCCGTGCTGCGCACCGTAGGTCAGGTCACGCTTACCGTTCGTTCCCCTCGGGCATGCGACCGATTAGAGTCGTTTGGCGGAACGCTTGGGAGTCGGCGGAAAGCCAGGCCGACCGCCCGTCTCACCCCCGAGATCACCCCTTTTCGAGGACACGATGGCCATGCCCCGTCCGACTGTCGCACAGTTCGCCTACGGTTCCCTCACCGTGATCCTCTCGACGTTCGCCATGCTGCTGCTGTCGCAGACGACCTCCGCCGGGTGGATCGCCGTCGTCGCCGTCGTGGCGCTCGCCCTGGGACTGCTGGTGGCGATGACCGTACCGACGCCCGAGCCGCGTACGGTCGCCGTCCACCGGCCGGCCGCCACGACCGGCGCCGCCGCCGACGCGGCACCGGTGCCCGTGGCGTCCCGCGCCGCCGGCGAGGCGGTGGGCCAGCGCGCGGCCTGAGGCACACGATCGCGTGACATGTCTGTGGGGCGGCCCCTGGAGGCCGCCCCACAGACATGTCACGGGTGCTCAGCGGGCGCTCACCACCACCGTCTTGGCCGCCTTGTCGTGCAGGCCCTGCTTGTAGGGCCGGTCGAAAAAGCTCCAGCCGCCGCAGATGATCGTCCACACGCAGGCGCAGCAGAACGCGAACGGGACCCACAGCACCGCCGCGCGGATCAGCGAGGTCTGCGTCGAGGGCGTGGACCCGTTGTCCAGGTTCGCGACCCGCAGGCCGAGCCACTTCTTGCCGAGCGTCTGGCCCGTCGCGCCGATCAGGAAGGTGTCGTAGGCGACGTAGAGCACGGCGGCGATCACCGACTGCCAGATGGAGTTGCCGACCCCGACCTGGTCGCTGTCCACGTCGTAGTTCTGCACGTCGAAGGCCCAGGTGAGCAGCCAGACCACGAGGCCGACGAGGATCATGTCGATGATGCGGGCGAGGACGCGCTTGCCGCTGTCGGCGAGCGGCGGCATCCCGGCGAGCGGGTCGGCGGGGCCGCCGCCGTAGGGGTCACCGCCGTAGGGGCCGCCGCCGTAAGGGCCCCCGCCGTAAGGGCCGCCGCCACCGCCGTAGGGAGGAGGCTGGCCGCCGCCGTAGGGCGGGGGCTGCCCGCCGCCGGGCGGAGGGGGCTGCCCGCCGCCGGGCGGAGGCGGGTTGTCGTACGGGGAGCCCGTGCCGCCCGCGCCCGGACCGGTTCCGGACGGCGGGGGCTGCTTCCTGAACGGGTCGTCTTCCGGCGGCTGCCGGCCGGGGCCGGGAGGCGGTTCACTGCTCATGGCCCGAGTGGACCGCGAACCCCCGGGCGGCGCATCCGGCGAGCGGCCGTCCGGGCTACGGAATTTCTTACGCCGTTCGCCGCAGGAGGTCAGCCCGCGACGAACGTACGCGCGGCCTTGTCGTGCCAGCACTGGTGCCACGGCCGGTCGAACAGACACCACAGGACGCCGACGACCCCGATGGCCAGCAGGCCCGGCACGCTGTAGACGAGCCAGCGGCGCAGGGCCGCGCCGAACGACGGCGGCTCGTGCGCCTCGATGTCCCGCACCTCCAGGCCGAACAGCTTCTTGCCCAGCGTGCGGCCCCACTTGGCGGTGGGCAGCGCCTCGTAGAGGACGCCGAAGAGGAGGAGGACGGCGAGGACGATCCCGAGGTACACGGAGGTCGTGCCGTCCAGCAGCCACACGGTGACGGTCTCGCCGGAGAGCCTCGCCTCGTCGATCTTGCCGTTGATGTGGTCGGCGGCCTTCATGCCGAGCGGTACGCCGGGTGCGGCGGTGACGGCGGCCAGCACGACGGTGTCCAGCAGCCGGGCGGCCAGTCGCTTGCCGAGCCCGGCGGGGCGGGCGGCGGCCTGGCGGCGGGCGGCGGCCTGGAAGATGTCCTCGGCGGGCGGCCGCCAGGGCGCCACGGGCTGCTCCTCGCCCCCGGCCCCGGCTCCGGCGAGTTGGTGCACCTGCTGGGCCCAGGAGGACTGTCCGCCGCCGGGGCCGGAGGTCAGGGGAGCCTGGGAGGTCAGAGGGGCCTGAGGGGTCAGAGGGGCGTGGGGAGCCTGCGGGGCCTGCGGGGCGGGCGTGGGCGCCGGGGCGGGGGCGGGTGCGGCGGGTGCCGGAGCCGGGGACTGGGCCGGGACGGTGCCCGGGGTCAGCTGGGGGCCGGACGGAGCCGCCGGGGGCTGGTGGTGGGCGGGGCCCTGCTGGGCGGGGAGGGGCTGGTGGGGCGCCGGGGCCGGCTGGGCGGCGGGGCCCTGGTGCGCGGCGGGGGCGCCCGCGCCGGGGAGGTCGCGGGGGGCGGCCGGGGCCGGGGCCCGGGTCGGGTCCGGGCGCCGGGGGCCGCCCGGGGAGACCGCCCGGAACTTCATCGTGCCCGGGTCGTCGTCACCCCCGGGGGCGGCGGCCGGTCCCCGCGCGGGCGCCGACTGCCGTCCGGCGGCGGCGCCGGGGCGCCGGAACAGGACCGTGCCGTCGGACTCCTCCTCGGGCCCGCCGGCCGACGCCGTACCCTCCCGGCCCGGACCGTCGACGGGGGCCGACGGCCGGGGCACCCTCGGGTCGGCCCCCTGCGGGGACGGCCAGGCGGGCTGCTGCTCCTGGCCGGTGCCGGGGCCGAGGCCCGCCTGGCGGGCGGGGTCGGCGCCCCAGGCCGAGGCGGGCTCGGGGCGGCTGCCGTGCTGGTCCGCCCGTGCGGAGGCCACCGGGGCGGGCTCGTCGGCCGGGTCCTCGTCGAAGAAGTGCGGGCCGGTCTCCTCCACCGAGGGGCCGGCGGGCCGCACGCCGGGCGGCGGGGCGAGCGGTTCGCCGTCCTCGGGCGCCGGGCGGCTGGTGCCCGGCACCCAGGAGGCACCGTTCCAGTACCGGACATATCCAGGAATGGACGGGTCCGGGTAATACCCTTCGCGGGGCTTGTCGTCGCCCGGGGCCGGGGTTGGGGCGCTCATGTCCGTCGTCCCGTATCTGCTCGGTGGTGGTATGGAGGGGTCCACATCTATCAGACCGGCGCATCCCGCACCGCCGGTCCCGCCCTTCCCGCCCCTTTCCGGGCGACCTCACGCAGAGGCTTCACACACTTCCGAGGATTTCCCCGGTGATCTCGTCAGAAGAGCTTGCCGGGGTTGAGGATGCCCAGCGGGTCGAAGGTCTGCTTGACCGCGCGCTGCATCTCCAGCCCCACCGGGCCGAGTTCGCGGGCGAGCCACTCCTTCTTCAGGACGCCGACGCCGTGTTCGCCGGTGATGGTGCCGCCGAGTTCCAGGCCGAGGGCCATGATCTCGTCGAAGGACGCGCGGGCGCGGCGGGACTCGTCGGGGTCGGCGGCGTCGAAGCAGACCGTGGGGTGGGTGTTGCCGTCGCCGGCGTGGGCGCAGACGCCGATGGTCAGGCGGTGCTTCCCGGCGATCCGCTCGACGCCGTCGAGGAGGTCGCCGAGCCGGGAGCGGGGCACGCACACGTCGTCGATCATCGTGGTGCCCTTGACCGCTTCGAGGGCGGTGAGCGACAGCCGCCGCGCCTGGAGCAGCAGTTCCGACTCGGCGGCGTCGTCGGCGGGGACCACCTGGGTGGCCCCGGCCGCCTCGCACAGCGCGCCGACGGCGGCGAGGTCGCCGGCCGCGTCGGGGGTGTCGAAGGCGGCAAGAAGGAGGGCCTCGGTGGTCTCCGGCAGTCCCATGCGGGCCAGGTCGTTGACGGCCTTGACGGTCGTACGGTCCATCAGTTCGAGGAGGGAGGGGACGTGCCCGCCCTCCATGATCCGGCACACGGCGTCGCAGGCGGCGCCCGCCGAGGCGAACTCGGCGGCCAGCACGAGCTGCGCGGGCGGCTTGGGGCGCAGGGCGAGGACGGCGCGGACGACGATGCCGAGGGAGCCCTCGGAGCCGACGAAGAGGCGGGTGAGGTCGTACCCGGCGACGCCCTTGGCGGTGCGGCGGCCGGTCCTCAGCAGGCGGCCGTCGGCGAGGACGACGTCGAGGCCGAGGACGTACTCGGCGGTCACCCCGTACTTGACGCAGCACAGGCCGCCGGAGGCGGTGCCGATGTTGCCGCCGATGGTGCACGTCTCCCAGCTGGAGGGGTCGGGCGGGTAGGCGAGGCCGTGCTCCTCGACGGCGCGGGAGAGCGTGGCGTTGACGACGCCGGGTTCGACGACGGCGATCCGGTCGACCGGGTTGATCTCCAGGACGCGGTCCATCTTGGTCAGGGAGAGCACGATCCAGCCGTCATGGGCGTTGGCGCCGCCGGACAGGCCGGTGCGGGCGCCCTGCGGGACGACGGGGACGCGCAGCTCGGTGGCGACCCGCATGACGTGCTGGACCTCTTCGACGGTGCGCGGCAGGACGACGGCGGCGGGGGTCCCGGCCGGGCAGAAGCTCGCCATGTCGTGGGCGTAGGAGGCCGTGACGTCGGGGTCGGCGAGGACGGCGTCGGCGGGCAGCCCGCCGAGCAGCCGGTCGAGGAGGTCGCCGGTCGTCGCGGTGTCTTCGTCGCGAGGCGCTTCGATACGGCTCATGATCCTCAGGGTGGCACCGGGGGCCATCGGTGTGAACCCCGTCGGCACCGCCCTTCGCCTGCGCGGGTGTCCTGACCGTACGGGCGCACAGTGTGCGGTATGACAATCCGACTTAAGCGGCGTCGGGCCGGGTGGCGGCGGTGGCTGATCGCCTCGGTGGCCGGGTGCGCCGTCCTCGGCGTCGCGCCGTCCCTGCTGCCCGGGGAGCTGTGGCCGCCGGCCCCGGTCACGGCGCCCGCGCCGGGCCCGGCCGCCCTGGCGCGGGGCGCGGTGGCCGCCGGGGCGCCGGCCGCGCTGCCCGGTCTGGCGGTGCTGATCGCCGAGCGGGAGGCCCGGGTGCGGGCGCACCCGCGGGACGCGCGGTCCTGGGCGGTGCTCGGGGCCGCCTACGTCGAGCAGGGGCGGCGGACGGCGGACCCCGCGCGCTACCCGAAGGCGGAGCGGGCGCTGCGCACCGCCCTGCGGCTGGAGGAGTCGCCCGCCGTCCTGGAGGGGCTGGCCGCGCTGGCGGTGGCGCGGCGGGACTTCCCCGGGGCGAAGCGGTGGGGGGAGGCGGCGCGGCGGCTGGCGCCGGAGCGGTGGACCACGCAGGCGGTGCTGATCGACGCGTACACCGGGCTCGGCGACCACAAGGCGGTGGGGCGGGCCCTGGAGCGGCTCGTGAAGCTGCGGCCGGGCACGGCCGCGGTGCGGGCGCGCAAGGCGGCCGTCTACCGGGACCGGGGCTGGCGGGAGGACGCGGTGGCGCAGATCACCGACGCGGTGGCGGTGGCCCGGACGCCGGCCGAGCGGGCGGCGTACCTGGAGCAGGCCGGGCGGCTGGCGTTCGAGCGCGGGGAGCGGGAGGAGGCGCTGCGGTACTTCCGGGAGGCGCTGCGCACCGATCCCGACCAGCGGGCCGCGCAGGCCGGGCAGGGGCGTGCGCTGGCGGCCCTGGGGCGTACGTCGGAGGCGCTCACGGCGTACCGGGCGGCGCTGGACCGGCAGCCGCGCCCCGAGGACGCGCTGGAGCTGGGCGAGCTGTACGAGTCGCTGGGGCTGGGGCGGGCCGCGCGGGTCCAGTACGACCTGCTGCGGGAGCGGGTGCGGGCCGCCGCCGCGGGCGGGGCGGACGAGGAACTGGTGCTGGGGCGGTTCGAGGCGGCGCACGGGGACGCGGCGGCGGCCGTGCGGCGGCTGCGGGCCGAGTGGCGGCGGCAGCCGTCCACCGCCGTGGCGGACGCGCTGGGCTGGGCGCTGTACCGGGACGGGCGGGCCGGGGAGGCGCTGGAGTACGCGGTGCGGGCGACGGACGGGGAGCGCGGGGGCGGGGTGCGCAGTGCGGCGTACGTGTACCACCGGGGGATGATCGAGCGGGAGGTGGGGCGGTACGGGGCGGCTCGGCGGCATCTTCAGGAGGCGTTGCGGATCAATCCGTGGTTCTCGCCGTTGGACGCGCCCCGGGCGCGGGAGGTGTCGGCGGAGCTGGGCGAGCCCTCGGTGGAGAGCCCGCCCTCGGGATAGCGGACCGTCCTTCAGAGGTTGCCGCGCTTGGCCTGCTCCCGCTCGATCGCCTCGAAAAGGGCCTTGAAGTTGCCCTTGCCGAAGCCCATGGAACCGTGGCGTTCGATGAGTTCGAAGAAGACGGTCGGGCGGTCCTGGACCGGCTTGGTGAAGATCTGGAGCAGGTAGCCGTCCTCGTCGCGGTCGACCAGGATCCTCAGCTCGCGCAGCACGTCCACGGGGACGCGGGTCTCGCCCGCCCACTCGCCGAGGGTGTCGTAGTAGGAGTCGGGCGTGTCCAGGAACTGGACGCCGTTCGCCTTCATGGTGCGCACGGTGCGGACGATGTCGTTGGTGTTGAGCGCGATGTGCTGGACGCCGGCACCGCCGTAGAACTCCAGGTACTCGTCGATCTGGGACTTCTTCCTGGCGACGGCGGGCTCGTTGATCGGGAACTTGACCTTGAGGGTGCCGTCGGCGACCACCTTGGACATCAGGGCGCTGTACTCGGTGGCGATGTCGTCGCCGACGAACTCCTTCATGTTGGTGAAGCCCATGACCTGGTGGTAGAAGCCGACCCATTCGTTCATGCGGCCGAGTTCGACGTTGCCGACGCAGTGGTCGACGGCCTGGAAGGTGCGGTCGGCGGGCGGCTCGACGATCGGGTCGGCGGCGGCGTAGCCGGGGAGGTAGGGGCCGTCGTAGCCGGTGCGTTCGACCAGGGTGTGACGGGTCTCGCCGTAGGTGGCGACGGCGGCGAGGACGACCGTGCCGTGCTCGTCCTCGGCCTCGTACGGCTCGGCGAGCGAGCGGGCGCCGTGCTCGACGGCGTAGGCGTGCGCGGCGCGGGCGTCGGGGACCTCGATGGCGAGGTCGATCACGCCGTCGCCGTGCTCGGCCACGTGCGCCGCGAGGAAGCGGCCGTGGTCGGTCGACGGTTTGATGACGGAGGTGAACACGAAGCGGGCGGAGCCGTTCTCCAGGACGTACGAGGCGGTCTCGCGGCTGCCGTTCTCCGGTCCGGAGTAGGCGACCAGCTTCATGCCGAAGGCGGTGGAGTAGTAGTGCGCCGCCTGCTTGGCGTTGCCCACGGCGAAGACGACCGCGTCCATTCCCTTGACCGGGAAGGGGTCGGCCTGCCGGGCGGTGTCGGGAGCGGGGGATGTGGTCTGCGTCATAGCCGCAGGGTCCCCCCGGCCCGCAAGGTGCGCAATAGTTCGCGTCTTTGCTGGGCAGCCTGACCAGTGCTACGGCGGTCAGGCCGGGCGATCTGTACAACATGACCAGGTCGGAGGCGGGGCGGATGGGGATCGACCGGCTGGACGGGCGGATCATCGCGCTGCTGGCGCGGGAGCCGCGGATCGGGGTGCTGGAGATGTCCCGGCGGCTGGGGGTCGCCCGGGGCACCGCGCAGGCGCGGCTGGAGCGGCTTCAGTCGAACGGAGTCATCCGCGGGTTCGGGCCGGAGGTGGACCCGGCGGCGCTCGGCTACCCGGTCACCGCGTTCGCCACGCTGCAGATCCGGCAGGGTCAAGGGGCCGATGTGCGGGCGCACTTGGCGTCGGTGCCGGAGGTGCTGGAGCTGCACACCACCACCGGCGCCAACGACATGCTGTGCCGCCTTGTGGCCCGTTCCAACGCCGATCTCCAACGGGTGATCGACCGGGTTGTCGGTTTTGATGGCATCGTCCGGGCCGCCACGGCGATCGTCATGGAGAATCCCGTCCCCCTGCGGGTCATCCCGCTGGTGGAGCAGGCGGCCGAGGACCGGTGAGCGACCGGGACGACGAGGCGGTGAGCGGCGGTGGACTTCTGGGAGTTCCTCGGCAGCCGCCACCAGCAGCTGCTCGCGGACGCCGGGCAGCACGCCAGCGCCGTCTTCCAGTGCATGGTGGTGGCGACCGTGCTGGGCGTAGCGATCGGTGTGGTCACCTACCGCAGCGAGTGGGCCGGGAACCTGGCGACCCTGGCCACCTCGACGATCCTGACCATCCCCTCGCTGGCCATGATCGGCCTGCTCATCCCGGTCGTCGGGCTCGGGGTGCCGCCGACGGTGACCGCGCTGACCCTGTACGGCCTGCTGCCCATCGTGCGCAACGCGATCGTCGGGCTGCGCGGCGTCGACCCGGCGCTGGTGGACGCGGCCAAGGGCATCGGCATGTCGCGCCCGGCCCGGCTGCTGCGGGTGGAGCTGCCGCTGGCCTGGCCGCCGATCCTGACCGGCATCCGGGTCTCCACGCAGATGCTGATGGGCATCGCGGCGATCGCCGCGTACGCCTCCGGACCCGGGCTCGGCAACGAGATCTTCCGCGGGATCGCCTCGCTGGGCAGCGAGAACGCGCTCAACCAGGTGCTCTCGGGCACGCTCGGGATCATCGTCCTGGCGCTGCTGTTCGACGCCGCGTACGTCCTGCTGGGACGGCTGACCATTCCCAGGGGGATCCGTGCCTGAGCCGACCGCCGCCTCCGCCACGGGGGCCACCATCGAGCTGGAGAACCTCACCAAGCGCTACCACGGCAACCCGCAGCCCGCCGTGGACAACGTCTCCATGCAGATCGGGGCGGGCGAGACGGTCGTCTTCGTCGGCCCCTCGGGGTGCGGCAAGTCCACCACCCTGAAGATGATCAACCGGCTGATCGAGCCGTCCGGCGGCCGGATCCGCATCAACGGCGAGGACGTCACCGACATCGACCCGGTGCGGCTGCGCCGCAAGGTCGGCTACGCCATCCAGTCCTCCGGGCTCTTCCCGCACATGACCGTCGCCCAGAACATCGCCCTGGTGCCCCGGATGACCGGCTGGTCGAAGGCGCGGATCAGGGACCGGGTGGAGGAGATGCTCGACCTGGTGGGCCTGGACCCGGGCGAGTTCCACGGCCGCTACCCCCGCCAGCTCTCCGGCGGCCAGCAGCAGCGGGTGGGCGTGGCGCGGGCGCTGGCCGCCGATCCGCCGGTGCTGCTGATGGACGAGCCGTTCGGCGCGGTCGACCCGATCACCCGGGACCACCTCCAGGACGAGCTGATCCGGCTCCAGCGCGAGCTGCACAAGACGATCGTCTTCGTCACCCACGACTTCGACGAGGCGATCAAGGTCGGCGACCGGATCGCGGTGCTGCGCGAACAGTCGCACATCGCGCAGTTCGACACCCCGGAGGCGATCCTCACCAACCCGGCCGACGACTTCGTCTCCGGCTTCGTCGGCGCCGGGGCGGCCCTGAAACGCCTCAACCTCACCCGCGTACGGGACGTCGGCATCACCGACTACCCGACGGTCACCATCGACGACCCGCTCCAGCACATCTTCGACCGGCTGCGGGACAGCGGCAGCAACGAGATCCTGCTGCTGGACAAGCGGCGGCGCCCCTACAAGTGGCTGCGGCGCGGCGATCTGATGCGGGCCAAGGGGTCGCTCGCGCGGGCCGGGGCGCTGGTGCACGACACGGTGACGCGGGACGCCACGCTGCGGGACGCGCTGGAGGCGGTGCTCACCGACAACGCCGGGCGGGTCGCGGTCACCGGGCGGCACGGCCGGTACGAGGGCGTCGTCGACATGGAGACGCTGATGAACTCCGTGCACGAACTCCTGGAGGCGGACCGGCTGGACGCGCTGGAGCACCAGCACGACCTGGAGGAGGCGCGGGCCGACCGCACCCACGCCGAGCAGGAGGGCTTCGGACCGCCCACCGGGGAGGCTCCGGCGTGATGTGCCCTGCCTCCCGCTTCCCCCGGCCCGGCGACGGCCCCCCGGCCGCCGTCCCGGACGACGGCGCCGACGACGGCGCCACGGAGACCGGCGCCGCCGCTCCCCCGCCGTCCCCGGCCGCCACCCGGCGCCGGATCGGCTGGCGGAAGCTGACCTTCCTGCCGGTGGTGCTGGTCTGCGTGCTGCTGGCGACCTGGCTGTGGTTCCGGCAGGCCGACCTGGACGCGCTGAGCGAGAACGCCCTGTCCGGCGGCCAGGTCACCAAGGCGCTGTGGCAGCACGTCCAGCTCACGGTGATCTCCACCTTCTTCGTCCTGATCATCGCGATCCCGCTGGGCGTCCTGCTCACCCGCCGGATGTTCCGCAAGGCCACCCCGGTCGCCCTCGCCTTCGCCAACACGGGCCAGGCCACCCCGGCGATCGGTCTGCTGGCGCTGCTGGTGATCTGGCTCGGCATCGGCCGCCGCGCCGCCCTGATCGGCATCATCGTCTACGCGATCCTGCCGGTGCTGTCCAACACCATCGCGGGCCTGAAGGCCAACGACCCCACCCTCCTGGAGGCGGCCCGCGGCATCGGCATGTCCCCCTTCGGCGTCCTCACCCGCGTCGAACTCCCGCTCGCCGTCCCGCTGATCCTGGCGGGGGTGCGCACGGCCCTCGTCCTGAACGTCGGTACGGCGACCCTGGCGACGTTCGGCGGGGGCGGCGGCCTCGGCGTGCTGATCACCACGGGCATCACCAGCCAGCGGATGCCGGTCCTGGTGCTGGGCTCGGTGCTCACCGTCGCCCTGGCCCTGCTGGTGGACTGGCTGGCCTCGCTGGCCGAACTGCTGCTGCGGCCCCGGGGTCTGGAGGCGGGCGCATGAGGCGGCCCGGCTGCCTGCTGCTCGCCGCCGCCCTGCTCGCCGGCTGCGGACTGACCAGCGGCTCCCCCATGGCCGACGACGTCGAACCGGGCACCATCGGGCGCGGCAGGCCGCTGGCGGGCGCCGACCTCACCGTCGTCTCCAAGGAGTTCACCGAACAGCTGATCCTCGGCGCGATCATGGGCATCGCCTTCGAGGCGGCCGGCGCCGAGGTGCTGGACCGCACCGGCATCCAGGGCTCCGTCGGCACCCGGGCGGCCGTCGAGAACGGAGACGCCGACGCCACCTACGAGTACACCGGCACCGCCTGGATCACGTACCTGGGCAACAGCGAGCCGGTCCCCGACCCGCACCGCCAGTGGGCGGCGGTGAAGGAGGCCGACGCGGGGAACGGCCTGACCTGGCTGCCGGCCGCCCCGCTGAACAACACGTACGCGCTGGCGACGAACCAGGCGAACTTCGAGAAGCACCGCACCCGGACCATGTCCGAGGTCGCCGCGTTGTCGAAGGAGGACCCCGGCGCGGTGACGCTGTGCGTGGAGGGCGAGTTCGCCAACCGCGCGGACGGGCTGCCGGGGCTGCAGAAGACGTACGGGATGCGCCTGCCGGCCGGGAACATCACGCAGATGGACACCGGGATCATCTACACCCAGACGGCGAAGGGCGCCTGCGCCTACGGCGAGGTGTTCACCACCGACGGGCGGATCGAGTCCATGGACCTGGTGGTGATGGAGGACGACAAGAAGTTCTTCCCCAACTACAACGCGGCGCCCATGATCCGCACCGACACCATGAAGAAGTGGCCGGCCATCGCCGACGTACTCGACCCGGTGACCCGGGCCCTGACCAACGACGTGGCGCGGGAGCTGAACGCCAAGGTCGACGTGGACGGGGAGGACCCGCACCAGGTGGCGCTGGACTGGATGACGGAGAAGGGGTTCGTGAAGGAGGGGTGAGGCGGGCGGCTCAGCAGCGGGGGACGTCGCCCTTGCCGGTGTCCAGGGCGTGCAGCGCGTCGACCGCGCCCTTCAGCGTCGTCACCGGGATCAGCCGCAGCCCCGCGGGCAGCTCGGCCTGCGCGTCCGCGCACTCGTCCTTCGGTACGAGGAACACGGTGGCGCCGTCCCGCCGGGCCGCCTTGGTCTTCAGCGGTACGCCGCCGACGGCACCGACCTCGCCGTCACCGCTGATGGTGCCGGTGCCGGCGATGGTCCGGCCGCCGGTGAGGTCGGAGTCGTCCAGCTTGTCGACGATGCCGAGGGAGAACAGCAGCCCGGCGCTGGGGCCGCCGACGTCGGCCAGCGTCAGGGTGACGTCGACGTCGTCGGGGTCGAGGTCCAGGTAGCCCAGGGCGGCGGCGGTGGCCGTGTCCTGGGACTCCTTCATCTGCTCCTTGTTGTACTGCTCGATCTCCTGCTCGTCGTCGCCGCTCGGGTACACGGCGTCGCGCGGCATGACCGCGCGGTCGGTGGCGAACCAGTTGCCGAGGACGTCACCGAGCGAGACCCTCGTGTCCGGGCCGGTCGCCACGATGGTCGTCATCCGCAGCTGCCCGGTGGTCTCGCGGACGGGGGCGCCGGAGATGGTGATCACCGGGGTGCCGCGGTTCTCGCCGAGCACGTTCGCCGTCATCCCGGGCTGCGCCACGGAGAACGGCAGCGGCGCGAACACCGCCGTGGCGAACAGCGCCACGACGGGCAGGGCGCAGACGGCCAGGGTCTGGGGGCGCGTGAGACGAGAGAGCACGGAGTCAATCTAACGCGGCCCCCTCCGGCGCCCCGCCCCGCGTCACCGCAGCGCCTCCGCCACCTCCCGGGCGGCGTCCATCACCCGCGGTCCGACCCGCTCCGGCACCACGTCCGACAGCATCACCACCCCCACGCTGCCCTCGACGCCCGACACCCCCACCAGCGGCGCCGCCGCCCCGCACGCCCCGGCCTCCAGCTCGCCCTCGGTGAGGGTGAAGCCGGGGTCGGTGGCCGGCTGCTGCCGGGCGGCGAGGATCGCCTTGCCGGCGGCGCCCCGGTCCAGCGGATGCCGGTACCCGGCGCGGTAGGCCACGTGGTAGTCGGTCCAGGTCGGTTCGACGACGGCGACGGCCAGCGCCTCCGCCCCGTCCACCAGCGTCAGGTGGGCCGTGGCCCCGATGTCCTCGGCCAGCGCGCGCAGCGCCGGCATCGCCGCCTCCCGCACCAGGGGGTGCACCTGGCGGCCCAGGCCCAGTACCCCGAGCCCCACCCGGGCACGGCCGCCCAGGTCACGGCGGACGAGGGCGTGCTGTTCCAGAGTGGCCAGCAACCGGTACACGACGGTACGGTTCACACCCAGCCGGTGGGACAGCTCGGTGACGGTCAGCCCGTGGTCGGTTTCGGCGAGCAGCTTGAGGACACGCAGTCCCCTGTCGAGCGTCTGAGAGGTCTCCGCGGTCACGACGCCCACTCCTTTTGTGGTGAGGTCTGCGGCCCCTTCGCGGCGGATGCGTCACCGAGTCCCGTCGGCGACGTGCTTCAGAGGCCGCCGATCGGCCGGCGGCCCGGCGTGTCCGGGCCCGAGTCGCTTCACGGCTGCGCTCCGCGGCGGCGCTGCCACGGGGCGTGTGCGTAGCGTGACAGTAGCGAGCCGGTCCGCTCAGCGGAAGGTTCCGTCCAGAATCCGGTCACCCGACCGGTACGGACTGCCTGTGTTTGTCCGCATACGTACCGCACACGGCCCGTGCCCCGGGGCTCACTTCATGCGCGTGGCCCACTCCTGGACCTTGGCGATGCGCTGCCGCAGCTGTCCGGCGGTGGCCTCGGCGCTGGGCGGTCCGCCGCAGACGCGCCGCAGTTCGGTGTGGATGACCCCGTGCGGCTTGCCGCTCTGGTGGACGTAGGCGCCGACCATGGTGTTGAGCTGCTTGCGCAGCTCCATCATCTCCTTGTGGGAGACCACCGGCCGCCGCTCGGCGGGGAGTTCGAGGAGGTCGGCCTCCTCGTCCGGCTTCTTGCGGCTGTGCGCGATCTGCCGGGCCTGCCGCTTCTGGAGCAGCAGCTGCACCTGGTCGGGCTCCAGCAGTCCCGGGATGCCGAGGTAGTCCTGCTCCTCCTCGCTCCCCGGGTGGGCCTGCATGCCGAACTCGGCGCCGTTGTACATGACCCGGTCGAAGACGGCCTCCGACTCCAGCGCCTCGAAGGAGAACTGCTCCTGCTCGCCGGTGTCCTCGTCCTGCTCCTTGTTGGCCTCGTCCATCTCCTTCTCGGACTCGGCGTAGGGGTCCTCCTCGCCCTCCTTCTTGGGCTTGTCGAGGACGTGGTCGCGCTCGCGCTCCATCTCGTTGGCGAAGGAGAGCAGGTCGGGCACGGTCGGCAGGAACACGGACGCGGTCTCGCCCCGTCGCCGGGACCGCACGAAACGTCCGACGGCCTGCGCGAAGAACAACGGCGTCGAGATGGTCGTGGCGTACACCCCGACCGCCAGCCGCGGCACGTCGACGCCCTCCGACACCATCCGGACGGCGACCATCCACCGGTCGTCGCTGCCGCTGAAGGTGTCGATGTTCTTGGACGCGCCGGCGTCGTCGGACAGCACGAGGGTGGCCTTGCTGCCGGTGATCTCCCGGATCAGCTTGGCGTAGGCGCGGGCGGAGTCCTGGTCGGCGGCGATGACGAGCGCCCCGGCGTCCGGAATGGCCTTCCTGACCTCCGTGAGCCGCTGGTCGGCGGCGCGCAGGACGGACGGCATCCACTCGCCGCGCGGGTCGAGGGCGGTCCGCCAGGCCTGGCTGATCGCGTCCTTGGTCATCGGCTCGCCGAGCCGCGCCGCGATCTCGTCGCCGGCCTTCGTCCGCCAGCGCATGTTGCCGCTGTAGCTCATGAAGATGACGGGACGCACGACCCCGTCCGCGAGCGCGGACCCGTATCCGTACGTGTAGTCGGCGGCGGACCGCCGGATGCCGTCGTTGCCCTCCTCGTACGTGACGAAGGGGATGGGGTTGGTGTCCGACCGGAACGGCGTACCGGTCAGCGCGAGGCGCCGCGTGGCCGGCTCGAACGCCTCCAGGCACGCCTCGCCCCAGGACTTGGAGTCACCGGCGTGGTGGATCTCGTCGAGGATGACCAGCGTCTTGCGCTGCTCGACCCGGTTGCGGTGCAGCATCGGCCGTACGCCGACACCGGCGTAGGTGACGGCGACGCCCTGGTAGTCCTTGCCGAGCGGTCCGGCGCTGTACTCGGGGTCGAGCTTGATCCCGATCCGGGCCGCCGCCTCCGCCCACTGCTTCTTCAGGTGCTCGGTCGGGGCCACGACGGTCACCTGCTGCACGACGTGGTGGTGCAGCAGCCAGGACGCCAGGGTGAGCGCGAAGGTCGTCTTGCCGGCGCCGGGTGTGGCGACCGCCAGGAAGTCGCGGGGCTGTTCCTGGATGTACTTCTCCATCGCCCCCTGCTGCCAGGCCCGCAGCTTGCCGGCGGTGCCCCAGGGGGCACGGCCGGGGAAGGCCGGCGACAGGTGGTGCGAGGCGCTGGAACTGGCGGTGGTAGTCACGGTCTCCGAAGGGGGTCGGTCGGCTCGGCCACGTATGACAACCGGGCCACCCTACCGGCGGCCGGGACCGGGCCACGCCCGGACGCAGGCGGGTCGGCACCGGGTGGGACGGAGGTCACACCACCGTCCCGACCGGCCCTCACGACCTCCCGACGACGTCCCCGCAGCCGCTCGCGCCGCCCGTCGCACCGCCCACCGGACCACCCGTCGCACTGCCCGCCGGACCGCCTGCCGCGCTGCCCGCCGGACCACCCGCCGCACCGCGCGTCGTACTGCCCGCCGCACCACCCGACGCACTGCCCGCCGCGCTGCCCCACGCACTGCCCGCCGCACCACCCGCCGGTCCACCTACCGCACCACCCACCGCACCACCCACCGGACCACCCACCGCACCACCCACCGGACCACCCACCGGACCACCCACCGGACCGCCCACCGGACCGCTCACCGCTCGGCCGTCCGCAGCCGGGTCGCCACCCACGCGCCCACCAGCGCCACCCCCGCCATCGGCAGGAAGACCGCCGCGAACGCCCCCGGACGGGACCCCGCGGCCTCGGTCGCCGTGTGGGTGACCGTGCCGCCGCCGAGCGCGGCGAAGGCCGCTCCCCCGGCCGCCAGCAGCAGGACGTTGGAGAGGCCGTCGGAGATCTGGAGGGCGGCGGAGTTGGTGCCCGCCTCCTCGGGGGCGGAGAGCTTGAGCAGGAGCACGCTGGTGGAGGAGATCACCAGGCCCATGCCGAAGCAGCCGAAGGCCCAGGCGACGGCCACCGTCCAGGCGGGCACGGCGTCGACGAGGACGCTCGGCGCGGCGGCGATGGCGGCGGCGACCAGCACCATGCCGAGGGCCATCAGGCGCTCCCGGTACGGCTCCACCCGGGCCCGGGACTGCAACCAGGAACCCCCGGCCCAGGTCAGCCCGCCCGCCGCCAGCGAGAACCCGGCCAGCGTCGGGCTGAGCCCCCGCTGGGTGACCAGCATCAGCGGGACGAAGGACTCCGCGGCGATGAAGGAGCCGGCCGCGACGCCGCGCAGCAGGACGACCGAGGGCAGGCCGCGGGCGGCCCGGTAGGTGCCGCGCGGGAGCAGCCCGAGCACGGCCGGGACGAGCAGCGCGGCGCCCGCCGCACCCGGCACGACGGAGATCCACCGCAGGTCCTGGGCGGCGTACTGGAGGAGTCCGGCGCCGAGCGAGATCGCGAGGGCCAGCCGGATGCGGCGGCGGTCGAAGGAGGCGGGCGCGCCCGGGGTCACCGGCCCGGACGCCCGCTCCCGTATCCGCGGCAGCGCGAGTGCCAGCGGGACGGCCACCAGGACCGGAATCCCGACGAACACCCAGCGCCACCCCAGGTGCTCGGTCACCGCCCCCGAGGCCAGCGGGCCGACGATGGACGGCACGATCCACCCGGCCGCGAACGCCGCCATGATCGCCGGGCGCAGCCGTTCCGGATAGGCCCGCCCCACGACCACGTACAGGGCGACGATCACCAGCCCGCCGCCGAGCCCCTGCACGGCCCGCCCGAGGATGAACAGCCACATCGCCTGGGCCGTCCCCGACACCAGCAGCCCGGCCGCGAAGCTGCCGATCCCCCACGCCAGCGGCGCCAGCGGACCGCGCCGGTCGGACCACTGCCCCGAGAGCACCATCCCGAACAGGCTCGTCGTGAAGTACCCCGAGAACGCGAACGCGTACAACGACACCCCGTCCAGCTCCCGCGCCGCCACCGGCATCGCGGTTCCCACCGCCGTCGCCTCGAACGCGATCAGCACGATGACGGAGACGATGCCGATGCTCAGGGCCCGGTGGGCGGGGCTGAGCACGGTCTCGGGCTTGCCGGACGGGACGGCGGCGACACCGGTGTCGCGCGATTCGGAGACGGTCATGACCGTCAGCGTAAGAGGCGAAAGCGAGGTTGAACCCTGTCCGGAGACGGGACTCGGCAACGACCTTGGTCCTACGCCCCCAGCCCGTTCATGAACGGCGTATGGCAGTCCCGTTGCAGCCCCCGCCCTTCCCTTGAGCCGGCCCTCCTCCCCCGCCTACGGTCGTCCACGAACGACGCACACGGCCGTGTGCCCGAGTGGTTGAGGGGCTCGCCTGCAAAGCGAGTTACGCGGGTTCGATTCCCGCCACGGCCTCTGGCTGTCCGTCTCAGTTCCGGCTACGAGCGAGGAATGGGTGGTGCCCCGCACCGCAGGCAAGGGCGAGGCATCACAGCGGGGCACTCCCGTTTCGTCAGTCGGTGTCCTCCTTGGGCTTCGGCCACGCCTGGAGGGCGATACGGGCGAGCCACAAGGTGCGCAGCTGAATCCGGTCCTCGTCCCAGCACTCGGCCCATTGCTCGTTGCTCCACTGGTCTCGAAGTCCCTCCGGCGCGGAGAGTACTGACGAGGTCGTCAGCCGCAAGAGGCTGTGAGCACGCAGGCTGTCCTTCTTATGAGGCCATTCCCGATTGCTCAACGACGGGTTGAGCTTCGTGGTGGTGAGCGTGAGATTGCCGAGCTGATGGACCGCCTCCTGCCGTTTCTTCAAGCCCTCATCACTGTCACCGTCGTTCAGCGGCCAGTGCGTCTCCCATTTCTGCGGCAGAACATGCTCGATGTTCAGTTGGGAGTCCGCGCTGGAAAGCGCCGGCGCGTGCTCGGTCTTCGGCGTCCGCAGGTGATTCTCCAGTCCGACCAGCAGTGCCTTCAACCGGGCTCGGTAGGAACGACGGTAGAGATCGTTCGCGATCAGGGCGGCAAGGAACTCTTGGTCGTCAGGCCATAGCCGGGCGTCGGCCGTTTGATTCCGCAGGCTGCGCACAACGGCGTGACCTGCCCGAGCGTGATCGCTCTGCTGAGCATCGGTCAGTACCTGGACGAAGAGTCGGTTGTAGTCCTTCGTCGTCATCAGGCACACGGCTCGCCGCATGAGAAAGGAGTCGATGGCGCGGGCCGCGATCGCTCGCTGGTCGTTCGGTACGTCGTCTGTCGCGTGCAGATAGAGCAGCACCGGCCACGGCGTCATCGTCATGGTCTGCATGCGGTCGACCAATCGGCCGGTGGGATCGGTCAGCGGCAATCCCCGAACCCGCTCATACGTCTCGGCGTAATGCCTGATGTCCCGGATCACGTCCGAAGCCCGTCGGCGACTTTCCGGTAGCCACTTCTTGAAGTCGGCGAACAGATGTTCTACCAGGACGTCTTGACGCTTCTGAACAGTCAGCCAATAGGCCAGGAGCAGGTCGATCAGGGCACGCCTGATGCGTCCGGTGGTGACCTGACCACGCCAGGGTTCGGCATCCAGAGGCAGCCAGGCGCTCATCAACAGCTCTTCGGAGTGCTGGTGCTCCCCTTGCGCCTCGACGGTCTGGAAAAGGAGGTTCTTCACGAGGTCCGCGGCGTCGAGGCGCACTCCACGGTGGTTCAGCGCCTCGAAAATCACCTGAGGGTCGTCACCCGCGTCCAGGATGATCTCGACGAGCTGCATGCGCTCTTGAAGCGTGTAGAACAAGTCGTCGAGCCGCTGGGCTGGGTTGGGTGCGGCCTTGGCCCAATCGCCGATCTCCTGCTCGAACCACACGCGGGCACGGACCAGCCGGTGGTCGGGGGCGGGCGCCGTACCGTCGTCGTCGGTCCCGCGTACGGCCCAGAGGAATGCCGCGCGGTCCTGCGGGAGCGGCCAAACCTTGTAGCGGTCGTCCGGGAACGCCTCGTGAACCGTCTCCGGCCGGTTCTCCAACAGACTCGTGAAACGCCCGACGACGCTGTCGGCGGCAATGTCGTGGGCGACAGCCCGAGCTGCCGCGAAGAGGACCTGCAGCGTGGTCATACGCTGCTGACCGTCGATGATGTGGGACGAACCGAGGCGTCGGGGTGGCCGGTACCGCTCTTGTACGACCACGGCGCCCAGGAAGTAGGTGCGCGGCTTCGACTGCCCCGTACCACTCTGGGGCTCTGTCTCCGTCTCCACTTCCTCCGCCGCCGTCCGGACGTCCGTCCACAAGGGTTCCCAGTTCTCCTCCTGATCCCATACATAGGACCTCTGGAAGATTGGGATCACGCTCTGGTGGTCGTTCGCGAAAACCTTTCCCAGCTTGACGTCGCCGGCCTGCATCGCCCCTCCGGTCCCCCAGCACCTGCATGGTCATCGCAGCGTAACGGCGCAGCGCCAGATCTGATCGCCCTTCCTGTGAACCTCCGCATCCGCAAGACCAATTGGGATGACGGTCCTTGGGCCTAGCATCATGAGCGGGTCGCCCTGGCGTCGGCCAGGAGAGGGTGAGGGAGGATCGGCACTCATGTGGTTCGGGGACCCCGGGCACGTCAGCGATGTCACGATCCGGGCTGCCGCCGAGAAGGCACTTGCGAGCATGCCCGGCAGCGTGCGCGCCGCATGGACGGCAGCGATGGAGGAGGCGCGCAAGGACATCCTCGGCAGCGGCATCGTGCTGGAGTCGAAGCAGTACACGGGCACCTACGACCACCGGTACGACTCCTGGGACATGCCTGTCGCACTGGGCATCGGCATCGACGCCGTCGACGACGGCCACGCCACCGTGCGGCTCGTTCAGCACCGTGCCGGGGGATTCGACACCATCAGTCAGGTCGTGTCGTACATCAACGGAAGACGGCTGTTCCACAAGGTGACCGTGGGCGAGATCCTGCCCGCAGGGTCCCGGACCAGCTACAGCCCGGAGAAGTACACCCTCCAACTCCGCGAGGCGGATGACGCCTACCGCACTCTCCAAGCCGTTTTCGAGGCTCCCGACGGCCGTGCGGAGCGCTACCAAGATCTTCTTCGGTTGACCGCGTCCCTGAAAGAGCAAGCGCGTGCCCTGGAGACGACCGCACCCGCCCCAGCCGAGCCCCGTGCGGTACCCGACTGGTTCGCCTTGTCTCCGACCGAGTTCGAGTACGCCGTCGCCGAGTTGTGCCGCAAGGACGGCTGCACCCGGGTGCGGGCGATCGGCGGGGCCGGGGACCTTGGGGCGGACGTCGTCGCCTATACCCCTGACGGGCGCAAGGTGGTGATCCAGTGCAAGCAGTACCGGGGCAAAGTCGCCAGCCCCGATCTTCAGAGGTTCGCCGGAACCGTGTTCAACATCCACCATGCCGACGTGGCGGTGCTGGTGACCACCGGAACCGTCACCACCCCCGCGGCTCGCCTGGCCAAGGCTGCGGGCATCGAGATCGTGCACGCCGACCGGCTCGACCGGTGGGCCGACGGAAGAGATCAGCCGCCCTGGCATCACAGCCGCACCCCGTTGCCGCCCGAAGGCGGACCCTGACCGGACCGCACAACCTGATTGGAGCCCCCGTTGGCTCCATCGGGCAGAACCTACCCGCGCCAGAAGAAGGACTCGTCGACTCCGTTCCAGGCCTACGACGAGTCCGGCCGACGCGTCCATCTGGGACTGCTCGAGGAACGGGCGTTCTGGGCCTGGGCCACGATCGAATTCCTGCAGCACACTGGCGTCCGGATCGAGGAGATGCTGGAGGCCAGCCCTCACGCCTTGATCCAGTACGTGCATCCACGAGCACGCTTGCGTCCGATGCTCGCTCCTCCGCCCCGAACCCTCCCCGCAAGACCGACTGATCGGGATCCGCGACAACCTGATCGACAGGATCGCCGAGGCCCAGCGAGAGGGTTGGCTCGGCGAAGTCGAAGGCCTCGAGATCAGCGTCGCCGGCGCCGAAGACAAAATGTCTCAGCTCGACGCCGCTCTCAAGCCCACGGTCACGCACCTGGGCCTGCCTACCTTCGCCAGCATCGCCGGACGTACCTCCCCACCGGCCCCGGACCAGCCTTGATACTCGTAGCCGCCTCGAAGACGCACCGCCTAGGCTCCAAGCCATGCGCACAGTGTTCGTGTTCCCCGCAGGTGAGCGAGCTGAGACCATCGCCTCACTTGATCGGCACCTGAACCAGCAGCGCCATCCCTGGACCCTGGACGGCAACCTCTACATCGACATCGACGAAGAGCGGAACGGCTGCCTCTTCGCTGACTGGGAGCCCGCCGGCGTGGCGGTCCTCGACGGGGCCGTCGGATTCCACCCCACCTGGGCAGTGCGGATGGACATCTCCGGTCGGATCGACGGCACCGCAGAAGTTCACCAGCTGATCGCGCTGCTACTCGAACATGGAGGCGTGGCGATCGATGACTACTCCGCCCACCCCTGGACCGTGCAGGAAATCCAGTCCGGAGCAGCGATCGACGGTCTGCGCTTCTTCGACTTCCGCGCCTACCACGAACGCGACCGGGAGCCGGGACGCTCCTGACTCAACGCGCACCCTTGTGCCGAACGGTAGTTCGGAGAAGCGCCGCTGTGCGATCGCCGCAACACACGCCACTGGCGTGGACGGCGGCCCCAGTACAGCCGAGCACCACGCAGTCCGAACCTGGATGACAGCTACTACCGCCAGTGCCCCAAGCACGCCGACACGTGGAGGCCGTGCAGTGCATAGCTCCCTTGAGCACCCCGCCTCGGGGAGGGCCTCGTCCAGGTCAGCCCGCAGAATGGAACGCTTCGAGAACTTCTGGAGCACGCCCTGGCCGGCCAGGACAAACCTGCAAAGCGAGTTACGCGGGTTCGATTCCCGCCACGGCCTCTTTTCCGCGGCCATGAGCCGATCGAGCGGAGCGACAGCGTGCCGTCTGGCGTTCACGGGTCGGCGGAAGAAAAGTGACCCGTATGGAAAAAGTTGCGTTGGACGACGTCGAAAGAGTCGCAGCCAGCGGAAAAGCCGTCATTGCGGCGGACGACTGCACCAGCGTGAGCACCGTCCGGGACGCGATCACCAGCGGCAGGTCGGCGACGTTCTACACGTCCCTGTCACAGGCGAAGGCCGTCAAGACCTGGTACTGGACGCCTGCCCGGGTCAGAGAGACCGGCATCAGGAAGGTGTCGGACGAGGAGAAGGCCAAGATCGCCCAGGAACTCGGCATCGAGGACATCGGCGTGTTCCGGTGCAACCGCATCGAGTGCGAATGCGGTCACATGTACGGCGCCTTCGAGTTCCTGCAGCAAGGAATCAAAGAACACGGCAGGTCCGCGGTGCTGTCGGTTTTCGCCATGAAGAATGCCGCGGTCATGCGCATCAACCCGCCCGATCTCCTCGTCTGCCCGAACTGCGATGAACTCCTGCCGGAACGGATGACGTACGACAACGGCACCTACGGGTGCTGCTTCGGCACCGAGGAATAAGCACCCGCCGAGATCGCAGCGGCCGTCAGGCGGGCTCGATTCCCGCCACGGCCTCCAGTCGCGCCGCCCGGTGCCGGGCCCACAGGGTGAGGGCGAAGGCGGGGAGGTCCGGGGCCAGGGCGCTGAGGGTGCCGGTGGTCGGGTACCAGGTCAGGACGGTGCCCGTGGTGGCGTCCACGGTCACCGTGGCACCGTCCGCCAGGCGGCCCAGACGGACGAGGCGGTCCGCCCGCTCGGGCAGGGCGGGACGGCACTCCTCGTCCTCGTAGTACTCCGCCAGCGTCGGCAGGGGCATGTCGCCGTCGGACTCCAGCCGGAAGGTGAACGCCTCCTCGGGCAGACCCGTCCGGCACAGGAAACGGCGGGTGGGCTCATGGGTGAGGCAGGCCGGGAAGTCGACCTCCTCGAAACGGGTCACCCGTCCCCGGCCGAACTCGCGGTCCAGGAAGCGGTACGGCAGCTCCGGGGCCGGCACGGTGCTACGACGCCCCGTGGCCAGGGCCAGGCAGCCGATCAGCACCGACGTCTTCCACAGCAGCGACAGCTCGCCCCCCGCCGGCGCGCGCCGCACGGCACCCCGGGCCCAGGACGGGTCCTCCACCGACGTCGCGGCGCGCACCAGGGTCAGCAGGGACAGCGCGGACCGGCCGCTCCGGCCCTCCGCGCACACACCGCTCGCCGTCATCGTCGTATCGCTCATCGCCCCGCGCATGGTCTCCCCCGGATGTCGTGCGTGCCCGTGGACGGGACCGGCCGCGCCGCCCCCACCGCTTCGCACACTACGCGCCACCACTGACAACGCCCCCGCGCGCGAAACCCGTTCCCCCACCAGGACGCACCGGCCGCCCCGCACGTTGCCTCCGCACGCCGGGGCACAGGAAAAGCGAGCCCGGGGGACGGCCGGCCCGGCACGTCAGCCCTCGGTGACCACCGCGGCCTGCGGACGGATCGGAAGGCGGTTCACGGACCGCCCCGTCGCCGCCCGCACCGCCGACGCCACGGCCGCCGGCGACGCCACCACCGGCACCGCGCTGACCGCCTTCGCCCCGAACGGCGCGACCACGTCCCGCTCCTCCACGAGCTTCACGATCCGGATGTCCGGGGTGTCCAGCGCCGTCGGCAGGGCGTAGCCGGTCAGGTCGGGGTGGCGGACCAGGCCGCGCGGCGTGCGGAGGTTCTCGGTGAGCGCGATGCCCACGCCCTGCGTGACGCCCGCCTCGATCCGGGTGGCCAGCTGCGCCGGGTTGAGGATCCGGCCGACGTCCTGGGCGACGGCGAGTTCCACGACCCGTACCGAACCCAGCTCTATGTCCACGTCCACCACCGCGCGGATCGCGCAGAAGGACATGCCGACGAAGGCGTCGCCCTGGCCGGACTCGTCCAGCGGCTCGGTGGGGTGCGGGCGGCACTGCGCGGTGGCCCACAGTTCCTTGCCGTCGAGCGCCTCGGCGACCGTGGTCGACAGGACACCGTCGTACGAGGTGATCTTGCCGTCGGTGATCTGCAGCAGCTCGGTGGACATGCCGAACTTGTGCGCCAGCGGTTGCAGGAGCTGCGTGCGGACCATCTTCGCGGCCCGTTCCACCGCACCGCCCGACACCCAGGTGTGCCGCCCCCGGCAGCCCGCGCCGGCCGGCGGCTGGTCGGTGTCGACGGGCGCGACGTGCACCTCGTCGATCCCGAGCGTCTCCTGCACGATCTGCCGGGCCAGCGTCGCGAACCCCTGCCCGGTCTCGACCGCCGCGCACAGCACCGTCGCCACGCCGCCCTGCACCTTCACGGTGGCCGTGGACACCTCGTCCGCGCCCTCCGCGCCCAGCATGTGCACCATGCCGATGCCGTAGCCCACGCCCCGGCGCACCGCGCCCGGTTCGCCCGCGCCCTCGGGACCGCCGGGCAGCAGCCACTCGTCCTCGGGCGTGTCCTTGGGGAGCGCGGGGAGCGGGAAGTCCCGTACTGCTTCCAGGAGTTCGGCGACCGGCGCCGGGCAGGTGACCGTCTGGCCGGTGGGCAGGACGTCGCCGGTGGCCAGCACGTTGCGCAGGCGCACCTCGGCCGGGTCCATGCCCAGCTTCTTCGCGATCTTGTCCATCTGCGCCTCGTACGCGGCGCACACCTGCATCGCGCCCTCGCCCCGCACGTGCCCGGAGGGCGGGTTGTTGGTACGCACCGCCCACCCCTCGATGAACGCGTTCGGCACGACGTACGGGCCGCAGGCGAAGGCGACCGCGGCGGCCAGCGCCTCCGACGACGTGTCGGCGTACGCGCCCGCGTCGAGCAGGATCTGCGCCTCGACCTTGACCAGGCGGCCCTCGGCGTCGGCGTGGTGGCGGTAGCGCAGCAGCGTGGGGTGCCGGTGGACGTGGCCGAGGAAGGACTCCTCACGCGTGGCCGTCAGTTTCACCGGGCAGCCGGTCTTCAGCGCCAGCAGCCCCAGCGGCAGCTGGAAGCCCTGGTCCTCGCGGTCGGCGGTGGCGCCGGGCACGCCGGTGACGACGACCTTCACCTGCTCGGGCGGCAGTCCGAAGGCGGCGGCGGCCGTGTCGCGGTCGGTGTGCGGGTCGGTGGAGGCCAGGTACAGCTCCACGCCGCCGTCCGGACGCGGGACGGCGAGTCCGGCCTCGGCGCCGATGGGGGCCGGGTCCTGGCGGCCGATGCGGTAGAGGCCCTCGGCGACGATCTCGCCGACCGCCTCCGGGTCGCCGTGGCGCAGCGGGATGTGCCGGATCAGATTGCCGTCGGGGTGCAGCGGCTCCGCCTCGAAGGCCTGCTCGGGGTCGGTGACCGGGTCGAGGACCTCGTACTCGACGATGACGGCCGCGGCGGCCATCCGCGCGGTGTCCGGGTGGTCGGCGGCCACGGCGGCGATGGGCTCGCCGTGATGGCGTACGACGTCGGAGGCGAAGACCGGCCGGTCGGCTCTGCCGCGTCCGTGCAGCGGGGTCCCGGGGACGTCCTCGTGCGTGATCACGGCCCGTACGCCGGGCATCTCGCGCGCGTGGCTGGTGTCGACGGACACCACGCGCGCGTGCGGGTGCGGGGAGCGCAGTACGGCCGCCCAGAGCAGGCCCTCGGCCCACAGGTCGGCGGCGTAGGGGAAGGTGCCCTCCGTCTTGGCGCGGGCGTCGGCCGGGTGCAGGGAGGCGCCGAGGCCGTGCGCGACGGGCTCGGGGGCGAGGCCCGGCTCCGCGGTGACCGCGGCCTGGGCGGTGGCTGCCTCGTTGCTCACGCGTGGCCTCCTTCCTGGCCGTGGGGGTGGTCGTACCCGTCCGGGGAGCGGGGGCCGGGTCGGCCCTGCGGGTCGAACGCCGACGGGTCGACGCCGCCGGCGCCGGGGCCCGCCTGGTGCGGGATGCCCGGCTCGTCCGCGGCGGCGTCCGCGGCGTCCGCCTCGGCCTCGGCGGTCGCCTCGCGTTCGGCGACGACCTCCTCGACGGCCCGCAGGAAACCCCGGTAGCCGGAGCAGCGGCACAGGTTGCCGCAGAGCGCCTGACGGGTCTCCAGCTCGGTCGGGGCCGGGTTGCCCTCCAGCAGGTCGTGCACGGTCATCGCCATGCCGGGCACGCAGAAGCCGCACTGCACCGCGCCGCACCGGGCCAGCGCCCGCTGGACGTCGGAGGGCTGTCCGTCGGTGGCCAGGCCCTCGACGGTGCGGACCTCGCTGCCGGCCGCGGTCACCGCGGGCACCAGGCAGGAGGCGACCAGCCGGCCGTCGACCTGCACGTTGCAGGCGCCGCACTCGCCCTGCGAGCAGCCGTCCTTGGCGCCCGCGAGGCCGAGCCGCTCCCGCAGCACGTAGAGCAGCGACTCGCCGATCCAGGCGTCGGAGACGGGCCGGTCGGTGCCGTTGACGCGCAGCACGTAGGAGGCGAGGGGGTGCTCCTCGTGGGACGCGCCGGGCCCGGCGTCGGCGCCGGACTCCCCGGGCACGGGGCCTTCGGGGGCGGGGCCTTCGGGGGCGGGCTCGGACTCCGACCGGGACTCCGGTGCCGAGGGCTCCGGCTCCGGTGCCGGGGCGGTCTGCGGGGAAGGGCCGGTGTCGGACTCCGGGCCGGTTTCCGGGCCGGACTCCGCCTCGGCCTGTGCGTCGGCCTCGGCAGCGGTCGCAGGCTCGGCGTCTGCCTCGGCCTGGGGCTCCGCCTCCGTCTCCGACTCCGACTCCGAATCCGTCTCCGGTGTGGCTCCGGGCGTCGTCTCCGGGGGCGTGCCGTCGTGCGGCGGCTCCGGGGCCGACGCGTACGCGGGGTCCTGGGCGTCCTCGGCCGGGGTCCCGGCTGCGGCGGGCGCCACGGGCTCCTCGGCGGCCTCGGGTGCGGCTCCGGCTCCGTCGGCCGGGGCGGGCGCCTCGGAAGGCCCAGCGGGGCGCTCGGCGGCCTCCTGAGCGTCCTGGGCCCCCTGCGCCTCGTCCGTCGCCGCGCCCGGCTCCTGGGCCGGACGGCCGGTGTCCTCCGCGACGGGCCCGGGTTCCGGCGCGGGTCCCGGCTCCCGCTCGGGTTCCGGCTCGGCGTCCGCGACCGGCCCGGCGGCAGGCCGCACATACGGCCGTACGTCCGTGAACGGCCGCGCCTCCGGGAACGCCTGCGCCTCCGCGTACGCGCGCTCTTCCGGGAACGTCTGCTCGTCGGCGTAGGTACGCGCTTCCGGGAACGTCTGCTCGTCGGTGTACCGACGCTCCTCAGGGAACGCCTCCCCGCTCCCCGGAGCACCGCCCTGAACCGTTTCGGCGCCGTAGCCCGCGCCGTACTCCGCGCCGTACTCCGTGCCATGGCCCGCACCATGACCCGTGTCGTGACCGGAGCCATGACCCATGTCGTGACCGGCGCCATGACCCGTGTCGTGACCGGCGCCGTACTCCGTGCCGTGACCCGCACCGTGCCCCGTGTCGTGGCCGGTGCCGTACTCCGCCCCCGGCTCGCCGGGCCGTTCGTCCCAGGGACGGCCCGCCGCCTGGGTCGCCCACGGGGCGGGCGCGCCGCCCGGGAGGGTGGCCGGCGGGGTGCCGCCCCACTGCTCGACCAGGGACGACGTGGTGAACTCGCCGGACTCGTCCGGCAGGTCGCCCCCGGCGACCGGGATGGACCACTGCCCGGTCACGTCGTGGCCCGGCGCGGGCGCCGTCTCCTCCGCGGCGACGCCCTCGCCGAAGTGCCACTGGCCGGTGGCCCCCGGGTGGTAGGCGAACCGGTCGTCCTGCCCCGCGTAGGGGGCTCCGTACTGGCCGTGCCCGGCTCCGCCGCCCGCGTCGCCGCCGTACTGCCCGGCCGCCCCGTACGGGTCCTGCAGCGCCGCGCCGTACGGCTGCTCGGCGTCCGGACCCGCGTACGGCTGCTGTCCCGTCTCCGGGGCCTGCCACTGCGTGCCGTCGACCGGTGCCGACGGCATCGTCCAGGAGCCGGTGGCCGCCGGGTCGGTACCCGTCGCGGGAGCGACCGTTATCGGCGGGGGCACGAAGCCGTGACCGGGTGCCGCCAGCGGACTGCCGGCACCCCCGTGGGCGTCCAGCAGCGCGTCGATGCCGCCCTCGGGGAGCTGGACGAAGGCGGTGGCGCCGTCGTCGTAGTCGCCCTGGGGCAGCGGATTCCAGCGTCCGCCGCCCTGGGGCGTGCCCTCTCCCTGCTGGTCGTCGGTCACGACAGCGCCCTCCCCAGTGCTCGTCGGGCCAGCGCGGCGACGGTGCGCCGCAGGTGCAGTACGGCGGGCGGCAGCTGCGGTACGGACCCGTCCTCGGCGGGGGCGGGGTCCGGGATGCAGGCCGCGGCGACGTACTCGCCGAAGGCGGCCAGCGCCTCCGGGACGATCGCGCGGTTGTTGTCCCAGTCGATGAGCTGCGCCACCCACTGCTCGGCCTCCAGCGGGCGCAGCGGCATGGGCGCTATGGCGCCGACCGCGCACCGCACCCCACGCCGGGCCGGGTCCAGGACCAGGGCCACGGAGGCGACCGCGCGCCCCGGCCCGGTGCGCCCGGTGGCCTTCAGGAAGACCTGGGGGGCGTGCAGCAGCGGGACGCGTACGTAGCCGATGAGTTCGCCCGCGCCCAGCATCTCCACCCCGGCCAGCAGGTGGGAGACCGGGACCTCGCGGCGGGCTCCGCCCGGCCCCGCGACGATCAGGGTCGCCTCCAGCGCGGCCAGCACGGGCAGCGCGTCGCCGGTGGGAGCGGCCGAGGCGACGTTGCCGCCTAGGGTGCCCGCGTTGCGGATCTGCGGCGGCCCGGCGGCGCGCGCGGCGGCGGCGAGCGCCGGGATGAGGGCGGCGAAGTCGGGGCGGCCCATGCGCGCGTGGGTGAGTCCGGCGCCGAGCAGCGCGTGGCCGTCCTGGTACTGCCAGCCGCGGATCTCGCTGATCCGGCCGAGGCCCACCAGGGCGGCGGGCCTGAGCTGACCGGAGTTGACGGCGGCCATGAGGTCGGTGCCGCCGGCGACCGGCACGGCGGCGGGCCGCTCGGCGAGTGCCGCCACGGCCTCGTCCAGTGTTGTGGGCAGCGTGACGACCTGCGCCGCCTGCGGTGCGTGCGTGCTCAAACCGCTGCCCCTTCCCGCTGTCCCACTGGTCCCGCCCGTGCGCCGTACGGTACGTGCTGACAGGGCGGACGTGGCAACTCTGGCACATCATCGCAGCACCCGGACGCGGGGGTCCGCTAGGAGGCATTCGCCCACCTCGTCGGGGAGATGGGCGGTTTTGGGAGGGCATGACCGGAGATCACGGCCGGCCGCCCGGCGCCGGCCGCCCGTTGCCCGGTGGCTGTCCGTTCGTCACCTGTCCGTTCGCCACTTGTCCGTTCGCCACTTGTCCGTTCGTCACTTGTCCGGGGGCGGGCCGTCGATCGGGCGGCCGAGGACGCCGGGCCGCCGCTGCCAGGGCCGGGGTCCGGCGGGCGGCCGGTAGGCGACGCCCAGGGCGTCGAGGCGGGCGTAATGGCCGGTCATCCGGCGTTCGAAGCCGGCGAAGTCCCGCTCCGCCGGGGCGGGCAGGGCGCTCCAGGCGACCTCGGCGAAGGCGGCGAGCCGCGGGAAGGTCTGGTAGTCCACGCGGGCCGGGCTCTCCATCACCTCGGTCCAGACGTTGGCCTGGGTGCCGAGGATCCGTTCGGCCTCCGCCTCCGTCAACTCCGGCGGAACCGGCTCAAACCGGTACACGTCCTCCAGGGTGCGCACGAACCCGATCGGTACCGGCTCGTCGGCGCCGCCGTCCTGCCGGTGGTCCAGGTAGACGTGCTGCTCGGGGCACATGACGACGTCGTGTCCGGCGCGCGCGGCGGCGATGCCGCCCTGGTAGCCGCGCCAGGAGGAGACCGCCGCGCCCGGCGCGAGACCGCCCTCCAGGATTTCGTCCCAGCCGATCAGGCGCCGCCCACGCGCGGCGAGCCAGCCGGCGAAGTGCGCGATGAACCAGGACTGCAACTCGTCCTCGTTGGCGAGTCCGAGTTCCTCCATCCGCGCCTTCGCGGTCGCCGACCGGCGCCACTGCTCCTTGGGGCATTCGTCGCCGCCGACGTGAATGAACTCCGAGGGGAAGAGATCCAGGAGTTCCTCGAAGACGCCCTCGTAGAAACGCAGGGTGTTCTCGGTGGGGGCGAGGACGTTCGGGGAGATGCCCCAGGTGTCCCAGACGCCGAGCGCCGCCGTGTCGACGACGTCGGTGTTGCCGAGTTCCGGATACGCGGCGACGGCGGCCTGCGAGTGGCCGGGTACGTCGATTTCGGGGACGACGGTGATGTGCCGTTCGGCGGCGTAGGCGACGATCTCGCGGATGTCGTCCTGGGTGTAGAAACCGCCGTGCGGCTTGTCGTCCCACAGCGGTGAGGCGCGGTGGCCGAATTTGGTGCGGGAGCGCCAGGAGCCGGTCTCCGTGAGCTTCGGGTACCGCGTGATCTCGACGCGCCAGCCCTGGTCGTCCGTCAGGTGGAAGTGGAAGACGTTGAGTTTGTGCGCGGCCATCAGGTCGAGATAACGCAGGACGCCGTCCTTGGGCATGAAGTGCCGGGCGACGTCCAGCATCAGTCCGCGCCAGCGGAAGCGGGGGGCGTCCTCGACGGTGACGGCCGGCAGCTCCCAGTCCCGGCCGGGGCGCAGCGGGGCGCGGCGGAAGGCGTCCGGACCGAGCAGTTGCCGCAGGGTCTGCGCGCCCCGGAAGACGCCGGCCGCGCTGCCGCCCGCAAGGCGTACCGGGTGCGCGCGGGTGTCGAGGCGGTACCCCTCGGGCGGCAGGGCCGGGTCGATGCCCAGCTCGATCCGGAGCGGGCCGTCGCCCTCCGCCAGCGGCAGCCCGGTCGCCGCGCCGAGCGTCGCCCGCAGCCAGTGCACGACGCCCTCGGTGCCGGGCCCGGCCGCCAGCCGTGTCCCGGGACCCAGGCGGACCCGCCCGGACCCGCCCCCCGTACGGAGTTCACGCGGCGCGGGGATCAGATCGACGTCCATGGTCACCTCAGTCCTTTCAGTCCTTCACCGCTCCGCCGAGGCCGGAGACGAGTCGTCGTTGCACGAGTACGAAGAAGACCAGCACCGGAATCGTCATCACCGTGGACGCGGCCATCACACCGCCCCAGTCGGGGTCGTCCGGTTTGTAGAAGACCAGCAGTGCCATCGGGAGGGTGGACTGCGAGGTGTCGCTGATGATGAACGACTTGGCGAACAGGAAGTCGTTCCAGGCGGAGATGAAGGAAAACACGCTGGTGGCGACCAGCCCCGGGAAGACCAGCGGGAAAAGGACCTGCCAGAGGAATCTCGCCCGGCTCGCCCCGTCGAGGTACGCGGCCTCCTCCAGGGCCTCCGGCACGGCTTTCACGAAACCCCTGAGCATCCAGATCGCGAAGGGCAGCGAGAAGGCGATGTGGGGCAGGATCAGCGACCCCAGCGTGTTCAACTGGCCGAGGTCCCGCATGAGGAAGAACAAGGGGATGGCGAGCGCTTCCACGGGCACCATCTGGGCCACCAGGAACATGATCAGCAGGGTGGTCCGGAAACGGAACCGGAATCGCGTCACGGCGGTCGCGGCGAGAAACGCGATGAGCGCCGAGGCGACCACCACGACACCCGCCACGACAAGGCTGTTGAGGAAGTAGCGGCCGAATTCCTGCTGCCCGAAGACGCGCCGGAAGGAGTCCAGCGACGGCGCCGACGTCCACGGCCGGGGCGTGCTCGACTCGATCTCCCCGGCCGGCCGGAACGCGCTCAGCACCATCCAGTACAGCGGGAACGCGACGACGGCCGCGATCAGCACCGCCGACGTCTCGGCGGCGAACCTCCACGGACGTCTCACAGTTCCTCCCCCTGGCGCCGCAGCAGCCGCAGGTAGCCGAGGGTCACGGCGAGCAGGATCAGCAGCGTCACGACGCCGATCGCCGAACCGAGGCTGTACTGCGACGAGGCGAACGCCTTCTGGTAGGCGTACACGTTGAGGACGAGGTTCTGCCCGGCGATGCCGCCGCCGTTGGTCATGACGTAGATCTGCGTGAAGACCTTGAAGTCCCAGATCACCGACTGGATGGTGACGACGGCCAGGATCGGCCGCAGCATCGGCGCCAGTACGGACCGCCAGATCCGCCACTGCGAGGCGCCGTCCAGGGCGGCTGCCTCCAGCACCTCGGCGGGCACGGCGCGGATGCCGGCGTAGACGGTGACCATCACGAACGGGAAGGAGCACCAGACCACTTCGAGGAGGACCAGCAGGAAGGCGCTGTACCGGCCGTACGTCCAGGAGTGGTCACCGAGGCCGAGAAACCGGTTGACCGGCCCGAAGTCCGGGTCGAACAGCAGCAGCCACACCGTCGACCCGGTCACCGCCGGCGTCGCCCACGCCCCCAGCGCCGCGAGCATCAGCACCAGCCGGGGCACGGCCCGCACCCGGGTCAGCAGCACGGCGAGCGCGCACCCGACGGCCAGTGTCGCAGCGACACAGGCGGCGGCGAACACGACCGTGGCCAGCAGCACCCGCCAGAACTCCGGGTCCCCGAACAGCTCCCGGTAGTTCCCCAGCCCCTGGAAGGACGTCGGCTCGCCGCCACTGACCTGGGCCTGGGTGTACTCCAGGAAGGAGATCAGCCCGAGCTGGTAGACGGGGTAGACGAGCAGCCCGCCGAGGACGACGAGAGCGGGGGCGAGATAGATCCAGGGGGTGGAGAAGCGCGCCCCGTACGGGCGCGGGGCCGTGTCCGATGTGCGGCTGCCGCCGCGTGGGCGCGCGGAACCACGACGCGCCCGCGCCCGGGAACCCACCGTCACAGCGCGGACCCGGGAACCCACCGTCACAGCGCGGACCCGATCTTCGCCGCCGCATCCCCCGCCGCCGCGGCAACCCCCTTCTTCCCGCTCACCACCTCCTGGAACATCGTCGGCAGCACCGCCGACGAGTCGATCCGCGCCCACCCGGCCGACACCGGCACGAACTCCGTCCCGGCCTCCAGCGTCTCGACGAACGGCTTCACGAACGGTTCCGCCCGTGCCGCCTCCCCCCGCACGTCCGTGAAGGTCGGCAGGAAGCCCATCGCGTCGAACAGTTCGCGCTGCGTCGCCTTCGAGGCGAGCCGCTTCATCAGGTCCACGGCGAGCGTGCGGTGCGAGGTGGACCTCAGTACGCCGATGTTGTTGCCGCCCGCGAAGGCCGGCGCGACCGACCCGGGCTCCACCCCGGGCAGCGGCACGACCGCGTACTTCCCCTGCACCGCCCCCGCCTCCACGGCCGCGTGGCTGAAGTCGCCCCCGATCGCCATCCCCGCCTTGCCGGCCGCGAAGGCCGTCACCGTGTCGTTGCCGCCCATGCCGGCGCACTTCGCCGCGGGGCAGTTGTCGTCGCCGAAGAGGTCGGTGTACGCCTCGATGCCCGCGCGGGAGGCGGCGCTGTCCAGGTGGGTCAGCTCGCCCCCGTGGGCCCACAGGAAGGGCAGCGCGCCGTAGGTGTAGGCGCCGCCGACGGCGAGGCCGTACAGGCCGGGTTCGGCGGCGCGGATCTTCCGCGCGGTGGCGGCCAGTTCGGCCAGTGACCGGGGCGGCTCCAGGTCCAGTTCCTCGAACAGGTCGGTCCGGTAGTACAGGGCCCGTACGCCGACGAAGAACGGCGCTCCGTAGACCTTGCCGTCCACCGTGACCGACCGGCGGGCCGTCGGGTCGGTGTCCCGCGCCTCGTCCCAGGCGCCGAACTCGGCGGTGACGTCGGCGAGTCCGCCGTCGGCGACGTAGCCGGCGGTGTCGGTGTTGCCGTACTCGATGAGGTCGGGTGCGGAGGCGGGGTCGTTGAAGGCGGCCTTGACGCGCTGGGCGCGGGTCTCCACGGGGATGTACTCGACGGTGACGTCGACGCCGTCGTGGGCCTTCTCGAAGCCCGCCACGGCCGCGTCGACGACCTTCTCCTTCGGCTCGTTGCCGACCTCCTGGAAGAGCCAGACGCGCAGGGTGCCGGTCTTCTCGTCCGCGCCGGAGGACGAGCCGCCGGAGGTGCCCGGCGCGCAGGCGGTGGCGGCGAGGACGGTGAGGAGCAGAACCAGTCGGACGGGGAGCTTCATACAGCGGTCCTCCGCAAGCAGGCGTTGCAACATACGCAATGGCAATTTCGCTCTGCACAACACCATGGAGGCTAAGTACTACATGAACATGTCCACAAGAGGTCTGAACCATTTCCGCCGGGCAGGACCACCGGCCAGGACAGCGCAAAGGCCCCCGAAGCGCGCCGGTACGGGGGCGCTCAGGGGGCCTGCGGGAAGGACGGTGCGCTACTTCTTGTCGCCGCCCTTGCCCTTGCCGTCGTCCCCGCCGCCGCTCATGGACTCGTAGATCTCCTTGCACATGGGGCACACCGGGTACTTCTTCGGGTCGCGGCCCGGCACCCAGACCTTGCCGCACAGCGCCACGACGGGCGTGCCGTCGAGGGCGCTCGCCATGATCTTGTCCTTCTGGACGTAGTGGGCGAAGCGCTCGTGGTCGCCGTCGCCGTGGGACACCTGTGGCGTCGGCTCTACGAGGGTCCCCGTACCAGTCCCGCGCTCGGGCTCAAGAGTGCTCATAACCGCCAAGGGTACTGAAGATCACACACTTCAGTTGAGCGACGGGTCGTCCGGGTACGTCGCCACCATCGCCAGCTCGCTGCGCTGGCGGCGCAGCACCTCGCGCCAGAGCCGCTCGGGCAGCGGCGAGGAGACGTCGCCGGGCTCGGACTCGACCACGTACCAGGCGCCCTCGGCCAGTTCGTCCTCCAGCTGGCCCGGGCCCCAGCCGGCGTACCCGGCGAAGATCCGCAGGCTGCCCACGGCGGGCGCCAGCAGCTCCGGTGGCGCCTCCAGGTCCACCAGGCCGATCGCACCGTGCACCCGGCGCCAGCCCAGCGGGTCGCCGTCGCCGTCCCCGGGGACCACGGCCACCCCGAGGGCGGAGTCCAGGGAGACCGGGCCGCCCTGGAAGACGACGCCGGGGTCGCCGGCCAGCGCCGCCCAGCCGTCCAGGATGTCGCCCACCCCGACCGGGGTCGGCCGGTTGAGGACGACGCCGAGGGAGCCCTCCTCGTCGTGGTCGAGGAGCAGCACCACCGCACGCTCGAAATTCGGGTCCGTCAGGGCGGGTGTGGCCACGAGCAGCCGCCCTGTGAGCGAGGACACCTCGGTCATGCCTGACATGATCCCGCATCTTCCCGCACGGTGGGGAGGCAATCGGGGGCACCGGAGTGAACGCAGCTCAGGCGATGCCCCGGCACGCCCCGCCGCGCGCCCGCCACCGTGACCCCATGTGGCCGCCGGGGAACGCCTCGTGTTGTGACACGGCCGTGAAATGGCTGTGCCCTCCCTGGGCTTACGGCGCGGGGGCGGGGGACGATTACCCTTTCCCTTCTGGTCCCCTGCCCCACCCCACGGAACGCGAGATTGATGACCGTCAACGGCGCTGATGACGTACTGCTTGTCCACGGCGGAACCCCGCTGGAGGGCGAGATCCGTGTCCGCGGTGCGAAGAACCTCGTACCGAAGGCCATGGTGGCCGCGCTCCTCGGCAGCGCGCCGAGCCGGCTGCGCAATGTTCCGGACATCCGCGACGTGCGGGTCGTGCGCGGACTGCTGCAACTGCACGGCGTGACGGTCCGCCCGGGCGACGAACCGGGGGAGCTGGTGCTCGACCCGACCCATGTGGAGAGCGCCAACGTCGCCGACATCGACGCCCACGCGGGCTCCAGCCGCATCCCGATCCTGTTCTGCGGGCCGCTGCTGCACCGGCTCGGCCACGCCTTCATCCCGGGCCTGGGCGGCTGCGACATCGGCGGCCGGCCCATCGACTTCCACTTCGACGTGCTGCGGCAGTTCGGCGCGACCATCGAGAAGCGGGCGGACGGGCAGTACCTGGAGGCCCCGCAGCGGCTGCGCGGCACCAAGATCCGGCTGCCGTACCCGTCGGTCGGCGCCACCGAGCAGGTGCTGCTGACGGCGGTGCTCGCCGAAGGCGTCACGGAGCTGTCGAACGCGGCCGTCGAGCCCGAGATCGAGGACCTGATCTGCGTCCTGCAGAAGATGGGCGCGATCATCGCGATGGACACCGACCGGACCATCCGCGTCACCGGCGTGGACGAGCTGGGCGGCTACACCCACCACGCCCTCTCCGACCGCCTGGAGGCCGCCTCCTGGGCGTCGGCGGCGCTGGCCACCGAGGGCAACGTCTACGTCCGCGGCGCCCAGCAGCGCTCGATGATGACGTTCCTGAACACCTACCGCAAGGTGGGCGGCGCCTTCGAGATCGACGACGAGGGCATCCGCTTCTGGCACCCGGGCGGCCGGCTGAAGTCCATCGCCCTGGAGACGGACGTGCACCCCGGCTTCCAGACCGACTGGCAGCAGCCGCTGGTGGTGGCGCTCACGCAGGCCACGGGCCTGTCCATCATCCACGAGACGGTCTACGAGTCCCGGCTCGGCTTCACCTCGGCGCTGAACCAGATGGGCGCCCACATCCAGCTCTACCGGGAGTGCCTGGGCGGCTCCGACTGCCGCTTCGGCCAGCGCAACTTCCTGCACTCGGCCGTCGTGTCGGGCCCGACCCGCCTGGAGGGCGCCGACCTGGTCATCCCCGACCTGCGCGGCGGCTTCTCGTACCTGATCGCGGCCCTGGCCGCGCAGGGCACGTCCCGGGTGCACGGCATCGACCTGATCAACCGGGGCTACGAGAACTTCATGGAGAAGCTCGTGGAACTGGGCGCGAAGGTGGAACTGCCGGGCAAGGCACTGGGCTAGGTGTATTGACCCGCAGCAACGCCGATGGGGCGGTCACCCGAGTCCGGGTGACCGCCCCATCGGCGTTGCGCTGAGTGCCCCGTAAGAGGCGCGGGGAACTGCGCGACCAGCCACAACGGGCCCGCAGTCACCCCTGAGCCCTTACTTGCCCTTCGCCGCTTCCTTCAGCTTGGAGCCCGCGGAGACCTTCACGCTGTAGCCGGCCGGGATCTGGATCGGCTCGCCGGTCTGCGGGTTGCGGGCGGTGCGAGCGGCACGGTGGGTGCGCTCGAAGGTCAGGAAGCCGGGGACGGTGACCTTCTCGTCGCCCTTGGAGACGATGTCGCCGACGACCTCGGCGAACGCGGCCAGTACGGCGTCGGCGTCCTTGCGGGTCACCTCGGCGCGGTCGGCCAGCGCGGCCACCAGCTCACTGCGGTTCATGTTGTTACTCCCGTGTTCTTCTTGCCGTTGAGGCGTGGCACGCGGCGTAGCCGCATGTTGGGCAGGTCCGTCGCCAGACCCACGCGCCCAGGGAGGCATCCTGCCTCTACCTGCGGCGGTAAAGCCAATCCGGCACCCGCAGGAGTCACGAGAACACCCGCGGGAGTCACACGAAGAGACTGCCCGGGCCCGGCCGCCCACCCTAAGGGGCCGCCGGAGGGCGCCGGACCAGCGACGCGCGGTGAGGACCGCCCCGCCTCCGTGGCGATCCTCACACCATGCGCGCGGTGTCCCCGGGGACTGTCCCCGGGACCTAGGAGACGGTGGCGCCCGCCGCCTTCGCGGCCTCGCGCACCGCGCCGGCCACGGCGCCCGCGACCTTGTCGTTGAAGACGGACGGGACGATGTAGTTCGGGTTCAGCTCGTCCTCGGTCACCACGTCCGCCAGCGCCGTCGCGGCGGCCAGCATCATCTCGGTGTTGACGGTGCGGGACTGGGCGTCCAGCAGACCGCGGAAGACACCCGGGAAGACCAGTACGTTGTTGATCTGGTTCGGGAAGTCGCTGCGGCCGGTGGCCACCACCGCGGCCGTCCGGCGGGCGACAGCGGGGTCGACCTCGGGGTCGGGGTTGGCCAGCGCGAACACGATCGCGCCGTCCGCCATCGCGGCCACGTCGTCGCCGTCCAGGACGTTCGGGGCGGAGACGCCGATGAAGACGTCGGCGCCGCGCACGGCCTCCTTGAGGGTGCCGGTGAGGCCCTCGGGGTTGGTGTTGTCCGCGATCCAGCGCAGCGCCGACTCGGGGGCGGCGTCGACCAGGTCCTCGCGGCCGGCGTGCACCACGCCGTGGATGTCGGCGACGACGGCGTTCTTCACCCCGGCGGCCAGCAGCAGCTTCAGGATCGCCGTACCGGCCGCGCCCGCGCCGGACATGACCACCCGGACGTTCTCGATGCCCTTGTCGACCACGCGCAGGGCGTTGGTGAGGGCGGCGAGGACGACGATGGCGGTGCCGTGCTGGTCGTCGTGGAAGACGGGGATGTCCAGGGCCTCGCGCAGCCGGGCCTCGATCTCGAAGCAGCGGGGGGCGGAGATGTCCTCCAGGTTGATGCCGGCGAAGCCCGGGGCGATCGCCTTGACGATCTCCACGATCGCGTCGGTGTCCTGGGTGTCCAGGCAGATCGGCCAGGCGTCGATGCCGGCGAACCGCTTGAACAGGGCCGCCTTGCCCTCCATGACGGGCAGCGCGGCCTTGGGGCCGATGTTGCCGAGGCCGAGGACGGCCGAGCCGTCGGTGACCACCGCGACGGAGTTGCGCTTGATGGTGAGGCGGCGCGCGTCCTCGGGGTTCTCGGCGATCGCCATGCAGACGCGGGCGACGCCCGGCGTGTAGACCATGGAGAGGTCGTCACGGTTGCGGATGGGGTGCTTCGACGCCATCTCGATCTTGCCGCCGAGGTGCATCAGGAACGTACGGTCGGAGACCTTGCCCAGGGTGACGCCCTCGATGCCGCGCAGTTCCTGCACGATCTCGTCGGCGTGGGAGGTCGAGCCGGCCGCGATGGTGACGTCGATGCGGAGCTTGTCGTGGCCGGACGCCGTGACGTCGAGGCCGGTCACCGAGCCTCCGGAGGACTCCACGGCCGTGGTGAGCTGCGAGACGGCGGTTCCGCTCGCGGGCACCTCCAGCCTGATGGTCATCGAGTAGGAGACGCTGGGCGCCGTAGCCATGGCCGACTTCTTCCTCTGCTTAAACCGTGAACCGTGTCGCTTGGTCGTGCCGTCCGATGGTCGCACCTACCCCTCAGTACGTGGTAGCCGCCCCCACTTTCGGAAAACGAGTTCCACCATACGAGAATCTGGTGAACGTGAGAAGAGAACTCCGGGACGGGAATGGTCTCGCGGGGATCGTTTGTTACCTTGGACGTGGCACCGGCCCGATCCAAGCCCCCGGGCCCAACCTTCGTCGCTACGAGCGACCACTTGCCGCGAGGCGAGCATGGCGGGTCGGTGTCATTGACTTCACGAACGAGGCCCGCACCGGACGCCGGTGCGGGCCTCGTCGTGTACGGCGATCAGTCGCGCAGCAGGTCCGGCACGCCCGCCGCGTCCGGCTCGTCCCGCTCCCCGGAGACGACCGTGAGCTGCTGGGTGGCCCGGGTCAGGGCGACGTAGAGGACGCGCAGTCCGGCCGGGGACTCGTCGGCGATCTCGGCCGGGGAGACGACCACCGTGGCGTCGTACTCCAGGCCCTTGGCCTCCAGGCTGCCGAGCGCCACCACCCTCCCCCAGTCTCGGCTTCGCTCGCCCGGGGGGACCCCCGTCCCGAGGCCCGCCAGCCAGCGCCGGGCCTCCTCACGGCGGTTCATGGCGACGACGACGCCGACCGTGCCGTCGACCCGGTCCAGGAGCCGCGCGGCCTCCTCGCGGACGGTGTCGGCCAGGGAGCCGCGGACGACGGCGAAACGGGGCTCGACACCCGTGGAGCGGACCGCCCGCGGGGACCGCGAGCCGGGCATGGCGAGGGCGAGCACCTTGGCCGCCAGCTCGGCGATCTCGGCCGGATTGCGGTAGTTGACGGTCAGCTCGAAGCGGCGGCGCGGGCGGGTGCCCAGGGCCTCGTCGCGGGCGGCGGCGGCCTCGTCCGGGTCGGACCAGGAGGACTGGGCCGGGTCGCCGACCACCGTCCAGGTGGCGTGCCGGCCGCGGCGGCCGACCATGCGCCACTGCATCGGCGTGAGGTCCTGCGCCTCGTCGACGATGACGTGGGCGTACTCGGTGCGCTCCTCGGCCAGCCGCTCGGCCCGCTCCCGCCGGCTCTCCTCGCGCTGCGGCATCAGCTCCTCCAGGCCGGTGAGCTGGTCCAGCGGGTCCAGCTCGCGGCGCTTGCGGGGGCGGGCCGGGGCGCCCAGGATCGCCTGGAGCTCGTCGAGCAGGGCGATGTCGTGCACCGAGTACCCCTCGCGCCGCAGCGAGCGGGCCACCTTGCGCACCTCGCCGGGGTTGAGCACCCGCCGCGCCCAGCGGCCCAGCCGCTTCTCGTCGGCCATGGCGGCCAGCACCGAGCGCGGCGTCAGCTCCGGCCACCAGGCGTCGAGGAAGGCGATGAACGGGTCCTCGGAGGTCACGTCCTCGTCGAAGGAGGAACGCAGCTCGGCGGCGAGCTCCGGGTCGGTGTGCCGGGTGCCGGCGCCGGACTTCGCCCACAGGGCGTCCAGGAGCAGCTTGCGGGCGCGGGGGCGCAGCAGGTTGACGGGGGCGGTGCCGCCGAGCGCGGTGCGCCGGATCTCCGCCAGCTCCTCGGCCTCCAGTTCGAGGCGGCGCCCGAAGGCGACGACCCGCAGCCGGGCCGGTGAATCGTTCAGCTCCAGGGCCCCGCGCGCGGCCCGGCGCAGCACCTTCAGCATCCGGGCCGAGCCCTTGGCGCGGGCGGTGGCCGGGGAGTCGTAGAGCGTGGCCTCGGCGCCGGACGCGTCGTCCGCCAGGGAGCCGATGGCGCGGATGGCGACCTGGCCCTCCTCGCCGAGGGAGGGCAGGACGCCCTCGGTGTACGCGACGAGCAGCGGGGTCGGGGAGACGATGAGGATGCCGCCCGCGTACCGGCGCCGGTCCTGGTAGAGCAGGTACGCCGCACGGTGCAGGGCGACGGCGGTCTTGCCGGTGCCGGGGCCGCCCTCGACGTAGGTCACGGAGGCGGCGGGGGCGCGGATGACCAGGTCCTGCTCGGCCTGGATGGAGGCGACGATGTCCCGCATGGAGTGGGTACGGGCCTGGCCGAGGGCGGCCATCAGGGCGCCGTCGCCGATCACGGGCAGTTCCCGGCCGTCCAGGTATGCGGTGATCTCGGGGCGCATCAGGTCGTCCTCGACGCCGAGGACGCGCCGCCCCTTGGAACGGATGACGCGCCGGCGCACGACCCGCCCCGGGGCGACCGGGGTGGACCGGTAGAACGGCGCGGCGGCGGGCGCCCGCCAGTCGATGACCAGCGGGGCGTACTCCGCGTCCAGGACGCCGATCCGGCCGATGTGCAGGGTCTCGGCGATGTCGGCGGTGTTGTCGGGCCGTACCGCCCCCTCGGCGGGCTCCACGGCCGTGTAGGCGCCGTCCGGCCCCTTCTTGCCGTCCTTGCCCCGCAGCAGGTCGATCCGGCCGAACAGGAAGTCCTCGAACTCGCTGTTCAGCCGGTTGAGATGGACGCCCGCCCGGAAGACCTGGGCGTCCCGTTCGGCCAGCGCGCCGGGCGTGCCGACCTGGCCGCGCCGGGCGGCGTCGTCCATGAGGAACTCCGCCTCGTGGATCTTCTCCTCAAGGCGGAGGTACACCCGGTCCAGGTGCGCCTGCTCCCCGCTGATCTCTCGGTCTCGTACGGAGTCGTCCCCTACGGCGTCTCTGTCCGAGTCGACGGCCGAATCCTGTTGTGCCTGTGCGGCCACCGGGCCCCCTTCTGACGTGCTGGGCAGCCGTCAACCGTACGCGAAGGGGGCCGGTGAAGCTACGCGTCGACCTCGACCAGACGCTCGCCGCCGAAGGTCATGACCTCGAAGTGGTCGATCTGGTTCGGCTGGAAGGCGGCGCCGCCGTGCACGTAGAGCGGCTGTTTGGCCTTGTCGGTGGTGGCGTCCGGGATGCCGTACCCCCACTCCGGGACGGACCACGACGTGACCGTCTCGCGCTCGCCGTTCTTGCCGACGGCGATCAGGGCGCACTTCTCCGGTCCCTTGACGTTCTTCAGCTCCAGGACCGCGTGCGTGCCCCACGCCTTCTTCTCGACCGCCACGGTCGCGCTGACCTGGGTGGCGGGGTCGGTGGCGCTGACCCGGTCGGTCATGTCGCCGAACGCCTCCTGGGCGGGGCCGGCGCTCTGCCGGGCCTCGCCGGTCCGGCCGCCGCCGTCCCCGCTGGTGGTCGCCACGGCGGCGAACGGGCCGCCGACGATCAGCGCGGCGGCGGTGCCCACCAGGTAGAGGTTGCGGCGCTTCTTGCGGGCCCGCCGCTCGGCGACCTCGTCGACGAGCTTCTCCGCCAGCCGCGGCGCGGGCCGGGCGGACAGGGACTCGCCGAGCGCGGGCGTGCCCACGCCACCCGGTACGCCGCCCGCGCCGCCCGGCACGCCGGCCAGCGCGGCCATCATCGGCTCCAGGCCGGCCAGCTCGTCGAGCTGCTGGGCGCACCACTCGCAGCCGGCCAGGTGCCGTTCGAAGGCGGTGGCCTCGGCCTCGTCGAGGATGCCGAGGGCGTAGGCGCCGACGGTCTCGTGCTCGTTCGGCACCTCGGGCTCCCGCATGGGGCCAGCCATACCCGAACCTCCCGCGCCGAATCCCCCGTGCACACCGTTCGTCACGCCGTCACCCCCCGCTCCTCCAGTGCCAGCTTCATCGACCGCAGGGCGTAGAACACCCGGGAGCGGACCGTGCCGCTGGGTATGCCCAGGGTCTCGGCCGCCTCATTGACGGTACGCCCTTTGAAGTACGTCTCGACGAGCACTTCCCGGTGGGCCGGGGTCAGGTCGTCGAGCGCGTCCGACAGCGTCATCAGCCACAGCGCCTTGTCGATCTCGTCCTCCGCGGGGATGACCTCCAGCGGCGACGGATCGACCTCCTGCGGCCGGGCCTGCCGGCTGCGATGGCCGTCGATGACGATGCGCCGGGCGACCGTCACCAGCCAGGGGCGTACCGATCCGGTCGCCCGGTTGAGCGAACCGGCGTTCTTCCAGGCCCGGATGAGCGTCTCCTGCACGACGTCCTCGGCGCGCTGCCGGTCCCCCGCGACCAGCCGCAGCACGTACGCCAGCAGGGGTCCGGCGTGTTCCCGGTAGAGCGCCCGCATCAGGTCCTCGTCGGGTTCCGAGGCGGACCTGGCGGACATCCGATGTCGGGCCCTCGTACCGCGTTCCTTGGCCACGACGGGATCCTTGCGCACGCCCACCTCCGGTGTCCGGGGGTTCCCCCGAGTCGGTCGCTCGTCCATTCGGTACGGACGGGGAGGGTGGGGTGTTCAAAGGCGGCGGACAGATTTACCGGCGTCTCCGGTGTTGAGTACGGGTACTCATGCCCGGGCGGGCGCGCGGGGCCAGGCTGGTCCTACCTCAACCACCGTTTGACCAGGGAGACTTCACGATGCCGACACCGCGCCTGCGCCGGTTCCTCACGCTCGCCACGGGCAGCTGGCCCGCCCGGGGCTACCTGGCCCTCGTCGCCGTCTCCCTGCTGCTGACGCTCCTGTTCCCGGACCTCGCCCTGCCCGTGGACCCCACGCTGCTCACGGCACCGCTGTCGTTCGCGGGGGTGGCCCTGCCCTTCGGGCCGGGCAGCGCGGCGGAGGGGGCGGCGCTGACGCCGGCCGTCGGGCTCTGGCTGCTGTGGCTGCTGCTGTGCGCCTTGGTGAACGCCGCGGTGCTGGGTGCCCTCGTCGAGGACCGGCCGCCGGTCGCACGGGCGCCCCGGGCGGAGGCGGCGCCCTCGGCCGGCGGCCGCGCGCACCGGCTGCGCGCCCTGCTGGCGCCCGCGGTGGACAACTGGCCCGCCCGCGGCTACCTCGCCCTCGTGGCGGCCTCGCTGGGCTTCTTCCTGTACGCCGTGTACCTGTCGCCGGACCCGGGGTTCGCGGGCGTCTGGCCGACGCTGGCCACGGCACCGCTCGGTTTCGTCGCCCTGCTGGCGGTGACGCCCGTCTCCGGCTGGCTCGGGACGCTCGCCTTCTCCGTGGGCGTGGCCCTGTCCGGTCTGTTCAACGCGGTCCTGCTGGGCCGGCTGGTCCGCCGGGTACGGCTGCCGCGGACGCCGGTGCGCCCTCGGGAGGCCTGAGCGCGCTGCCCCAGGGGTGCGGGGCTGTGCGTGATCCGCGACCGCCCCCGAGGCGCCGCGGACAGTGCACCACCTCGGGGCTCACGCGGCCCCGCGGACAGCGCACCACCGCCGGGCTCACGCGGCCCCGCGGACAGCGCACCACCGCGGGGCTCACGCCCGGGCCGGTGCGGCGGCGCGGCGCCGGTGGCGGGCGACGCGTTCGCGGTTGCCGCAGATCTCGCTGGAGCACCAGCGCCTGCGGCGGCCCCGGGACGTGTCCAGGTAGACCACCGGGCAGTTGTCCCCCTCGCACTGGCGCAGGCACGCGCGGGCGGCGGGGTCGGTGAGCAGTTCCACCGCGTCCCGGGCGAGGGCGCCGAGCAGCGCCGCGCACTCGGGCGGCGCGGTCAGCTCCCGTACGAGGTCGCCGCCTTCCGTGGGCAGCGCCCGGGGGGCCGGGGGCGCGGTGCGGGCGAGGTCGTTGACGCGGGCGAGCGCGCGGGCGTGCGGGTGCGCGCCGGGGGTGAGGTGGTCGCGTACCAGGCGCGCGGTGTGGGCGCGCAGGTCGCGGAAGCCGGTGAGCCAGGCGTGGTCGGCGTGGTCGAGGAGGGTGCCCGGCGGGACCAGTCCGGAGCCGGTGATCCAGGCGCGCAGGGTGTCGACGGAGTCGAGGCGTTCGCCGGGATGGGCGGTGGCGAGGAGGTCCAGGCAGGGTCGTCCGGTGTCGAAGCGTGCCATGTTCCTGTCACCGCCCGGGCTCTGGGACTGGGGACCGTCCTCCCACAGTGCCTGCCCGCCCGGACGGCCGGAACCCCCCGTACCGCCCGGGGTGGCTACTCGTCTCCGTACTTGGTCTCCGCCGACGGGTCCAGGGCGAGCCGGTAGCCGCGCTTGACGACGGTCTGGATCAGCTTCGGCGCGCCCAGGGCGGTGCGCAGCCGGGCCATCGCCGTCTCGACGGCGTGCTCGTCGCGTCCGGCGCCGGGCAGGGCGCGCAGCAGCTCGGCGCGGGGCACCACCCAGCCGGGGCGGCGGGAGAGCGTACGCAGCAGGGACATCCCGGCGGGCGGTACGGGTTTCAGCTCGCCGTCCACCAGTACGGCGTGCCCGCGGATCTCCACCCGGTGCCCGGCGACCGGCAACGACCGTGCCCGGGCGGGCAGTTCCCGGCACAGCAACTGCACCAGGGGCCCGAGCCGGAACCGCTCCGGCTGGACGGTGTCGATGCCGCGGGACTGGAGCGGCAGCGCGGTGACCGGGCCGACGCAGGCCGGCAGCACGTCGTGGCCGAAGGCGGTGAGCAGCTCGGGCAGCAGGCCGCGTTCGTCGGCGCGGGAGAGCAGGGACGCGGCGGCGGGCGCGCTGGTGAAGGTGACGGCGTCCAGACCGCGGGAGACGGCGGCGTCGAGCAGCCGGTCGACGGGCCCGATGTCCTCCGGCGGCATCCACCGGTACACCGGTACGCCGACCACCTCGGCACCGCCCGCCCGCAGCGACTCCACGAACCCCGGCAGCGGCTCCCCGTGCAGCTGGACGGCGACCCGGCGCCCGTCGACGCCCTCCTCCAGCAACCGGTCCAGCACCTCCGCCATGGACTCGGACGACGGCGACCACTCCTCGGTCAGCCCGGCGGCCCGTACCGCGCCCTTGACCTTGGGGCCGCGCGCCAGCAGCTCCACCGTGCGCAGCCGCCCCAGCAGGGCCTCGCCGAGCCCCCACCCCTCGGCGGCCTCGATCCAGCCCCGGAACCCGATGGCGGTGGTGGCGATGACGACGTCGGGCGCCTGGTCGATGAGTTCCTTGGTGGCCGCGAGCAGCTCACTGTCGTCGGCGAGCGGCACGATCCTGATGGCCGGGGCGTGCAGCACGGCGGCGCCGCGCCGGGTGAGCAGGGCCCCCAGCTCGTCGGCCCGGCGGGCGGCGGTCACGCCGACGGTGAAGCCGGCCAGGGGTCCGTGGTCGTCGGTTCGCTGCTGTACGTCGTCCATGGCCTCGTCCCGCTTGGATCACTTGCGCCCATCGTGCCGACCGAGCCTGTCAACGGCTCGTGACAGGCTCGGTTCGGATGTATGTCACCGGTGTTACGTCACACGTTGGAGTAGCTGAGCTGCGCGTTCTCCTCCGTGCGGGCGGCGGCGTCCGGGGCGCCGGCCGCCGTACGGCGAAGGTATACCGACCAGGTGAGCGCGAAGCAGGCGGCGTAGAAGGCGAGGAAGGCGACGAAGGCGCCGGTGCCGGAGCCGTAGGAGAGGAAGGACTGCCGGAAGGCGAGGTTGATCCCCACGCCGCCGAGGGCGCCCACGGCGCCGATCAGCCCCATGGAGGCCCCGGACAGCCGCCGCCCGTAGGACGCGGCGTCCTCCCCCGTCAGCCCCTTGGCCTCGGCCTTCGCCTGGAAGATGCCGGGGATCATCTTGAAGGTCGACCCGTTCCCGAGTCCGCTGAGCACGAAGAGCACGACGAACGCGGTGACGAACAGCCCCAGCGAGTCCCGCATGCTGGCGACGATGAGCACGGCGGTGGCGGCGCCCATGGCGACGTAGTTCCACAGCGTGATCCTCGCGCCGCCGTACTGGTCGGCGAGCTTCCCGCCGACGGGCCGGATGAGGGAGCCCAGCAGCGGACCGATGAAGGTCAGGTAGGCGGCCTGGAGCGGCGTCCGCCCGAACCCGCTCTGCAGCACCTGCCCGAAGGCGAAGCTGTACCCGATGAACGACCCGAACGTCCCCACGTACAGGAAGGCCATGATCCAGGTGTGCCGGTCGCGGGCGGCGTCCTTGGCGGCGCCGGTGTCGTTCTTCACGGACGCGATGTTGTCCATGAAGAGCGCGGAGAGGACGGCGGCGACGACGATCAGCGGGATGTAGATCCCGAGCAGGACCCGCGGCCCTCCACTGGCCCCGATGATGGCGAGCGAGGCGAGCTGGATGACCGGCACCCCGATGTTCCCGCCGCCGGCGTTCATGCCGAGCGCCCAGCCCTTCTTCCTGAGCGGAAAGAAGGCGTTGATGTTGGTCATGGAGGAGGCGAAGTTGCCGCCGCCGATGCCGGCCAGCAGGCCGACGAGGAGGAAGGTCGAGAAGGGCGTACCCGGCTCCATCACCACGAACGCGGCGACGGTCGGCACCAGCAGCAGACTGGCCGAGATGATCGTCCAGTTCCGTCCGCCGAAGATCGCGACGGCGAAGGTGTAGGGGACGCGGACGACGGCGCCGACCAGCGTCACCACGGACGTGAGCAGGAACTTGTCGGCGGGGGTGAGCCCGTACTCCGGTCCCATGAAGAGGACGAGCACGGACCACAGGGTCCACACCGAGAACCCGATGTGCTCGGAGAGCACGGAGAAGAACAGATTCCGGTTGGCGATCCTCGCGCCGGTCCGCTGCCAGAACGACTCGTCCTCGGGATCCCAGTGCTCGATCCAGCGACCTCCTGCTGCCATGACGCCTCCACGCTCCTCCGGGCTTCGGAATTCCGAAGGTAGGGAGGCCGCGTTTCGGCGCTGTGGCTGTGGGTGACCGGTGGGGAACGTTGCTCTCACCCTGCGGGGGGCGGGGATGAGAGATCCTGGAGCGTCAGTTCCGCCCGGACGGACTTCCCGTTCCGCTCCGGCCGTACGGTGAGCCGGGCCGCGAGCCCTTCGACAACCGTGAGCCCCCGGCCGGTCTCGTCCCCGGGGGCGGCTGTCCGCCGTACCGGCCGACGGGGCGAGGAGTCCGCCACGGTCACCCGCACCACCCCGGCCGCCGGGTACTCCAACGTCAGCCGACACCACCCCGGCTCCTCCGCCGTCACCCCGGCCGGACGGCCGTGCAGCACGGCGTTGGTGACCAGCTCGCTGACGACGACCTCGGCACTGTCGGACAGCTCCTCCAGTCCCCAGCAGGCGAGGGTGGTCCGGACACTGCGCCGGGCGAGGGCGGCGGACTCGGGGAGGAGGGCGAGGGTCTGCGTGCAGCCGGGCACCTTGCCGGTCAGCGGGCGCAGGGCGAGGGACGGGGCTACGCCCAGGGACTCATCCCCGGTCTCCTTCAGACCGGCGCGTACGCCCGCGAGATCATCGCCGGGACCGGACCGAACCTCGGTCCTGCCGACGTGGCCGCACTCGTGGAAGTCCGCAAGAAACGTCAGGCCGTCCTCACCGACAGCACACGCCCGAACGGCCCCCTCAAGCTGTGGGCCGTCATCCACGAGGCCGTTCTCGGCTACAGGTCAGCAGCCCAACCGTCTCTGATGCGGGAACAGCTACGCCACTTGCTGGACATGACCGACCTGCCGAATCTGACCATCCAGGTCATGCCGAAGGACGCCCCGGCCCACCCCGGAATGGCGGGCCCCTTCCACGTCGTCCGGTTCCCGATGCCGTGGCCTACCGTCATCAACCTGGAGAACCTCCGGGGCGGCTACTTGGTGGAGGGCACCGACGACGTGAAGGCGTTCGAGTCGTGTTTCGAGTTGATCGTCGCCGCCGCCCTTCCCGTGGACGACTCCCGGGAGACCATCAAGAAGATCATGGAAGGGACCTCAGGACGCCATCGAAGGAAGCACGCTCCACACTCGATCTCCACCGAGCCGCCTGGTTCAAGTCGTCGTACTCCGACGCGGCACAGCAGTGCCTGGAGATAGCCGCCAACTTCCCCGCCGCCGTCCCCGTCCGGGACAGCAAGGCACCGGACGGACCTGCTCTCGTCTTCGACCGAGCGTCGTTCGCCGCGTTCGTCGCCGCTGTCTGCGTCGCGGAGCTCGGCGATCGTTGAAACCCCAGCAGATGGGCGGGGCGTGGAAGGCAGCCGGGGTCAGCAGTTCGACGTGTCGCTGGAGAGGCCGTTTGTCGCTGGAGAGGCCGTTCAAGAAGATCACGGAAGGAGAGCAAAGGTGATACACCCTCAGTCCGCACAGGAGCCGACCGGCGCCGAGTGGTTGAAGTCCTCCTACAGCGGCGGTGAGCAAGCCTGCCTGGAGGCCGCCGCCAACTTCCCCGGCGCCGTCCCGGTCCGGGACAGCAAGGCCCCGGACGGACCCGCCCTCGTCTTCCGCCGGGCGTCGTTCGCCGCGTTCGTCGCCGCTGTCGGTGCCGGGGCGTTCGGCGGCGTCTGATCGCACGGCACCTCACGCGGTACGGAGCCCCGCCCAGGGCAGACGGGCGGGGCTCCGCCCATGCGCCAGACCAACCGTGAACACATCGACCCAAAGTGTTCACCGTTCAGAGGAGAGACACCCCCGGGCACCCGCAGCTCCACCCCGCCCCACCCCACCCCGCTCCACCGGTCATCGGCCAACTACGCCCGCGCGTGCGCACGTTCCGTCGGCTCGCCCTTGCGTCGCACACGCACGACACCTATCGTTTTTCGATAACATCGATAAACGATAGATGAGGCGGCGCATCATGTCCGAAGACCGGAAGCTGCTGGAACCCACGGCCACGATCGTGTCCATAGCCCTGCGTCTGCTCCTCGCCCTCACCGCCGTGGGGCTGGTCTTCCGGATCGTCCGCGGCGGCTGGACGGACACCATCGTCTGCATCACCGACAACTCGACCACCGGCTCGACGGACGCCGGCGCCTTCTTCCCGGAGAAGGGCGCACTGGTCGACGCGATACCCCGTTACTGCGCCGAGGCACCCAGCACCTACCTGCGGCTGCTGGACGAACTCAGCGCACTGCCTTCGACACTGCTGCTGCTCAGCGGCCTCTTCCTGCTGCACCGCCTGCTGCGCGACGCCGCCCGGGAGGGCGTCCACACGGCCCGTACCGCGTCCCGGCTCCGGGTGCTCGGCTGGTGGCTGCTGGCCGGGAGCCTGGTCGCGGAGTTCGTCGAGGCGAATGCCGGGGCCGCCCTGCTCGCGGAACTCTCCACCACCGCCGACCTCACGGCCGGGGCCTGGCTGACCATGTGGTCCGCCCCCTACCTGGCCCTGCTGACCGGCCTCGGCCTGCTCACCTTCGCCCGGATCACCCGCGCGGGCGCGGACATGCACGAGGACCTCGCAGGAGTCGTCTGATGGCCGACGACGCGGACGGGCACGACATCGAGGTGCACCTCGACAGGCTGCTGGCCGAGCGCGGCATGACCCTCACCGAACTCGCCCAGCGTGTCGGCGTGACCAACGTCAATCTGTCCGTACTGAAGAACGGCCGCGCCAAGGCGATCCGCTTCACCACCCTCACCCGGATCTGCGCAGTCCTGCGGTGCCAACCCGGAGACCTCCTCAGCTACCGCCCCGCACCACCCGCCGACAACTCCTGAAGGGGCCACCTGTGACTGCGCCGTCGCTCTGCACTACCCGGCACGGAACGAGTTCCGCTCATTGCCACCGTCAGCCCTTATCGCCGCAGAGCACCGCTGTCCTGAGTACGCGTACTCAGACCGACCCGGGTCGTCCAGCGCTGTCGCCCACGGACCGAGTTCCCCACACTGAAGCCCCTGCCACGTCAAAAGGGGTGCCCATGGCCCGTGAGCTGCAGTTACGCGTTGCCACTCCGGAGGATCTCGACTGGATCCATGAACTGCGGCACCGGGTGTACGCGGAGGAACTCAACCAGCACGCGCCCGATCCCAGCGGACGGCTGCAGGACGGGCTGGACGGCGACAACGTCTACCTGGTCGCCGCGCGGGGAGCGGATCGTGTCGGCTTCGTCAGCCTGACTCCGCCGTGGCTGGGCCGGTACTCGCTGGACAAGTACCTGAGCCGCGACGAACTGCCGCTGCTGAACGACGAGGCCGTGTTCGAGGTGCGCGTCCTCACCGTCGAACCGCGCTGGCGCGCCACCGCGGCGGCACCCCTGCTGATGTACGCGGCGCTGCGCTGGACCGCCTCCCGGGGCGGTCGCCGGGTGGTGGCCATGGGGCGGACCGACCTGCTCGACATGTACCTGGCCGCCGGACTGCGCCCGGTGGGGCACACCGTCCGCAGCGGCTCGGTGTCCTTCGAGGTACTGACCGCGGACGTGGCCGAGTTGACGCGGGCCACGACGCGACGCCACCACCACACACTCCAGTGGCTGGCGTCGCGGGTCGACTGGCGACTGGACATGGCGTTCCTCGCCCGGCCGGACGGCTGCGAACACGGCGGCGCCTCGTTCACCGCCATCGGCACCGACTTCCGCCGCCTCCACCGACGCGCCCAGGTGGTCGCCGCCGATGTGCTGGACGCCTGGTTCCCGCCGGCTCCGGGGGTGCGGGCGGCGCTCGCCCAGGACCTGGACTGGGCGGTGCGCACGTCTCCGCCGGCCGACGCGGAGGGCCTGGTGGCGGAGATCGCCGCCGCCCGGGAGCTGCCCCCCGAGACGCTCGCGGTCGGCGCCGGGTCGTCGGACCTGATCTTCCGGGCGTTCGGCCGCTGGCTGACCCCGGACAGCCGGGTGCTCCTGACGGACCCGGCCTACGGCGAGTACGCGCACGTCACGGAACGCGTGATCGGCTGCCGCGTGGACCGGTTCCCGCTGCGGCGCGCGGACGGCTGGCGGATCGACGTGGACCGGCTCTCCGCCGCCGTCCGGTCCGCACGCTACGACCTCGTGGTGGTGGTCAACCCCAACAATCCGACGGGACGTTACCTCCCGGCGGCGGACCTGTACTCCGCCGTCGCCGCCGCACCGGACCGGACCCGCTGGTGGATCGACGAGGCGTACCTGGGCTACGTCGGTCTCGGTGAGTCGCTCGCGGGGGTGGCCGCGACGGACCCTCGGGTCGTGGTGTGCAGCTCACTGTCGAAGATGTACGCGCTCTCCGGCGCGCGGGCCGCCTTCCTGGTCGCGGAGCCGTCCACCGCCCGCGAGTTGCGCCGGTGGACTCCGCCCTGGGCGGTCGGTCTCCCGGCCCAACTGGCCGCGGTGGCCGCCCTGCGCGACCCGGCCCACTACAGCGACTGCTGGCAGCGCACGCACACGCTGCGGCGCGACCTCGCCTCCGCCCTGGCCGGCCTGGACGGGAGCCTGGAGGTCGAGGAAGGGGTGGCGAACTTCCTCAACGTGACCCTGCCGTCCGGCGGGCCGAGCGCCGCGGAACTGGTGCGGGAGTGCCGTCGGCACGGCGTCCACCTCCGCGACCTCTCCCCGCTGACGCCGGCGTACCAGGGACGCACGGTGCGCGTCGCGGTCCGGGACACCTCGGAGAACGCGCGCATCGTGGCCGCGTGCCAGGCTGCCTGGCACGACCTGCGGGGGGCTGCCGTCCCAGCCGTCGTCGGTGTGTCCGGCGCGGGCCCGGCCCGGTGATCAGCGCCGCTTCGCTGGCTCCCCAGCTCGGCGGGGCGCTGCTGCTGAGCGGAGTGGCGGTGGCGGTGTCCGGGCGCCGCGAGCTGCTGATCCGGTGGTGCGCCTGGGCGGCCGGGGTGCCCCTGGTCACCGCCGCGTTCTGGTGGGGCCCGCCGGGTGCCGCGGTCGTCGCCGTCCTGGCCGGGGTCGTCGCCGCGCTGGAGTTCGGCGGCCTGACGCGGCTCGGCCGGGCGGACCGGGCGGTGCTGGCCGCCGGGGTGTCGGCCGTGGTGCTGAGCGCCTGGCTGCTGCCCGGGGAGGTCCTCCGGGTGGCCGCGGTGGCGGCCCTCGCGGTGGCCGCCGTGCCGCTGCTCGCCGGTGACGGCGACCGTGGCCTGCACCGGCTCGGCGCCGGGCTGCTCGGACTGGCGTGGCTGAGTCCGCTGGCCGCCCTGGTGCCGCTCGGGGCCGGCGCGCTGGCCCTGTTCGTCGCGGTCTCGGTCGCCGACATCGTGGCGTACTTCGCCGGCCGGCGGCTCGGCGGTCCGCCGTTGTCACCGCTGTCCCCGGCCAAGCGTTGGAGCGGAACCCTGGCCGGGGCCGCGGCCGGCCTGGTCGCCCTCGCCGCGCTGACCGCCCTGAGCTGGCCGATGGCGCTCGCGGTGGCGGTCGGCGGACCGGCCGGCGACCTCCTCGAATCCATGGTCAAGCGAGGCGCACGGGTGAAGGACGCCGGTTCCTGGCTGCCCGGGTCAGGCGGTCTGCTGGACCGGATCGACTCCCTGCTGATGGCGCTGGCTGTGCTGCTGGTGCTGAGCTGATCCGTCCCCGGCAGCACCCGCGCCGCGCTGCTGCGGCCCCCCGCATGACAGCCGGGGGCCGCAGAGCAGAGAGCGTCAGAACGTCAAGGACCAGGTGTCGAGGGTGCCGGTGCCGCCCGCGGACCGGTCCTCGACCCGCAGCTTCCACGTCCCCTCGGCCACCGACGCACTCGCGTCCACCGTGTACGTCGTACTGAGCGTCCCCCCGGGATCCGTCCCGTTCGTCGCCTTCAACGCGTACACCGTGCCCGCCGGATCCACCAGATCGACCTTCACCTCACCCAGCCACTCATGCGTGAGATCCACACCTACCCGCAACGCCTTCGGCGCCTTGCCGGAAACACCCTCGACCGTGATCGACGACTCGACCGTTCCCGGGTCGGGGACGGTGTACGAGGTCTGGTTCTCCAGTGACGGGAAGGTCAGGGACCACTTGTTCAGAGTGCCGGTGCCGCCCGCGGACCGGTCCTCGACCCGCAGCTTCCACGTCCCCTCGGCCACCGACGCACT